>CAJLPX010000025.1 GCA_905208635.1 uncultured Collinsella sp. | reverse complement strand
ACGGGACGTCCGCGTATTTGCTTCGCAAATCCGCACCGGCTGCGGTCGCCTATCGGCGACCTTGCCTGCTCGCTATAAACGCTTCGCGTTTATTTACGCTCGCACCCTGTCGGGTTCGAGTCCCGGCACTTTATTGAAAAAAGCACGGCACCGTGATGGTGCCGTGCTTGTGCTCTTAACTGGAGCGGGCAACGGGACTCGAACCCGCGAGTGTCAGCTTGGGAAGCTGATGCCTTACCACTTGGCGATGCCCGCATATGTGGGGGATAGTATAACGCGGTTGTCTTGTTCGATACAAGGGTGGCGATGCTTGTTTTAGCTGTGGAGATTCGTTTGAAAATCGCATCAATTGTGGAGACGAGGACCTTTGGCCTCCTGTTCTCCTTATCTTCTACCTGCGCTTTTGCCTGATTGTTGTATTTGAGCTCAATTTGTCAGGAATTGGGCAAGCTTTTGGTCAGGCTCCGGTACTTACCCGCATGAACCTCGGGGGTAGCCTCATCCTACGCGTCGCAACCTCCCCATGCGGCGCACGAGGGATAAGGAGCAGCCATGTCCAACGCACCCACGCACTCTGTCCACAGCGCAATCGCAACAGGTCCGCTGCTCCTGCTCCTCTTCCTGCTTTTCGGCTGTCTGGCACCGGGAACCGCATTTGCCGTCGATGGCTACGACCAGCTCGGCTTCCGCACTATTAGCGATGATTGTGGGCCCTTCTTCATCGGCAAGTATGAAGCTCAAGACGCCTCGATTGCCTACTGCATGAACCAGGAGCGCCCCGGCCCCACCAAGCCGGGCGGCCCATGGCTCAACTTTGATCAAGGCTGGGTGTGGCTCGACGACGAGTTCGCGGCAATCGTTTGTCACGGATATCCTACCGCCACGTCGTTTGGCGGTTACCATCTTTCACCCGATCGCGCCCGCGCCGCCACCCAGCTTGCCGTATGGATGCTCAACGGCACTACCCATGTCGACGGCACCTACTCCTACACAACCGCTCAGGGCAAAACCAAGAGCGGGCACTTTACCGCCGACAATGAAGTCGTGGCGGCTGCGCGGTGGCTCCACGACAGCGCAAAATCAGGAAGCATCAAAGCCGCTCCGCACCGCGCGCGGCGCTATATAGGAACCGTATCGGGCGGCAGCAAACGTCAAGACATGCTCTATGTACTGCCGGCAGTCTCTGTTTCCTTCCAAAAGCAGTCTGCAAACGCTGCCATTACCAGCGGAAACAATACTTATCAGTTTGACGGGGCAACATTCGATGTTTTTGAGAGCGCCAGCGGCGCGCGTGTCGGCACCGTCCAGATGGACAGCAACGGTCGAGCGCAGGCAACACTCCTACCCAACACGACATACTACCTAGTTGAGACAACAGCGCCAGCTGGTTATATCCCCCTGCACGATCGCATTGCCTTTACCACGACGGATAACGGCGGATACGTCACCATTGATGAACAACCCGGCACCATTACCTTGCGCATTGTAAAGCTCGACGCCGCAACGAATGCAGGCCCCCAAGTTGGGGCTTCGCTCGCAGGAGCAGAATTCGTGTGCGTATCGCAATCAACCCCTGGATGGACACAAACTCTCAGGACCGATGAAAGTGGTCGAGCTACCCTCACCGATGTCCCCCTGGGAACCTTTACCATCTATGAATCGAAGGCGCCCGAGGGCTATTTGCCCTCCGGTGACAGTTGGTCTTACACCGTTGGAGCCGACCAACTCGGCGATTCAGGCGTGGTCGAAATCGAATCTCGCGTTTCCGATATCCCCATTGCGTTTGACCTTGAGATTTCCAAATTCAAGGACTACGGCAATAGCGATCAATCCGGCCTGGAGCAGCCGGCAGGAGATGTTGTCTTTGAGGTTGTCAGTAACAGCTCTCAGCAGGTTGTTGGCACACTGACTACAAACATCTATGGCTTTGCCTCCACCAAAGACCAGCCCGAAGCATGGTTCGGCACAGGCAAGCGACCCGCCGGTGTCCACGGAGCCGTCCCATACGACCGTGCCGGCTACACGGTTCGCGAGGTTCCGGAATCCGTCCCCGAGGGTTTTAAACGTGCAGGAGAATGGACCGTCGGGGCCAATCAGATTTCCGACGGCGCCGAGCTTCAATATATCGTGGACAACCACGCTCTGTCGACGCATCTCCAAATTGTAAAACGCGATGCCCAAACAGGCGCTTCTGTTCCACTAGCCGGATTCACCTTCCAACTACTCGACAGCAATCACAAACCTGTCTCACAAACTTGCTGGTATCCAGCACATAACGTAATGGACACCTTTACGACTGACGCGACCGGGACCGTCACACTGCCCGAATCGCTCGTGCCGGGCACCTATTATGTACGCGAAACCTCGGCCAAAGAGCCCTATCTTGTCGGCGAAGAGATCGAGGTAAACATACCCGCCGACATGAACCTAACGCCCGTTGCAATCGCCTCGTATTATGACCACGCCGCGATCGGAAACATCAGGATCGTTAAAACCGATGCCGTAGACGGCAGCAGCCTCGCGGGCGCCGTCTTTGAGATCCGTGCCTCGGGTGATATCGTGCGCCCCGACGGTAGCATTGCCGCGCTCGACGGTGAGACTGTCGCTACCGTCACGACGGATGAAACTGGAGAAGCACGTGCGGACGACCTCCCGCTGGGATCTGGCACCGCGCACTACGAGGTTGTCGAGACTCAAGCGCCGGCAGGCTTCTTACTCGATCGGACATCCCATATTGTCGACCTTACTTATGCCGACCAGAAAACACCCGTTGTAGAAGCACGGCTTAACGTATCCGACGATTACACCAAGGTTGATATCTCCAAGGTCGCTGCAAGCGGAGAGCAGGAAGTGAAAGGCGCACAACTCACCTTATATGGTCCCGATAAAACCGAAATAGACTCCTGGACCTCATCCGACAAGCCGCACCGCGTCGAACATCTTGCACCCGGCACCTACTCGTTGCGCGAAATGATATCTCCGCGGACCTATGACCTTGCCGAGGAGATAACGTTTGAAATAAAGGACACGGGAGAAGTCCAATCCGTCTCGATGAAGGATGCGCCCATCGAGATCAAAGGACAGGTCGACAAGCGTCAGGAGCTTGTCCAACCTATCGAAAAGGGCCTGTTGGCCAACGGCGATGGTAAAAATCGCGCCGCGACGCAAACCAATAGTGATGGGCTTTTCTCCTATACCATCGATGCTCGAAACGATTCCGCTACTTGGGTTGATGAGTTTACGATTACCGATAATCTTGAGTGCGCCAAAGACGGCACGGCGAGATTCGTCTCAATCGAAATCCCCGTCGCCATCGGCGACCTCAACGGTCTGTGCAACGTGTGGTATCGCACAACGCCGTTGGACTCGACAGAAGCCGATGAGCCGGCAAACGCGACGCTTGACGATGGGCACGAAAATCCTTGGCTTGAGTCCGACGAAGTAAAAGAGAGCCTTGGTGAGGACTGTCGCCTCGTCGATTACGACGGCTGGCGCCTCTGGAAGGCGGATGTCCCGACCACGGAATCCGCCACACTCGAGGCGAAAGAACTCGACCTTGCATCCAATACCGTCGTGACGGGCATTCGCATTGAATACGGTGCGGTAGCCGCCGACTTTACGACTCAAAGCGATACGGATTCTTGGACCCGCGATGATCTCAAAGATGAGCACGACGACCTTGACGATGCCAAAGCAATCCTTGGCACAGATGCTCGGGGCGCAGTCGTGCACATGCAGGCAACGTCGGCTTACACACCCCAAACTGCACTCACCAACAGCGCACGCGTCGATCTTTGCCGCAACGGCGGCGGCGATAAACTTGAGTCACATGACGAGGACAGTGTCATTCAACGCTGTACCCTACCGCAGGACCTACCGGCAACAGGATCAGCTCCCATCGCCGCTTGCATCACCGCGCTCCTGACCTCGGGTGCCGCAGCCCTATGGTTCGCTCGCCTTAGGTCAATCCCAAAGAAGCGCTAGCGCGATGAAAAAGCGGGCGAGCCAGTCCCCCGGCTCGCCCGCTTTCAATCATTTAAATCGCCGCATCTACTCTGCAGACGAAGATCCACCATCAACGATTGCTTGCTCGGACTCAGGAATCCCATCGGCACCCGTGCTCTGTTCTTGCTCCACCTCTTCGCTGATTGCGGAGGCGGGGGTCGAGCCCTTCGCGCCCACGATGTAGGCAGCTCCAAACCCTAACGCAATGGCAATCAAGGTCAAAATCACGTAGACAGGCCAATGGCGCTTAATATACGAAAACACGTTGACTCCTTAGAGCTCCGTCTACGAACGGCGGATAACCTCGGTCACGACCTCGGATACCGTGGCAATGTTCGTCGGGTTGACATTGTGGGGCAGGTCGTCCTCGGTACGAGCGCAAGCCAGACGCGTGCCGTCCACGCCGGCGATGGTGAGGGCTCGGCGGCTCGCCTCGAGGGCGGCGTAGGCATCGGTCTTGGCATAGGGCATCTCGAGCGCGCCACAATCGACATGGAACGACTTGCACACCTTGCTGACCAGGTTCATGATGCGGCGATCGCCCTTGAGCAGCTGCTGTTCGCCCTCAACCGTCACCACCGAAAGCCTACCGGCGCCGACGGATTCAAGATTGATGAAGAAGACGCCGCGGAGCTTATCGCGATGCGAAGCCAAGAAGGCCTTCATACCGGCGCCATCACAATCCGAGGCGCCCGTTGCCACAAACCAGATATCGTGACCGAGCAGCTCATCGTCGCCCATAGAGGCGACAGCCGAGAGCATATCTTCGGAAGAAGCGCCGTCGGAAGACGTAGCGCCGCCCTTCCAGCCATCGTTATCGTCCTCGAAATTATCCCACGAACCGATGCCGCGACCGGACTTCTTGGCATCGTAATCGTCTTCGACGCCCAGCCAATCACTCATGCTGTCCTGTTCGTTTTTCTTTTTACGACCGAACAGGCCGCCCAGGCCGCGCTTGCGAGACTTGGGCGCCGCCGGGGCGGGAGCCGAAATGGTCTCGATCGGCTGAGCGCCCGACGCAACGGGCCTAGGAGGCGCAACGGGTGCCGATGTTGGTTCGGGGCCCTGAGCGGTAGCAAAGGGGTCGTTGACCTGTGCGGAGGGGTCGGGAAGGTCGAACAGCGACGTGCGAGACGCAACGTTTGCCTGCTTCATCGACGGCAGCGACGGATCGGGGACCGAAGCCAGCGGAGACGAGGAAGGTGCAGGCGACGGAGCCGACGCCGGATCGGGAACATTCACCTGCGGACGCGGTGATGCCTGGGAGGAAATCTGGGCCATAAGGGAATCGACCGTTTCGTCCTGGGTGGGAGCAACATCGGCAACCGTGGCACCGGAACCACTCGGGGTCGGCATGGTGAAAATCTGCGTGGAGTAAGGCCTCGACTCATCTGTCTCGGGAGCCTCGGAAACCGCAGGCACTTCCTCCTGCTCGACCTCGGTCGAATCACCTTGATCGGCTGCCGCGTATTGCTCTTCGTCACAGTTGACCTCGACGGGCTCGTGCCCGGCGACATCTTGGATTTCGGCAGCATCAATAGGCTCGTCATCGTCTGCCGCGTCGCCCTGCTCATCGGAAACAGGAAGGGGCTCGGCAATCGCGGTGCCTTGCTTTTCAAACGTTATCGTGGAATCGAACTGCGCGGCATCAAACGACATGGTGCTATCGACGTGCTGCTGAGCCTCAAAGGACGTCGTAGCTTCGGCGGCGTCGACAGGCACGGACTGCATAGCCTCGTTCTGCTCGAACTCTTGCGCCGCGCGCTCACGTGCCGCCTCGGCTGCCTGCTGCTGAGCGATAGCCTCCTGCTCGGCAGCCTCGCGTGCGGCAGCGCGCTTCCCCTCGAAATCGTCGACAAATTTCCTGCCCTTTGCAAGCGCACCCTTAAAGAAGTTGGAAGCGCTGGCGCCAATCGAAGAGAACGCGGATGCAATATCGGCATGGGGCGTTGCCGCGGGAATCTCGGCCGAGAAATCAGTATCGCTCTCGTAAGACACGCGCCTCGGCTGTTCAGCGTAATCGTCGTCAGGCTCGTCCGTAACGTCTTGCGCCGGCGCGGCGGGAGCCAAAATGTCCAGTCCTGCCGCGGGATCGATCGCGGACACCGCCTCGGGCTCGGCAACGGCAGCGGCAACCGCGGCAGACTCATCATCCACGGCGACAACGGGCGCAGATGCAGTCACGACGGGGGCAGGCTCGGGCTCAAACGTCGGCTCCTCGCCTTCCTCGTAATCGAGCGTGCAGGACTCGGGAAGCATTCCGAGCGCACGGATGGCATCCGAACCAAAGCGGATGTTGCCGGCGGCATTGCGATAGAGCCTGGGCTCGGGCTCGGCCGCGACAGGCTCCTCCGCCGGCTCGGCAGTGGGAACCTCGTCATTGAACTCTTCGGCCTGGACAGCCTGATTCTGATCCTCGGGCACAATGGCGCCAATCAGCGTCTCGTCGGCAGACGCACCCTCAAAGCCCTCGATCTGCTCGTCGAAAGCCTCGCCCTGTTCGGGCTCGGTCTGAGCGTCGGGAGCAATCGGCTGACCGAACTCGTCCTCGGCGTAGGTAGGCTCTTCATACTCGATGGTGTTGCCGTAGTCGTTTTGCTGTTGGGCCGCGGCATACTCCGCTGCTGCGCGCGCCATCTCCTCGGCACGACGCTTCTGCTCCCCAAAATAGGTATCGAACGGAACATCGTCGGGAAACTCGTTTTCGCCCTGGAAGGGAGCAACGTTGTCCATAACGCCGAGCATAGCGGCGACAGAAGACTTGTTGCACACTGCGCCGGACGTATAGGGAAGCACAAAACGGTTAGAAATGATGTTTGCCGCGTTGGCGAGCGCAACGAGGGAAGCGAGGATCGCGACAATCCACAGCAGAACCTTGAGCGCGCCGGGGAGCGGCAGGATACGCAAGATGGCAACGGCAGCAGGGGCAACCGTGGCAACGGGCAACAGCTTGGCGATGAGCGCACGATACGAAGCATAGGGCTCGCGGGCGAGCAGCTCAGCACGGGGAGAGTCGTAGTGTGCGACAACGACCACCGGGCGGTTGCGCGGAGACGCGAGCGGGCCCGAGGCCTTGTGGTAGGCGATGACATTTTGGCTCACGCCCGTCTTGCCCAGGCGCGAAACCACGGGGTGGCCCGTGCGCTCGAGCACGTAAAGAACGGCACCGACAATGGCCAGCAAGGTGCCGACCAAGCCGATGCCGCCGCCGATGCCCATCAGCAGGGCGCCGGCAAACGCAAGAATACCGGTAACGGCAAATGCCAACCTGCTGGGCGCCGGGGCATTGAACTCCTGAACCTCGGGATCAAAGCCGTGGTTGCGGAAGATCTGAGCGATATCCTCGGCAGCCAAGCGCTCTTCTTCGCTGCATGCCGGCGTGATGCCGGTGTTCTGCAGCAGGTGGTTAATATAGTTCTGGGTGTTCGCCATGTGCGCTCCACATCCATAATCCGACAAATAGGCCCAATGCATGCACATTAGAACCGTATATAGTCGAAAGTATACCCCGAGCGAGCGCAAACGACCGAATTCGGGCCATCTTAACGCCCCGAGCGGACAAGGATATAGCCTAATCTCCATATCGGACTAAAATCATGGCAGCAAACCACCTTCTCATGCGAGGACTCTATGACGGCAAGCGACGCGACCGCGACAATTAAAAAGGGGAATTCGGAGCCCAGTTTCGATAAAACGACTCAGCGCATCCTCAATCTTTTCTTTGTGCTCAACAGCTCCCCCGAACCGCTGACGACCGAGCAGATCGTCTTGGATTCTGACCTGGGATATGGCTCGGGCAATATCGACTCGGATAAGCGCAAGTTTCGGCGCGATCGTGACAAACTGCTCGAACGCGGCATCTTAATCAAGGAGGTTCGCCCCGCCGGCGCGCAGGAGACCGAGGAAAGCTCATGGACAATCGACCGCGAGCACACGTTTGCGGCAGGCGGCCTCATCACCGCAGACGACGCCGATATCCTGCTCAACGCTATCGACCAGACAATAGCGGCCGGCTCATCCACTTTTGCCGCGCCGCTTGCCGATATTCGTTCCAAGATTGCCTACCTCACCGGCAGGACGACGGCGGACGAAGCACCGATCCGCCGCTCTCCCACCGTCGATGCGGTATGGAGCGCCTTTGCCGAGCGATGCGCGCTGCGATTTTTATATCAGAACGGACGCGGTGAGCAGAAAGAGCGTACCGTCTGCGTCTACGGCATGTTCGAGCGCGAGGGCGTTGCGTACTTCTGCGGCCTCGACAATGCCACCGACGACATCAGGACATTCCGCTGCGACCGTATCGTTCGCGCTTGGCGTCCTTCGAAGGCCTACGCCATCCCTGCAGACTTCAATCTCAACGACTACCTGTTCTTTGAATTCGATTTTGCCGACCGCCCGCCCGTTGCGGCTACGTTCTCGTTCGCCCCGCAGACGCAGATCGATATGATCAACGGCCTCACGCGCGGGCGAGGTGAGCTCGCACACACCGATTCGGGATGGACTTGGACCGTTGACGTGCGCGATCTTGAAGCCGCCGCCTCATTTTGCATGGCCCACGCCATGGACGGCATGAGGCCCATGGCCCCCAAATCGCTCAAGCAGGCGTGGAACCACCTCATTGAAAGGACGGTGCACGAGCATGCCCGTGCGTAAACTCACCAGCGAGCAGAGGCTCTCGCGCGCCATCGACATCATGGAGGCCCTCTACGCCGCCGGCGAGAGCGGCATGACACGAACCGAGATTTGCAGTCGCTTTGACATCACGGGGGCGTCGCTCGACGAGATTCTCGAGATCGTCTCGACGCTCGCGGACCGAGAATCGGGTGCGCGTATCATCTGCGAATGCCACGGCGAGCGCGTGGTCCTCACCGGTGACGCCGGGCGTGTACTACCGCTGCGCCTGAGTGCCGCCGAGGGCGCTGTGCTCAACCACGAACTTGAATCGTTGGGGATCGAGCCCCAGGCGGCGGCTCGAATTCGACATGCTCTTCTACCCGAAGAGCTCGGCTATAACCAGCACGTCTTTGACACCGTCAACCACGGGTCGCACTGGCAGCAGCTGAGCTGCGCCATTCAGGACGGCGTTCGCTGTCGTATCTCGTATCGCTCGATGGACGATGCGCGGCCACGCGAGCGTCTGGTCGACCCCTTGCGCATTACAGCAAACGGCGACCAAACATATCTGATTGCCTGGGACATCGCGGTCGATGAGCAGCGCACCTATCGCATGGATAAAATCGAGGGACTCGCCTTGACGGAAGACTCCGTCGTGCCTCACGCACCGGACGTTGCATCCCTCCACGATTCCCTTGCCCGGACGCAGCGTAGCGCAAAGCTCTTGATGCCATTCGATATGGCGGAGCATCTGGACTGGGCCGGCATCACCCTAATCGAACGCAGCGGGACAGACATGGCAACGGTAACCGTACATTACGGCTCCGAGCGTTGGCTGCTGAGCCAGATAATCGCAGCGGGCGGAGCCATCCGCATCTTGGATGACCCCGCCCTGTCAAAGCGTCTGTGCGATATGGCAAAAACCCTCGTCTGTCCGCTTTAGCGCCGCCGCTCGTGGCGTGCACGCCACAGCTGTAGATAGTGCCCGATCTGCGCCGATTCGATGCGCTGGTAGGAGCTCGTGGGCAGCGACGTTAAGAACTTCTTGCCATAGCCCTTCGTCACCAGGCGAGGATCCGCCAAGATCAGCACACCGCTATCGGTCGACGAGCGAATCAAACGCCCCGCGGCCTGCTTAACCTCGAGCACCGCCTCGGGCAGCGAATAGCGCGCCCATGCGCGGTCTTCGCGCAGGTTGCGCTCGCACGAGAGCGGGTCAGTGGGGCTCGAGAACGGCAACTTGGGAATGATGACGCAGCGCAGCGTCTCGCCGCTGGCATCAAACCCCTCCCAGAAGGCCTTGAGCGCAAAAAGCGATGAGGTCGGTTCGTTGATAAACCGGTCGCGCAGGCGACGAGGAGATGAGTTGCGCTGCTGGCAGTTGAGCTCCAGACCCGCACGGGCCATCTTGGGCTCAACGCGGGCGTATAGGTCCTCCATGTCGCGCCGATTGGTGAACAACGTGAGCACCGATCCGCCCATGGCAAGATGGGCGTCGACCAGTACGCGCTCGAGCGCCGTAAGATAGCTCTCACGATCGCGCGGATCGGGGATATCGCCCGCAACGACTACAGCCATGTTCGAATCGAAGTCGTAGCTCGAATCCAAGTGCAGCGATGACGACGTTGAAGCACCGATGCGATCAAGGCCGACCGCATGGTTAAAGTGCTCAAAGCTTTTGGACACCGTCATGGTCGCCGAGGCAAAGATAGCCGTGTGAACCTCGGGCAGCCACTCGGTTGCCAAGGCCTCGCCAATGTCGATGCGCTCTGCGGTCATTGACTCTCCGCCGGCACGCAGCCTGCGATTGACCTGCAGCGAATACACGTAGTGTTCATCGGTACCATCAATGATGAGTTTTAGGTTCTCGGCCAGCTCGTGCAGGCGGCGCGAGATATCACCCAGGTCGACAACAACCTCTGGCTTGTCGGCGGCGACGGCTTGCACCAGCGCGTCGACGCTCTTGTCAGCTTGTTCCAATGCGTCGATGCCAGTGTAGGCCGACTGTAAGAAATCATGCCAGTCGTCAGATTCGCGCAGCTCGGGGCCAATCCATAGATTGGCATTGTCATAGCCCCCACGGGCACGGCGACCGAGCTCGCGAGCGCCATCGAACACGCCGGCGATCGCCATGCTCGCGCGCGCAACCGTCGACGTCGCCTTGGCGGTAAGGCCCAGATAGAGCGTAGAGCCCTCGGAGGTTGCCAAATCACGGGAAACCTGGCTTAGCGCGCCGGTGCTCGAGCCACCCAGACGCTCAAACAGAACGCGTGATTCGTCCGCCGACACCACACGCGCCCACTGACGGCGCGCCTCGCGCTCGATGGAATGGGCCTCGTCGATTACCCAATGACGAATCGGCGGCAAAATCCTGCCCTCGGCCGCGACGTTGCGGAACAGCAGGGAATGGTTGGTGACCACCACATCGGCATGCGCCGCACGACGGCGAGCGCCGTGGACCAAACATTTATCAGGGAAAAACGGGCAGAGGCGACGAGCACACTCGCGCGAGGCCGTCGTAAAGTCGGGACGGTTGACGCTGCGCCACCGAATGCCGAGCGAGTCGAGGTCGCCATCGGCTGATTGGCAGACGTACGCCATAATGACCGCGACCGCCGTGAGCGTGTCCGCCGGATCGCGCTTGGTGGTAATCTCGACCTGGCCGCGGCTCATGCGCTCGAGCTTGCGCAGGCACGGATAGTGGTCATACCCCTTGAGAGCGCAAAATGACAGACCACCGTCCAGTTGCTCGGCAAGTTTTGGCAGCTCATGGTACATGAGCTGGTCGGCAAGATTGTTCGATTTGGTCGCAATACCAACCGTGATGTTGTTACGGCGTGCTGCCTCGGCAAAAGGCACCAGATAGGCCATCGATTTGCCGACGCCTGTGCCTGCCTCAATTACTCGATGAGTGCCCGTGACCAGCGCATCGCGGACCTCGAGCGCCATCGCGATCTGCTCATCACGCGGCTCGTAGGTGGGATACATGCGATTGACCAGGCCACCTGGCGCATAGTCTGCCTCGATCTCCTCACGACTCGGCATCTTGAGTACCGGCAGTTCATCGGCGTCCACCCGATCGTCGGCGCGATCGGCCTTGAGAACGTCAGCACGAGCGGCGCTGAGAGAGAAGATAGAACCAGGGTTCTGCCCTGCCAAGAATGAGAAGATAGGACGATAGGACCAAGGCACGTCCGGATGCATGTCGGCTAGGCGCGCCATGAGGCCCTGGGGCAAGTCGGTGAGCGCCACGAGCAACACGCGCCATACGCCACACAGGGCGTCGACGTCGGCATTGGCACGGTGTGATACCGAGTCGCAGCCAAACAGATCGGCCATAAAAGACAGCTTGTGAGAGGCCAGGCGCGGAAGCGCGATGCGCGACAGCGCCAGCGAATCGATCCAAATATCGCTCACGTTGACGCCGCCTTTGACCGACTCGATAAACGAGCGGTCGAACGTGGCGTTGTGTGCGATCACCGGACAGCCACCGACAAAATCGGCGAGAGCGGCGACGGCCTCAACCGCCGACGGGGCATCTGCCACATCGGCATTTGTAATGCTCGTGAGCTCGGTAATCTCGGCGGGAATCAGCTGCTTGGGATGCACGAAGGTATCGAAGCGGTCGATGACCTCGCGGCCCGAAAGACGGGCCGCCGAGATCTCGATCAGCTCGTTGTCCTGCACCGAAAGACCCGTGGTCTCGGTATCGAGGACAATCACATCTTCCTCGATAAGGCCGAAGGACTGCGTTTTGGCGCGGTCGGCAAGCGTGGCATAGGAGTCGATGACAAACTGCGGCGTTCCTGACGAAACCGCGTCCTCGATTAGCATGCAATGCCCGCTCGACGAAGGCCCATACGGATCAGACTGTCACAGACCTGCGGGAACGTCATGTCGTCGGTGTGGCGGATCTCATCCGGATACAGCGACGTATCGGTCATGCCGGGAATGGTATTGGTCTCGAGGATAACGGGGCCGTCCTCGCTCACAATAAAGTCGCTGCGCGAGATACCCAGGCAACCGAGGGCCCTGTGAGCGGCACAGGCAAGTTCCTGAGCGCGAGCGTAATTCTCGGGTGAAATCTGCGCCGGAATGCGATGGATATCCGTAGGGTCGACATACTTCACGTCCAGATCATAGAACTCGCAGTCCTCGGGCTTACGAATCTCGACAATCGGCAGGGCGCGCACGTCATCTTCGCCGTATACGCCGACGGTGATCTCGGTACCCTCGATGCACTTCTCGACCAGCACTTTGTCGCCGTACTCAAACGCCTTGGCGATTGCCGCGGGCAGCTCGGAGGGCTCATGGACCAGGGAAATGCCATAGCTGGAACCGTTGACGGCCGGCTTCACAAAGCAGCGCTCGCCACAAACCTCGACGATATGATCGATATCGACTTCATCGCCCACCTCGAGCGCGAGGCCGGGGGCAATGGGAATGCCTGCCTTGGCGTACAGGAGCTTAGAGACCTCCTTGTCGGCACCGCAGGCGCTGGCAAGCACGCCCGAGGCTGTGTAGGGGATACCCAGGGTCTCCATGGCACCCTGCATGGCACCATCCTCACCGCCGGCGCCGTGCATGGCGATAAATGCCACGTCGAAACCACCGGTCGCCATGGTTACCATAAAATCATCGGCAGCCGTGTCGAGCAGCTTCACCGAAGTGTAGCCGGCCTCCTTCAGGGCCGCCACGACGTTCTTTCCCGAATTGAGCGAGATCTCGCGCTCAGCGGAATGACCGCCCGCCAAGACCGCTACGTGCATGTTCTCTAGGCTTTTACCCGGCATGGGCAGACTCCTCCTCTATAATTTCTGCAGCTGATACCATATTGTAGCGATACCCTCTACGTTTCCCCAAAATCGAAAGGCTTCCATGAATCCCAGGACTAAATCTCAGGACATTCGCGACTTGAGCCAAAACGATATTCGCGAGCTCGTGGCCGAACTTGGCCAGCCCGCCTTCCGCGCGAAGCAGCTCATCGAATGGGTCTTTGAGAAGAACGTTTGTTCGTTTGACGATATGACCAACCTCCCCAAGGCTTTCCGTGAGCAGCTTAAAGAGGCTTTTGCCTTTGATACGCCGACTGAACTCACCAAGCAGGATTCCAAAGATGGCTCGCGCAAGTATCTGCTCGAGTACCACGATGGCATTTCCGTCGAGACTGTCGGCATGCCCCGTCGTAACAAGCTTTCCGTCTGCGTTTCCACCCAGGCAGGCTGCGGCATGGGCTGTGCCTTTTGCGCTACCGGTCTCAACGGCCTCAAGCGCTCTCTGACCGCTCAAGAGATCGTCGACCAGGTGCTTCATGTATCCAACGACTTTGGCGAGCGTGCCACAAGCGTTGTCTTCATGGGCCAGGGCGAGCCGTTTGCCAACTACGACGAGGTTCTCAAGGCGCTGCGTATCCTCAACGACCCCGATGGCATCGGTATCGGCGCTCGTCACCTCACCGTCTCTACCAGCGGCGTTATTCCCGGTATTCGCAAATTTGCCGATATCCCCGAGCAGTTCACTCTTGCCGTTTCCCTGCATTCCGCCATCCAGTCGACGCGCAATAAGCTCATGCCCGGTGTTAAGAAGTACACGCTGTTTCGCCTTCACGAGGCACTTCAGCTCTACACCGAGAAGACTGGCCGCCGCCCGACCTATGAGTATGCCATGATCGAAGGCGTCAACGATACGAATCCCGAGATGCAGGCGCTCTGCGACTTCTGCGAGGGAACGCTGTGCCACGTTAATCTAATTCAGCTTAACGACATCGAGGGCAGCCCGCTCAAGCCGTCGCCGATTCATAAGGTTGAGGATCTTCAGCGTCGTCTTGAGTCCCGTGGCATCGAGACCACGATTCGTAACTCCCGTGGTAACGATATTGACGCCGCTTGCGGACAGCTGAAGCAGCGCTTCAAAGTTCAGAAGAACGCATAGGGGAGTCTTACTCCAAAACGTTTCATGTGAAACATCGAACGACCCCGGTTGCAGGATATGCAACCGGGGCCGTTTCATTATTGACATCAATTTTGGACCAGCTGCTACCTTTCCCATTATTTACGGACAAAATAAGGGGCCCTTGTCTCATGAATCAGACAAGGACCCCTCAAAATATGCAGGGTAATTGTTAGGTACCTAATAGCCTACATTTTCCCATTGGTTGCTAACCCAACCTTGATTAATCTTAGGATTTTTCGTTACCTGAGCAGTTCGCATGGCAACATCTTCTGTCATAACATCCATTTTCTTCTTGGATGTATCAACGATATCTTGCGCGCTACGAAGCAAACGGCCTCGAAGTTCATCGTCTGTCGCGATCTTATAACCAGCAAAGGCACCAGCCGCGACAGTCGTCGCCAACGCAATCGCAGTAAAAATCTTATTCCTCATCTTGGCCTCCTTGATCAAACTGAATCATTTCACCAAGAATACGAGAGAGCTCTTCCTCGTCTTTAAACTCAATCTCAATCTTATTCTTTCCACGCGAGCTCTTCACACGCACGTTGGTATTAAATACCTGACGAAGTACACGCGCAGCCTTTTTAAAAGACTGAGGCGTTGCAGGCCGCGGCGTCTTAGGTGTCTCTCCGGCAGAAAACAATGGAGCAAGATTTTCTGTCGCTCTCACGGAAAGGCCCTCCGCAACAACCTTCTCTGCAAGTCGAATTCGAGCATCCTCATAGGGAACTGCAAGAATCGCACGTGCGTGACCAGCAGTAAGTTTACCCTCAAAAATCATCTGCTGAACTACTTCGGGGAGATCGAGAAGGCGCAGCGAGTTTGTAATTGCAGAGCGTGACTTGCTTACGGCCTTCGACAATGCCTCCTGGGTCATACCGCTAGCATCGATGAGCTGGCGATAGCCCTTAGCCTCTTCGACGGGATTCAGATCAGAACGCTGAAGGTTTTCGATAAGAGCAAGAGCCAGCATCTCTTCATCATTAACATCTTTAATGATGACAGGCAGTTCCTCAAGACCAGCAAGCTTTGACGCCTGGTAACGACGCTCACCAGCGATGATCTCATAACCGTTGCCATGCTTGCGAACCAAGAGCGGCTGCAAAACGCCATGTTCTTGGATTGACTCGCTCAACTCGCGAAGTTCAGTTTCATTAAAGTGAATTCGCGGTTGATTAGGGTTGGGAACGATATCCTCAATAGGTAGCTTTGTTTCAGATGCGGCATTTGAAGCAGATGCAGCAGAGCCACCGGTCTCATACTCAGCCTCTGAGACCAAAGCATTGAGTCCGCGTCCCAATCCACCACGTTTCTTTGCACTAGGCACGCTTGATCACCTCTTTTGCAAGGTTCATATACGCTTTTGCACCCTTGTTTTGAGGTGCATAGGTAATTATCGGTTCTCCAAAAGACGGAGCTTCAGAGATTTTAACCGTACGGGGAATCAGCGTCTTAAACGCCTTATCACCAAAGTACGATTGAACTTCCTCAACAACCTGATTCGACAAAGAAGTACGCGAGTCATACATGGTCATAAGCACGCCATAGGTGTCTAAGCCCTTGTTCAGACGTGATTTGACCATCTTCATTGACTCAAGCAGCTTCGTAACGCCCTCGAGTGCGTAATACTCACACTGGATTGGAATCAAAACGCTATCTGCTGCGGTCAGGGCATTGATAGTAAGCAGGCCGAGCGAAGGAGGACAGTCAATGAAAATAAAATCGAACTCGTCCTGAATCGGCTCAAGCAAATCTTTGAGGCGGGTTTCACGAGCAATTGCGCTTACGAGCTCAATTTCGGCACCTGCAAGCTGAATCGTAGCTGGAATTACGAATACCTTTTTGCAATTTGTATCAAGAACAAGCGATTCTGCCGGCACATCATTCAACAATGCATCATAGATGCAGTGATCAAGGTCTTCTTTTTCAATTCCAAATCCACTGGTACTGTTTCCCTGCGGATCAAAATCGACAATCAGTGTCTTACGACCCTGCTCACCCAGTGCTGCTGCAAGGTTTACAGCCGTCGTTGACTTACCGACGCCGCCTTTTTGATTGATGATTGCAATGATACGCGTGTCTTTTGCGCTCTTAGAACGCTTAACGTCGCGAAATCCCACGGTCCCTCCTGGTGTGTATTAAAGCTGTCAAACGGAGGATGTTTCACGTGAAACATTCCGATTCGATATCAACCGCCATGTTTCACGTGAAACACTGCAAGTTGTAGTATCCATTATGTTTCACGTGAAACATCTAGGCAAGCGGATTCTTCTTTGCCATGCCATTTGCACGAGGCAATGAAACGGATGCTGGATGAATCTTCTTAAGAACAATGAACTCCCTGTGGCCCAAGCCCTCAGGCAAATCGATTGCGTCATTCAGAAGCAAAGTGAAGCCGCAAATCTTCGCTGCTGACATGCCGGAAGCAAGCTCCTCGTCCGAAGGATTACCCTTGGTGATAACAAATAGCCCTCCATCTTTGAGGAACGGAGCCGCATACTCAACAAGAATCGGTAGAGGAGCCAGTGCGCGGGCAGTTACGACAGAGAACTGCTTCTTATGGCTTCGAGCATATTCTTCAAGGCGATCATGAACCGCATGAGCATGTTTCAATCCAAGAGCATGAACAAACGAATTGACAGCATCAACCTTCTTGCCAACAGAGTCAATATAAGTAGCTCTACGATGCGTGGTTATGGTTAATGGAATACCAGGGAAGCCCGCACCTGTTCCCATATCAAGCAAAGCTCCCTCAGGAGCCTTATTGATATAGGGAAGCAAAACAAGTGAGTCGAGGATATGAAGTACTGCAGCATCTTCTACGTTGAGAATACGGGTGAGATTGGTTGTCTTATTTGTTTCCAAAACCAAATCCAAATGCTTAATACATTTCCTCAGCTCAACATCAGTTACGCTCATAGAATACTCTTTGCAATAGGAAGTTAAGCGACTCAACATCTCGTCAGCCTGCTGATCAGTAAGTACTAACAACGAAAGCTCCTTTCTGACAAAAATCAGTGTATCGAGAACTTTTGACAAAAAAAAGGGGACGTGGAAACCACGTCCCCTTAGCATAAGCTCGAGTAGATTATCGAGCAACAATCACCACATGGCGATCAGGGTCAGAACCCTCAGAATGAGTATCGACGGCATCATTGCCACGAAGGGCAATGTGAACCAAACGACGCTCATAGGCATTCATGGGCGGCAGGGAAACACTCTTATGAGTGCGGATGGCACGCTCGGCGGCAGACTGAGCCATAGAGGCAACCTTGTCCTGACGGCGGCTCTTGTAGCCCTCAACGTCAACCACAACCGGATACCTAAAACCAAGCTTGCGGCTCACCAGCAAAGAGAACATAACCTGAAGGGCATCAAGAGTACGACCATGACGGCCAATGAGAACAGCAAGATCAGGAGCCGTAACATCCAAAATCAGCTCGCCCTCGTCGCCCTCGTACTCATCAATAGGAGAGTTGGCGGCATCGAAGTGCGAAAGGATGGAACGCAGAATGGAAATCGCAACATCGGCGATGGTGTCGAGCTCCTCATCGGTCAGCTCTTCACCGGCCTTGTAGCGCTGTGCAATCTCGGGATAATCGCCCGCAATCTGCGGGGCAACCTCCTCAAGCATATCCTCGATGATCTCTTCAGACATAACGTACTCCAAAAGTTAGGTACCTAAATAAGATTGATATCCCGACTACTTCTTCTTGTGCGGGCGCGGCTTCTTCTCGCGACGGGTAACCTCGACCTGCAGCGGCGCGTTCTTGAGGCGCTCCTCCTCATCGGCCTTAGCCTTGTCGATAACCTTCTGTGTCACGAAGATCTGCTGGATAACCTGCCAGGCAGAAGACACATCGTAGTACAGCAGAACACCAACGGGAAGGCTCCAGCCCATCCAAAGCATCATGACCGTCATGACAACGGCCATCATACGCATGCTCTGGGCCTGCTGGCCGGTCTGGTTGCGCGACATATAGAGCTGCGGAATCAGGGTCAGGACGGCAAACAGGATCAGGCAGACCAGCGCAGGCAGTGCAACCATAAAGCCATCGGCAAAGGAAGCGCTCGGCGTGGTGGTCAGGTCGGGCAGGATGTTGAAGAACGAGAACGTGCCCTCGTTAAAGTACTGCGGCAGGTTACGAAGCAGCGTAAACAGGGCAAACAGGATAGGCATCTGAATCAGAAGCGGCAGACAACCAGCCATGGGGTTGAACTTGTTCTCGCTGTAGAACTTCTGCATCTCCTCGGCCTGACGCTGGGGATCGTCGGCATAGCGCTCCTGGATCTCGAGCATCTTGGGCTGCAGCACCTGCATGCGAGCCGTCGACTTGGTCGACTTGAGCATAAGCGGCGTCAGCAGCAGACGGATGATGACCACCAGGATGATGATGGACAGGCCCCAGTCGACCGCAAAGGTCTGGATGAGCTTGAGCAGCTCGAAAAGGATGTTAACGATCCAATCCCACATGTAAGTTTTCCTCCGATAGCGAGTGCCCGCTAGGGCACAGGGTCATAACCGCCGACGTGCAGGGGATTGCAGCGAGCGATGCGCCTCACGGCAAGCCAGCAGCCTCTCAAAACACCGTACTTCTCAATCGCCTGGATGGCGTATTGCGAGCACGTTGGGTAATAAATGCAGGCGTCAGGCAATAAGGGCGAAATAACCTGTTGATATATGCGAATAGGAGCGATGGCAACACGTCGCAAAACGTGATTGCTCATCGCTCCTCCCCGGCAACGCCGGCGCGTTTCATAAGCGAACGCAATGCATTGTCCATCTCCTGAGGCGAAGAAACCCTCGTCTTGGGAGTTGCGAACAAGATGATGTCATAACCCGCAACGGGAAATCCACAGCTGCGGGCGGCCTCGCGCATCACACGCTTAGAACGGTTGCGCACGACAGCACAACCGAGCCGTTTAGCACCAACGAAGGCGACCCTTCCGGAGTCGCCTTCGCCAACCGATTCACATATGGTCATTCGAATCAGAGGGTGATTGAAACGACGCCCCTGACTGAACACATGCTCGAAATCTTGCCGAGACTTAATAGTCTTCATGCGAGATGTGTGTATCGCTGCTAGACAGTGAGACGCTTGCGGCCCTTGGCGCGACGACGGGCGAGCACGGCACGACCACCCTTAGTGGCCATACGGGCACGGAAGCCATGGGTCTTGGCACGCTTACGCTTATTAGGCTGATACGTACGCTTCATCTTAAGTTCCTCCTGCTGCATTTCGAGTGTCCGCGGGGGCGCGGACGCAGATATAGACACGTGAGCTTGAAGATTGTAGGGAAATCAATGTTCAAATGTCAAGAAATCAAAGGTAAAAGGTTGCGCAGTTCACACGGTTCCCCCATAAGCCGAGCTCGATTTAGCGGTGCATGGCAACTTTTCACGATATTTCATCGAGTTTTCAACAGGTCATGTTGGCAATGTTGAGAACTTTTCGTCCGTTTTCCAAAGTTTTCAACAGGTTTTGAAAAGTTGTCGAAAGATGAGAAACATTGCACGGTGAGCTACTATTTGTTCGAAACCTATTGAAAGATTGCGAGCGGCATGTCTGACGACTTTTACACCATGGTCGATTCCGGAGACCCGGCACCCGACAACGAGCACATCACCGGCGTGCGCGAAGAGCGTGAGGAAGGCGAGCAGACGACCACGCAGGCGCCAAAAGCCATGTACGCCGCGCGCATCGCCGTCTATGACGACATGCTGTCGACACCGCGTGTGATCGTCATTGATCCGCAAGATGTCCGCACGTATTTGGAAGAGACGACCAACACCGTCTACCAGTGCATGAAAGAACAAGGTGGCCATATCTCGCTCATGGTCATCCGCGAGATTGTCGAAAACTTTATCCACGCGCACTTTGCCGAGCCCATCATCTCGATTCTGGACGGCGGAGACACCATCCGCTTTGCTGATCAAGGACCCGGCATCGACGACAAGGAGCGCGCTTTCGACTTTGGCGTTACCAGCGCAAACAGCAAGATGAAGCGCTATATCCGTGGAACCGGAGCAGGGTTTCCCATGGTGCAGGAGTATTTGGAAAACGCCGGCGGGGCCGTGTCCATCGAGGACAACATGGGCAACGGCACCGTGGTTACGGTAAGCCTGGATCCTAAACGCGTGCAGGAAATCGAACGCGCCGGCGGGCGCGGTGCTGCCGTGCGGCCCGAGACGGAGCAGTCCGCATATCCCCTGCCGGGAGCTTTTGCGCAGCAGCCCATGGCAACGCAACAGATGCAGCCCCGCGTGGGACAGATGCAGCAGCCCGGAATGCTTCCTACACAAGAGTCCCAGGCGGCGTCGATGTCGATGCCGCCAAACGTGCCAGAGGCCATGCCGCTGGCGGATCAGGATGCAGCAGCAATGCAGCAGGCGACGGGGGCACCGGGTGGCCAGCAAATGGGATATCAGCCGTACCAACAGGGATATCCATATCAGCAGATGCCGCCACTGGGGTATGGCCAGCAGTTCCCACAGCAGTACCAGCAGGGATATCAGCAGCCGTACCAGCAGATGCCGCAGCAGCAGTACAACCCCTGGGCCCAGCAGATGACTCCGCAGCCTTACCAACAGTGGCCTCAAAGTTTTCAACAGCAAATGCCGCCGATGCAGAGTTCTCAACAATCAGCAGCTCAAATGATGTATCCTAATGCAGCAAATCAGTATGCGCAGCCACAGCCGGACGTGTTCGTAAGCGATCGCGGCAACGCCGCGCTGGGCTATCTGGCGCAAAATCAAGCGTGCGGTGCAACCGATCTGGCGAGGGCGTTTGGAAACTCGGCCCCCACTTGGTCACGCACGCTCAATGACTTGGCGCAGGCCGGCTTGGTCATCAAGCATGGCCAGAAATACCATCTGACCGAACTCGGCGCCGCTCGCGTGCGAGCTCAGAGCTAAAGAACGGGAGAGACAGTGGACGAGGAAGCAAGCATCATCCTGGGGGATGCCATCGCCTTTTGCCAGCGCGACGGCCAAGATGCACGCCTCATCAACATGCTGGGGCAATCGCGCGCCATAAGCCTGACCGAAGATACGCTCACGATCGAGGCCCCCTCGCGCTTTGCCATCGCGCAGCTCAAAAAGCATCAGCCGACTATTGAGGCCTATCTGGAAGAAATCGCCTTTGCACCGATCGCGCTCGACATCGTGGCACCGCAAGGCGCAACGGCCGAATCTGCTGCCGCGACGGCGCCCGCCACGGCTCCCGCTGCTTCCCCGGCGGTGCCGGCCTCCGCAGGCGACGTGCCGACAATCGAGCACCAGCACGGCGATGTTTCCCGTGAAACCATGGCACCGTTGCCGACCGCGGCGGCGACGTCAACGAACGCACCCGTCACGCGCATGCCTATCGCTCACGACGCAGCGGCGGGCGCGGATTCGGGCATTGCAATCAAGAACACGCTCTCGGCCGATGATTTTCGTCGCATGATGAACCAGATGAAGGGCGGAGCGCCAACTAAATCCACGCAAGCTGCGACCCCCGCTTCACCCATGCCAGCACCGACCGTACCGGCCGAGCAGAATGCGGATGGAGCCCCGCTCGCCGCGAACTCAAAATTTACCTTTGAGAACTTTGTCTACGGCCCCGAGAACAGCCATGCCTATCGCTCGGCACTCAAGTTTGCCGCCCTCGCGGACGAACGCGGCACGTGCACATCACTGTTCATCTACGGCAAATCGGGCCTGGGCAAGACGCACCTGCTGCTTGCGATCAAAAACGAGCTCGCCGAGAAGTCGCCCGAGATCAAGGTCAAGTATGCCAACTCCCAGGCATATCTGGACGACCTGATGACCGAGTTCGACCGCCAAAAGAAGAGCAACGCCCCCATCATGCAGGCGTACCACGGCGTGGACGTGCTCATCATCGATGACATCCAAAACATCATCGGCAAACGCGCGAGCGTGGACTACTTCTTCCAGCTCATGGACGAGTTCATCCGCAACAACAAGAAGGTCGTCATCGCGGCAGACCGCGCCCCCAAGGACCTGAGCATGGACGAGCGTCTGACCAGCCGCTTCAACGCCGGCATGCTCTGCCTGGTCGCAGAGCCCAGCTACGAGATGAAATACAAGATCTTGCAGCGCTATTACGAGAACACCATCGTCGCCGCTCCCGAGGCAGGCGACGACTCGCTGCTGGCGGCCTATGGGGGCGACGGCGGGCACCTGACCGACGAGCACTTTAAACACATGGCAGAGGTGTCGGGCACCAACATCCGCGAACTCGAGAGCTTTTGCGAGCGCTGCGCCGGCGAGGCGGGCGACCGCGAGCGCGAGGGCGGGGAGCTCACCTTTGACGATATCGACGCCATCGCCAGCCAGTACTTCGACACATCGGCCAAAAAGATCAACGTCCAGACGGTTCAGTCCGTCATCGAAGAGCAGTACGGCGTGACGCACGAGGAGCTCATCGGCCCGCGTCGCAACGCCAATATCGCCAAAGCACGCCACATTGCCATCTATCTGGCCATCGAGATGTGCGAGATGACGACCACGGCGGTGGGCGCCGAATTTGGCAATCGCAACCACTCGACCGTCAGCACGAGTTACAAAAAGGTCCAGAAGATGATCCAGGAAGACCGCACCGTCACCGAAGACCTCAAGTCGCTGCGCGATAAAATTACACTGCGCTCGTAGGGAAATAGAGACACCTGTTGAAAACTTGTCGAAACCACGGGCATAAGGTGTCTAAAACCCAACCCGCGGTGATGAAAAGTTTTGCGCAGGTTTTGAACGTGGAAAACCACCCCTGTTGCACACAGGTTGCTGTCGATTCTCTTTTTGGGTCTGACCTGCGTCTTTGAGAGTAATCAACAGTTTCGTCAGTGCTATTACTATTATTAAGATATTTATATCTATAGAAAGGTATTAAAAGATGAAGTTCACCGTCAGCCAGAGCTCGCTTACACAAGCCATCGGCGTCGTTATGAAGGGTGTCGCTTCGGCATCCACCCTTCCCATCCTGTCGGGCGTGCTCGTTAAGGCCCAAGACGGCATCTTGGAATTCCAAACCTCTAACTACACCATCTCGATCCGTCATCGCATCGCGGCGCATGTCGAAGAAGAGGGCGAGATGGTTATCCCCTGTAAGATGCTCTCCAATATCACCAAGACCCTCCCCGATGCCCCGGTCACCTTTGAGCTGTCCGAGCGCCAGGTACTGATTGGTTGCGAGAAGAGCTCGTTCCGCCTGAACACGCTCGATGCCAATGACTTCCCCGAGTTTCCGGCCTATGCCATCGAGAGCGCCGTGGAGCTGCCGACCGATGTCTTGTCCGAAATGGTCGGCCGCGTGTGGCGCGTCACCTCGACCGACAAGGCCCGCCCCATCCTGGGCGGCGTGCACATGAAGGTCGAGAACAACACCGTACGCCTGGTGGCGACCGATTCCTTCCGCTTGGCCGTGTGCGATACGCAGGTCGAGACCTCGACCCTCGAGGGCTCCTTTGAGCTCAACGTTCCAGCCGACGCCTTTAACGACGCGCTGAACATCATGGCCAGCCAGGCGACCATTATGATCGGGGCTACCGACACCCAGGTCGTCTTCGAGGCCGGCAACACTACCTACGTGTCGCGCCGCATCGAGGGCGTGTACCCCAACTACAAGCAGCTCATCCCCGATTCGTGCGTGACGAGCGTCAAGATCGACGTCGCCGCCTTTAACGCCGCCCTCAAGCGCGTGGCCGTTATCGCGAGCGCCAACCCCGCCGTCAAGTTCGAGATCGATGTCGAGAACGGGCAGATGGGCCTGTCCTCCATTTCCAATGACCAGGACCTTGCGCAGGAGACGATCGATGTCGAGGCCGAGGGCGAGTCGGGTACCATCGCCTTCAACTACCACTACATCTTCGGCTGCCTCAATGCCCTGTCCAAGGAGAAGGAGATCACGCTGGAGCTCAAGAGCTACTCGCAGGCGGGCATCTTCAAGTCCTACGACAAGATCAACTACCTGTACCTAGTCATGCCGGTCCGCATCTAGCGCTGCGCCATGACCATATTCGCCCGCGATCTTTCCGTTGCGCACTACCGCAGCTTCGATAGCTATCGCCTTGCCCTGGACGAGGGCGTGACGATACTTGCGGGACCCAACGCGGCGGGAAAGACCAATCTCATAGAGGCGCTGCAGCTGCTGACGAGCGGCGCCTCGTTTAGGCATCCGACCGCAGCTGAGCTCGTCCATGACGGCGTGGGCTCGTGCAAGGTCGAGCTGAGACTCGAGGGCGACGGCCGCGTGCTTGATATGGGACTGAGCGCGGAGGACGGTAAGCGCTCGTTTAGCCGCAACGGCAAGAGATGCTCTGCCGCCGGTGTGCGCGGGGTTCTGCCGAGCGTGCTGTTTTGCCCCGACCATCTGGACATGGTTAAGCGGGGCGCCAGTGTGCGCCGCGCCGCCCTCGATGACTTTGGCATGCAACTGAGCGCACGCTATGCCGATCTTGCGAACACCTATGGGCGCTGCGTGACCCAGCGTAACGCCCTGCTCAAGGAGACCTGGTGCTGCCGCGAGATGCTCGGCGCGTGGAACGAATCGATTGCCCGCGCGGGCTCGGCCCTGCTCGTGCACCGGTTGGCCCTGCTCGACCGGCTGGCGGGCCATGTGCGCGCTGCCTACGGGCAAGTAGCGTCCGGTGAAGCCGCCAACGTGTCCTATGCGTCCACGCTGGGGGATTTACCCCAGGTCGAGGATCGCGAAGAGCTGAAGGGCTGGGCGTACGAGCGCATGCTGGCCGCCCTTGATGAGCGCGCCGACGAGGAAATTCGCCGCGGCGTGACGTTGGTGGGACCGCATCGCGACGAGATTGAATTTACCGTGGCGGGTCGCTCCGCCCGTTCATTTGCCAGCCAAGGACAGCAGCGAACGTTGGTGCTGTCCTGGAAGGTGGCCGAGGTTGCCGTGGCTCGCGATGTCCTGGGCACCGCCCCACTGCTGCTTCTGGACGACGTGATGAGCGAGCTCGACGGCGAGCGTCGCGGCGCTTTCCTGCGGCTGATCGGCGATGATATCCAGACGGTCATAACTACGACCAACCTGGGGTACTTTACCGATGACCTGCTTGATCGAGCCAAGGTGGTGAGCATGGGTGAGACGTGCTAATTACGAGCGAGAGAGCGAAACAGTCGCCTTCAGCGGATTTTTGAACGCAGAGCGCCAGCGCATCCTGGCGGCTGCAACGCCTAAGCGCCGTGCGCAGATGGAGGCCGCCGAGGAGTCGCGTACGGTCTATCGCGCATGGAACGCGGTGTGCTCGGGCACGCGCGAGGGACGGCATGTGACGGGACTGCGCTACCTGCCCGAGTCCAATGAGCTGCTGGTGTATCTCGACTCGCCCTCGTGGACGCAGGAAATGACGCTGTTGCGCGAGATCATCCGCGCGCGCATGGAGCGCGCCGGCGCGCATGTGGACGGCCTGGCGTTCAAAACCACCGCGCCCGGTCACACGCCGCCCGCCGCCAAGAAACGCCTGCGCCCGGTGCCGACCGAGCGCCCGCCGGCCCCGCACGCCGACCTAAGTGAGGCCGAGCGCACCGAGATCGAGCGCCAGGTGGCGCCCATCGAAGACCAAAAACTGCGCGAGGCCCTCGAGAATGCCATGAGAGCCAGCGCCGAGTGGGCCAAGGGCGTGCAAAGCAAAAAAGAGCCTTAAATCGCATCTGGTGGCCTTGTAGAGCCAAATACCCTCGTTCCCGAGGGTATTTTTTTACGATAAACTAGTAAGGCTGTACACATTTTCTTGACTGAAGGAGGACGTGTGGCAAACGAAAACGATTACGATGGCGGCGAGATTAAGATTCTCGAAGGTCTCGAGGCCGTTCGTAAGCGCCCGGGCATGTATATCGGCTCGACGAGCGCCAGCGGTCTGCATCACCTGGTGTGGGAGATCGTTGACAACTCCGTCGACGAGGCCATGGCCGGTTTCTGCACCGAGATCCAGGTGACGGTCCACGCCGACAACTCCATCACGGTCGTCGACAACGGGCGCGGCATCCCCGTCGACGAGCACCCTGTTAAAAAGATCCCGACGCTCGAGGTCGTCATGACGATCTTGCACGCCGGCGGTAAGTTCGATAACTCGGCCTATAAGGTCTCGGGCGGCCTGCACGGCGTGGGCATCTCCGTCGTCAACGCGCTGTCCAAGCGCGTGGTCGTTCAGGTTCGTCGCGATGGCAACACCTACGAGATGGAGTTCTCGCGCGGCAAGACCGTCAAGAAGATGGAGGTCGTGGGCACCTCGGATTCGACGGGCACCACCGTCACCTTCTGGCCCGACGACGAGATCTTCGAGACCTGCATCTACGATTTCGATACGCTGCACAACCGTCTGCAGGAGACGGCGTTCCTCAATAAGAACCTCAAAATCGTGCTGACCGACGAGCGCGAGGCGACTCCCCACGTGGAGGAGTTTTGCTACGAGGGCGGCATCATCGACTTCGTCAAGTTCCTCAACGAGGGCAAGGACGTCCCCGAGGCCTTTAAGGAGCCCATCTACATCGAGGGCAAATCGGACCCGGACGCTCCCGTGGCCAAGATGGGCGAGGTCGAGGTTTCCCTGCAGTGGAATAGCGGCTACGGCGAGAACGTCATGTCGTTTGCCAACGACATCTACACTCCCGAGGGCGGCATGCACCTTGAGGGCTTCCGCACCGCGCTCACCCGCGTGATCAACGACTACGCGCGCAAACAGAACCTGCTCAAGGAAAAAGACGCCAACCTGACCGGCGACGATGTGCGCGAGGGCCTTTCGGCCGTTATCTCGGTCAAGCTGCCCGATCCGCAGTTTGAGGGGCAGACCAAGGCCAAGCTCGGTAGCTCCTATATGCGCGCGCTCACGCTCAAGATCGTGACCGACGGCCTCGCCGATTACTTGGAGGAGCATCCCAAGCCCGCCCGCGAGATCGTCAAGAAGGCGCAACAGGCCTGCAAGGCGCGCAACGCCGCCCGCAAGGCGCGCGAGGCGACCCGCCGCAAGAGCCTGCTCGAGACGGCGTCCCTGCCCGGTAAGCTCGCTGACTGCTCAGTGCGCGATGCCGAGCTGACCGAGCTCTTCATCGTAGAGGGCGACTCGGCAGGCGGTTCGGCCAAGGACGGCCGTCGCCGAGACATCCAGGCGATTCTGCCCCTGCGCGGCAAGATTCTGAACGTCGAACGCGTTGGTGACCATCGCGCGTTCTCGAGTGACACCATCCAGTCGCTGATTACCGCGATCGGCTGCGGCGTCACGACGAGTGCCGGCGACGGCGGCGACTTCGATATCACCAAGGCGCGCTACCACAAGATCATCATCATGACCGATGCAGACGTCGACGGTGCGCATATCCGCATCCTGCTGCTGACGTTCTTCTACAAGTACATGCGTCCGCTGATCGATGCCGGCTACGTCTATGTTGCCTGCCCGCCCATCTTTGGCATTAAGGTGCGCAACAAGATCCACTACGTGTATCCCAACGGCCGCCAGCCCGAAGACGAGATCCTGCGCGACACCATCCAGAGTCTGGGCCTGAACCCCGACGACAACGACGAGGCCGGCAAGGCCAAGGATGGCAAGATCACCAAGAAGCGCAAGGGCTATACCGTCCAGCGCTACAAGGGCCTGGGCGAGATGGACCCCAAGCAGCTTGCCTCGACGACGATGGATCCTAAGACCCGCATCCTGCAGCGCGTGTCGATCGAGGACGCCGTGGTGGCGGACCGCGCTGTGCGCGAGCTGATGGGTTCCGAGGTCGGCTATCGCCGCGAGTACATCGAGAAGCACGCACATGATGCGCGTTTCCTTGACGCTTAAGAGGAGGTAACGTGGCAGACGATATCAACAACAATGAGGGTATGGGCGATGCCGGCGATGCCGGTATGCCCGATGATCTGAAACGCCTGCTTGCCCGTGCTGAGCAGGGCGAGGACGGCGATCCGGATGCCTATAACCCCGATGCCGATGATGACGAGGAAGAGGACGACGACGCCGAGCTCGAGGAGAGCTTTGGCGAAGTCGACCGTGGCGCCTCGGCCGGCGAGGATATAAACGGCGGTCAGCTCCAGATTTCGGAGTTCGGCCGCGAGATGAAGCAGTCGTTCATCGAGTACTCGATGTCGGTCATCACGGCGCGCGCCCTGCCGGACGTGCGCGACGGCTTAAAGC
>CAJLPX010000024.1 GCA_905208635.1 uncultured Collinsella sp. | reverse complement strand
AAGATAATACGATGCAACCTTGGGGGCTGTCAACGAAAACCTCTAGATACACGGTGCCGGGCGTATCTATATAGCCGTGACCTGCGATTTTGTTGAGTTTGGATGTGAAGGACGGTGGTTTTGGATACAGAGGTGACGTTTCCCAAGCTAACACTTTGGTGTAGTGGAGTACACCTTCAGGATCGAACTTCGATAACAGCCTATTTGCACCTATATATAGGTCGAGATCGGGCTTCCGCGGCAGATTCGAGCGTGGATTTTCTTCCGTTTGAAATCGAGCGTGGATAATCTCCCACTTTGCCGTGCCCCCAAGGCCAAAGTGGCAGATTATCCACGATCATTCACTAAGCGGGAGATTTTCCACGCTCGTACGTCCGATAATCCACGCTCAGGGGGGGGCAGCCGAGCTCGACACGGCTTTTGTCTCGATCTGTAACATATAGAGAACATTTTCTCCCCTATCTGTTACAGGTCGAGATATTACGCAGAGACCCCAGCTTACGTCTCAATCTGTAACAGTAAGAACGGTTTTCAGCCTCTTCGTGTTACAGACCGAGATGTTATCGTCCGTCCCTTGGCAATGTCTCGATCTGTAACAATAAGGAGGGTCTTCAGCCCGCCCGTGTTACAGATCGAGACAAACCTAAAGCCTGGTGGGAGTCAAACCCGCTGACATGTCAACATAAATAGAAACGGGCCCTGTCCCATATAGAGACAGAGCCCGAAACTCTCATGGAGCCAGTGACAGGAATCGAACCTGCAACCCACTGATTACATCGGTGTCCTTATCGTTTATTAGCGTTCATCTGCGACTATGCCGACCGTGACCTCGCGTTTTTCTTTCATTTTCCGCCTATAGTCTCACTTGAGACGTCTCCGAAACAGTCAAATTGCACAGTCATTGCACACGTGATTGCACACGGAGGAACAATGGAAGAGAAATACGCTACCTCATCTATATATAAGTACATGAGCGACCGCTGGCGCGCGCAGTTCCCCTACTTCGAGGATGGAGCCTGGCGCAAGAAGACCCAACTTCTTGAGCATCGAGGCCGCGATAAAGGTCGAAGCCATAAACATCGTGATGCTGCAATGGTGGAAGCCGAGGCCATCCGCGCTCACCTGAATGCAGAAGCGGAAGCCGAGGCAATGAAACCAACGAGCTCGATTTCAGTCGCCGAACTAGTGTCTAGCTATATAACAATGGAGTGCGCCGACATCGCGCGTTCAACCGCAACCGGCTATTCAGGCATGCTCCGTCGAAACATCGAACCTTATATTGGCAGCATCCCCCTAGAAGACCTGACCGAAGAAGACGTTCAGGAATGGGTCAGCGTAATGGCGAAGAAGCATGCGAGATCAACTGCATGCAATTCCCTCAGGCTGTTGAGGGGCTCATTGAAATACGGGCTAAGGAAAAAGCTAGTCTCGGAAAATGTTGCCGCATGGGCCAAGGTTCCCAAGAACGAGGATGCCAACTACGGACGACCGAATTCACTTACCGGAAGAGAAAGGGTGCGCGTCCTAAACACCCTCAACACATCCATAGATGTCCCGGCAATTCTAGCCGCGAAAATCGCCCTGTATACAGGACTTCGTCGAGGTGAACTTTGCGCCCTGAAGTGGAAATGTGTCGACTTTTCCCATTCCTCGATTCGCGTGGAGGCCGCAATCGGGCACACCGACACCGAGTTCTACATCAAAGGCCCCAAAAGCGTCAGCAGTAGACGGACAATTCCGAATTGCCCGGAGGACCTCATGCACGATCTAGCCGCACGCAAGCGAAACATGGAAGAAGAATGTACCAGGCTTGGGACTGAATTCAGCGGGGAGATGTTCGTGCTGGGCTTTCCCGACGGCTCGTTCCTCAAGCCGCCCAGGGTCAATGACGCTTGGCGTGCGCTCTCCAAGGCGCTAAACCTTCATGGAGTATTAAACAGGAACACGGTAACCTTCCATGACCTAAGGCACAGCTTCGCAACATACGCTGTCGCCAACGGCGTAGACCCAAGAACGCTCGCAAGCCTGATGGGTCACTCCAAAGCCTCCATGACCCTAGATAGATACGCCAGCGCCGACCCGAAGGCAACTGCATCGGCAATGAACGCCCTAGGACGCCTTTATAAGAGCGCCCATAGTCTCCAAAAAAACCGGATAAGACCTAATCGAAGGCCGCGATACTGCATCGCGGCCTTTCCTATACCTTCCCGTAGTAAGTCATTTCAGTCCACCGGGTCCGTATCGTCCGCCATGACCGCGTTTTTGAATCCGTCGCCCAAGACGCTCCAGACTAGATCTCAAAGAGACGGCAGCAGACAGAAAGGAGGTCGAAATTGAAGTTGAGAGCAAACGCATCACTCTTGATGCTTTTCGCACGATGCCAGACATCGTTGATCCGATACCTGTCGCCCACCTGCTCGGTATCAGCGACCGCTCCGTCTACAGACTCTGCCAGAACGGAACGTTCAAAGCCGTGAAGTGCGGGAAGCTGTGGCGCATCAATCGCGACAGCGTTCTTAGCTACATCGGCGTCAACTAAATGTAGCGAGCGCCGGCTAAGACCAACTGAGCTCGGAGCAAACATGGGTATTAACAAATTCAACGCCGGACCCATTGAAATAATTGCAGAGTTGATTGATTTCGATGCCGTCCGAATCATAAACGAGTTCATCGCATATACGCCCTTGCCGGCGGCTAAAGCGCCAAAAGGCTATCCGATTACATACACGGAAGACGAATAGACACCACAGGGGGCCAAACGGTCCCCTGTTTTATGAGGAGACCCTATGACCGAAACCAAAACCATCAGCGTAAAAATCGACAACAAACTCTACACCGCCCTCAAGACGCGGGCGGAGCTCGACAACTCCAACGTCAGCGACGAGATCCGCTCTCTCCTGCGCTCGGCGCTCGCCGCGGGGGAGCTCGACCTCTACGGCAACGAGGTCGCGGGCTTCATCCGCGGCATCGTCGACGCGCGCATGGACGTCGCCGCACTCGACATCGAGCGCAAGCTCGACGCCACCGAGGACCGCATCGCCGCAGTCCTCTCGCGCCCCATGACCGCCGCCATCATGGCCGGCCTCATGTCGGCCGACGTCCTCAAGGCGTCCTACGCCTCGCTCGAGGACGTCCCTGTCGCGGACATCTGGAAGAACTACCTCGCGCAGGCCGGCGAGCTCAGCCGCGCTGGCCTCGGCAGGATCGACGAGGTGAAGCTCCACGCGCGGGAGCGTGCCGATGGCTAGCCCGCCCGTCATCGTCAACCACTCCGTCGTCCGCGCCGGGGCGGTGGCGAGGGCCTCGGCAGCCGGCCTCGCGGCCTACGCGGGCACCCGCCGGGGCGTCGTCATCGAGCTCAGCGAGGCCGACGGGCGGAGGCTCGGCGTGGACGGCCTGGCCGCCTACGCCGCGAACAGGACCGGCTCGACCGGCGGCCTCTGGGGCGCGGACGGCCCGGTCCCCGTGGCGGAGGCCAGGCGCGCCATCGCCCAAAACGGCGGCGCGGTGCTCACCACCGTCGTCACGGTCCCGAACGACATCGCCCCCGGGGCCGGACTCGACCGCCTGGACGCCTGGCAGGCCCTGGTGCGCTCCGAGTGGCCGAGGCTCTTCTCCGAGATGACCGGCGTGCCCGAGAGCCGCGTGGAGTTCTACGCGGCGATGCATATCAACGGCACGAGCCACCACGTCCACATCCTCACGGTCGACCGCTCGGGCGACTGGGACTCCCTGCTGCCAAAGGGGAAGATGGAGGCGGCCAGGCTCGAGATCTCCTCGAAGGCCATGGCACCGCTGCTGCGGGAAGCGTACATCGAGCGCGACCTCGCGAGGAAGGCGGCCCTGGAAGCAGTTGCGCGAATCGACCGCGGAAAGCTCGGCATCGGCCTGCCGCCGGACGGAAGGATCGAGGCCGCCCACCTCAGGCGTTTCCACCCGGAGGCCTCCGCCGCGTTGAGGGAGGCCCTCGACCGGGCGGCGTCCGACTCCCCCGAGCTCGCCGGCGCGCTGGAGCGCCACAGGAAGGCGGTCGAGAGGTGCGCCGACCTCAAGTGCCTGACCGGGGAGGCGCGGGACGCCTACGTCCGCAAGGCGGCCGCCGACCTCGGCCTCCGGTGCGAGAACGCGGCGCTGCGGGTCATAGTCCCGGACAGAACGCCGGCTCGCGAGGAGGTGCCGACGCGACGCGCCGCGCCCCAAACCGGCCCCGCGACGGAGAGGCGGCGGGAGGCCGGACTCGCCACCGAGGCCCGGGCCTGCATCCCGAAGACGCGCCTCGAGAGGCTCGCGCGAAAGGCCGCGCGCGGCCGGACCCTCGAGCCGGCAGACCTCAGGGGGTGTCCCACGGCGGACCAGGCATTCAGGCGCGCCCCGTCGGCAGGCACCGCCCTAGGGCGCGCCGCCGCGATGGCGGCACTGGTCGCCAGGGAGGCCACACGGGACGCCAGAGGACGCGACATGGGAGACGAGGCCGGCGAGAGGGCGCTGAGACTCATCGCCGCGACCCTGAGGGTCCTCGCCTCCGGCGGCACCGGGCCGTCGAGCGTCCCCGCGCTGAAGATAGCAAACAGGATAGAGAGGACGATGACGAGATGAAACCGAAATCCTTCAACCGCGATATGAAAAAGGAACTCGCCGGCACGCTCGCGGCCCAAGGCGTCGCCGCCGTCATAGCTTGCGCCGCGACCGCCAGCGCCTGGGACTACGCCAGGTGGTGGACTCTATCCCTCATCTCGGGCCTCTCCGTCCTGCTGCGGCTGCCCACGGACGACCCGGGCCCCGAGCCCGCCTACGTCTTCCGCAGCCCTCTCGAAGCGGCCGCCGACGCGGCGGCGTCGGGCGAGATAGGAGAGGTGCTCGCGGCCCTCGCCCTCGTCGCGACGGCCGTCCTCATCCTCGGCCTCGTTTCTTGGGCCCGTTCATGGGCGAGACTCCACGACGGAACGTTCGCCGGCGACCGCGCGCCCACGCGCACGCACGGGGACGCCTGGCTCGAGTCGAGGCCCTCCAGGGTCGCGAGGCGTTGCCCTCCTTGGGACGGAAAGGCCGCCGCGGAGGGACTCGTGGCGGCCGGCTGCATCGGTGGTGGTATCGCGATGGTCCCCGCCGTCCACTGCCTCATAAGGGCGGGCAGCGGCGCGGGCAAGAGCAGACGTGCGACGGCACCCTCGATCGTCGCGGCGATCGACCGCAACGCCCACGGGATCCCGACGTCCGTCATCGTCCACGACCCGAAGTCCGAGATTCGCGCATGGACCGAGCCGCTCGCCAGGAGGGCCGGGATGGAGGTCGTCGCCATCCGGCTCGACGAGCCCGTCAAGTCGGCGAGGTTCAACCCCCTCGACCGCGCCATCGCGGCACTCGGGACCGAGGGCGTCGCAGGTGCCGTGGCCGAGCTCCGCGAGCTGTCGACGGCCATCGTGCCCGACGCCTTCTCCTCTGGCCAGAGGTTCTTCACGGACGCCAGCCGCAACCTGCTGACCGGCCTCTGCCTGCTCGCGATTACGGACGGGCGGATCCCCGACGGCGCGCGGAACCTCTCGACCGTGCTCGCGCTCCTGGAGCCCCGCGACGGGAAGAGCGCGGTCAAGTCGCTGGAGGAGCTCGCCGCGGACCTGCCGGCGGGAAACCCGGCGCGCCAGTTCCTCCTCGTCGCCTCGTCGAACGGCGGCGGGGGCGAGGCCCTCGTCTCCACCGCGCGCAACTACCTCATGTCCTTCTGCGACGACGACGTCAGCCGCATGCTCTGGGGCGGCGAGGTCGACCTCGCGTCGGTCGGGCGCAAGCCGACCATCCTCTACATCGCCAGCGCGACGGACCGGGGCGACCGCGGCGCGCTCGTCTCGTGCATCTTCTCGCAGGCGCTGTCGGCGCTGCGCGAGACAGCGCGCCTGTCCGGCGGCAGGCTGCCGGCGGAGACCCTGCTCGCCATCGACGAGGGGTCCGGAATCCCCAAGATCCCCCGCCTCCTCGGCGACCTCGCCGAGGTCCGGAGCATCGGCCTGCACGTCGTCTTCGTGCTCCAGAACACCCATCTGCTCGAGGCGCGGTGCGGCTACTCCAGGGCCGAGTCGGACGCGCTGCTGGCGCTGCTCGGCACCCAGGTCGTCCTCTCGGTTGAGTCCGTCGGCGAGGCGGAGGAGATCAGCAAGCGTCTCGGCGACTACAGCGTCAAGACGACCGGGCAGAGCTCCACCAAGGGGACGCAGAGCTCCTCGTCCGGCAAGTCGTTCTCCGTGGCGCGCCGGCCGCTGATCACCCCGTCGGAGCTCATGGCCTGGAGCGCGCGCGAGAACGGCGCGCTCGTGATCGACGCGGAGGGACCGATGGCGCTCGCCAGCCGCGACATCACCGAGACGTTCCTGGGGCCGCTGCTGGGCCTGACGTCGCCGGAGGCCGAGGGCGCGCTGCTCGCGCGGGCGCTCGAGGGTGAGGCCCGCAACACCTCCCCGGCACCGGTGTGGCGCATTCCGGAGAAGCCGAAAAAGCCCAAGGGGTCGCCGTCCGGCGGCAGGAAGCGCAAGGCGCCCGCCGCGCCCGACGGGTTCTGACGCGTCGTACGGCCCTGCCTGCGAAAACCGCCCGCCGTCATACGGCGCGCGGGGCGCGTATGACGGCGGGCCGTGACCGCCTTCCGGTTTAACCGGCTACGCTACCAGCGGAAACGAACTCGGCACGCCGAGTTGCGCCGCAAAATCCCGGGCGCCCGTAGTGCGCCCTTATCCTGCTCATGATGGCGCTCGTGATGGCGCACCTCGACCCAAAGGCCCTCCAACACGTCGTCGAACCCGAAATCGAGCTCCGCCTGGACGCTCTCGCCGAGCGCATCGCCCAGGACGAGCTCCGGCACCTTCGTCATACGGCCGTCCAGCCACTCAATCTCTGTCATCGTGCGCATGGTGCAAGCCTCTTCCGGCACGGGATTGTCAGCTCAAACCGACCCTTACCCATACGGACGAACATAGCTCGCCAGGGGAAGCCCCTGAACGCCGTGCGCCACAACATGAGGCCGAATCCGCCCCCGGCTGGACGGGCCAACAACGAAGGAGCACACGGAACCGGCGCGGCGTTACAACCGTCCCGGCAAGCGTATCACTTGGCCAAGTCATGATGCCGACAAGCCCGGAAATGCTCCAACGGAGCGCCGAACGAGCGTAACAATATAAAGCCGTGCAACACGCTTTGGACGACCAGAACATCCCAAACAAAGGCCTGTCGGTTCCACCTTCAAGCCCAATAGCAAAATGTGCATCAGCGGATTTGCAGCGATACAAGCCTCAACCGTCACCATCACACCGCAGCGCGCCTAGTCCCACTCATCCTACTGCAAATGTCCCAGAACGAGAAAACGACCAGCTTAACATGCCAACCTTTATATCCGCACGCGCGTAATTCAACTCATAAGGACCGGCTATCCCTTACCTGTGACACAATCTCAAACGCACAGAACAGAATCATCAGTCCAATCATCGCATAAGAGGCAGCCGAACCTTCAAGCACTATTCCACAAAGAACAATCTCCGCGCCGCCAATAAGAACTGTTATCAGGCGCTCTGCCTTTTTGCTCTCGCCGCTCGCATAAAAAGGCGGCAAAGCGCACAAGATCACATATAGCCCGGGAAGGGAATACAGGATCGATAGTCCAAGCCCCCCATCAACCGCAGTGTTTTGCGTAAGAATCAACTGAACCCAAACGGCAATTATCACTGAGCAGGTTGTCGATAAAAGAAGACTAGAAATATAGCACGCAACAAAGTCCCGTCGCATTCGAACAGAGAAATCCGCGAACTCTCTTCGCCGCGTGGAAACAATAAGGTACACAGAAATTGCAATAGAACCAATCAGAGAAAACAGCGGAACAACCAGCAATTCAAGCTTATTACCCCATCGATCAACCACACCCCCACTCCAATGAGCGGGAATTGCATCAGGGAGGGCTGACCAAGCCGCCCATAGAATCAGAAATGGAAGAATAGAGAGGATGAAAGATGATAACACTGCAGTAATTTTTTTTGAGGCTCTCATCGATTCCGCATCTCCTTGTGCGCTCACATTCCACTCCGCCTTAAATCAAGTTTAAATAAAAATTTGAATGCAAATTTGTTTTAATTAGTATGGAAACTATATCCATTTAGTTCTAATTTGTTCGTAGTATCAAATCGATACCGACACTAGCGTGACACAGTCTTTCAAGACAGCTATTCAATATTGGTGGTCACCGCTATGGACAATGTGAACCACCTAAACGAACTCTCAATACAGTCCCAGCTTAGCACCCTTGAAAAACTGGTCGCGGACGCGGAACAATCTACCGACGCAAGACGCGATTTCGAAGCTCAGCCTCGTGCCGTATTCCAGAAATATGGAATTACAGACCTCCAAATCAAAGCGGGAAATCGAAAAGTCTCTGTACGAACTGGTGGAGTCAACCGAAAAGGAGGCGCGTGTCCCCGTTGCACGCGCAGTATATCGTCGTATCCAGCTCCCACCGTCCAAGGCACTTGGACGGTGGGAGTCCCGTATCCCCGGGAAAGGAAAAGCGCGGCCCATCCGGACCGCGCCCGCGCCCTCCTCCCATTTCACCCCGCGACGTAAACCGTCCGGCCCGTCTCGCAGTCGATGGTCTCGGCGCCCCCGAAACCGACCCGGACGGCAGCCCATCCGCCGGCGCCCGCCAACGCGTCGACCTCGGACCTCGCGGCGGCGATGAGGCGCCCGAGCTCGGCCGAGCGCGCCGGCGCGGTCCCAACCTCAAACGCCCCGCCGTCGCCTCCCGACTCGTACTCGACGACGACCGTCGAGCCGAGGGCCTCCTCGAGGGTCTCGCTCAGGCCGCCCATGCCGTCGAGGGCGCGCCCGGCGACCGTGGCTAGCGGGTAGCGGGCCATCCCGGACGCCGCCGAGCGGCCGGCCATGCGGAGCAAGCCGGCGGCCTCGAGCGCCTCGAGGAGCGACGCGGGCACGTCGGCGTCGATGGCGATGTCGCCGCGTCCGCGGCACCACTCGGCCGCCGCCGGCACGTTCGCCGTGAGCGCGCCCCACTCGGCCATGTAGCCCTCGGAGCGCGGGTCCGTGGCGTCGAGGAGGAGGACGGCCAGGCCGCCGCCCACATACTCACCGGCCACGAGGGCGAGGCGGACCGCCTCGCCCATGGAGTCGAACTCGACCGTGACCATGCGGCTACCTCCTCCTGACGGCGCTGAGCGGCCTCGGGGAGAAGTGCTCGTCGCGCTCGACGGCGGCGAACCCCATCTGGCGGTTCAGCTCGGCCATCTCCTTGATGCTGAAGTAGCCGAGCTCGTCGTCGTAGCCCTCGACGAGGCCGAACGCCTCGTCCGTTCCGTCGAACTCGAGCAGCCACCAGTCCCATCCGTTCACGCACGAGAAGTAGTGGGCGTAGACCGTGGGGTCCTCCGCCCCGTCCTGCCCATAGAGCCTCGGCACCGCCTTGGCGATTTCCTCGGTCATCAGCTGCTGCATGTCTTCCTCCGTTCCGGGCAACCTGCCCTCAACATCTCGCCCCCGCGGGCAAAGCCGAATGGCGACGCCGCGCGTCGTCGTCGGCTTTGCTCCATGCAAAGCCGCACCGGAGCGAAGGCGGGTCAAGGGAGGTCCATGACGACCTCCACCAACCGGAGCGGAGCGGAGGTTTGTGCGGGGTCTCATGGGCCCCCTTGACGCGGCGTAGCGGAGGTGCCACCCGGCCGCGGGGCCGAGGCCGATTCGCGGCGGACGCCGGCAGCCCACGTCCAGCATCGGAACCATTAGAGACGCTATTCACTTTTCGATAGGAGCCATATGGCACTCGAGGATATCGTTTACGAACTCGCCTGCCTTCATGAGTCGATGCTCTTTTGCTGCATGGCGCTGAGAAGGATTATCAGGGACCTCGAAGAGGCCGAACAGCGCATCCGCGCTGAAGCGGCCGCCGCCGAATCCCCTCTTTAGAAAAGTACCCCGGCGATTACCACCGGGGCACTTTTAAATGACGTCAGAAGCCGGCAGCCGAACTAACCATCGAACAGATCTGAATCGAAAAACCCTCTCAGAGAGACGCCAAGCCCGCCTGCGATGCGCTCGATATTCTCGATAGACACGTTTCGCTTGCCTGTCTCGACTTCGGCGAAATAGGTGCGAGACATCTCGATGGAGTATGCGAAGGCCTCTTGGCTCATGCCGAGCTCGCCCCTCAGCTCCTTAATGCGAAGCCCCACGCGCATCTTGGGGTCAAGCTCAGTCATCGGCACCTCCTATCCACCGGTGTCAGTGATTCAGGCCAACCCTATATAAGTCACACCTATATAAGTGACAATTTGAAATACAATGCAAATATTGGGGCATTGCAACCAGAAAGGAACCATGGTGGATACGGAGATTCCGAAAGTGACGGACGATATGCTCTCATTGGACTTCCCCAGCGACTATGCATATATCGCAAAACCCTTTGGTCGAGGACTCCGCCCGGACAGGCAACTGCAACTTCTAAAGAACTTGCATACAGAACATTAGAAAGAAGGTCATACCATGCGAACCTATCAACACCCGATATACCAAGACAACGCTATGGCGATTCGCGCCGAATATGATGAGGAAAAACGAGTCTTCGATTTGATGAAGAAGTTCCTCTATATCGTCGGGGCGATAACGGCGGTAGTTGTTTTCCTTTTGCTTCTCGTTAATTCCCCTGCCCTGATAACTCAGACGGGTGCAATTGGAATCGTTGCACTCGTTCCCGTCCTGCTGGCTGCAACAGCCTTTACCGGGTTCTATGTCGGCACGGTACCTGCTGGCTACATCGCCGCATGGCGTGCAATCAAGCGCTCAAGGCTGTTCGTTTGGGGCAACGCTCTCGGACTGCTCCTCATAGCGACGCTTTTTCTTTCCATCCCGGCTGCATTTGCGCCCTTTGCCTTCCTTCTCCAGTGGTTGAAGGTATCGAATCTCAAGCGTCAGCTTGACGCGAACGCATAGCGGGGGTGCAGAGGAAAAGAAGAAAGGAAACCGCTTATGCTCTTCGGACGCGAGTTCTCCCGCAAGCAGGTCTGCGCGGCTGGTGCCGGGCTTGTCTGCGCCGCGCTCCTCATCGGTGGCGGCGGCTATGCGCTTGCACATGCCGGATGGGGAGTAGGGTCGAACACTCCTGCGGTGTCCCAGAAGGCAGGCGATGAGAAGCAGGACATGGCACTCTCCCTTGAGGTGAAGGCCGAGGGATGGGATGCCGACACATCCACGCCCGTCATCGCGCATATCGAGGGCGCGGACGGCGAGGTGGACTTCTACACCGCCTTCGCCGCCAACGAGAAGGTGAGCGTAACGGTCGGCGAGACCGGTACCTACAATGTCTCGCTCATCCCGCCGGTGAACGCCGACGGCTCCACCTACAAGGCCGCGTCCGGTGAGATCGCTGCCGTGAAGACCGATGGGAAGGCGGGCGGCACCGTCATCGCGCTTGAGAAGGTAGATGCGGACAAGGTGACGGAGGATGAACTGACAGCCATCGCCAAGGATGTCGCGGAAGCCGTGAAGAAGGGCGATTCTACCCTGACCGGAGAGCGCGGCGTGAGGGTGGTCAACATCTTCCAGACCAATATCGGCAGCAATCCGAACGCCGATACCGATGCCGTCGAGAAGGAGACCGGGAAGGCCGAGGAGACCGCCAAGGAGGAAAAGTCCGATGCGAAGACACCGGAGACCACCGGCGGCAAGGGGGACGATGGGAAGACCGACAGCAAGCCGAGCGGCGGCAACAGCAGCAACTCCGGCTCGAACACCAATTCAGGCGGCTCATCGAAAAAGGATGACGCCCCGGCGCATCAGCACAACTGGGTAGCCCAGACAAAGACCGTCCATCACGACGCTCAGTACAAGACCGTCCACCATGACGCGGTGACGCATCAGGTATGGCATGACCCGGTAACGGAGGAACACTATATCTGCAACCAGTGCGGTGCGGATATTACGTCAGACCCATGGGGACATATTAACAACTCTCTTATGAATGGTGGTAATTGCGGAAGCTATCACTCTATCTATGTGACTGTAAAGCAAGGGTATTCTGAAACTGTGACCGACGAAGCAGCATGGGACGAGCAAGTGCTGGTGAGCAAGGCATGGGACGAGACCGTGACCACCGGGTACAAGTGCTCTTCCTGCGGTGCCACGAAGTAGCGTCCGCCACCGAATTCCGAGTCAGAGCGCTTATATGCCAGACTGAAATCCGGCGGCGGCAAGCGCATAAATCTCAAAACCCGTCGCCCCCGAGCCGTCTCAGGCAAGGTTCCAAGGGGCAGCAGCCCCTTGGAACGCAAGGGTGCGAGGATGATGCGAGGCGTCCAAAAAAAACCGGTGTGTACGTGCCATTGATACGCCCACACTCTTTTGGTGAAGCCCACTCCCCTCCGGTGATATACACGGCCCGGCCGCCCTCGCAGTCGATGCTCTCCACGTCGCCGAACCCTATGCGGACGGCAGCCCCTCCGCAATCTCCCTCATCATCTGTTCTCACATGTCTTCCTCCGTTCCGGGCACATGGCCCTTAGTATCTCGCCCCTGCGGGCAAAGCCGCACCGGAGCGAAGGCGGGTCAAGGGAGATCCATGACGACCTCCACCAACCGGAGCGGAGCGGAGGTTTGTGCGGGGTCTCATGGACCCCCTTGACGCGGCGTAGCGGAGGTGCCACCCGGCATTCCCTCCGTAACGCACGAGTGAACAAAGGAAAATAGCATCACACACCGTGCGAGGGAGGACGTCTCTATGGATCTCGCGAAAACAGCCAGAGAAATTACCCGCTTCATGCTCCCCTACCTGACCACACGGCAGAGCCGCCAACTCGAAAAAGTTATATCGCACTGCCCTTTCGATGAAAGCCAGCTAGCTGAAGACGGCTGCGAGTTTGAAAGCGAATCATTCCTAGATCTATTTATGTCTGCAAAACGCCTCGAAGGCTGTTCGGATAGAACCATCTGCTACTACGAAGCCACCATCAAAAAAAGCTTGAATCTTTCGATGCGCCAGTTTGCGACTTGGAAACCGAAGAAATTAGGTCCTATCTTTCCAACTATCAGCAAAAAGCCGGCGTCACTCACGTCACCGTCGACAACGTCCGAAGAATCATCTCAAGCTTCTACTCATGGCTCGAAGACGGAGACCATATCATCAAAAGCCCGGTCAGACGCATTAAAAGAGTCAAGGCTCCGCAACTCATAAGGGAAACGTATGGCGACGAAGTCGCGAGATTCTTTGCGATAACTGTGGGTCCCCGAAACCTTGCCCCGATCGACCTGTTGCGCTCTACCGGCATGTGTGTAGGCGAACTCGTCTCGTTGGACAGGAACTCCATCGACACCATCAGTCGGGAGTGCATCGTACACGGCAAGGGCAATAAGAACCGCATCGTCTATTTTGATGCAAAGACTAAAGACCATATTGAGAATTACCTGCCCACCCGAATGGGCAGCTCGGAAGCCCTCTTCGTGTCGAGCAAGGCGCCACACGAGAGGCTGTAAATTGGCGGTGTCGAGGCGTTGCTTAGAAAACTGGAGCGCGAGCTTGATTTAAGAAGGGTCCACCCTCATAAGTTCAGAAGAACGCTTGCCACAAAGGCAATCGACAAAGGCATGCCCATCGAACAAGTCCAGGTGCTCCTTGGCCATAAAAATAGATACCACATTAAGGTACGCAATGGTCGGCCAGTGCAACGTCAAAGCATCCCACCTCAGATATCTAACTTAAACATCGTGTTTACCCACCAGTCGCTTGTACTCCTCAGCACTAATGACCGTCTTGATATCGAGGATGGATCAACATTCATATTGTTCGTCACGTCCATCCGGTCCTCCTCGCTTGAGTTAGTTGCAGTGTAACCGCGCGTACCGTCGACGGGCAACGCATCTGCCAAGGCCTCGGCGATTGTCTTAGAGCACATCGTTGCCTTCTTCCATAGAGGCCAGGTATAAGATCAGATCGGCCTTGTCCACGCGCCAGACGCCGGCAATCTTCACGCCGCCGGCCGCCTTAAGAATCTGAATAGCCTTGGTCTTACAGACATTCAGCAACTTGGCGATATCTCGCGAGGTGGCGTATGCGGATGACAGCTTGACGATTGCCTGGCACCACGCTTTACGCGCGATCGCGTCTCGTTTCTGCGAATCCATACTGTTCATTTAGACTCCTTTCGTTTAGTTCGAATGCAATTCCACACTACGCTTTACATAGGATGTTGTTGTATATACGCTACGAATGGAACGTGAAATTCGGTTGACAGCACTAAGGAGAGAGCTATGAGTCACCCCACAATCGAAGTACCAGCACCTATAAGCAGCCGAAATCAAACCGTGGACGTTGCCCTCATGTCGAGAGAAAAATATAGACATTTTTGGAATGGAACGCCCCGCGCTTATCTGTAAACCCCATTCGATGGCCTACGGCATCCCCTCGGGCTTCTCCACCGGGACCCTTTTAGACGTAGATCTGACGGATCCAAAGAAAATCATTCAATTCGTCGAGCGGTACGGACTTCCCGTCACCCCATACGCGGGGCAATCAGAGCGTGTTGAAAAGCGTTTCACTTCAAACGACGTCTTCTCCGATAAACCGGAGCAAGATGGTCTAGATATTTGGTGCGACGCATTGAATGCATCAGAAAGGTGCTCTGAAATCAGCCTAAACCCCGAGTGCGCCTTGTTTAATAACTTCAAAGATAGGGGGCACTCTCTGGGAACAGAAGTCGCAAACTTAATCGAAGATATTAGATACAAGAAGGAACAGGTCATACTGTTGGACGATCTCGTTACAACGATGGCATTCATGCAATTAGCTACGCTTCTATTCACAGGCAAAGCAGCTTACGGTGACCGTGCATACGACTATGTTCTGCATCAAGTACGCATCTCCCAAAACAAGGAGATTATTGAAAACAGATTTTCGCAGCTACGTATGTCGCTCCAGATGGTCGATGCGTCTGAGCCCCAGTTAGCAGTAGCCAAACCCGGAACATTTGAAATGGACGAAGGAACCAAGATATGGGTGAGCAATCAATTCAAGACAATAGAAGTTGCCCTGGCAACATTCATCGACCTCGCTATTAACCCTCAGCCAGAACCCCATACCTTCATTCAAGAGCAAACTTTACGTCGAATGGTCAACCGGAATTTAAACGGCCAAAACCCGATTTACGGAAGCCTAACAAGAGCTTGGGCGATACAACTACTAGAAACCCTTGAAAGCCATTTCTCCTGGAACACTTGCCGCGAATGCGGACGACCGTACAAAATCCGCCAGCAGAGAATGAGGGCCTACGTCACGCAAGAAGACGCGAACGAAGACCGTTTCAAAGGGCGAAACAACGCTCGTGACAAAAATGGCTATTGCTGCAAAGCGCACGAACAGCGTATTCGACGCAAAAATGATAAAAGGATCAGTAACGATCAGATGGATAAAATCGCCCGGAAAATGGACGGGCACGACCAATAATAATGGCGAAACTATGAATTTTGATAATTCGATATAGGATCCAAAACCCGTTTTATTGCACACATCGTTGCACAGCCCATTGCACACGACAGTCATAAAAAGAAAGCAGGCCAGAGAAAAACACACTCTGACCTGCTTTTTCTTTCATGGAGCCAGTGACAGGAATCGAACCTGCAACCCACTGATTACAAATCAGTTGCGCTACCGTTGCGCCACACTGGCACACTTGGCGCTTTCGCGCGAAGCCTGTTAAGGATAAAGGAATTGAGGATGGGGCGCAACAGGCCCTTCGACCGAGCACATCTCAAAACTATTCGCCAGAACGAATAGTTTCGTCTGTTCGCCAAAACAAAAAACTATTCGTTTTGGCGATGGCAAGTCCACAATCCAATAACTACAAGCCAGTGAATTGACCAGCCGAGTAGCTGGTCTCTACAGATACTCCCCTACCGGCCACGAAGGGCCTTGAGCTTTGCCAGGGCATCGGGGCTCAGGCGGCTGCCCAGGGTCATCTTGATCTGCGGAGCTTCCTCTGCCTCGTGAACATCGTTATCTATCTGCTTGATCTCGTCCACCAGCATGCGGCTCGAGATGCGCGTAACGCCCTTACCCATGACGACGGCCTGGATCGTGCCGTCGCTCGACACCACGGAGCACGCGCGGCCTTCCTCGCGCGCCTCGATGCAGAGCTTCTGCACCACGGTGTCGGCCGATACGCCCGTCGGCGAAAACTCGATGCGCACGCCGCGGGCGGGCAGGTTGGGGCGCTCGCTGGAGATATTGCCCGCGCCGTCAAACACGATTACGGCCTCGTAGCGGCCCTGGGCAAACGCGGCAACATCGTTGATGAGTGCCGTGCGCGCCATATCGTGAACGTCGCTGGAATACGGATCATCGGAATGGTCGTAGACGAGCTTTTCGTAGCGCGGCGTGCAGTGGATCACGTTGTAGCCGTCGACCACCAGCAGCTCGGGCTTATTGGAGTGCACCGTCGAGACCGGGTCGGCGATGGCCTGCGCAAACGCATTGCCGCCCACGCCATAGGTCGCGGCCGAAACAATCGGCTTGGCCGAGCCTTCGCCAAAGCGCTTGGCCTTGGACTTGGCGCGGTTCTTCTTGGACATGCGCTACTCCTCCCCCATGAGCTCGCCGGCATTGTGGCGCAGCCACTCAAAGCACAGCGCGGTGGTCGCCTGGGCCACGTTGAGACTCTCGGTCATGCCGCGCTGGGGAAGCTTGGTCAAAAAGTCACATTTCTCGAGCACCAGACGCGAGATGCCGTCGCCCTCGGAGCCCATGACGAGCGCCACGCGGCCCTCGAAGGGAGCATCCCAGCAGCTGCCCTCGGCATGCTCGGAAGCGCCACCCACCCAAAAGCCGGCGGCCTTGAGGTCATCGAGCGCACGGGCGATATTGGGCACCTGCGCGATAGGCAGATGCATGACGGCGCCGGCGGAGGTCTTGTAGCTGCCCACGGTCACGCCGGCGGCACGCTTGTTGGCGATGATGACGCCCGCTGCGCCCACAACCTCGGCAGAGCGCACGATGGCGCCAAAGTTACCGTCGTCGGTCACATGGTCGAGCACCACGACAAGCGCCGGGCCCTCGCCTGCGCGGTCGAGGATGTCGGCGACATCGGCGTAAGGGAAGTTGCCCACCTCGAGCGCAATGCCCTGGTGAGCGCCATGGCTCGACAGCGCATCGAGCTGCGCGCGCGGCACATACTTAATGCGGACACCCGTGGCGTTGAGGTCATCGACCAGGCGCGACAGAGCGGCATCGCGCTCCCCGCCCTCGGCGATGAGCGCGCACTTGATGGGAAAACCGGTGCGCAGCGCCTCGGCGGCAGCACGACGACCTTCGATAAACTCGCCCTTGGGAACCTGGATAGCGTCGCGGTTACGATCGCGTTGCGGACGTGCGGCCTGGGCGCGATCGCGCTGGCCCTTGGGAGCGGCAGCGCGGTCGTTGCGGCGAATCGGACGCGAGCCAGAAGCAGTCTGCTTGCCGCCACGAGGCGCACGCTTGCGATTGTCGGCCATAAAACGGCCTCCTTAAATAGATAACGAACAAGAATCGACCGTCCGAGCCATGGCACCTTGCCTTTCAATCGTCGGGCATGACCACCAGGTCTATGCCCTCCTCTTTCAAGGCAATCTGCCGCACCTCGAACGGTCGACAAATACTAGAGACTCTTAATACGAGTGCCCGCGGCAGTATCCTCAATGGTGAGGCCCAGGTCCTTGAGCTGGTCGCGGATGGCGTCTGCCAGATCCCAGTTCTTGGCGGCGCGGGCCTCGGCGCGGGCCTCGAGAATCTTGGCAGCGGCCTCATCTACGTCGTCACCAGTGTAGGCAACCAAACCGGCGGCAACGCCCAGCAGGCCCAGCGGCAACTCGACCTTGGGCTCGGGAAGCTCGACGCCAAACGTATCGAGCAGCTCGACCAGCGTATCGGCGGCAGCCAGGGCTGCGGCCTTGTCGGCAGCATCGCCCGCCTGCTCCAGGTACTGGTTGCACTCGGTGACAAAGCCAAAGACAGCACCCATGGCACCGGCGGTGTTAAAGTCGTCGTCCATGCACTCCTTAAAGGTGGCACGGGTCTCGGCGGCCTTGGCGGCAAACGCCTCGGCGGCAGCCGCATCGGCATCGGCCGCCGCATGGTTCGCAGTCCAACGCAGGTTCTCGACCGTACCGGCAATGCGTGTGAGCGAGTTCTCGGCACCATCCAGACGCTCCCAGGAGAAGTCAAGCGGCGAGCGATAGCTCGTCTGCAGCATCAGCAGGCGCAGGGCGGCAGCGGAGTGCTGCTCGAGGACCTCGGCCAGCGTAAAGAAGTTGCCGAGCGACTTGGACATCTTCTCGCCGTCTACCAGCAGCATGCCCGTGTGCATCCAGGTGTTGGAGAAGCCCTGGTGCCAGGCGCAGGTGGCCTGGGCGCACTCGTTCTCGTGATGCGGGAAGGCAAGGTCGGAGCCGCCGCCGTGGATGTCGATCGGGGTGCCCAGGTAGCGATGCACCATGGCGGCGCACTCGGTGTGCCAACCGGGACGGCCCTTGCCCCAGGGGCTCGGCCAGCTGGGCTCGCCGGGCTTAGCGGCCTTCCACAGGGCAAAGTCGAGCGGGTCGTTCTTGTCCTCGTTCTCCTCGATGCGCGCGCCAACCATAAGGTCGTCGATGTTGCGGCCCGAGACCTGACCATAGTTGGGATCGCTTCGCACGGCAAAGTACACGTCACCGTTATCGGCGGCGTAAGCGTGGCCCTGCTCGATAAGCGTCTTGATCATGGCGATCATGGGGCCGATCTCCTTGGTGGCGCGGGGGCGCACATCGGGATCGAGTACGTTGGCGGCGCGCATGACGCCGATGAACTTGTCGGAGAACTCCGTCGCGACCTCGGCGGCCGTTCGGCCCTGCTCGTTGGCGCGCTTGATGATCTTGTCATCGACATCGGTGAGGTTCTGGGCGAACGTGACCTCGTAGCCGCTCGCGATGAGCCAGCGGCGAATCACGTCAAAGCTGATGAACGTGCGGGCATTGCCGATGTGGATGTTGTCGTAGACCGTGGGGCCGCACACGTACATGCGGACCTTGCCGGACTCGATGGGCTGGAACTCTTCCTTTTTATGGGTAGCGCTGTTGTAGATACGCATTCGTTACTCCTTAACGGTTTTCTGTAGCAGGCAGACGGCCCAGGCACCGATTCCCTCGCCCTGGCCTTCCCAACCGAGCTTTTCGGTCGTAGTGGCGGCGACGCCCACGTTTTCGACGTCAACGCCCAGGGCATGGGCAAGGTTGGCGCGCATGGCATCGCGGTGCGGAGTGATCTTGGGCTGCTGACAGGCAATGGTGCAATCGGCATCGACAAACTCAAAGCCAAGCTCGCGCGCATAGTCCATCACGCGAGCGAGCAGCACCATCGAATCGGCACCCTCATAGGCAGGGTCGGTATCGGGGAACAGTTTGCCGATGTCTCCCCCGCGGCAGGCGCCCAGAATGGCGTCGGCCAAGGCATGCGCGAGCACATCGGCATCCGAGTGGCCCAGCAGGCCGCGCTCGTAGGGGATGTCGACCCCGCCGATGATACATCGACGCCCTTCCACCAAACGGTGGACGTCGTAGCCATGGCCAATGCGCAGGTTACTGAACATGGGGAAGGTCCTCTCCCTCGGCCATGCGGCCAAGCAGAATCGCGGTTACGGGACGCAGGTCCTCGGGCACCGTCACCTTAAGGTTATCGCGCGGGCTCTGGACGCAGCGGACGCGCCCACCCATGCGCTCGACCAGTGACGAATCGTCCGTGCCGATAAAGCCCTCGGCAATCGCCGCGGCATGGGCGCGCTTCATGGCGTCGACACTAAAAATCTGCGGCGTCTGCGCGGCCCAGTACAGCTCGCGCGGCGGCGTCTCGACGATGTTGTCGCCATCGACGATTTTGAGTGTGTCGATGGCAGGCTGGCCGCACACGACACCGTCGAGGGCACGGTCGCTCACGAGCACGTCGATCGCATGATCGATGGCCTCGGTCGTAATGAGCGGACGGGCGCCGTCGTGGATGGCGACATATTCGAAACCCGCCGGAGCCGCATGCACGCCGGCACGGGTGGAATCCTGGCGGGTCTCGCCGGCATCGGCAAAGCTGATGGGCGTGTCATAGTCAAACGGGTCGATGGCCAGGCGGCGCATCTCGGCACGGCGCTCGGAAGGACACACCACCACGATGTGGCCGACCTTGTCGCTACGATCGAACGCACGGATGGACCAGCTCATGAGCGGACGGCCCGCCACGTTAACGAGCTGCTTGCCGCCGGGATTTCCAAAGCGCTGGCCGCTGCCGCCGGCAACGACCACGGCGCATACGGGCGCCATTATGCGTTCCCCTGTTTGGTGCCCTTCATGCGGTACAGGGAGTCCGCAAGAATGGCAGGGTTGTTGACGCCAAAGTCGCCTAGGCGCTCCGGATCCTCGCTGATGTCGTCCATGAGCTCCTGCAGCGATCCATACTCGTCGACGATCTTCTCGGCCACGCCGTCGCGCACGACGGACACGCGCGAAAGCGTGCGCAGGCCCAGCGGTGTCATGACGGAGTCCTCGTCCAGGTCGTCGTAACCCAGAACCGCCGCCACATGCTGCGGGTCGGACAAGTCCTTGGGCGTCATACGGCTCAGGTTGGCGCGGATCTTTTCGGCATTGGCCTCGGAGGAATCGCTCGCATAGTCGCGAATCATCAGGTCGTACTCGGTATCCATGCTGGAGCCGGCGAGCTGCTCGAGCTGCATCTGCACGAGCTTGCCCTGGTTGCCCAGCTTGACAATGCAATCCTTAAGTTCGGTCTTTGCCTGCTGCATGATCTCGAAGCTCGAGAAAATCCCGGTAATGTCGGCGAGCGTAACGTAGTCGTCGAGCTCGAGGGCCGTCAGGCGCAGCAGGGAGCGGTCGAGCGACTGACGGGTAGTCTGGAGCGTGGCGACGAGCTGGTTGACCGAGCTCATGATGGTGGTGACGGGCTGGATCTCGTAGCTCTTGCCGTGAACGTACACGTTGACGACGGCACGACGGGCCGAGACCGAGATCACGATGGCATCCGTGAGCACCGACATGCGGGCGGCGGTGCGGTGACGCATGCCCGTCTCACTCGTGGCAAGCGAGGGATCGGGATTGAGGTGGAAGTTGGCGCGCAGGATCTGGGTGAGGTCGCCGTCGATGACGATGGCGCCGTCCATCTTGGAAAGCTCGAACAGGCGGTTCGAGGTAAACGAAATGTTGAGCGGGAAGCCGTCGTTACCAGCAGCGAGCACGTTTTCGGTGTCGCCGACGCAAATAAGAGCGCCCAGGTGACCAGCAATGATCATGTCGAGGGCGGTGCGGATCGGCTGGCCAGGTGCCGTCAGGCGGATGGCCTGTTCCATACGCTTTTGCAGCTCGTTCTTATCCAAGGCATCGCTCCCATCGTATACGCTCCATAAACGTCAATAAGTTTCTCACGGTTTGCCTCTGTGACGCCCGCAAAATCCGATGCTTACAGAATGAGCGAACACAGCTGAGAGCCCCAATCCAAATGAGCTGCTTATGTGGTAGCATCGGGATTCGCATAAATGAGGGAGTAGTCGCGTGATCGGGTTCGCCTCCGGTGGCGCGGCAAGTCAACACACTGGCCGATGCGGCCTGGCTTGCCTTAATGAACGAGACTCGTGGCTGTGCGCGCAACGCGTACGCCACGGGTCTTTTTTGTTACTCCCCCAAGAGGTACACGCGGGCCCGCCCGCAGAGAGGGAGCCAGACTATGGGACTCGCAGAGCTCGTGCTGCTCGCCGTTGGCCTTTCGATGGATGCCTTTGCCGTATCCATCTGCAAGGGCCTTGGCATGAAGAAGATCAACCTTAAAGTCGCCGTGGTGCTCGGCCTGTTCTTTGGCGGCTTTCAGGCCGGCATGCCCGTAATCGGATGGGCGCTTGGCAGTCAATTCATGGGCATCATCGGACCCATCGACCATTGGATTGCCTTTATCCTTTTGGCCTTTATCGGCGGCAAAATGCTGTGGGAAGCCTTTACCGAGGACGAGAATGAAGGCGACGGCAAGGATGCCGAAAAGATTGACCTGGGCGAGTACCTGATCCTCGCCATCGCCACCTCAATCGACGCCCTAGCCGTAGGCATCTCATTTGCGGCGCTCTCGGTTGACATCGTTCCCGCTGTATCGCTTATCGGCGTCACAACGTTTATCTTCTCCGTCGCCGGCGTAGCGATCGGCCACACCTTTGGCGCGCGCTACGAAAAACCTGCCACCATCGTGGGCGGCATCGTGCTCATCCTCATCGGACTTAAGATCTTGCTTGAGCATCTGGGGATTTTGGCGCTGTAACGCCAAACACAATCGCTCAAAACTCAACGCCAGTACAAGGCCTCATGCAAAGTTTTGCATGAGGCCTTTTCGTGCAGACTTTTGCATGTCATACTGATATGCAAAAGTCTACATGTTGGAGATCGCCATGGATACCCTTCCCATCACCACACCACGCCAAGCTGGCATCTATGTGCGTCAGGCACGCGAGTCGCAGGAAATCACCCGTGCGGCCCTCGCTAAAAAAGCCGGCGTTTCGGAGCGCCTGCTCGCATCGCTCGAGCTAGGAGACGCCACGGGTATTCGGCTCGACAAGTTGCTGTCCGTCTTTAATGCACTCGGCATAGGTCTCTTTGCGCAAAGCGATAACGACTCCATCGCATCGCCCTCCGAACATCCGACGACGAAAGCGGACCTCCCTATCGCGAACTCGAATGCCCTGCCAAAGCCAAGCGTAGGCAGACGACCCGCTCGACAGGGAACGCCATCTTCCTATGGTGCCTTGCTGGCCCAAATCGCAGCCGAGCAAGGCCTTTCCGGCACTTCAGGCCTCTCCTTTGGCTGTAAGGTTGTGAAATAAATGGCAGAGATGGAGCTTGCAACCCTCATTTGTGGCGAAATCGCAGGCACTCTCCGGCAAGACAAGCATGGACTCTGCAGCTTTGTATACGCCCCAACCTATCGCGGAGCACCGCTATCGCTAACAATGCCGCTTTCCAATCGCACGTATGGCCATAACATCGTCCGCCCGTTCCTATTTGGCCTTTTGCCCGACAGTCAAGAGCAGCGTCGCGCTATTGCCGCCGAGTATGACGTTGCATCCAACAACCCCGTCGCCCTCTTGTGCCATATCGGTCTTGACTGCGCAGGGGCCGTTCAGTTTTGTCGAACCGATCAATTAGGCGCCGCCCGCGGCAGGGTCTCGGCATACCGCCCGCTTACCAATTCTCAAATCGCTCACAAGCTCAAAGCAATTCGCGATGACGAAAGAGAGACATGGATGGGCTCCAACGAAAGCTGGTCCCTGGGCGGCAACCAAGGCAAATTTGCACTAGCTTGGCATGATGGCCAATGGTGCGAATGTCTAGGGTCATCCCCCACTACCCATATCTTCAAAAATGGTGTCGTCGGGTTCAAACATCAGGCCTTAAACGAATTCGTCTGCATGAAAACGGCTCGGCGTGTTGGCATTCCAACTGCCAACGTCTCCTATTGCACATTTGAAGACGAAGCCGCGCTCGTCGTTGAACGGTACGACAGAATGGTCAATAGCAGCGGAAATATCGAAAGGCTGCATCAGGAGGACTTTTGCCAGGCGCTCGGTGTATTGCCAAGCCAGAAATACACCGCCGACGGAGGACCAACCACACGAGAAATCCAAGAACGACTGATTAACACAGTCCCCCACCACATGAATCTTGTGCTTTTTACCTATATGTTGTTCTATAACGCCATTATCGGAGCGCCTGACGCACACGCTAAAAACTACTCGCTCATCCTAGGTAAAGGCACAAACGCAGCGCTCGCACCCATGTACGATGTCGCATCGGGCTTGGCGTACGAGCGTATGCGCCGCCGGGCGCGCCTTGCCATGAGCGTTGGCGGCGAAAATCGAGTGGGGCGCATCGGTCCAGGCGCTATCCGCCGATACCACGGTATGGGCGACCCCGCGCTGGAGGCGGCGCTCACCGATGCCGGGCTATCCGAGAAGTTTTGCTTTGCGACCATGATGGACCTCGCCTACGAGGTGCCCATTTGCATGGAAGAGATCATGGACGAACACGCCGACCTGCCCGGCATGGCGGACCTGCGCGAGCACATGCTCGGCCCCGTCCGCGAAAACTGCCAGCGCACCCTCGACCTCATCAAGGCGGATATGGGCTAGGCGCCAATCAATCCACATTTCTTAAAAGAAGAGGGGGGCACCCGTCGCAAAAGTTCGGATGCCCCCTCTCGTAATGTCATTTGCAATCCGCTAGCACGTGGCTCGAACTGCTGCTAGCGCGACCCTTACGCGGCAAGGCGCTTGAGGACGTCGATGAGCAGCTCGTAGAAGCGCTCGGCAGAAGCGAGCTCCATGCTCTCGTCCGGGGTGTGGACATCGGAGAGCGTCGGGCCCACGGCGATGGCGTCCAGGCCGTGCAGGGCCTCAGCAAACAGGCCGCACTCAAGGCCAGCGTGAATGGACTCGATGCGCAGCTCGGAGCCAAAGAGCTCGCGATAGCTCTCGACAAAAACGTCGCGGACCGGCGAATGCTCGGCATAGCTCCAGCCGGGATACTCGAACTCGAACTTGGCGTCGAAGCCCAAGACATCGGCCAGCGTCTGCAGGCGGTCCTTGAACTCGTTCTGCAGTGAGGTGATCGAGGAGCGCGGGGACAGCATGATCTTGACCTGGTCGTCGGAAGTGGCGACCACGCCGATGTTGGAGGAAACCTCGACGGAGCCGTCGGTGGCGACGTTGCGGCGAATCACGCCATTAGGGGCAAGACGCAGGGCGCGGATGAGGGCAAGCGCGGACTTCTGATCCATGGCCTCGACCTCGGCGTCGTCGGCAATCTCGACGGTGCAGGTAAAGCCGGGGTCGAAGACCTCGAGCTCGGCAGTGACGTCGGCGATGATGTCCTTTGCGATCTGGGCCGCGGCCTCGGCGGCAGCGTGGTCGGCGTAAACCAGCTCGGCCTTGCACTCACGGTTGATGGCGTTGTCCTTAGTGCCGCCGTTAAAGCTAACGATGGCGGGCTCGCCGGCGACCATCAGGCGGTCGATGATGCGGGCCATGATGAGGTTGCCGTTGCCGCGCTCCAGGTTGATATCGTTGCCGGAATGACCACCCAGTAGGCCGGAGATGTCGAGCGTGAGGGTGCTGCCGGTCTTGTGCTCGCGCACGATGGGGCAGGTGTAGGTAACAACGACGCCGCCGGCGCAGCTGACGGTGGCAACGCCCTCTTCCTCGGAGTCAAGGTTAATCATGGTGCGGGCGCTAATCTGGGACTTGTCGAGCGTCTCGGCGCCGACCAGGCCAGTCTCCTCGTCGGTGGTGAATACGCACTCGAGGGCGGGATGAACGATCGAATCGTCGTTGAGCACAGTAAGCATCAGAGCGACAGCAATACCGTTGTCGGCGCCCAGGGTGGTGCCGTTAGCGGTGAGGACGCCGTCCTTGACGACCAGGTCGATACCGTCGGTCGTAAAGTCGTGCTCAACAGAGCCCAACTTGTCGCACACCATATCGATGTGGCCCTGCAGCATCACGGTCGGGGCATTCTCGGCGCCGGCAGAAGCGGGCTTGCGAATGATGACGTTGTAGACCTCGTCCTGGTACACATCGAGGCCGCGCTCCTTGGCAAACGCAACCAGGAAATCGCTGATGCCCTTCTCGTTGCCAGACCCACGGGGGATCGCGCTGACCTCCTCAAAGAAATGGAACAGCTGGGCGGGCTCGTAGCCGGTGATCTTGTAATCCATGGTGCCTCCTTGGCGCAACTGGTTAGACAGTAAGACATGCGCCTTGTATATTCCCAGACTTTGCGTGCATAAACCAGTCGAAAACGCCGAGCGCCCTTGCATCATCGGCTAACGGTGGGGAGACGCCACTTTATTAAGATAAAGCAGGTTAGACGGGCCGCGCCGAAGGGACGTTGGACCCTTCAACCAACCTCAACGCTTGATCAACGTTTATGCATACGCCATTGATATGTTTAATGAGATCTACTTTGAACGAAGGGGGCTTTCCAACAGAAAAAGGGCGCTCCTTTGGAACGCCCTCGTGGACACAAGGTTTTGTTACGCCCTACAGCGCGCCGGAACCGGCTTGCATCATGCCGCCGGGGCCCGAGGTCACGCCGCCGCTCACGGGCGCGGCGTTGCCAGTGCGCGGTGCCGCCGGGGCGATATCACCACCGAGCGTGCCCGCCGGACGCGGTGCCGGGATCTCGCCCGTGCCGTGGCTAAAGACAAACTTGCCATCGGCCACGTCGCACAGGACGGTATCGCCCTCGCCCCACTCGCCGGCCAGCAGCTCCTCGGACAGCGGGTCCTCGATGAGCTTTTGAATAGCACGGCGCAGCGGACGCGCACCGTTGGTGAGGTCGGTGCCCTCGGCCACGATCTTGTCATAGGCCGCATCGGTGAGCTTGATGTTCATGCCGTTGGCAATCAAACGCTGACGCAGGTCGTCCACCAGCAGGTGCGCGATCTTGGTGAGATTCTCGCCCGAGAGCTTCTGGAACACCACGATGTCGTCGATGCGGTTGAGCAGCTCGGGGCGGAACAGGCGCTTGAGCTCGCCCATGGCGCGACCGCGGATCTCACTCGAGGTGAGGCCCTGCTCGCCGGTGGTGCCAAAGCCAACGCTTGCATCCTGCGCAATCTCGCGGGCGCCCACGTTGGACGTCATGATGATCACGGTGTTGCGGAAGTCGACCGTCTTGCCCTGGCTATCGGTCAGACGACCCTCTTCCAGCACCTGCAGCAAGATGTTGAAGATATCGGGGTGCGCCTTCTCGATCTCGTCGAACAGCACGACCGAGTACGGGTGGCGACGAACGGCCTTGGTGAGCTGGCCGCCCTCGTCGTGACCGACGTAGCCCGGAGGGCTACCGATGAGCTTGGAGACCTCGAACTCGCTACCGAACTCGGACATGTCGAAGCTGATGAGCGCGTCTTTGCTGCCAAAGAGATACTCGGCGAGCGTCTTGGCGAGCTCGGTCTTGCCCGTGCCGGTGGGACCCAGGAAGATAAAGCTGCCGCCGGGACGACGCGGGTCCTTGAGCGGCGAGCGGCTGCGGCGCACGGCCTTGGCGACGGCCTCGACGGCCTCGTCCTGGCCGATAATGCGGGTCTTGAGCACGCTTTCGGTCTGCAGCAGGCGACGGCTCTCGCTCTCGGTGAGCGAGGAAACCGGCACGCCAGAGGTCACGGACACGATGTCGGCAATCTGACTCACGTCGATGGTGAGCGGGCTGGCGTCGAGCTCGGCGGTCCAGGCAGCCTTGGCCTCGGCGAGTTCAATCTCGGCAGCCTTCTGCTGCTCGGTGATCTCGGCGGCCTTGTTCATGTCGTCGCTCTCGGTGGCCTCCTGCGCGGCGGCCTTGAGCTCCTCTATGCGATGCTCGGCCTCGCGCACCGGCTCGGGCGCGCGGTTGGCGGCGATGCGGGCGCGGGCACCGGCCTCGTCAATGAGGTCGATGGCCTTATCGGGCAGGAAGCGATCCTGAATGTAGCGGTTGGAAAGGTTCGCGGCGGCCTCGATAGCACCCTGCGTATAGCGCACATGGTGGTGCTCCTCGTAGCGCGGCTTGAGCGCGGTCAGGATCTTGACCGTGTCCTCGACGCTCGGCTCCTCGACATCGATGGTCTGGAAGCGACGCTCGAAGGCCGGGTCCTTGGTGAGGTACTTGCGGAATTCCTCGGCCGTGGTGGCGCCGATAATCTGGAAGGCACCGCGCGCGAGCACGGGCTTGAGCATGGAGCTCGCGTCGATGGAGCCCTCGGCGGAACCGGCACCGATGATGGTGTGCATCTCATCGATAAACAAGATGACGTCGTCGGCCTCGGTGGCCTCTTGGATCACGTTCTTGAGGCGCTCCTCAAACTCACCGCGATACTTGGCGCCCGCGACAAGACCCGGCAGGTCGAGCGTCCAGATATTCTGGTTCATGAGGTTCTCGGGCACGTTGCCAGCAGCAATCTGCTGCGCCAGGCCCTCGACGATAGCCGTCTTGCCCACGCCGGGATCGCCCAGGATAAGCGGATTGTTCTTGGTGCGGCGCGAAAGGATCTCCATCATGCGCTGGACTTCCTTTTCGCGGCCAATCACGGGATCGAGCTCGCCGTCGCGCGCCTTTTGCGTGAGGTTGGTGGCGAACTGCTTGAGCGTGTCGGTGCCGCTCCCCTTTTGCTGAGAGGCATCCGAGCCGCTAAAGAACGGCAGGCCCGCACCGGGACGACCAGCGCCAGCGCCAGCGAGCGGACGCTTCTTGTCCTGATCCTTGGCAGTGAGCTTTTCGATGGCCTTTTTAATGGAAGCAGACGACACGCCCAGGCGCATGAGGATGTCCATGGCCATGCCGTTGCCTTCTTCGACGATGCCGATCAGCAAGTGCTCGGTCGAAACGTAGGTCTGGTTGTTCTCGCGTGCCACGCGGAAGGAGCGTTCCATCACGCTGATGACGAGCGGCGTAAAGGCGAGCTTGGCAGCCTCGGTCTCCTCACTGGGCTCGGGAACCGTGGTCTGGACCTCTTTGAGGGTATCCATGATGTCATCGTAGGAGATATCGAGCGAACGCAGTGCCTCGGCGGCAATACCCTCGTCCTCCTTAGCGAGCGCAAGCAGCAGGTGCTCGGTGCCCACCTTATTTGAGTGCAGATCGAGCGCCTCTTGCTTGGCCATGGACATGACCTTGCGCGCGCGATCGGTAAAACGGTCTAACATGCTAGTTCCTCTTAGACGAGCTAGTTTTTCAAACGCAAAGCGCCACTCGTGGCGGCGCTTTGGTCTCTTTACCCATATGGAGTATATGTTAACCGCTGGGGCCTTTTCCGCATGCAGCCATACGGCAACGTCTACAAAAAAGGAATTGCCAGGTGCGTCTGCATCGGCCCAACGAGCGTGGTTTTTCGGACACCCATTCCACGAGCGTGGATAATCTCCCGTTTTGAGCCCGTAAACAGGCCAAAAACGGGAGATTATCCACGTTCATGTTTTGCGGATCAGTTTCATTTGCACCAATTAGCTGGTGTGGCGCCAGCGAGGGTCGGTGAGCGTACGCGCCACACCCAGGCCAACGGGCAAAAACGCCACGATGAGCACTGCACGCACAAACCAGCCGAGCATATTGACCGTGTCGAAGGTGCACA
>CAJLPX010000023.1 GCA_905208635.1 uncultured Collinsella sp. | reverse complement strand
CGCATAAAGAAAGCCTCCCATTTCTCATGTCCAAGAAATGGGAGGCAGTTCACTTGATGCGGAGCCGGGCCTTAGTTGCTAGAACGACGGAACTCGATTATTCGACCGTGACGCTTTTCGCCAGGTTGCGGGGCTGGTCAACGTCGCAGCCGCGCAGGATGGCCACCTCGCGGGCAAGCAACTGCAGTGGGACGCTCGCCGTGATGGGGCTAAACACGTCGCGGACGGCCGGCACACGAATGATGCAGTCGGCAATCTTGTTGATTTCCTCGTCACCCTCGGTGGCAACGACAATAACCTTGGCGCCGCGCGCCTTGCACTCCATAAGGTTCGACACGGTCTTGTCGTAGGTGGCACTCTTGGTGGCCACAGCGATGACAGGGAAACCCGGGTCAATCAGGGCAATGGGGCCGTGCTTCATCTCACCGGCGGCGTAGGCCTCGGCGTGCAGGTAGCTGACCTCCTTGAGCTTGAGCGCACCCTCGTAGGAAATAGCGGCACCCATGCCGCGACCCACGAACAGTGCGGACTGCGCGTCCTTGCACAGCAGGGCGGCCTCATGCACGGCCTCGGTCTGGGTATCCAAAATCCACTGGATCTGCTCGGCCGTATCGGAAAGCTCGCGGAACAGCATGCGCGCCTGCTTGGTGGTCAGGCGGTACTTGACCTGCGCTAGCAGCAGAGCCAGCAGCGTCAGGCTCACGACCTGGCCGATGAAGCTCTTGGTCGAGGCGACCGCGATCTCCTTGTTGGCCTTGGTGTAGATGACGCCGTCGCTCTCACGCGCCACGGGGCTGCCCACCACGTTGGTGATGCCGAAGACCTTGGCACCCTTGATGCGCGCGTCGCGAATGGCGGCAAGGGTATCGGCCGTCTCGCCCGACTGGGACACGGCAACGACAAGCGTCGTCGGCGTAATGATGGGGTTGCGATAACGGAACTCGCTGGCCGCCTCCACCTCGGTGGGGATGCGAGCCCAGCCCTCAATGAGATTCTTGGCAATGAGGCCAGCGTGATAGCTGGTTCCGCAAGCGATCACGTAGACGCGGTCGATGTCGTTGAGTTCCTCGAGCGAAAGGCCCAGCTCGTCGATGTCGAGCTCGCCGGCCGGCGTCATACGACCGACCAGCGTGTCGCGCACGACGCGCGGCTGCTCGTGGATTTCCTTGAGCATAAAGTCGGGATAACCGCCCTTTTCTGCCATGTCTAGGTCCCAGTCGATGTGGGTGACCTTGGGCTCGATAACGTTGCCGGCCTCATCGGTGTACTCGACGCCTGCAGGCGTGAGTTTGGCAAACTGACCGTCCTCGAGCACCACGACATCGCGGGTGGCGTCGATGAGCGCGATCACGTCGGAGGCAACGTAGGAGCCGGTCTCGCCCATGCCGACCACGATCGGGGAATCCTTGCGGGCCACGGCGATTACGCCAGGCTCGTCGGCGCACACGGCGGCCAAGCCATAGGCGCCCACCACGTGGGTGCAAGCCTCGCGCACGGAGGCCATCAGGTCGTGTGTCTCGGCATAGGCCTCTTCGATCAGATGCGCGAAGACCTCGGTATCGGTCTCGCTCTTAAAGTGATGGCCGCGGCCCTCCAGCTCCTCGCGCAGCTCGGCGAAGTTCTCGATGATGCCGTTGTGGACGATGGCGATACGACCGTCGCAGCTGGTGTGGGGGTGAGCGTTAACGACGGAGGGCTTGCCGTGGGTAGCCCAGCGAGTGTGACCGATACCGCAGGTTGCGTCGCTATCGATATTGGAAAGCTCGCTCTCCAAGCCCGCGACCTTGCCCACGCGGCGGATGACGTCGAGGTGTGCCGCGGCGCCCTCGCCCACCTCGAGCGCAACGCCCGAGGAGTCATAGCCGCGATACTCCATGCGCTTAAGGCCTGTGACCAGTATGTTCTTTGCAATATCAGAGCCGGTGTAGCCGACAATTCCGCACATAGGATAAATCCCTTCGTTCGCGTGACTGCAAGACGTCCACGCACAGGGGGCGCTGAGACGTATAACGTTCGAGTATTGTACTCACGCAAGCGCAAGCTGATATACCAGAAGTGGTATCTCAACTTAGATACCACTCGATGCACACATGCCCAAACCACCACGATGGGGACAGGCACCTTTGTGGTGGTTTGGGCTCCAGCGTTTGCCCAGATAAAACCTACCAAAATAAACCTGTCCCTAATTGGCAGGTTTTGACACCCTAGGGGTGGGCGATGCTACAATCTGCCTTGTACTTGAAACGCATCAAAGGGGCCGCTATGGCAAAGGTAAAAATCAGCGACGTCGCGCGCGAGGCGGGGGTCTCGCTGGGCACGGTATCCAACGCGCTCAACCACCCCGAAAAGCTGCGCCCCGAGACCCTCAAGCTCATCAACGAGACCATCAATCGCCTTGGCTACCTGCCCAACCAAAGCGCTCGCCAGCTGGCCGGCGGCACCACTAAGTCCTTTGGCCTTGTCCTCCCCCGTCTCGACCACGGCTTTTCGCTCCAGATTGCCAGCGGTGCCCACAACGAGGCACGCAAGCACGGCTATGACTTGCTCATCGCCAATGCCGATAACGACGACATTCTCGAGGATCATTACCTGCGCTATTTTATGGGCACGCAGATGTCCGGCGTCATGGTTCAGCCCATGGCGTCCCCCGACTGGCACCCCGCCATGGCCAAGATGCCCGTGCCGATCGTCCATCTGGACATCCACTGCTCCGAGCCCGGTTATTACGTGGCTGCCGACAACGAGGCACAAGGCCGCATTATCGCCGAGCTCGCCGTTGCCCGTGGCGCACGCCATATCACCGTTGTGGGCAGAGCGGCATTTATGCAGCTCACCTTGCGCGTACTTGGCATCCACAAGGCCCTCGCCCTGCATCCCGATATCAAGATCGAAGTCATCGACGCCGGCGAATGGAATACCGCTGCCGACGGCTACAGCATCGGTGCCCAGCTTGCCGAGCGCCCTGATGACAAGCGCCCCGATTTTGTCATCGGCCTGACCGACGTATTGGCCTCGGGCGTTATCGCAGCGCTGACCGACAAAGGCATCTCCGTCCCTGAGCAGGTCCGCGTGGCCGGCTGCGACGGCAACCCCCTTGCATGGAGCGGATCGGTCCCGCTCACTACGGTAGCGCCCCCGGGCTACGAGATTGGCCGCAAGGGCGTTCAATTGCTCATAGAGCAAATCGAGGATAAACCTGCCGCCAAGACCAAACGAGTCCGCATCGGCTCCGCCGCGCGCACCGTCACCACGGTCACGGCCAGCGAGGACATTAACCGTCAGGAGCTCGTGCGTCCCTTCTTGCTCGAGCGCGTAAGCACCCAAAATGCCAAGCCGCACCCGACGGGCCAACCCATGGTCCCAACAACCGACATCAACCTAGGCGCCTACTTGTGACAAAAAAACGCCGCAACGGAAACAGGCCCGCTGCGGCGTTTTTACTGGCCCCATGTGCCCTCCCCGTTTAGCCGGACCTGCGGCTACGGATATTTACGGAATGTAATCCATTTTTCATTAACTTTTTTGTTAAAATAGACTCAATTCCATATTTTTAGATATTTCCTATAAGTATTGATTTTGCTCCAGTTTTTTCTCGCCAAGAAAGGGGTTTCATGAATCTGATTGATCGCAAACAGTACCTCGACTGGCTCATTTCGTGGAAAGACTCGCACGTCATCAAGGTCGTTTCGGGCGTGCGAAGGTCCGGCAAATCAAAGCTATTCGAAATCTACCGTAGCTACCTGCGCGATCATGGAATCACAGGCGACCAGGTTATATCCCTCAACTTTGAAGACCTGGAGTTCGAGTCGCTTACGTCGTATAGAGCACTCTACGACTACATTTCCGCCAGACTCGTCCCCGATAAGATGAACTACGTTTTTCTGGACGAGATACAGCACGTCGAGCATTTCGAAAAAGCCGTCGACAGTCTTTTTATCAAGGACAATGTCGACCTCTACATAACCGGTTCCAACGCTTATCTGCTCTCGAGCGAGCTGGCAACTTTGCTCTCCGGCCGCTACGTAGAGCTCAAGATGCTGCCCCTATCCTTTAAAGAGTTTTGCTCGGCAAAAACCAATGACGGAAAGGCTCCCGCGCAGTTGTTTGACGAGTACATCACCCGGGGCTCTTTTCCCTTTATCGCCGAGACGGGTATTCAGGGACCCCAGGCGCGCGATTATCTTATGAGCCTCTACGATACCATCGTCATACGCGACGTTATCGAACGCCTGAAGGTCTCGGACGTCCCGACCCTGCGCGATATCACCAAGTTCCTACTCCATAGCATTGGAAACCGGATCTCGATTAAAAAAATCTCCGACACGCTCTCGTCCAACGGCAACAAAACCGACCAGAAAACCGTAGCCAAATACCTCAAAGGCTTAACAGACAGCCTTGTGCTGTACTTTGCTCCGCGCTATAACGTGCGCGGTCGGCAGCTTCTTTCAACAAACGGCAAATACTACGCCGTTGACCTTGGACTTAGAGGTGCTCTCGTCAAAACCCAAAGCAGCGATATCGGTCATATCCTCGAAAATGTTGTTTATCTCGAGCTCCTACGCCGTGGATACGACGTCTACGTGGGCGATATCGACGGCGGGGAAATCGATTTTGTTGCCCTAAAGTCAGACGAGACAGCCTATTTTCAGGTTTCAGCCACAACGCTCGACGAAACTACCCTCAATCGAGAGTTGGCCCCCTTTAAGAAAGTCCGAGACAACTACCCCAAGACGCTTCTTACGCTCGACACGCTGTTTGCGGACGCGAACTACGAAGGAGTCCGCAAGCGCAACGTGATCGACTGGCTCCTGGAGTAACTCATAGCGCCCAAAGCCCTCCGCCGACCCCTTGCCAAGGCTGCACCCTCGATCGTTTAAAGCAAAAAAGCCCCTTTTATTCCACCCTAGCCACCCTCCGGGTCCCTTCCGGGAGGGGCCCATCCAAATAAAACGACCTTATCCTTCGATACTCGCCTTAAGTCGCTGAACATGCATCAGCAGGTAGAGCGTCTCGTTCTCGCTGCATTCCCAGCCGTGCTCGGAAATAAAGTAGGCGAGAATATCTGCCGTACAGGCATACGACTCCGGATACGTCTCCTTCATAACGGGAAGCATCGTTCCAAAGCCGGCATCCGCGTCCTCCCCCAGCTTGATACGGTCGAGCAAAAATCTCACATGCATCGCAAAGCGCGCATAGGTAAAAGACGAGGTATCGAGAGCTCCGATGTGCCGCACCACGATCTCTGTCAGGTCCTCAAGCACGCGCGTCGCCTCGATCGTAGCCTCCATGTTGCTCTGCTCGGACTCGCCGTCGATCAGGTGCAGAGCAATGTTGGTGACCTCGGCCTCGGGAAGCGCAACCCCCAGGCGGCTCTTTGCGAGCGTGAGCGCACGGCGGGCGACGGCGACCTCGCGCGGATACAGACGCATCACGTCAAACGAAAGCGGCGTCTCGATCACCACGCCCTGGCTCACGCGCTGGCAGGCAAAATTGATATGGTCGGCGAGCGTCACGGGCGCGTTGGGGTTGAACTCCGTGTCGAGCTTGGCGCTCGCGTAATCGACGATATCGGCCGCAAGCAGCAGCACATCGGACGGAATATCCTTGAGCGCGGCAACCGACGCCCCGCCCACGCCGTAGAACGTGCGCTCGACGATCGAAAGGTCCTTAAGCTCATAAGGGGGCCTGCGGTAGGCGATGCCCTTGCCAAAGACAACAAGGTCCTGCCCGTCGTCATCGCGGGCAAGCGCGCAGTTGTTGTTGATCTTCTTGAGGATCCACATCGCCTATCCTTCCTTTCTGACCCACTGTACAACCTAGCACATGTGCTAGATGGATGCCGCCGCAGAGTAGCCTTCAAACACGGCATCCTTGATGACGCGCGCCCGGCGGCAGTCACCCACAAGATACGTTTGGGGCACCACGCCCGCAAGGCCCTCGGCAAGCGCGGTGCGCGGCCGCACGCCCGCAGCGATCACCACGTTGTCGCAGGCGAGCACGCACTCGGCCCCATCGGGCCCGCTCACGCACACGCCCTCATCGCCGATCGAGGTGCAAGAAGTGTTGAGCAGCACCTCGATGGCCTTGCCCTGCCTGTCAAACATCTGGCGGAGCGCAATCCTAAAGAGTGAGTTGCCCTGCGCCGCGAGCGCAGACCCCATCTCGACCACCTTGACCTCGTGCCCTTGCTCGGCAAGCTCGAGCGCCAGCTCGGCACCGATCGTGCCGCCGCCGACGACCACCACGCGCGAGCCGAGGTCCTCCACATGCTCGATAGCCTGGGCAAACCCCATAACGACGGGCGCATCGACACCCGGAACGGAAGGCACAAACGACTCGGCGCCCACGGCGACGATGAGCGCATCGGGCGCCATCTCCTCCACAAAGACACGGTCCACCTCGCACCCAAAGCGCACGTCAAGCTCACCCGCGCGCTCGAGCCCGGCAATCTTGTGCTCGAGATAGTGCAAGTAGCGAGCGATATCCTCCTTGTGGGATTCCTGGGCGATAAGCCTCACATTGCCGCCCACGCGATCGGCGCGCTCCGCGAGTACCACCTTGTGACCGCGCGCGCAGGCTGTGATCGCCGCCATGCAGCCGGCAGGGCCGGCACCCACCACGAGTACGCGCTTCGAAACCTCCGCGGGCTCCACCGTGCGCGGAACAAAATCCTCGTTGGCAAAGCGCGGGTTCACGCTGCAGCCCACGTTCCAGCGGTCCGTCGAAATGTGGTAGCACTGCAGACAGCGCAGGCACGGCACGATATCCTCGGCACGGTCGTCGCGTGCCTTGGCGGGCCACAGGGGGTCGGCGGCCAGGGCGCGCGCGAGCGCCACCATGTCGCAGGCGCCCTCGGCGATGGCGCGCTCCGCCTCCTCGGGCGTCTCGACGGAGCCCACGAGCGTCACGGGGACATCAACTGCCGCCTTGACGGCACGGGCGAGCTCCAGGTTGAGCAGATGCGGGTCGAGGTTAGTTGCCGAAGTGTGCACGTTGGCCTCGTGCTCGATATCGAGCCCGCAGGAGACCTGAATGCTTGTCACGTAGCGCTGGGCCTCGCGGCAAAACGCGATGACGTCGTCAAGCTCTATGCCGCCCGGCATCCACTCGTCAGCCGAGATGCGCATCTCCATGGCGAAGCGCGGCCCCACGGCCTCGCGGCAGGCGCTCAGCACCTGCAAGGGAAAGCGCATGCGATTTTCGATGGAGCCGCCGTACCCATCCGTGCGGTGGTTGAACAGCGGGCTTAAAAACTGCCCCATGAGCCAGCCGTGCCCAAAGTGCAAAAACACCATGTCAAAGCCCGCGCGGCGCGCATCAACGCACGCCTGCACCCAACATGCGGCCGTATGCTCCATCATGGCGGGCGTCATGGCGCGCACCTCGATGCCATCGGCGCGCACAAAGCCGTCTGGTCCCATGGCGTAGTCCACGGTGCGCGCATACTGACCCGCATGCGCAAGCTCGATACTTGCCGCCGCACCACCCGCGCGCGCCATGCGGGCGCGGGCCACCGTGGACTCGCGCTCGTACTTGGAGAATGCATACGGCTCATCGGCGCTCATCCACGACGAGCGCCCGGGCTCCACAATGGTGTGCCCGCAGATCACGACACCGGCGCCACCGCGGCAGCGATCCTCGTAATGCTCGCTCATGGGGTTTGCGACGATACGGTTCTGCACAAGCGTGTCGCCCAGCTTAATGGGAGAAAACAGATGTGGGTAGCTCATCTAGCAGCCCCCTTTCTCTTCAGAAACGACCATGACGGTACGCGTGCCCTCTGTCTTTGACGAGAGGACCTCCGAGCCCCAGGGGGACTCGATGGCCGTCTCGACGCCCTCGGGCACCTCGACGGCAACCGTGACCGCGCCGTCCGCGCGCTTCCACTCCACGCGTGCCGCGCCCTTGCAGGTCTTCCACGTACAGGCAAAACTGTCCGTGGCGTGCGAAAGGTAGGGCTTGACCGTGAGCTTGTCGCAGCCCTGCGCGTCGCGCGCAACTAAAAGGCCACCCAGACCCTCGTAGAACCACTGGTCGTAGCTCGAGAACATGGCATGGTCGCACGAGGCCAAAGGATCGTCGAACATCTCGATAAGCGCCCCGTTGCCGTCGGCGAGCATTCCGAGTAGGCTCGGGTTCTCCTCGCGCAGCAGCCAGCGCTCAAGAAGCTCGCTGTAGCCATACTCCGCAAGCAGCCTAAAGGCAAACGAGGTACCGAAGATGCCCGTGGTGAGCACGCCACCTTCGGCCTTGATCGCACGCACCAGTGCGCCCACCAGCTCCGACTGGTCGCCCAGGCCGAGCTCCGCGGCAAACGCCCAAGACGTCTGGGTCCCGTCGCCAAACGATCCGTTCTCGTGCTTAAAGCGATCGATGATCCGGGGCCGCAGCTCTGCGGCGGCCGCAGCAAAGCGCTCGACATCGCAGCCTAAGCGCTCCCCCGCCTCGCACACAAGGCCGAGCGCCCAAAGGATTGCGCACCAGCCCACAAACTCCTTGTCGGGGCTGCCGCTCGAGAAGCCCTGCGCAATCAGGCTGCCGTGGTCGCCCAGGCAGTGCGGAGCGAGCTCTGCCGCATCAAAGCCGAGCAGGTAGTCGCCAAAGCGCTCGATGCCCGCCCACTCCCGCTCGAGCAGGTCGCGTCGCCCGCAGACACGATCTGCAACAAGCGCCAGATACGGGTAGGCGATCTGCCATATAAGCGGCCCCTCGCCATAGGCGGGCCCGTTGGAGCCGATACCCATGAACGGCGCCGTCTCGGGAAGGCCGCCTCGCTCCGTCTGATCGCGTGCAAAATCCGCAAGCGTCTTGTCGATGAGGCCCGCGACGTTAAACGAGAACGTCTGGGACGCGGCGAGGGCCACCATATCGCCGCCGTAGCCAAAGCGCTCGCGCGCGCAGTCCTCAAACAGGCCGTGGTTGTTGTTGAGCTTGGTGCGGATCGCAGCCTCGTGCAGCCGCTCAAAGCGCTCGCAGCCCAGCTCAAGCTTACCCACCTGCGCAAGGTCCGTATGCACATAGGTCGCCACCGCCTCGACGATGTCGGCAGCAGACGCGCCCGTCACGCTCACGTATCGGAACGAATGCCAGCAGAAGCGGTTCTCAAACTCGTTGACGCCCTCGTGGCAGAGCACCGAGTCGTGCTGCTCGGCCGGCTCGGGAGCGTCGGGACCGCCGGGACACACGCCGCGCGGAGTCTCCATGCCGGCATAGCCCGCAACCGCCGTCCCTGTATAAGGGCCGCCATCGCGCCAGGTCTCGGAATAGAGAAGCTCGATGCGCGCACCCGCGTGAGCCGCCACGCGCATACGCAAAAATCCGGCGACGACCTCGCCAAAGTCGACAACCGTCGCCCCCTCGTGCTCAAAGATCCGCACGGGCGCAATGCTTCCCGCGCGCACGCACGGGGCGACCGGCGTGAGCTCGACCGAGCGAGTATCGTCATATACCGTCACAGGGCACGGGCCTGCCGCGGGAGCACCCCCGCGCAGGTCAAACACCTCGCCCAGATACACGTTATTGAACAGGAGGTCGCCCTCGCGCACACTCCACGAGGCATCGGTGGCAACGAGCACCTTGCCCTCGCCGTCGACGAGCCGTGCGGCCACGCGGGGCGTGCCGACCTCGGTCAGGCGCTCGCGCAGGTTGTACTTGCCAAACAGGCGTAAGGGCGAGGGGTTAAAAAATCCGTTGCCGAGCTCGATCTGGATCTCGTTTTCACCCTCATGCAAAAGGCCCGCCACGTCGACCTTGTGCGCATAGACCTTTTTGGTAAAGTTGGTCCACCATCCGAGAAGCTCGGAGCCATCCGCGCGCTTACCGTTGATGCGCACGCGCGCATAGCCCAGCACCGCCAGCTCGAGCTCGGCCCGTGCGGGCACGCTTTCAAGCTCAAACGACCCCATGACCACATGGTTTCGATATATTTCGCCAAAAAAAGCCGACTCGGGCTCGTAGCAAAACGGCGCGCCTGCGATCCAGCGCGCCCCGTCCAATAACGTATGCTCCATCCTGACCTCTCAAGAGATAAACAGAATGGCGGCCCGCCACGTGGAACCGCCATTCTGGCTGGGGTGTAATCTGTACCGACGATTATTTGTCGGCGCGCTTCTTGCCCAGGTAGCTACCGTCGTCGTGATAGGTCGCCATGGTAAAGACAAAGGCAACGACCATGATCACGGCAAGGGTGCCCAGGTAGAACACGATATTGCTCGTGTCGGCGCCCGAGGGATCCATAAAGGTGGGGATACCGAAGAGACCGGCGCTGCCCATGCTGAAGGCGTGGACGTTAAGCGCACCCATAACCAGGCCGGCTGCTGCGCTGAAGACGATGTTCTGAATAAAGAGGAACTTGCTGGGGAGCTGGATACCGTAGAGCAGCGGCTCGCCTACGCCAAAGAACTGCGAGATGGTGGCCGGGATGGCAACGTTGCGGGTCTTGTCGCTCTTGGTGCGCAGGATCACGGCCAGGCCCTGGGAGACGCCCACGAAGCCGCCGATGGAACCGGCTGCCATGAGCGGGTCGTAACCGAGCATAGCGATGTTGTTGAGCATGATGGGGATGATGGCCCAGTGCAGACCGAACATAACGAGCGTGGAGAACGCACCACCCACGACGAGACCGACCACAGCGCCGCCCACGACGGGGATGTTGATGAGGGTCTCGGTGATGAGGGTGAGGACGCCCGAAATCATGGAGGCCACGGGGCCGATCACAAGGTAGGTCGCGGGAGCCATGATGGCAAAGCAGAGGAACGGCACGGCCATGGAGCGGATGAGCTGCGGGACGGCCTTGTTGAGCGCGCCCTCGAGCTTAGAGGCGGCCCACACGGCGATAAGGATGGGGATAACGCTCGAAGTGTAGCCGGCCGCCGGGAAGATGACGGGAATGCCGAAGAAGGTGTTGTAGTAGCTCATCTGGAAGGCGGTGCCCTCGAGGATGGTGCCTGCGACCTCGGCCGTGGAGCTCAGGTTGACCATGGCCGGATACACGAGCGCCGCGCCGAGCGCCATGCCCAGAAACTCGTTGCAGCCGAACTTCTTGGCCGCAGTGTAGCCCAAGATGATGGGCAGGAAGTAGAAGAAGCCGTCGGCAATGGAGTACCAGATCATGTAGGCACCGCTATCGGCGGTGAGCCAGCCCATGGCAATGCAGAGGGCGAGCAGGCCCTTGATCATACCTGCGGCAGCGAGGGGCATAAGCGTAGGCGCCATACAGCCCGACACCGTGTCCATCAGCATGTTAAAGACGTTGCGGCTCTTCTCGTCCTCGTCCTCGGCCGCATCGTCCTCAGCGACCGTGCCCACGCCCGGGACCTTGTACTCGCTCACGAGCTCCTCGTAGACATCGTCCACGGCAGCGCCGATAACGACCTGGTACTGGCCGCCGGCCTTCATGACCTGGATGACGCCGTCAAGGTTGCTGATCGTCTCGTCCTGGGCGATCTTCTCGTCTTTGAGCGTAAAACGCAGCCTCGTGATGCAGTGGCGCACGTTCTTGATATTTTCGATACCGCCGACCCCTTTGAGGATCTCGCCGGCGAGTTCATGGTACTGACCCATGTGCTTACCCTTTCCGTGGATAAACGTACATTTGAGGACCGAGGACGTGAGCTTGGCGCTCTCCACGCCCGCTAGGGCGCAGATCTCGCTGAGCTTCACGGCGCTTGCGTCTTTGACCCTGATCTGCACGCCGCCGTCAAGCTCGATCACCGAGCTCACGTTCGTGTCGCCGCCGACCAGGGCTTTGATGGTCTCGAGAACATCCATCGCAAACCGCCTCTCCTTAGGTCCCAATCCATAGGGCCGCTGCCGTGCACTGCATCGACCTCAAGAATAGCTGCACAAAAAAGACCGAGCCAGAGGACTCCTAGAGCCTCTGACCCGGTCATGCTTCCAAATGGAATAACAATCCCACTGACACCTTGTCTCCGGCGCAGCTTTTCTTTCTGGCTACACTATAGCCATTGCGATGAAACGTTTCAAATGACGTACCGGCAAACGGTGGCTTTTACGCGGCAAACGGTTGAAACCCGTCGTTCCCCTTCAAAAAAATGGCCATTTCTGTTGATAAGAGGCCATTTTGGGCCTACTTAACGACAAAAATGGCCATTTTTGTTGGCTGGGCAGCTAAGGCTGCTGTGCGCAAGTGGACCTCCCGCATCAAAACAGGCGGGAGGTCCACCCAGCTGTGGCTATTAATCTAGCGGCAGACGATCTCGACGGGCACATTCAAAATCTTGGCGACCTTAAGAATCGTGTCGGTCTGGCTGCCCAGGCAGGCGGCCATGTGGTGAGTCGGGCCCGTCTCGTTCCAGCGATCCATGAACTCACGGGCGCCGATCGAGAACTTCATACGCATGTTGGTGTCACCGAAGGTAAAGATCGGGCCGTCGACGTTCTCGCCCTCGGCAACCACAAACTTGAAGTTGCCGTCGCCGTCCTGCGTGATGCCCAGGAAGGTGATGGTGCCGTGGCCGGGATAGAACTGGGTGAGGTAGCCGCCGCCGGTCTTGCCGTGGAACACGGGGACGACCTTGAGCGTCGGCTTCTTGGCGGTCGAGATGTCGGCATCGCCAGAGCCGGAGTGGCCGATGATGACGATGTCCTCGGGGAAGTCGATGGAGTACATCTCGGAAAGCTGGCCGGTGCCAGAGATGGTCTTAAGGATGCTCATGGCGATGGCGACCTTCATATCGCCCTCGACCGCGCAGCTCGTGCCCTGCTTGATGAGCATGGAGAACGCCGGAATGAGCATGGAGTCGAGCACGCCGGCCTGACCCTTGGCATAGCCATCGTAGTGGCTGGCGACCAGACCGATCTCCTCGTCCTTGACCCACTGCTCAAAGGCAACGACGTACTTGGCCATCTCCTGGATGGGCTCGTCGCTCACCTTGGCGCCGCCCTCGACGTCGAAGGTGTCGAGAATCTCGGCAGCCTTGGCGTCCACGGCGGCCTGGTCATCGATGTTGTCGGCGATGGCCCACATCTTCTCCCAGTCAAACTGCTTGGTGTAGAGACCCAGACGGTTGTAGAGGTTGGTTTCGTCGATGTAGAGATCCATCATGCCCGGGTACGGACGGCCGATCTGGGCGATGTTGGTGCGACGCAGGCGACGACGCACCTGGGCGGCGCGGCACCACTGCTCGAGCTGCTCGGCCACAGCCGGGTCGCCGCCCTCGACAACGCCGGTCACAACAGCATGACGCTTGCCGGCACGGTTAAGGTCGGCCACGACCTCGCCGGGGGCGCCGCAGGCGTACAGGTCGCCCAGCCACGTGGGGATGTCGGTGTTAGCGTAGTCGGGCTGGGCCTTCTTCTGCACATTGACCACGACGACGGGCACATCCAGGTCGCGCACGACCGGCAACACGTTGTAGCTCGTGGCATAGGTGAGCATCTGCAGGATGACCAGGTCGACGTCCTCGGCGCGGAACTTGTCGCCAGCGACCTGGGCCTGCTCCTTGGTGGTCACCATGCCGCCGTCAACAAGCTCGACTGTCGTGGGCAGCGTGGCCTTAAAGTCCTCGTACTGCTGCTCGAAGTTGGGAACGAGCTGCGGAAACTGCGGAAGATAGGCACCGAGGGTGATAGAAAAGGCGCCAACCTTGGCCTTGGTGTTAACGAGCATCTATATCCACCTTTCTTGCGCTAGTCAACAAATGCTTCGTTGATCTTGATACCAAAGTCGCGGCAGGTGTTCTTGAGGCCCTCGTCGCAAATCTTGTTGAGGAAGTCATCCGAACCACCGTTGGCAGCACGTGCGGCCAGGTAAATCTCGGCGGCCTTCTCGACGGTGTGCGCCAGGCCAAAGGTCGTATCGAAGTCAGGGCCGGCGGCAAACAGACCGTGGTGGGCCCAGACGATGGTGTCGTAGGTCTTCATGAGCTCGGAGCTCGCCTCGGCGATGGCCGGGCCACCCGGGACCATCCAGGGCACCACGCCCACGCCGGTCGGGAAGACGACGACGCACTCGGTCATCATCTGCCACAGGATGCGGGTGAAGGCACGGTCCTCCAGCGGCACCACAAAGGACATCTCGATGATGCCGGGGGTGTGGGCATGGTAAATCACGCGGTCGGCGCCATCGGTACGGGCGGCGGCGACACAGTGGTTCATGTAGTGGCTCTCGAACTCGCTGGTCGGACGGGCGCCGTTGGCAAGGCCCCACACAATGCGGAAGGCGTCACCGGTCTCGTTGATCTCGACGATGCCGATGTTGGCATGCGGACTCTCGAGAACATTGCGCATGTACTTACCCGAGCCGGTGCTCACAAAGTACTGGCCAGCAAGATTCTCACCGCGCACGCCCATCTTGACCCACTCGCGAGGCTCCTCAAAGAACGGCTTGGCCTCGGCGACCTCCTTGTCGGTCATACGGTAAGTGAGGTTGCCGCCGTTGCGCTCATGCCAGCCCTGCTTAAAGCCGTCATCGCACAAGCGGCAGAAGCCCTTGATAAACGCCAGATCTTCCATTGCCATTGTTTGTCTCCTCTCCGGGACCCGCAGGTCCAATTGAAAAACGTAGCAAGCCGATTGACGTCGGCGCGGAGTATGGTTTCGTGTAGGGCCTCCGCGCCGTATGTCATCGGAGAGAGCCGCTCGCGCCCGGCAGGAGTCGTTTGCCGCACGCGGGGCTGGGGGTAGTTGAAAGGTGAGTCGGGGCAGGCCCTGCCCTCGTTTAGGCCTGGGTGCCCTTGGGGTCGATGCGCTTGACATTGAAGGAGCGGGCAACGCAGGCACGGGCATCGGCCAGGTCGGCAAAATCGCCGCCGGCGATCATCTGAACGATAAAGTTGCCGATGCAGGTACCTTCGATGGGGCCGGCGAACACGGGGAGCCCGCAGGTATCGGCCGTCATCTGGTTGAGGTAGTAATCCTGGCAGCCGCCGCCCACGATGTTGATGCTCGTGTAGTCGTGGCCCGAAAGCTCACGCAAGCCCTCGATGGCCTTGGCATACGAGCGCGAAAGGCTGCAGTAGTTGGTACGCATGATCTCGCCCACGGTGTGCGGGATCGGCTCGCCGCCCTCGGCACAGGCCTGCTTAATCTCCTGGATCATGGAGTCGGGGGCCAGGAAACGGTCGTCGTCGACATCGACATACGCCTCGAAGGGCTCAGCCTCGCGGCAGAGCGTACGGAGCTCGTCAAAGCCAACCTTATGATCCATGAGAGCCTTGTGCGAGGTCTTGCCCTCGACATAGTCTACGCCGTTGATCTCGCGACGGACGGACTGGTTCATCCACAAGCCCATGATGTTCTTGAGGAAGCGATAGCGCTTGAGGTAGCCGCCCTCATTGGTAAAGTTCTGCTTGCGGGCGAACTCGCTGGTGATAGCGTGCTGGTTCTCAACGCCCAGCAGGCTCCACGTTCCGCTCGAGATGTAGACGGCGTTGTCATCCTTGGCGGGAACGGCCAGGAAGGCAGAGCCAGTGTCGTGCGTGGCAGGCAGCACCACGGTCGCGGAGTAACCGATCTTCTCGGAGATGTCGGCCGTGAGCTCGCCGAGCACGGCGCCGGGCATGGTCGGCTCCAGGAAGATGCTCTGGGGAATACCAAAGCGCGAAAGGATCTCGGTGTCCCACGTGCACCTCTCGGCGTCGAGCATGCCGGTAGTGCTCGCGTTGGTGTACTCGTTGGCCTTGATGCCGGTCAGACGCCAGTTGAGATAGTCGGGGATCATCAAGAAGGTACGAGCTGCCTCGAGCTGCTCGGGATGCTCGTTCTTGAGGGCGAGCAGCTGATAGAGCGTGTTGAAAGGCTGACGCTGAATGCCGGTGCGGGCATAGACCTCGGCCGGATCCATAATTTGGTCGGCAACTTCGTAGATGCCGTCAGTGCGGGCATCGCGGTAGGCGACCGTATCACCGACGATCTTGTTGTGCTCATCGAGCAGCACGAAATCAACACCCCAGGTATCGATTCCGATGGTGGCCGGAGCCTGTCCGGTCTGATCCTTGACGGCGCGCAGGCCTGCGACAACATGGTCGAACAGAGCCTCAACGTCCCAGCAGTCGTGGCCGTCTACGCGCTTTTGCTCGTTATCGAAGCGGTAGACCTCCTGGTAGGACATCTTGCCGTCCTCGATCCAGCCGGCAAGAACGCGACCGCTCGAGGCACCGATATCGACCGCTGCGTACTGCTTGGACTCGATGCGACTCTCCATGTGCTCTCCCCTTATTGAAGCGCTTCATTTACAGTTTTCATTATTATTTGAACCGTTTCAATTTCAATATGAGTCAACTTTAGTCCGGCGAGCGGTTGTTATCAATCGGTAAGCGGTAGTTTTTTGGTTAAAAACTCTTCTAAACAAAAGGATGCGGCCACCCACACTTAGCGGTTGGCCGCATCCTTAAAATGCTATTGAAATGATTCACATGCGAACGCTAACACACGGCCTTGACCGCCGCCGTCAGATCGAACAGCGTATCGAGCACAGCCTCGCAGCCATCCACCACGTCCTGCGGCAGCGGCACGATGTCGGGAACGGCAAAGACGTGGCAGCCGGCCGTGATACCCGAGACGCAGCCGTTGCGCGAATCCTCGACCACGGCGCACTCCTCGGGAGCAAAGCCCGCGCGCTCGCAGGCGAGCAGGTACATCTCGGGGTCGGGCTTGCCGTGCGCGACGTCCTCGCCGCAGGTCACCGTCTCAAACTTGTCAAAGAGGCCGACCGTCTTAAGGTTGCGCTCGGCGGTAACGTGGCGCGACGACGTCGCGAGGCCCACGTGATAGCCCGCAGCCAGCAGCTCGCCTAGGCACTCGGCAGCGCCAGCCTTAAGCTCCAGATCGGTCTTGACCATCTCGTCGCGAATCTCCTTATGGCGACGATAGATTGCCTCAGCGGTTTCGCTGCTGTCGTAATGCTCCTCAAGGATGCCCATGACATCGGGCAGCGTACGACCGATAAACTGATGGATCAGCGCATCATCAATCGCGAATCCCAGCTCGGCCGCGCCCGCCTTCCACGCCTTGATACCCAAACGCTCGGTGTCGACCAGCGTTCCGTCCATGTCAAAAATAACGGCCTTGATCATATCGGTCCCCCATCTCTTCGCGCTGCTGTACTCCCGCAACTTTACCGCACCTGTAAACTTGTATATAACGTATATAGCATATTGCACTTTCGTTACATAGATAGAAGTCTTATGACAAGCGGCTCGGTAGGATTATAGTTTTCGACCGAGTACTCAACGGCAAGGATCGATTCATGCTTTCAGACACCACCGCACCTGCAGAGGGGCTTCAGGACAAACTCACAGCGCTCGAGCAGCTGCTTTTGGCATACGGACGCGTCGCCATCGGCTTTTCCGGTGGCGTCGACAGCAGCTTTTTGGCCGCAGTCTGCGCCCGCATCATGCCCGCCAGCACGCTTCTCGTTCACCTCACCACGCCGCTCATCGGCACGCCCGAGCAGGCTTCGTTTGAGCGGGCGATTGACGGGCAGGCCGATGAGGGGCCGCATTTTAAGCTCCCCGTGCTCAACCTCTCGGTCGATCAACTGCAGCTCCCCCAGGTAGCCTGCAACGACGCCGACCGCTGCTACCACTGCAAGCGCGCCGGCTTTACCGCCATCGTCAACCACGCCAGGTCGCTGGGCTTTCCCACCGTCATCGACGGCAGCAACGCAAGCGACCGCAGCGACTACCGCCCCGGCATGCGCGCCGCCCAGGAGCTCGGCGTGCGCTCGCCGCTTATGGAGGTCGGCTTTACCAAGGACGAAGAGCGCGAGCTGCTGCGCGCCTGGGGCTATCCCGTCTGGAACCTGCCGGCAGGAGCCTGTCTGGCCACGCGCGTCCCCACGGGCGAGGAGCTCACACGCGAGAAGGTCGATGTGATTCGCGCCTGCGAGGACTACCTGCACGACCTTGGCCTGGACCAGGTCCGCGCGCGCTTGGTCGGCGGCTGCATGCATATCGAGGCCGCGCCGGCAGACGTTGCCAAGATTGCCGCCCTCGGCAACACCGCGGTCAACGACGGGGGCAAGGCCCCGCTTCCCGCCGCCATCGAATCTGCCCTGCACAACCTAGGCTGCGGCCATATCTCCCCCGAGGTCACCCCCTACATCCACGGCAACATGAACCTTTAGGTTACGCCGTTTTACAAACGGCGTAACCGCTCGGCGCTGCGCAGGCCCCGGGCACGGCAAACTGACGTTCAACTTCACGGGCGCGACCAAAAGGTCAGCGCCCGCTTGTTTCACGCCACCTTGCCGCACCCGGAACCTGCTCGCTCGCTTATGCTCAACCTGAACTACATAAATTGTCGCCAACCTGCCAAAAAGGGACAGGTTTATTTTGGCAGGTTTTATCTGGGGAAACGCAGACAAGGCCGCGACACCTATATGGCGTCGCGGCCCTGTTCTATTTATGCCAGCACGTACTGATACGTATCTCCCATGGGGACAAAGGTAACCAGCAGACCTGCGCCAGCGTCCCCGAGCGCGGCGGGCAGCCATTTCGCCATATACTCCATGCCCGGCTCCTCGCCATTAAAGTGACCCATATGGATTGCGCATTTTCCCTGACCGAGCATTGCGGCGTCGCGGATGTACTCGCTCACCGTAAAGTCGATAAACTCCATGGTCAAAATGCAATCGATGCCTTCGGAGTCGATATGGGCAATCTCGTCGTTATCTCGCCCCATGATGTGCATTGGAATCTCGACATTGCGGACGAGCGCGTCACCGTCGCCGATCAAGCGCGTCCCGTTTAATCCAAGCTTGTGTACGAGCGCCTGCGCAAGATCGCGGGCCGGCGTTGGCTCAATGCGGTACCTCATGAATGTCTCGTCTACCGCGGAGCCAAGCCAGTCCATCTTGACCGCGAATCCGTAAAAGATGCCGTCGACCATCGAACCGTCCGAGGCGAGCGGCACACCCGAGTGGATATAGTCATGGCAACGCCAGACCGCGCCACCCCATTCGTCAAGCAAAGCGCACTTTGCCTCAAAGGTCTTGTTCCCCGCAACCACTTCACGGCGGTCTCCGTGGTTCCAGAACAGTGCCTCGTGAGGAACAATCAGGTTAGCGCCAAGCTCCTTGGCACGACGAATCACCTCCGCCGTAGCCCAAATGCATGTAACTATTCCGGTACATTGCTGATCGATGTCGCCGTAAAGCACCTGATCGCGCGTCGTCGCAAGCTCGATGGGCTTCCCGGCAAAAGCATCAATGCCGTCACAGTAGTCCTGGATAGCTTGAATAGCCTCGCTGATAAGCATATGTAACAATAATCCCTTCGACATAATGTGCGGGGGGCAACATACATACCGCCCTGCAGAATCATCTTTAGACGGCACATTTTGAACTAGACCGCCTGTCTACGACCGCTTTTCTAGCGCTCGGAAATCGGACCGTTCTCGAGCTCATCCTCACTAAAGCCAAAGAACCAAGCCACAGCAAAGCTTACGACAAAGCCAGCCGCCGAAGCGATGACGGCACTGATCAGGTTCTCGTTGCCGCCGCCAACAAACGTCATAATATTGAGCACGTTGGAGGCAGCACCGGCGAGGTAAGCATTGACATGCAAGGCGAGCGCCACGGCACCGGCGACAAACGAACCCGCCATGCAGGCAACGAACAGTTTACGATAGCGGAACATCATGCCATAGATGAACGGCTCGCCGACGCCTCCGATGAGCTGGGCGACAACATACCCGGCACATTGGCTCTTTTCCTCCTTGTTACGGAGTTTGAGCCATGTCGCAATCTCCGCTCCATAGGCAGCCCACAGCGCAACCGTAGGGGCGACCAGAATAAAGCTGTCAGAGCCCGTCAACATAAAGTTTGCAATGGCAATCATGATGACCGCAACATGCATGCCCGTAATGACCATGGGCAACCAAATTGCTGCAAGCAAGCCGCCACCAATAATCGCCACGATACCTCCCTCGGCACCGAGGAACTCAAAGACAACCGCCAAACCGTTACCGCACCAAGAACCAAGAGGAGCAAGCAGGCAAAGCGCAAAGGGGACAGTCAGGGCAAGCGTGCAAAGCGGCGTAAAGACCGTGGTGAGCGAATCGGGCATGTGCTTGCGCAAGAACTTCTCGAACACGGACATCAACGCAACCGTGAGCAGAATGGGAATAACCGTCTGCGCATAGTTTGCAGGCACGCAAGGGATGCCATAAACGCTAAAGGCTTTTCCCTCGGCTGCCATTTGCATAAACGTCGGTTCGATAAGCACACCGCCCATAAAAGCGCCGTACATGGGCGTGGCGCCAATGTTCTTGGCAGCCGTAAAGCCCAAGAAGATCGGAATGAAATAGAACGTCACGTTGTAGAGCATATTGAGCAGGACATAAAGATCGCTCGTATCCGCAATGAGATTGAGCATCGTTGGCCCGAGTACGACGGCAACGGTTTTGAACATGCCCGACGCGAGCAGCAATGGAATCATCGGAACCATGGAGCCCGAGAGGTAGTTAAGAATCGCATTGCCAACGGCTGCCGGGGTAAGCGGTGTTTTGACTCCACTTGCGTCGAGGTTCTCGTCGATGCTCTCCTGCTTGGCCAAGCCGCTCATCTTGATGAGCTCGTCATATACCTTAGGCACGTTTTGCCCAATAATCACCTGGAACTGCCCGCCAGATATTTGAGCGCCGATGACGCCGTTAATTTTTTTAACAGCGTTAATGTCGGGCAACTCCATATCCTTAAGGTTAAAACGCAGACGCGTCATGCAGTGGGCTGCAAAGGTGATGTTGTCTTTGCCACCCAGCGCCTCGAGCACATCGGCTGCGATCTTCTTATTGTCAGCCATATCATCTTCCCTTTCGAACGATCCGGTTCCTCCCTCGCTGCGCGCGCGAGGAGACAAAGCGGACGGTGGCCCGTCGCCCGCACGGAAGTATTCGATTGTTGAGGGAAACGGCGTAAAGACAAAAGCTCCAAAACGAGACATCGACAGGTCGCTCTGTCTTTACGTCACGCTTCGGAAGCTCAGCTCTCGAATAACACCTTATGTCGCGCTAAGGGTATCAGCTTCACCATGCGAACGGCGGCCTCATGATGCCCAAAAGTCTGCGAACGGTACGCTTTCTTTGATGAACGGCATAGAAAGCGCCTATTTGTCGGCTGGCACCTTGCCCGTTACGTTGCCGGCATAGACCCGATTGACATGGAGCATGAGATACACCTTCTCCTCGGGCACGATGGAGGCATGATACGTTTCCTCGATAACTTCTGCCATTTTGTCAACACAAGCCGCTATAGCCGGGTGCTCCTCACAGAGAGGACGATAGAGCGCCGCATTATCGGTATTAAGCGGCTCCCCGGTGCGGACGCGCTCTAACAAGTAGCGTACATGAGTGTCATAGCGTGCATAGTCAAAAGCATCGCGCTCAACGGCGATAGCAAGATCTTTCTCGATGATCGCTACGAGCTTTTCGATCAGGCGTTCCTCGCGGCGGACGTCGTTTGACTTCGCCTTACTAGAACTTGCCATAACGCTGTTAACGATGCAGAGTGCGATGCCCGCCCTCTCCCCGCGTGGCATAGATATGCCGAATTCGCGCTCTATGCCAGCATGGGCAAGCATCGCGATCTTAAATTCAATGGGATATTGCTGTTGAACGTCACAAGAAAGCGGCATCTGAACAAACATGTGCTCACGGCAGCGCTTGATGGCAAAACTAATGTGGTCGGCGAGCGTAAAAGGAAGGTTCGCCGACAGCTCGCGCGAAATGTTGGTGCGCGCGACATCGGCAATCTGCGCACTAAACTCCATTACCTTGGGATCGATCTCGTTAAGAAGTGGCAGATAGCGCGCATCAACGTTGTAAAACGTGCGCTCAATCTGCGCAAGCGAAACCTCATCGGGGCCGTCAGGAAAACCAATGCCTTTCCCCAGTGCCACAAGCTCGGTTCCCTTATCGTTGACAAGCAAGGCGGCATTGTGATTAATGCGCTTAACGACCCTCATGATGCCTCCGAAAATAGGCGCAGCCGAAGGGCAAGCGCAATGAATTCTAGTTAAGATGGTTCGCCTCGATTATTCCACGCAACGTCACGCGAAACAAGCAAACCCGAGCCCCCGCAACCTACTAAAAAAGGGACAGGTTTATTTTGGCAGATTTTTATCGGGGAAAACGCGAAGAGGGACACGCCATATCACCGTTGTGGGCAGAGCGGCATTCATGCAGCTCGCTCTGCGCATACCTGGCATCCACAAGACCCTCGCCCCGTATCCCGATATTAAAATTGAGTTCATTGGCGCCGGAGAGTAGAATACCGCATCCGACGGCTACGGCATCGGCAGCCAGATTGCCGAGCGCGTCAGCACCCGGGCAAGCAGCCACGCCAAAGCTACCGTCATCGACCTCGGCACATACCTTTAGCGCACGGCCTTGACCGCGGCCGGCAGATCGAACAGCGTGTCGAGCACGGCCTCGCAGCCATCTACCACGTCCTGCGGCAGCGGCAAGATATCGGGCGCGGCAAAGACATGGCAGCCGGCCGTGATGCCTGAGACGCAGCCATTGCGTGAGTCCTCGACCACGGCACATTCCTCGGGAGCAAAGCCCGCGCGCTCGCAGGCGAGCAGGTAGATCTCGGGATTGGGCTTGCCGTTCAGAGTATCCTCGTTGCAGGTCACCGTTTCAAACTTGTCAAAGAGGCCGACCGTCTTAAGGTTGCGCTCGGCCGCAACGCGACGCGACGACGTCGCAAGGCCCACGTGATAGCCCGCAGCCAGCAGTTCGTCCAGGCACTCGGCAGCGCCAGCCTTAAGCTCAAGATCGGTCTTGACCATCTCGTCGAGAGCATCCCTGTAGCGGGCTTCGACCGTCTCGACGATTTCGCGGCTGCCATAATGCTCCTCAAGGATGTCCCTGACATCGGGCATCGAGCGACCGATAAACTGATGGACCAGCGCATCGTCAATCGCGATCCCCAGCTCGGCAGCGCCCACCTTCCATGCCCTCATGTCCAAACGCTCGGTGTCGACCAGCGTTCCGTCCATGTCAAAAATGACAGCCTTGATCATATCGGCCCCCTTCGCCGGCTTGCGTTACCGCAACCCCATCCCACTTTGCAACTTGTATATAACGTATATATCATATCGCGCCAACCTGCTGAAAAGGGCCAGGTTTATTTTGGCAGGTTTTATCTGGGGAAACGCCGAATAGCTCCATATGCACAACCGTCGCAGCTCCATATGAGGCAAATGAATCAGTAACGTCTATCCCAAATCTTGAGTATTTGTTCGATAGAACGGCCCCTGCCGGCACCTGCTAGACTGGTAGATTCCCAACCATCTAGCCAGGAGCCGCAATGTCGCGCAAGTCCGCCTACAAGCAAGTACTTTCCATCGGCACCGCCGTGGTGCTGGGCTTTGCGCTGTTTACGGGATCGCTCGACGGGGCGCCCAAGCTGCTCTCGCCGCAAAGCGATGAGCAGGCGGCGGCTCTAGCCGAGAAGCAAAGCGAGAGCCCCAACCGCACCGACGACGAAGCGGACTTGGTCGCCCGGCTCGAATCGGGAACAGCGAGCTCCGAGGACTCCGGCGATGGCTCCGAATCCGCCACGACCGGCACCGCTGACGATGTCTCTTCGAACGCCACCCCCGTCGACGAAGTGGAAAACCCCGACCTCAACCGCGCCCGCGGCGTATATCTCAGCAGCATTCCCGACTACGCCGGCAACCCCTACGTTGCCCTCCGCGCCGACGGCACGCATCCGCTCGGCACGCCGTCGTTCACGCTCGATGAATACGAACGGGCCACCGAAGAGGGCTGCTTTAAGAAGCTCTCTAAACTCGACAGCCTGGGCCGTACCCGCAAAGCGCTCGCCTGCATAGGACCCGAATCGCTCGGCCAAGGCAAGCGCGGCGACATCTCGCGCATCCATCCCGCCGGTTGGCACCAGCAGCGCTACGACTTTATTCCAGGCCAGAGCCTCTACAACCGCTGTCACCTTATCGCCTGGTCGCTCTGCGGCGAAAACGCCAACCGCAAAAATCTCCTCACCGGTACTCGCTATCTCAACGAGACAGGCATGTTGCCCTTCGAAGAGCAGATTCTCGGCTACATCCACGACACGGGCAACCACGTGCTCTATCGCGTCACACCCATGTATAACGAAGAGGAACTTGTCTGCCGTGGCGTGCGCCTTGAGGCACAGTCGGTCGAGGACCACGGCAAAACGCTGTGCTTCCACGTGTACTGCTACAACCTGCAACCGCATGTGCAGATTGACTACGCCACCGGCCGCAACCAGGCCTCGGGGGACTAGCCCTAACCACGACAAGAACCGATTTGCATCCCCCAGGGATCAAAAAGGGCCGCTCCGGATTACCCAGAGCGGCCCTTGCATCGGCATGCATGTTGCAGACAAAGCCACACGCTACTTGGCGCGGCCCTCCTCATAGCGCTCGACCAGCTTGGCCTGAACGTCATAAGGCACCTGCTCATAGCCTGCGGGCTTCATGGTAAAGTCGCCCGTGCCGCGCGTGATAGAGCGCAGGCGCGTCGAATAATCCGTCAGCTCGGCCAGCGGCGCCTGGGCAATGACCACGGTATCGCCGCGCTCGTCGGTCTCCATGCCTGTCACGCGACCGCGCGAGGCCGAGATGTCGCCCATCACGGCGCCGGCATAGCTCTCGGGGATCGTCACCGTAATTTCCTCGATGGGCTCCAGCACCACCGGGTCGGCATCGGCGCACGCCTTGCGCAGGCCGATGCGGGCCGCCGCGCGGAACGCCATCTCGTTGGAGTCGACGCTGTGATACGAGCCGTCGTACACCGCGACGCGAATGCCCGTGAGCGGATAGCCGGCAATAATGCCGTCCTTCATGGTCTCCTGGACGCCCTTGTCCACGGCGGGGATCAGCGAGCGCGGAATGCGGCCGCCCACGACCTCATCCACAAACTCGTAGCCGTCGCTCGTGCCGTCGGGCCCAATAAGCGGCTCCACACGCAGCCAGCAGTCACCATACTGACCGGCACCACCGGTCTGCTTCTTATGACGACCCTGGGCACTTGCCGTGCGGCGGATGGTCTCGCGATACGGAATGCGGATCGGCACGCTCTTTGCCACAACCTTGGTACGGTCCTCCAAACGGTTGAGCAGCACCGAAACCTGCGCCTCGCCCACCGCCGAGATGATGGTCTGCCCGGTCTCCTCGTCGCGGTCGATACTCATGGTCGGATCGGCCTTGCAGGCCTTCTCGATAAACGTGTAGAGCTTCTCTTCGTCGCCGCGATTCTCGGCCTCAATGGCGATGCGGTACTGCGAGTTGGGGAACTTAAACGCCGCCGCCTCGACCTTACCGGTAATCGAGAGCGTATCGCCCGTCTCGGCCGCCAGCTTGGGCGCCACGATGATGTCGCCAGCATACGCGTGCCCGACCTCGGTCATGTCGCGGCCGCACATCACATACAGGTGAGCCAGACGGTCGCTCTTGCGCGTGCGGGCGTTGACCAGCTCAAGGCCCGGCTCAAGCGTGCCCGTCAGCACCTTGATAAAGCTGATGCGACCCTGCTGCGGATCGGCCAGGGTCTTAAACACAAACGCCACCGGACGATCATCGTCGCTCGAAATCTTGAGCGAATCGCCGTCGATAAGCGGCATCTCGCCGTAGTCGGTCGGCGCCGGGAAGTACGTCGCGATGTCGTCCATCAGCGAGTTGACGCCCTGCTCCTTAATGCAATCGCCCGCAAAGACCGGCACAAAGATGCGCTCGGCGATCGCCTTCGACAGCAGGCCTTCAAGCTCCTCCTGCGTCAGCGTCTCCTCGCCTTCCAGGTATTTCATCATCAGCTCATCGTCGGCCTCGGCCACCAACTCGCACAGATGGTCATGGGCCTCCTCGGCCTGGGCACGATACTCCTCGGGAATCTCCGACTCAACGGCTTCGGTGCCGTTGCAGTGACGCGCCTTCATACGCACCAGGTCGATGATGCCGTTAAAGTCCTCGCCCTCGCCCCAGCCCAGGGTCACGGCGCCCAAGCGCGTGCCAAAGCGCTCCTGCAGCAGGTCCATCGTGGTCGCAAAGCTGGCCTCGGAGCGCGACAGGCGGTTTACGAACACCGCACGCGCCAGGCGCAGGTCCTCGGCGGCATACCAGAGCTTAACCGTCGTAGGCTGCGGGCCGGACTCGGCGTCGACCACAAACAGAGCCGTCTCGCAGACGCTCATCGCGGCAAAGGCGTCGCCGATAAAATCGGGGTAGCACGGGGCATCGAGCACATTGATGCGCGCGCCCTTCCAGTCGATCGGCGCAATGGTCGTCGAGATGGAAAACGCACGCTTGACCTCTTCGGGGTCATAGTCGAGCGTGGGCTTGGTGCCGTCGTGGCCGCCCAGGCGGGCGGTCTTGCCGGAAAGGTGGAGCATGGCTTCGGCGAGTGAAGTCTTGCCCACCCCGCCTTGGCCTACGAGCACCACGTTCCTTACGTTACCGGTCTTGGGAGCACCCATGATGACCTCCTTGCAGGGCCGCGCGCAATGCGCGACGCCAACGGGGAGAGTTCGCGGTCGGTGCCGTCCCGGGAGCAGCATGGTCGGCAGCCGAGCCGACTCACCCTCCAAATGTCCTATGCCACCACCCTACCCTCACGGGCGGCTGTCCATGCATACCTTTCGGCGCACGTATGAATACAGGCGGCGAGAGGAAGAGACAAGCTTGTGAGGCGATTATTGAACCCCGTCGATGCAAACAAAAAGCCGCCACAGACCGTAAGACCTGCGGCGGCTTCGCCTCAATTAATAGTTGAGTAAATACCTGAGCCTATCCCTCGATACGGCTCAAGAACTCACGGGTGCGCTGCTCACGCGGATGGTCGATGACCTGCTCGGCAGGACCCTCCTCGACAATGCGGCCGCCATCCATAAAGACCACGCGGTCGGCAACATCGCGCGCAAACTGCATTGCGTGGGTTACAATCACCATCGTCATATTCTGCGCGGCAAGGTCTTTAATGACACGCAGTACCTCGGCCGTCAGCTCGGGATCGAGTGCCGAAGTCGGCTCGTCAAAGAACAAGATCTCCGGGTCGAGCGCCAAGGCGCGGGCGATACTCACACGCTGTTGCTGACCGCCCGAAAGCTCACATGGCACCTTGTTCTCGTTGCCCGTAAGCCCCATCTGCGCGATCAACTCACGCGCACGCGCTTCGGCCTGCTCGCGCGGACGCTTGAGTACGCGAACCGGAGCGTCGGTGATGTTTTTCATCACCGTATAGTGCGGAAACAGATTGTAATTTTGGAACACCAGGCCGAATCGCGAGCGTGCTTGTTTGGGCACATCGCCCTTCGCATAGACCGCGCCCGAACCCGCATCCGTCGCAACGGCAAGGTCACCAAACGAGAGCGAGCCTCCGTCGAGTGTCTCGAGCAGCGTGGCACACCGCAGCAGCGTGGACTTGCCGCCACCCGAAGGCCCGATAATCGCCACGACCTCGCCACGCTTGACCTCGAGCGAGATATCCTTGAGCACCTCATTGCCGCCAAACGCCTTGCGCGCGTTCGATATATTCATTACCGAATTAATCATGGTAGTAATCCAATTTTTTCTCGGCGGCGCCCAGCAGCATCTCGACGACGAAATTAAAGACCCAGTAAATCAGCGCCGCGATCGCAAACGGCACCATGCTCACTTGCGAGGCAACCAGCGCCTTGGCCGTCGAGAACATCTCCCCCACACCGATGGCAAACGCCAGCGATGTGTCCTTGACCAGCGTGATGATCTCGTTGCCCATCGCCGGCAAAATGCGTTTGGCAACTTGCGGCATCACGATATACAGAAACGTCTGCACGCGCGAATAGCCCAGCACCTCGGCTGCCTCGTATTGACCGCGCGGAATGGACTGCAAGCCCGAGCGATAGATCTCGGCAAAGTAGCCGGCGTAGTTGATGATGAACGCTACGACGCACGCCGTCCACTTGGAATCGGGCGTGAGCGAGATGCCGAACACGTAGTACGGGGCGAAGTAGATGGCAAACATCTGTAGCATGAGCGGCGTGCCGCGCATGACCGAAATATAGATGCGCGCGATCCAGCGAAGCGGCGCAATTTTGCTCATGCGCATAAACGCCACGGGAATTCCCAGCGGAATCGACCCCAACAGCGTCAGCACAAACAGCTGCAAGCTGACCAAGAATCCCTGGCCAAGCATCTGCATCATGACCTGAATAGACAACCCAAGCTCTCTTTCACAGTAACGGAACAGCGGATTTTACTCTCAAATAGGCACAGTGCCCAAGATTGCGAGCGACAAGCCCGACGAAGCGTACTTTGGTACGCGAGGAGGGTTGGAGCCGCAAGATTCATACGGGTTTTCCAGGTGCCCGAGGTTGCCGCGAAAGAGGAGCGACGCGTACTTTTGTACGCGAGCGACGGTTTGAGCGGCAAGATCGGGTGCCTGGGAAAGCCGTTATTTGAGAACCCAGTTGTCGAAGGAAAGACCGTAATCTGCATACTTATCGCACAGGTCCTTGACCGTGCCGTCCTCGTAGAGCGCCTTGAGCGACTCGGTCACAGCATCGGCCGACTTGGTGTCGCCTTTCTTAAAGCCAACGGCGTAGTGCTCGCTGGACAGCGGCTTATCAAGCTGCGTGTAGGCATCGGGCTTGGCGGCAAGCTGATACTGAGCGATCGAGAGGTCACAGGCAACGGCATCGACTGCACCACTCTCGAGCTGCATAAACGCCGTGTTGTACTCACCGATGGTATCGAGCGTGGCAAACGTCGCGGCCAGATCCTTCTGGTCGCCCTCGAGCACATCCTGCGCAGCGGAATCGGTCTGGGTAATCACGGTCTTGCCGGCAAGATCGTCCCAGCTCTTGATACCCGCGTCCTTCTTGACCACGAGCACCTGCTCGTTGAGCATGTACGGCTCGGAGAACGTGTAGTCGTCCTCGCGGCCCTCCATGGTAAAGCCGTTCCAGATGCAGTTGATGGCGCCGGAGTTGAGCAGCGTATCCTTGGCGTCCCAGTCGATGGCCTCGTATTTGACCTCCCAGCCCTGCTTATCGGCAACAGCCTTGGCCAGATCGAGATCAAAACCGGTGTACTCGCCATCGTCGCCCACAAAGCCGTACGGAGGGTAGGACTTATCAAAGCCCACCACGAGCTTCTTGGACTCCGCCGCGCCCTTCACATCCTTGGCAGTGGTAGAGCCTGCAGCGGAGCCCTTGCCGGCACCACCGCCGCAGCCGACAAGACCAAGGCCAAGCACCGTGGCGAGCGAGCCGGCTAGACCAACAAACTGACGACGAGACATATCGGTATTCATGGTATTCCCCCCTCGATAGCACTTTAGTTAGGTAAAGTGAGTCATGTAACGTTCAGAATCATACACTTTACCTTGATAGAGTACAAGGGAGAGGTTGCCCGCCGGGCACCGGGGCAGGGGTTAAGTTTGCTGCTCTACAGTCCTGCTCACGACGGAGGCCACATTAAGTGGCCTCCTGTT
>CAJLPX010000022.1 GCA_905208635.1 uncultured Collinsella sp. | reverse complement strand
ACGAGCTGCACGGCTTTAAGCGCACGGCCACGCACCGCGCCAACCGCGAAGAGCGCCGTCACGACATGCCGAGCGAAAGTTTCCTCTACGAGCTGGACCTAACCGTCTAGGCCCAGCAGCAGCACCTAGTCGTTGGGGACGTTCTTAAATGACTAGTCGTTGGGGACAGTCTTCGTAGGTAGCGCATAAAAATGGGATGGATCCGTCGGCAGTCGCCGGAGAAGATCCATCCCAAAAATCAGAACTCGCTAGAACGTTCCGCCGCCGCCTCCGCCGACGCCGCCTCCGCCGCCGCCCGAGAAGCCGCCACCACCGCCGCCGCTCGAGCTATCGGAACTCGACGCCAGCTCACGGATGCTCTCGTGATACACGTCATCGAACGAATCGAGCGGAGACTCGATACCGTAATGATGGTAGTACCACCAGTAGCAGGGATAATTGTCGTAGAAATCGTCGGCCTCGCGCACCTCGGGCGGCACGGCCTCGGCCAGCTGTCGCAGCACTTCTTTCGAAACGCCCAGGGCAACGCCCATCACCAGCAGCTTGTTCCATAAGATCAGGTCGCTGGGGATGGCCTCCTTCAGGCGCGTAAAGTCCTCGAGCCAATGCTTAAGTGCCTTGCAGCGAGCCGCCACCTCGGCGCCCTCCGGCGTAAAGCGGCGGAACGTAAGGCCCACGCCGATACCCACCAGCACAATCGGCACCGAGATAACCGCGGCGGTAATGTTCGCCTGTGCGCCATCGGTAAAGAAGACGGATCCCACGGGAACAAAGGCAACCAGGATACCAAGAACCAGGCAAAACACCATTGCAACAATGCCGTCCGAGGCAACGTACTCGCTATCGGCCAACTTGCCCTTAACGGTGTTCTGATAGTCCTCGAGCTTATCGCCCACGGGCGTAGCATGCTGCTTGACGTAGTGCTGCAGCTCGTCAAACGTGCGCGAGCGATCGCCGTTCTCGTCAGGTTTAGCACCGGCAAAGAAGACCTTGAGCACCATGTGGTCAATGCCCTTGGCCGACTTCCAGCCCGCATCGCTCACCGTCACGCGATACGTCTGCTCTTCTTTTTCACGCCCCAACAGACCCTTCTTGGCCTTGGTCACGGTCGCCTGCTCCAGCTTGATCACACGGTCGTCAGTGAGCTTCATGAGCGTGGCGATATATGCCTGATCGGGCACCTCGTTCCAGCTCATGAGGGCCGAAAGCACGGCGGGATGGTCGGCCGAGGGCACATCGCGGAAATATTCGTCCTGGAAAAGCGGCTTGGGCTTGCGCTTGCGCAGCTTGAGCATAACGATTGTGCCGGTAAAGGCCACCGCCGCAACAACACTTAGCACGGCAAGTGCATTGGCAATTATGCGAGCGTGAGCGCGGCGGGCGTTAGCTTCGTCGGCCCATTCCTTCTCTTCGCTCAGGATCGTTGACATGCGCTCTTCGCCCGAGGCGGCAAGCTGCGGCACCCAGTCGCTGGGGAAGGCGATGCGTGCCTCGGCGAATTCGCCCTGATGCACGCAGGGAATGGTATAGGTGACCATGGGCTCGTCCTCATCGAGCGACACGTCGCCCGCCAGCGGACCGTGGCCCCATGCGCGGAAGTTATCGCCTTTGACGGCCGCCGTCCCGGCAGCGGCATTTGCGAAGCGCACTTCCATCTCGACATCGTCGGAATCCGCAGACCAGCCGTCGCCCACGAACTTCCAGTAGAGCTCGGCGGTATCGGCCCAGTTCATAACCGCACCGGTCATGGTGTAGCTCACGTAATAGATCGCGCTGTCGCCGCTCTCGTGGGGGCTGAACACCTTAATCCTTACGCCGTCACCGGCCTGCTCGACCGTGTAGACGCCAGAATCGCCCTTGTTCGCGCTATTGACTTTGTTAAACGCGGTGTCCTCTTCCTCGACACTCAGCACGTCAACGTCCGCCGTGCCGCCCTGCTGGTTGGTGCCCGTATTGATCTCCCAAAACACGCCGTTGATGTCGTCGTCGAAATCAAACTGGCGTCCCTCGACAACGGTCAGCGATCCATCGGCCTCGACCGTGGCACTGATGTAGGTTTGGGTCATGGAGTAGCCGTCGGCGTGCGCGGCGGCAGGCAGCAGCAACAACGCAAGCGCAACGAGCGCGCAGACGGAAGCGAATCGCGCAAACAGGCGGCGCTGCCGACAGGTTTTGGCAACGGGGGCGTTCATAGGCACATCCTTTGTCTGTGATACCAGCAACGCCATTGTCCCACGTTTACGGGCGCACATGACGAACATCTAGGCCAGCGGAGTATCAAACGGGACGAAAGTCACGCCCGCGGCCGGCACCTGGGGACGTTCCTTATCTGCCGGCAATCTGGGACACTCCTTGGCATAGCCCGCTCCGGCAATAGATACCACTTCATAGCTCCGTCACAGGTGTAGCGGCTTTGTGTTGCCGCATGCGCACTGATTGAGTCCGCGAGCAAGGGGCATAAAGCAGTTGAGCGAAAACGGTTTGCCCCTTTGCCGTTCGCTTGAGGATCATGTCCCCCTTTTCCGCGGAAACCCCGGCAGTTGCGAAGAGCTGCCGGGGTTTCTGTCGTTTGAGGGGTTGGGCTGGCGGGCGGCGATCGAGCTATCGAGCCGGTGGTCCGGCACGCGCAACGCGCGGCCTCGGCAACTTGCAGGCCACGGCAGCGTCTCCCCCACCGCGCCCCGCGCTATACTCGTCCGCATGGATATCAACGCATGCAACATAGCAACACACGCCGCGGACGCACCAGCAACGGCAGCGCCCACCCCCGTCGTGGGCCGCTTTGCCCCGTCGCCCTCGGGCCGCATGCACCTGGGCAACGTGTTCAGTTGCCTGTGTGCGTGGCTTTCGGCCCGCAGCCAGGGCGGCAGCATCGTGTTGCGCATCGAGGACCTGGACGATCGCTGCAAGCGCCCGGAACTTGCCGCCCAATTGATTGACGACCTAGCTTGGCTGGGGCTCGAGTGGGACGAAGGCCCCTACTACCAGCACGATCGCCTTGATCTGTACGAGGACGCCCTGCACCTGCTGCAGGGTGCCGGCCTCACCTATCCCTGCTTTTGCACGCGTGCCGAGCTCCACGCCGCGAGCGCGCCGCACACCAGCGACGGCACGCCCATCTACCGCGGCGCCTGCCGAGGCCTTTCTGCCGAGGAGGTTGCCCGCCGCAGCGCCCTGCGCGCCCCAGCCACACGCCTGCGCGTGCCCACCGTCGACGACCTCGCAGACGACGTGATCGAATTCGTTGACCGCACGTACGGAGCCCAATGCGAGGCACTCGCCACCGAGTGCGGCGACTTTTTGGTGCGCCGCAGCGACGGCGTTTTTGCCTACCAGCTAGCCGTGGTAGTCGACGACGCTGCCATGGGCGTCACCGAGGTCGTGCGCGGATGCGACCTGCTGGGCTCCACGCCGCGCCAGATCTACCTGCAGCATCTGCTGGGACTGCCCACACCGCACTACGCACATATTCCGCTGCTCATGTCACCGGACGGCCGCCGCCTTTCCAAGCGCGACCGCGACCTAGACCTGGGCGAGCTCCGTACCCGCTTTGGCACACCCGAGGCACTGCTGGGCTGGCTCGCCGGGCAAACGGGCATCGCACCGGACACCACGCCGCGTTCTGCCGAGCAGCTGGTCGAGCACTTTAGCTGGGATGTCATCCGCGCGCATCGCGAGAACATCACTGTAACGGTCGAGTAGCCAGTCTCCCCGCCTCTACGCAATATCCCAGGATTGGAGTTCGTCGCCCAGGCGAACGATGCAGTCGTAGAGCACGGTATGGCGCTCGGCCGGGTTGACATCCCGATGAAAATGCCCGTAGTACCAGCGCTTGTAGTCCAGACGGTCCTCCAGCTCGTCAAAAAAACGTGGTGAGTCGATCGACATCGGGATAATTCCAGCCGGGCGCCGGATAGAGCGTGGGCGACAACATGCGCGTGGAGCAGGTGTGGGTGATCACGTAGTCGACCTTCCAGCCCACGCTGTCGAGCTTTGTCCGCGCCTCCTCAAAGTTGCGCTCGTCCGGCAGCTCCTGCGGCCACCAGCTGGAATAGGGAATGCGGTATTCCTTATCCACGCTCGTGGCACCGCCCATGGTAAAGATCGTTGAGCCGTCGAGCTCAAAAATCTCGCCGCGCGTCAGGCGTCGGATGGGCGAAGTGTCCGACAGGCGCTGCGTCAGTCCGCCGTGCCACAACTCCATGGGGCGCTCCGCCCAATGGTCGAAGCGTTCGTGGTTGCCGTCGACGAACAGCACGGTATAGGGGCGCGACTCGAGCCACGCGATATCAGCGCACTCCTCGGCAGAGAAATCCCACGGAAAACCAAAGTCGCCCGCGACGATTAGATAGTCGTCGCCCGTCAGACCATCCCCAAGGTCCCAATCGCGCAGCTTTTGCATGTCGGCACCGCCGTGAATATCACCCGTCACATAGACCGTCATCGGATTACCACTTCCCTGTAAGTCGCTAGCCCACATTCTGCACGATCACTAAGCCAACCGTTCCAGCCCTTCCATCCCTTAGGGCTTACCCCTCGTTCTTCCATCCAAACGGGTCGAGCACCCAAAAGATCAAATCGAGCGCGCCACCGGTCATCATGGCGCCGGCAAGGGCCATGCAAACGTGCAGAGAGCTAGCACTTCGGAGCACGTCGAATGGCCCCAGAACAGCCAACAGCGCGACCGCTGCACCGGCTACGCACAGCGCAAGGCACGGCCCCGCGTCCTTGACGCACTTCTTTGCGAGATGCCTTGCGTTGTCACTCATTGGTATCGAGCTCCTTAGAGAGTCGTTGCTTGAATTCGCGCCGCCGCGGCAGAGCAGGACGGCAGGTTAAGTGTCACATGCCGTGCGGACATCCATGGGGAAACCGCCTGCTCGACCAACCCTTGACGCCGTTTTGCACCGGCACCCCATCCCCCGCTATCGAGGTCTAATATTTTTCCCGAGAAGTGAACGGCTGTTTTTGGACCCCTGAAACAGCCGCATTTTTCGGCGGCAAAATCGTGGGATTTCAGCATTGAAACCGCGGGAAACGGCACCTTTAAAGTGTCGATGCTTCGGGGGTCCGTTTTAGCTCGTTCACTTCTCGGGAAAAGTATTAGACCTCGCTGCTAGCCATCCAAAAAGACACCTCTCCCTTCCCCACCGCCGTGCAAAAACTCATCCAACATTAATCTTGGCTCAAGAATCGCTTAATCTATAACCTGCACTATAGAGTTCGACCAAGGGCGAGGCGGCGCCACGCAGGCCGCCGAACGCAACGCTCGCGCCCGGGCAAATCGCCCAGCGTCGCGCCCATCGAACGAAAGGACAGGTCATGGACGACCTCGAAAAAGTTGAAACCATCCGCACCAAGTGCAACGTGAGCTACACCGATGCCAAGGCCGCGCTCGACGCCGCCGACGGCAACGTACTGGATGCCATCATTTGGCTCGAGTCGCAGGGCAAGACCCAGACCACGTCGGCGCACGCCGCCACCGAGTCCGCGCCAGTCGATGAGCCCTCGGCCGAGATGGTCGCCGCGCAGGCCGCTTACGAGAAGTCGAGCGAAAAGACCGACTTCTCCAAGAAGATGGACAGCGTGTGGGAGTATCTCAAAAAGCTCTTCCGTCTGAGCCTGGACACCAAGTTTATCGCCACGCGCCGCGATGCAATCATCCTCAACATCCCCATCCTGATCCCAATTGTCGCGCTGTTTGCCTGGGGCGCCACGATATGGCTGATGCTAATTGGCCTGTTCTTTGGCATGCGCTACCGCATCGACAGCGACGGCGACGTGCCCGGCAGCATCAACAACCTTATGGACAGCGCTGCCAACGCCGCGGATGACATCAAGCAAAATCTCAACGACGACAAGTAATCGCAGACGGGGGCACGCATGGCACGGATCCTGATCGTAGAGGACGAGGAGAAAATCGCCCGCTTTGTGACACTCGAACTGGAGCACGAGGGCTACCAGGTGGAGCACGCCGCCGACGGCCGCACCGCCGTGGATCTGGCGCTGGAGCGCGACTACGATTTGATTCTGCTCGATGTGCTGTTACCACAGCTCAACGGCATGGAGGTCTTGCGGCGTGTCCGCAAGCACAAGGATGTGCCGGTGATTATGGTTACCGCGCGCGATGCCGTGATGGACAAGGTTGCCGGACTCGATGCCGGCGCCGACGACTACTTGACCAAGCCGTTTGCGATCGAGGAGCTGTTCGCACGGATCCGCGTGGCGCTGAAGCGCTCGGAAGCCGTGCGGGCGGCTTCGGGCGTTGGCGACGCCAGCGCCGGGGCCGGCGCAGCGAGCGGCACGGCCGCCGGTATCGCCACAATGCTCCCGGCAACCGACACGACCCAGACCGCTGCCACGCCCTCCCCCGCCGCGCTTACCGTGGGCTCGGTCGCGCTCGACTCCAACCGCCGCGAAGTCACGGTCGGAGGCTCGCCCATCGCGCTCACGGCCCGCGAGTTCGACGTTCTCGCCCTGCTTATGGCGCATGCTGAGACCGTACTCACGCGCGAGCGCATCGCGCACGAGGCGCTGGGCTACGAATACGTGGGCGACACCAACAACGTCGACGTGCACATCGCGCACCTGCGCGCCAAGATCGAAGACGCCGGCAGCGCCCGCATCATCCAGACCGTGCGCGGGGTGGGCTATGTCTGCCGTGCGTAACGCCGAGGCTAAGCGCGTCACCTCCATCGCCCGCGCCATCAACTGGGGCTATATGTGGCGCCGCCTGATGAGCTACGTCTGGCTCGATCTGCTGCTGATGGTGATTGCGGCGGCGATCCTCGTCTATGGATACAACCAGACGCTGCCCGACAGCGCGTTTACCGCAGGCTGGATTCCCGGCGCCACCATTCACGGCATGTCGCTGACGCCCGCGCGCGGCTGGGACCTGACCACACTCACCTATACCGTCGAGCTTGCGCGTACCACTAAGACCTTCCCTCTTGCACAGGACCTCATGGCGCTATGGCCTCTCTACCTTGTCGTTGCAGGCTGGCAAGTCATCAGCGTGCTCAACATGCTCGGCGGCACCCGCCGCGTACGCCGTACCATGGCACCGCTCAACGACTTGGCCCTACGCGTGGACGAGCTCGGCCGCATGCAACTCTCCAGCGGCAAGATGGAAACACTGGAGCAGGCCATCGAGCGAGCAAGCGTCGACTCGCCGAGCGTCACCACCGGCGACGCCGACCTGGCAAGCATCGAGGTTGCACTCAACCGCCTGCTGCGCCAGATGCAAGAGGCCAAGCTGCAGCAGATGCGCTTTGTCAACGATGCAAGCCACGAGCTGCGCACGCCCATCGCGGTGATTCAGGGCTACGTGAACATGCTCGACCGCTGGGGCAAAGACGACCCGGACGTGCTGGCGGAGTCCATCTCGTCTCTCAAGGCCGAAAGCGAGCACATGCAGGAGCTCGTGGAGCAGCTGCTGTTTTTGGCGCGCGGAGATGCCGGGCGCACGGTCCTGCGGCGTGCGCATACCAACCTGGCCGCACTCGTTGGCGAGGTGTGCGAGGAATCGCAGATGATTGATACCGAGCACACGTATCGACTGGCCTTTGACGCAGCGCTTGTCAGCGACCCGCGCTGCGACGCGCCCGTCGACGTGGCGCTCGTGAAGCAGGCTCTGCGCGTGATCGTGCAAAACGCCGCCAAGTACTCGGGTGCGGGAACAACCGTCACATTTGGTATAACGCCCGGTGCGGGCACGGGTGCGATCGACATAAGTGTTGAGGACGAGGGCATCGGCATGAACCAGGAATCCGCAGCTCACGCTTTTGAACGGTTCTACCGCGCCGACAACGCACGCGATGCCGGCGCGCAGGGCTCGGGTCTGGGGCTTGCCATTGCCAAGTGGATCGTCGATAGCCATGGCGGTGTCATTGGCGTGACCTCAGTCGAGGGCGTCGGCAGCCGCTTTACGATTCGCCTACCACGGTAGGGATGCCCCTCGGCATAAATAAAGGGATAGGGCCACGCGGCTCTATCCCTTTTTGCTAGCTATAGCAGCTTGTGCGCTACTCGCGGCACAGGTGCACGGCGAAGCCGGCGAACTCGCGCTTAAAGTACACGAGCTTGGTGCCGCCGTCGGGCAGCAGCACGCGCGACTCCTCGTTGACCTCGAGCCCGCGCTCGGCAAACCACTTCTCGGCCGCATCGATGTCGTTGACGGCAAAGCCGATGTGGCCCTTAGCGCCACGACCGTTCTGCTTCATGGCCTCGACCAGCGAATCGTTGAAGTACGAAACCGGGGTCTCGATGACGGGCAGGCCCATCATCGTCGAGAACAGCTCCGCGATCTCCAGGGCGTCTGCCGGATCGGCAGCGTTAATGCCCACATGGGCAACGCGCATGCCAAAGAGCTCAACCGGATTGGCGTTCTGCTCACTCATGCAGGCAGCGCCTACTGAGCCATGACGTCGAGGACGGCCTTCTCGGCAGCGACGCGGTTCATGCCGGTCATGAAGGGCACGCCGCTCACGTACGGGCAGGTGAGGCCCTCGGGGGCAACGGTGGTGGCGATCAGCAGGTCGGCGCCCTCGTCGCAAGCGTCCTTGGCCTCAGAGATGGCGCACTGCACGATCTCATACTTGCCGGCATAACCGTTGGCGTCGAGCATGGTAGCGACCTTCTGGGCAACGAGCGTGGAAGTAGCAGCGCCAGCACCGCAAGCCAAAACGATCTTCTTCATAGGTAATGTCTCCCTTCATGGTTTACTTTAGGTAAGTGTACCGCAGCGAGCGATGGCACTCAGCCTCGATGAGCTTTTATGCCAGTTTGCTTGCGCGCTGCGTATAATACATCTAGTACGTGTTGTCATACCGCTCGCTATATGAGCGACTAAGGATCCCAATATGCCCGATTCCCGCACACTCTGGACCGCCGTCGTTATCATCTGTATCGCCGTATCGGTGTTCTTTAGCGTCAAAAAACGCACTACGTTTAAACGCCTGCAACAGTTGATGGCCGCCAAACAGTGGGCCGAGTTCGATCGTTTGCTCGACGGCAAACTCACCAGCATGCTGTACCCGCGCTACAACCGCGACTACCTGCGTCTAAACTCCTATCTGCTGCGCGAGGACCACGAGCGCGCCGGCGAGATGTTCGACCTGCTGCTGGGACTCAACCTGCCCAAGATGCAGCGCGTCGACCTGGTGATCAAGGCCTTTAACTACTACGTTGGCCAGGAGGACCGCAAAAAGTCCAAGGAGCTGCTGCACGAAATCAAGGGCTTTGAGGGCGGTCAGGCCGAGGCGGTCGCGCACGAGTGCCAGCTGATGTACGACACTATGATCCTCAAGCGTCACAACGACATTCCCGAGCTGGAGCGCATGCTCGAGGATGTCGGCGACGACCCGGTCAAGCGCTGCCGCTTGGAGTACCTGCTGGCCCTGCAGTACCAGAACAAGGGCGACGAAGCCAAGTTTGCCGAGTACTTGGAAAAGTCAGGCCAGCACTCGATGGCCGTCAACGCGTAACGGACGGCTTGTGCTAGACTTCTAGTCTCACGGGGGCGTGGCGGAATTGGCATACGCAGGAGACTTAAAATCTCTCGCCGCAAGGATTGTGGGTTCGAGTCCCACCGCCCCTACCATGTAGTGCTTACGAGCCCGTGTCCCCCAGGGATGCGGGCTCGTTTCTTTTAGGTGCCGTCAACTGCAGAGCAGCTCATTTGGGACAGAGCTTTTTTGACTACTTTTAAAGGGTGCTCAGGCTCGGGGTCCAGGCGATGGTGGGGGTCGCGCCGTCGAGAACCTCGTTGATGGTGGCGGCCATGCCGGCGAGGAGGCTGTTCTCACTTACGGTGAGCGTCTTGTAGCCGCCGGCTCGCATGAGCTCGCGAATCACCGCGGCACCGGCGAGGATCACGCCCGCACGCTTGGGTTGCACGCCCGGTAACGCGGCAATGCCCGCAACATCCAGCGCGGACATGCGCTCGATAGCGGCCGAAACCTGCTCCAGCGAAAGCTCGCGCAGGTGCACAAAGCTCGAATCATACGGCTCCAGCTCGTGTACCAGCGCAACGAGCGTGGTGACGGTACCACCCACCGCGACCAGGCGCTCGGCGCGCTCAAAGTCGACAGGCAGACTCTCAAAGTAGCCCGTAAACTGCTCGTTTGCCCAGCCGGCAGCAGCCGCAAGCTCATTCGTCGACGGCGGCAGTGCCGAGAAAAACCGCTCGGTCACGCGGCGGCAGCCGATGTCCAGCGAGCGAGTTCCCTCCAGCGCAAAGACGTCGCGCTCCGGCGCATAGACGCCCGTCGCGAGCTCCGTGGATCCGCCGCCCGAATCGGCAACAATGATGCGCTCGCCAGCAAAGTCGTGCGCCACGCCAAAAAACGTCAGGCGTGCCTCGACCTCGCCCGGAATCACCTGCGGCTCGAGCCCCAGCTCGCGCAGGCCGTCCAGCAGCAGCGCGGCATTGGACGCATCGCGCGCGGCGCTCGTGCACGTGGTGCAGACGCACGCGGCCCCAAAGGCACGGGCCTCGTCCACAAACATTCGGCACGCAGCGAGCACGCGTTCAACGGCCGCCTCGCAAAAGCGCCCCGTCGCATCCACGCCCTCGCCCAAGTCGGTAATCTCGGTATGCTTGGACGATTCCACGATCGCCCCACCCTCGACCTGGGCCAGCACCAGTCGCGACGACACCGTTCCCAGGTCAATCGCCGCCACCTTATATCGTTTGTCGCAATGCGTCATTTCAGGCTCCCCTCCGGGCGCTATTTGCCGTTGGACACGACCGTCTGGCCCTCGACGCCGTTAAACCCAAACAGCATATCGAGCGTCTGGATGTACCACGGCGCGTCCTTGCCGACCTCTTCGATCTCTTTGGCGACTTCGCTGGCCTTCTTGGCGTTCGAGGACTTTTTGCTCGACGACGAGTCCGAATCGTCGTCCAGGCCCAGCACGTCAATCTTGGTCTCGCCGGGCATCACCAGGCCCAGGTCCTCGGTCGCCGCGTCCTTAATGCCCTCCTCCGAGAGCAGTTTGTCGACGCTTTTCTGCAGCTCGTCGTTGTACTGCTGGCGAATCTCGACCTGCTTGGCCAAGATATCGCTCGAGCGTTTGGCGACGTAGAGGTCGCGCACGGGAAAGTACAGGCTCACGAGCACCAGAACGACAACAATGCCAATAAACAGCCCGCGTTGGGGTCCATGGGTAAAGTCGTAGATTGCCTTGACCACCGCGTTGTCGTTGGCATAGCGCATAAAGTCCGAACCGGAGAGACGGCTCGAGGGCCTGGTCGACTTTTCATGCGTTTGAGCTGAGGGACGCTGAGCATGCGTCGGGCTCACCGAACGCGGCGGGCGCTCCGTCGGCATATTCATTTGAGCACGGGGGTGTGAGGCGCTTGCCGGACGCTGTGCGCGTCGATCGGCGCCGCCGTAGTCGGACCCGCTGAGCTGCATCGTACGTGCAGAACGAGGCGACGGCTCGCGCGAACCGGCGGAATAATACCTGTTGTCGTAAATCTGATCCATGTGCGCCTTGTGCAGTTGAGGTTTGTTTGCGCTAAGTCCTTTAGTTATAGCACGAGCGCCCGCATCGCCTTCGCCAGCCTTTGCTCGACATAAAAAAGGCGCTGAGCCGTATGGCCCAGCGCCCAATGGTGCTCAACAGTGCCCGGCGGGGGCGAGGCGGATCCGAGTCAGCCCCGCCCCCGCACACGCTGCTGCCTAGCGAATGTTGTAGAACGCAGACTTGCCGGCGTAGCGCGCGCTGCCCTCGAGCTCGTCCTCGATGCGGATGAGCTGGTTGTACTTGGCAATACGGTCGCTGCGGCACGGGGCACCCGACTTGATCTGGCCGGCGTTAACACCCACGACCAGATCGGCGATCGTGGAGTCCTCGGTCTCGCCGGAACGGTGGCTCACGATGCAAGCGTAGCCGGCCTCCTTGGCGGTTTCGATGGCCTCGAGCGACTCGGTGAGCGTGCCGATCTGGTTGACCTTGACCAGAATCGCGTTGGCGGCGCCCAGCTCGATGCCCTTCTTGAGGCGCTCGGTGTTGGTGGCGAACAGGTCGTCGCCTACGAGCTGCACCTTGTTGCCAATGCGGCGGGTGAGCTCGACCCAGCCGTCCCAGTCCTCCTCTGCCATGCCGTCCTCGATGGAGATGATGGGATAGGTGTCGACGAGCTTCTCCCAGTAATCGACCATCTGAGCGCTCGTGTACTCCACGCCCTCGCCCTTGAGCTCGTACATACCGGTCTCGGCGTTGTAGAACTCGGTCGATGCCGGGTCCATGGCGTACATGAAGTCGACGCCGGGCTTAAAGCCAGCCTTCTCGACGGCCTTGGTGATGTACTCGAACGGCTCGGCATTGGTCTTGAGGTTGGGCGTGAAGCCGCCCTCGTCGCCCACGCCGCCGCCAAGGCCAGCCTCGTGCAGCACGCCCTTGAGGGTGTGATAGACCTCGGCGCACCAGCGCAGGCCCTCGGCAAAGCTCGGAGCACCCACCGGCATGATCATGAACTCCTGGAAGTCAACGTTGTTGTCGGCATGCACGCCACCGTTGAGGATGTTCATCATGGGCGTGGGCAGCAGGTGGGCGTTAACGCCGCCCAGGTACTGGTACAGCGACAGGCCCGCCGACTCTGCCGCAGCGCGGGCAACGGCCAGCGATACGCCCAGAATGGCGTTGGCGCCGAGCTTGGTTTTGTTGGGCGTACCGTCGGCGGCAATCAGTGCGGCGTCAATGGCACGCTGATCGAAGGCATCGAGGCCCACGACGGCGTTGGCGCACTCGTTGTTGACATGCTCGACGGCCTGCGAAACGCCCTTGCCCAGGTAGCGACCCTTGTCGCCGTCGCGCAGCTCACATGCCTCAAAGGCGCCGGTCGAAGCGCCCGAAGGCACCATCGCGCGACCGAAGCTACCGTCCTCAAGCACGACCTCGACCTCGACGGTGGGGTTGCCGCGGCTGTCGAGTACCTCGCGGCCGTAGACGTCCAAAATGTCACTCATGCTGTCTCCCTCTCACTTGGAAACGTAGTTGATGCAAGCGACTGGCCGACTGTGCACCATCGGTGCTCCTCCGTAAGTTAGCCATGTCGCACTTTTTGCATTATGCCCTAAGTTAGCCAAGGGATACAATTGTTTTTCGAAAAATTAGCAGGAACGACAGGGCATGTCAGCCCGTCGTTCCCGCAATCTTACTCCTCTGCCTTGGCAGCATCCCACAGGTCGTTGAGGCCGTGGGTCGAAAGCTCGGCAAGATCAACATGGGCATCGGCCGCCATCTGCTCCATCGCAGCCCAGCGACGGCGAAACTTGGCCGTGCTCGCGCGCAGGGCGCTCTCGGCGTCGATGCCCTCTTTGCGCGCAACGTTGACCAAGGCAAAGAGCAGGTCGCCAAACTCCATCTCGCGCTCGGGCGTTCCGGGGGTCTCAGCCTCAAACTCGGCACGCTCCTCGGCGACCTCGTCCCACACATCCTGGACCGTCTCCCACTCAAAGCCCACGGCAGCCGCCTTGCGCGACACCTTCTGCGCCTGCATCAGCGCCGGCAGATGCGTGGGCACGCCGTCGAGCAGGCCCTCGGGTGCAGCCTCGCCTGCTGCCACGGCCTTGTCCTTGGCAGCCTTCTCGGCAAGTTTGACCTCATCCCAAATCTTGAGCACCTCGTCGGAGCTATCGGCATCTGCATCGCCAAACACATGCGGATGGCGTCGGATGAGCTTGGCGTCGATATCGCGCGCCACGTCGGCCAGCGTAAACTCGCCGGCGTCCGCCGCGATCTGCGCATGCAGCACTACCTGCATGAGCACGTCGCCCAGCTCCTCGCGCAGATGCGTGGCATCATCGGCCTCGATGCAATCGAGCGCCTCGTAGGCTTCCTCGATCATGTTCTTGCCGATGCTCTGATGCGTCTGCTCGCGATCCCACGGGCAGCCATCGGGCTGACGAAGGCGCCAGATGGTCTGCACCAGATGCTGCAACTCGGCCGACGCGTCGACCAGCGTGGACAGGTCGCGCGAACCCTCGGCATTTTGCTGAGCCATATGCTCGGGCATGGTTAGTCCTCCTCCATGATCACGTGGCGGAACGCGCCGCCCTCGTAGATGCCGTAGCTATGCGTACCGTCCTTGGGAATGCTCACGCTGCCGGGATTGAAGAGCCACAGGCCCGGGTGCGCGGCGCTTGCCTCGTTAACCTTGATGTGCGTATGGCCGTAGACGAGCGCGGAGCCCTCGGGCAGCGCGGGCGCGTGGTCGACGCTGTTGTGCATGCCGGCGCCAAAGACGTGGCCGTGCGTCAGGAACAGCTCACGGCCGGTCTCGTCAAACAGCGTGGCGTAGTCGGCCATGACCGGGAAATCGAGTACCATCTGGTCGACCTCGGCGTCACAGTTGCCGCGCACCGCGATGATGCGGTCGGCCAGGGCATTGAGCAGCGGAATCACACGCTTGGGAGCGTAATCGCGCGGCAGGTCGTTACGCGGACCGTGATAGAGCAGGTCGCCCAGCAGGACGATGCGGTCGGGCTGCTCGGACTCGATGGCGGAGCAGAGGCGCTCGGTCCAATATGCCGAGCCGTGAATGTCAGAGGCGATGAGGTATTTCATGGGGAGATCCTTTCGAGAGGGGTTGATGTGGCCGGGCGCGAGATGTCGCCGGCCGCGCTATTCAAATCGCAGCGCAGCGCTCTGAGCCGCTTGCATCACGCACTGGAGTGGTACGTTATGCTCGCGAGCGAGGCGGGAGCAGTCTTCGTACTCGGGCGCCGCACGCTCACTGCCGTCGGGCAGAGTGGCCACTTTAACGGATGCCTCGCCCCATGGCGTCGCCACGCGCTCAAAGCGGCGTGGTAGGCAAACGCGCTCCATAACCTGGCGGCGGATGCCATTGGTCGTGGTTTCCAAAAAGATAATCGTCTGCAGGCGCTCGATATCCTCGTGGGTGCAGATTACCTGCAGCTGCCAGCCGGGACGGCCCTTCTTGCAATAGAGGGGTAGCCAATGCACCTCGCGCGCACCGGCCTCGCGCAGGCGGTCGGCGGCGTAGGCGAGCACCTCGGGCGACGCGTCGTCGATATCGCATTCCAGTTTGACGATGGTCTCGGGCGCATCGGTCTCGCGGGACAGCGGAGATTTGCTATCGCATGGCATACGGTCCGGCTCCTTTCCGCACGGGCTCGTTTTGTTCACCCAAACGCTAACACATCGCGGGCGGCGTGGAAGCGTCGTCATGGGATGGGCGTGACTTTTGCCCGTCGCGGACGTCGGCGTGCGCCGCCTGCCCTTTCCAGTCGGTTTCGACTTGCAGCGTTCCCGGCGCGTCAGGGGTCGCGCCATTACAATGGAGCGGATTCGCTTGACGCAAAGGAGCCTCCATGTCTGCTTGCCCGCTGGTCGATTGCCATACCCACACCTCGTTTTCGGATGGCCATGCCTCGTTTGAGGGCAACGTCCACGCTGCTGCCGCCGCCGGCTGCCGCGTCATGGTCTCAACCGACCACCTTACCCTGCCCGCCAGCATGGATTTCAATTGCGAGGTACAGGTTGTCGAGGGCGACCTGCCGGCACATCGTCTGGCTTTTGAGGATGCCCGCAAGCTTGCCGTGCAGATCGCGCCGGAGCTCGAGCTTATCTATGGCTTTGAATGCGATTGGTACGAAGGCTGCGAGCCTTTGGTTGAGCGCTGGTCCCGGGGCGCCGTCGTGCGCCTGGGCAGCGTACATTGGATTGGCAACCCGGGCGATATTGCGGCAGGCGCTGCGGGCACGACGGGGACAGAGGACGTCGCTCGCCCCGATACGCCCGACTCGCGCTGCGGCTGGATCGACGACGATACCAACCTGCATGTTTGGGAAAACTTAGGCGTGCGCGGCGTATGGGAGCGCTATGTCGATGACTGGTGCCGCGCCTGCGAGAGTCCGCTTAACTTTGATGTGATGGCTCATCCCGACCTGGTCATGCGCTTTTCGAAGGAAGGCTTTGCACCCGATTTTGAACCCGCGCCGTTCTGGGGGCAGATGGCAGAATGCGCACACGACACGGGTCGGCGCGTTGAGGTCTCGACTGCCGCGCCGCGCAAGGGGCTCGATGACTACTACCCCGCGACCGGCCTTTTGCGCTGCTTCGCCCACGCCGAGGTACCCATCACCTTTGGCTCGGACGCGCACCGCGTCTGTGACATCTGCTGGAATATCCGCGAGGCCCAGGCCCACGCCTACGACTGCGGTTATCGAACCTTCGACATCCCCCACCTCACCGGCGAATGGGAGTCCACACCCCTCGCCTAGCCATCCCTTCATAAGTTGCGGTGAAATAGTTCCTGTTTATAGCCCTAAGACCGTCAAACAAGAACTATTCCACCGCAACTTCTATTTGATCCGTTGGGGACGGAGGAAAACGGATCATTTGGTGCAAAGCATCCTGCCCCCCCTTGCACCAAAAGCTTGACTAGTGGCGGCGGGCGTTGAGTTCACCGGCCAGCTCGTCGAGGGTAATACCGTAGCGCTCGAGCGTCACGAGCAGGTGGTAGACCAGGTCGCCGGCCTCGTAGCGAATGTGGTCGTGGTCGTTATCCTTGCAGGCCATGATAACCTCGCTCGCTTCCTCGGCAAGCTTCTTGAGCAACTCATCCTCGACGTCGACCAGCAGACGAGCGGTATAGCTTTCCTGCGGCGACGCGTCGCGACGGCCATGAATCACCTCGGCCAGCCCCGTCAGCGTCTCACCGATATTTCCATCCTGAACATTCGCGGTGCGCACACCCATGGTTCAATCCTTTCTGGTTGGCCAAGCGTCTAGTCGAGCGCCCGCCCTACGCAAGTTTCTTAAAGAAGCAGGTACGGTTGCCGGTGTGGCAGGCCGGACCCGGCGAGTCGACCTTGACCAACAGCGTATCGCTATCGCAGTCGGTCCAGAGCTCCTTGACCTCCTGCATGTTGCCGCTCGTCGCGCCCTTGTTCCAGAGCTCCTGACGGCTACGGCTCCAAAACCACGTGGTCCCGGTCTTGAGCGTCAGCCCCACCGACTCCTCGTTCATCCAAGCAACCATAAGCACCTCGCCGGTGTCATACTGCTGAACCACACAAGGAATCAGCCCGCGGGCGTCATATTTAAGATCAGCCGCTTCTACTACCTCAGTCATCATTTCTCCCAAGTAACAAATGAAATTCCACAGGTCGGCGAGGGCTGTCCGGGTGCCGCAGGTTGCCGCGAAAGAGGAGCGACGCGTACTTTGGTACGCGAGCGACGGTTTGAGCGGCAAGATGCGGTGCCTGGGCAAGCCGCAGCGCTAAAAGTCCAGTCTGACAGGGATGCCTTGAGAGGCCATATACTCCTTCACTTGACGGATGCTGAAGGTTCCAAAGTGAAAGACGCTCGCCGCCAGCACGGCATCGGCTTCGCCCTCGATCACGCCCTCGGCAAAATGCTCGAGCGTGCCCACGCCGCCGCTCGCAATGACGGGGATTGGCACCGCACGGGCCACGGCACGGGTGAGTGCCAGGTCGAAGCCAGCCTTGGTGCCGTCGCGATCCATGCTGGTGAGCAAGATCTCACCGGCGCCGCGACGAGCCGCTTCCTCGGCCCACGCCACCGCATCGATACCCGTGGCGTTGCGACCGCCCGCCGTAAAGACCTCCCACTTGTCGGCACCGGATGCGCCGGGCAGGCCAACGCACTTGGCATCAATCGCCACAACCACGGCCTGGCTGCCAAACGCCGCGGCGGCCTGGCTGATCAACGACGGATCGCGCACGGCGGCAGAGTTAAGCGACACCTTATCGGCGCCGGCGGCAACCATAGTCCGCATGCCCGCCAAGTCGCGAAAACCGCCGCCCACGGTATAGGGAATAGCGAGCTCCTCGGCCGCGTGCGCCGCCATCTCGATGGTCGTCGCGCGGTTGTCGCTCGTCGCGGTAATGTCCAAAAAAACGACCTCGTCCGCACCCTCGCGGTCGTAGGCGCGGGCCAGCTCCACCGGGTCGCCCGCATCGCGCAGGCTCACAAAGTTGACGCCCTTGACCACGCGGCCGTCCTTGACGTCCAAGCAGGGAATCACGCGTTTGGTAAGCATGGGCTACTCCTCCCCTCGGGCGGCGGCCAGCGCCTGGGCCAGCGTAAAGTTGCCCTCGTAGAGCGCACGGCCGGTAATGGCGCCCTCGATGGCATCCTCGCCCGCCGCGGCGAGCGCACGGATATCGTCGAGCGTCGAGATGCCGCCCGACGCCACGACGGGAAAGCCCGCGACCTGCGCCACATGGCGATATGCTGCCACGTCGATGCCCGTCTGCATGCCGTCGCGCGCGATATCGGTATACACCAGATGCTTAAAGCCCAGCTCGGTGAGCTGCGCCACGGCGTCGTCGAGTGCCACGCCCGCGCCGTCACGCCAGCCGTTCACCTTGACCTGACCGTCGCGTGCGGCGATGTCTGCCACCAGCAACTCGCCAAAGCCTTGGGCTGCCACTTCGGCAAAACCCGGCTCGGTCACCAGCACGGTGCCTAGTGCGATGCGGCGAGCACCATAGCCGGCCAGCTCATCGATGCGTGCAAGCGAGCGGACGCCGCCGCCCACGTCCACGGACAGACCGTCAACGCCGCAGATGGCATTGATCGCCACCGAGTTGGCAGCGCACGCGTCCTCGTCCTCACCAAAGGCGGCGGACAGGTCGACGACGTGCACCCAGTTCGCGCCCTGCTCGGCAAACGAGCGGGCAACGGCCACGGGGTCGTCGGAATATACCTTGCAGCGGCTGCGGTCGCCGCGCTCCAGGCGCACGACCTTGCCGCCGATTAAATCGATTGCGGGAAACAGAATCATCTGCCAACCTCCTCGACGATGCTGACGAAGTTCTTAAGGATGCGCTGACCCAGCGCAGAGGATTTCTCGGGATGGAACTGGCAGCCCCACACGTTGCCGTGGCGCACGATGCACGGAAAGCTCCGCGTGTAGTGCGTGCGCGCCAGCACATCGGCGGCATCGGCATCGTCACCCACCGCGTAGCTGTGGGTGAAGTACATGTTGGCACCCTCGGCAAAACCGGCAAGCAGTGGATCGGCCGCACCGGCGGGCGTCATGTGCACCTGGTCCCAGCCCACGTGCGGCACCTTCAGGCGGCTCGACTCCAGGCGCGTGCACGAGCCGCGCATAATGCCCAGGCCATCGACCCAGGGACCACCGGCCTGCTCGGAGGCATCGTCGTCCGCGTCCGCACCCTCGTCCGCCGGCACGCCCTCGTCGCCACGCTCAAAAAACAGCTGAAGGCCCAGGCAGATGCCGAGCAGCGGAGTTCCGGCGGCAACGGCGTCGAGTACCGCATCCGCCTCGCCGCTCTGACGCATAAAGGCGATCGCGTCATAGAACGCGCCCACACCCGGGATGACCAGGCCGTCGGCGTTGCGGATCTGCTCCGGATCGTCCGACGTGCAGGCGGCAGCACCGGCGCGCGCGAGCCCGCGCACGACGCTCGACAAGTTGCCCTTGTGGTAGTCGACCACCACGATCTTCGGTTCGCCCACGCGACCCTCCCTTTTCCCATTCAAAACCCGCCAAAAAGGGACAGGTTTATTTTGGTCGGTTAAACGTTCACCCACCGTATGAGACAGCATCTCCGCAGATAAAACCTGCCAAAATAAACCTGTCCCTTTTTGGCAGGTTACAGTGAGCCCTTGGTGCTGGGGATGCCCTGCACGCGGGGATCGAGCTCACAGGCGTGGCGCATCGTGCGGCCCACGGCCTTAAAGGCGGCCTCGATAATGTGATGTGAGTTGCCGCCCGCCAGCTCGCGCACATGCAGCGTGAGCTTGGCGTCGCGCGCAAAGGCGTAGAAGAACTCTACGGTCAGCTCGGTATCGAAACTGCCCACGCGCTCAGTCGGCACGGGCAGCTCGCAGTAGGCCTGCCCGCGACCCGAAATGTCCACGGCGGCCATCACGAGCGTCTCGTCCATGGCGATCGCCGCATCGGCAAAGCGCGTAATGCCCGCCTTGTCACCCAGCGCTTGGCAGAACGCCTCGCCCAGCACAATGCCCGTGTCCTCGACGGTGTGGTGTGCGTCGACCTCCACATCGCCCACCGCGTGCACCGTCAAATCGAACAGGCCATGACGACCAAAGGCGTTGAGCATGTGGTCGAAAAACGGCACTCCGGTCGAGATATCGCACACGCCGCTTCCGTCCAGGTCGAGCTTGACGACAATGTCGGTCTCCCCCGTCTTGCGGGTTACCTCGGCATAACGGCCCATCTACATCTCCTCCTTCACCAGCGCGGCAAACGCAGCCAGCACCTCGTCGTTTTCCTGCGGGGTACCCACGGTAATGCGAAGACAGTCCGCAAGGCCCAGCGCATAGCTAAAATCGCGCACCAAAATCGAATACTCATCGCGCAGACGCTCGCGCACGCGCGTGGCATGCGGCGTGCGCATGAGCACAAAGTTGGCCGCGCTCGGCCACGCCTCCACGGGCAGACCCTCGGCAGCCATCGCGCGCAGGGCGCACAGCTCGCGCTCGCGCTCAGATGCGACCTGTGCCACCACGGGCGCATAGGCATCACGGGCACGCACGCAGGCAAGCGCGGCGGCCTGGCTCAGCACGTTGACCGAATAGATCTGGCGAATCGCCGCGAACACCTCGATAACCTCGGGCGCCGCGATCACGTAACCCAAGCGTGCGCCGGCGGCGCCAAACGCCTTGGACAGCGTATGCAGAATCACCAGGTTGGAATGCTCGGCGATAAGGCCTTGCGCCGTGGTGGCCGCGCCAAACGAATCGTCGGCAAACTCAACGTAGGCCTCGTCGACCATGACCATGCCGGGACACGCATCGCACAGGGCCGCGACAAAGTCGAGCGGCGCCACGTCGCCCGTGGGATTGTTGGGCGAGGTCACGATCGCCAGGCTGCACTCGGGCGCCGCCGCAAGCACGGCTGCCTGGTCGAGCTCAAAGCTCGCCGGGTCGCGCCACACGTCACGCACCTCGGTCTGGCACAGAGACGCAAAGAAGGCATACTCGCTAAAGCACGGCGGGCAGTTGAGCAGGGTTCTCCCCGCGCCGCCAAACGCCAGCAGATAGTTATAGAGCAGCTCGTCGCCGCCGTTTCCCACGCAGATGTTCTCGCGCGTCACGCCATGCCAGGCAGCAAGCTCGTCGCGCAGGTCGTTCGACATGGGATCGGGATAGCGGTTGAGCGGCATGGCAACCAGGGCCGCGTCGACCGCCTCGCGCACGCCGGTCGGCGCGGGATAGGTGTTCTCGTTGGCCGAAAGGTTGATGCGCGTAGGCGTAAAGTTGGGATCGTAGGGCTCGATACCGGCCAAGTAGGGCTGGACGAGCTCCTTCATGCGGGGCGTCAGCTCGGCCATATTAGGCCTCCTCGACGACCGCGCCAACAGCACCGCCCGCAGCCGCCGCCAGGTCCACGCCCTCGGCGACCGTCGCGGTCGTATCGCCCGGCCAGGCGACCTTAGTCAGGTCGGCCGCGGCGAGCGACGCGGCACTCACGGCATCCTCGCCCTGCTCCAGCACACGGCGACGCAGAGCAGCGGAAAGCGCGTGCGCCCACAGGCCCTCGGCCTCGGCGAGGCGCTGCGTAGCGGGAGCGTCGGAGAGCAGGCCCTCGGGCGTATAGCAAATGACGCTCGAGCGCTTGACGAACTCTTCGACCGAAAGCGGGTTGGAGAACATGGCCGTGCCGCCGGTCGGCAGCGTGTGGTTGGGGCCAGCAACATAATCGCCGAGCGGCTCGGAGCTCCAAGCGCCCACAAAGATGGCGCCGGCGTTGCGAATGCCGCCGAGCAGGCCCATCGCATCCTTGCAGTGCAGCTCAAGGTGCTCGGGCGCCACGGTGTTCACCGCCTCGACGGCAGCGGCCATGTCGGCGGCCACCACGATGGCGCCCTCGTTATCGAGCGAGGCACACGTAATCTCGGCACGCGGGGACTGCGCCACCAGGATGTCGATACCCGCCTCGACCTCGCGCGCAAACTGCTCGTCGCAGGTCACCAGATAGCAGGCCGCCAGCGGATCATGCTCGGCCTGGGCCATCAGGTCGGCCGCAACCACCATGGGCTTGGCCGTGGCATCGGCCAGCACGCAGACCTCGGAGGGGCCGGCGACCATGTCGATACCCACGTCGCCCGAGACAATCTGCTTGGCCGCAGCGACAAAGGCGTTGCCCGGGCCGGTGATCTTTTCGACACGCGGAATGGTCTCGGTGCCGTACGCCAGCGCGGCCACGGCCTGGGCGCCGCCCACCATATAGATCTCGTCCACGCCGCCAAGCTTGGCAGCCGCGAGCGTATACGGGCTGATCAGGCCATCCTTTTGCGGCGGCGTCACCATGACCACGCGCTTGACGCCGGCCACCTTAGCGGGAATGGCATTCATAAGCACCGTGGAGGGATACTGCGCACGACCGCCCGGCACGTAGATGCCGGCAGCGGCAAGCGGGGTCACCTTAACGCCGAGCATCGTGCCGTCCGCACGCGTGGTAAACCAGCTCTGCTCGACCTCGCGCTGGTGAAACTCGCGAATCTGGCGTGCGGCCTTCTCGAGCGCGGCGACAAAGGCCGGGTCGAGGCCTTCAAGCGCAGCATCGATCTGCTCTTGCGGCAGATGGAAGCTCTGCAGCTCAACGCCGTCAAAGCGCCGGCAATAGTCGCGCACCGCGGCATCGCCGTTGGCGCGCACGTTGGCCACGATGTCGCGGGCGGCGTCGACGATGTTTTGCGGCAGCACGCCCTTGCGGTTGAGCTGGTTGGTAACGAGGCGCTCACCGGGAGCAAGCTTGATGGTCTTCATTTCGGTATCCCCTATCGGTCGAGGTTGCGTTTGGAAAACGAGACGCCGGGCAGCGGCACCAATCGGTCCGCAGCCCGGATATGGGGGCGCCCGTGCGTGCTCGCGCTATTGTGCCGAGCCCGCAACGGGCTCAAAATGCTTGTCCTTCACGGCAGCAGCCAGGCGATCTGCCAGATTACGCACGCGCGGATCCAGGCGCGCGGCACCCGGATTGACAAAGAAGCGCGCTGTGCAGTCCATAATGCGGCCGGTGATGACCAAGTCGTTATCGCGCAGCGTGGCGCCCGTGGCAGTAATGTCCACGATACGGTCGGTCATACCGACGATGGGGCCCAGCTCGATGTTGCCGTGCAGCGAGACGATATCGACATTCACGCCGCGCTCGGCATACCAGGCGCTCGCGATGCGCGGATACTTGGTGGCCACACGAAGCGACCCGCGGCGGGCATAGTTGCGCTCGGCCTGACCGGCACGCCACGCGGGCTCAGCCTCAATAAAGGTGCACAGGCCGTAGCCCAGATCGACCAGCTGCAGCAGGTTGAGGTCGGCCTCGATAAGCGAATCCCAGCCGCAGATGCCGCAATCGGCACCACCGCAGCCCACAAAGGCGGGCGCATCGCTGGGGCGCACAATGACAAACTCGATATCTCCGACCGCGCCCTCGCCGGCACGCGTATCGCGACCGCGCACGATGAGGTGACGGCCGGGGTCGCGCAGCTCGGAGACGTCCAGGCCCGCGGCCTCGAGCACGTCGAGCGTGTCGGCCTTAAGCGAGCCCTTGGGAACGGCGATGCGCAGCGGGCCCTCGGCACCACGGCCCGCGGCATGATCGCCGTCGGAAGCGGCGTCCTCGGCCGAGGTGCGCGCGGCCTCCAGACGCTCGAGCGAAAAGGCGAAGCCCGCCGCCGGCACCTCGATGCCGGCGCCAAATGCGCCGGTAAAGATGGAGTCGTAGCGGCCGCCCGAGCCCACCGGATCGGGCAGGCCGCCGGCATAGGCCTTAAAGACCAGGCCCGTGTAGTAATCGAAAGAGTTCATGATGGAGAAGTCGAACGACAGCACCTGGGCGTCCTCGGGAGCCAGGCCCTCGACCAGGGCACGCAGCTCGCGCGTGAGCGGCGCGACAATGCCCGCCGCCGTCAGAAGCGCATCCACGCGGTCGAGTACCTCGGCGCCGCCGTGCAGACGCGGCAGCTCGCTAATGGCGGCCTTGACGGCCTCGGACTCGGCGCTTGCCGCCACGCGGGCATCGAGGCCCACAAAGTCGTTGGCGTGCACGCAGTGCAGCGCCTCGGCAGCCAGCTCGCGATCCTCGCACGCCGCAAGCAGCTCCTTAAACGGACGCACGCTACCTGCGATAATGCGCGCATCGGGCAGTACGAGCTTGCGCACGGCCTCGGCCACGAGCGACACAATCTCAACATCGCCCGCGGTATCGCCCGCACCGATTAGCTCAAAGCCCAATTGCGTAAACTGACGCGAGCCGCCGGCATTGCGCTGACACTCACGGACCACCGGCGCCTCGTAGCGAAGGCGCAGCGGCAGATCGGCCGCGCGCATGCGGGTCGAGACCAAGCGCACGATCGGCAGCGTGTTGTCGGGACGGACCACCAGCAGGCGGCCATCATAGTCAAAGAGCTTAAACGGCGTGTCCGCAATGCGGCCGCCCTCCTCGAGCGAGCCCTTGTCCTCGAGCAGCGGCGTCTCGACCGGCAGGTAATGATGCTCCCTGAAGCAGCCCTTCACCGTCAGCGCAATCTCCTCGCGCGCCTGAGCTTCCTCGGGCAAGATATCCCTGAATCCCCACGGTGTGGCTGTCATACGTGCGCACATCTCCTCTGCCGCTTCTTTCCACCCAACGAGCAACCGGCTCGTCCAGTGTTTGGTACTTTAGCATACTAGAGTATATTCTGCGATTATTTCGTATTGATTGCAGGAAGCGCGAACAGCCGCCGCGGTTTTGCTTGCGCGGCGCGCTCCGCTATCACGCTCCGGCAAGCATCATCACAAAGGGAATGGTCAAGATACTCGCCACGATAGAGATGAACGTGCCCTGCATCATCGGCTTGGTGTCGGCACCAATATCCCTCAATCACAATGCGCCGGCGACGTTAGTTCCGCCCTCGCGCCACGGAGCCCGCAAATCACAATCGAAACAAAAAGGCGCACTCGGACCGTCCCATCTCGGCCCGAGTGCGCCCAACGCCGCCTGAAGACAGTTCACACGATTACTGCAAAGCGTGGCTCAAAAAATCCCTGCCAGAATCGTTGGAGAACGCGACCACGCGATCACCTGCGCACAGCTCCGTGCCGCCATTGGGGATAACAATATCCCCGTCACGCTCAACGGCTACAAGCACAAGGTCCTCGGGCAGCTGCAGGTCGCGCACCGCCTTCCCGACCACCGAGGAACGGGGACGCACCTCGCCTTGGACAATAGCGTGGCCGCTCTTGCCCAAGCGCATAATCGTGTAGACGTCCTCGATATCAAGGCCTTCCTCGACGGAGCGCGTAATCAGATCGGCCTGGTCGATGGCCACATCGACGCCCATAGAGGCATCAAACATCCAGGCATTCGCCGGGTTGTTGACGCGTGCGACCACGCGGCCAACGCCATACTCCATCTTTGCGAGCATCGAAACCACAAGGTTAACCTCGTCGTTACCCGTAACGGCAATCACGACGTCCGAATGCAGCACGTCTGCCGCCTCGAGGACATCGGGGCTCGAGCCCATGCCCCGCACGACCGTGCCCTCGGGCAGCTTTGCCTCAAGACGCTGCACCACTGTTTTTCTCGATTCGATAACGCGCACCGTGTCGCCGCGGCCGCTCAGCAGGGAGGCGAGATACGAGCCGGTCTTGCCACCGCCAACGATAATGATATTCATGGTTGCCTCCTTACTCGGCCAACCCGAGCATGGTGCGGAACTTGCCCGCCGCGCTCGACGTGACCGCTGCATAGACGATGTCTCCGTGATCGAGCACCGTGCCCTGCGTGGGCACGAAGGTCTCGTTGTCGTGCGAAACCGCGACGATGCTGATCTCGCCCACAACAGTGAGCTCGCGCACCGGGCTTCCCTCAAGAAGCGCCGGGACGTCGGCGCGCACGAGGCGCACATCGCCGGACCCAAGTTCGACAACATCGTCCAGCTCATTGAACGTCAGCAGCTCGCAAACGCGACGCACGCCCCAGTCGGTGGTAGAAATGCTTTGGATGCCAAGCCTGCGATACGTCTCGGCATTGGAGATCTCGTACAGGCGGGCGATAACGCGTGGGACGCGATAGGTCTGACGCGAGATGCGCGCGACAACGATGTTCGTCTCGTCGGACGAGGTGCAGGCGATCACGGCGCTGGCACGGTCGATACCTGCAGCCTCCAAAACCGCTCGGTCAAATCCAATACCCTCGACAGTGCGGCCGCCAAACGACGCACCCAAAGATTCAAGACGCTCAGGATCCTGGTCGATGGCACAAACCTCATGGCCCTGCCTGTCAAGTTTGCGGGCGAGGCTCACGCCCATGCGTCCCATACCCACGACGATTACGTTCATGGCTACCTCTTTTCCGGCGTCTGAGAAAGCGCGACGCCATTACGGTCGATATGGTTCTTCTTGCGAACGATGGCCTTGCGGCACTCCTCAATCAACAAGATGACGGGCGGAAGCAGCACCAAGAACACGTAGTCGTTCAGCAGCAACGGACTGGTGTGGAAGACGCCCTGGAACGGCGGGAACAACGTGATGAAAACAATGAGCGCGATCTCGAACAGAATACCCTTGTTGATCTGTTTATTCGAGAACAAGCCCGTGGCAAAAACCGAAGCAGTCTCCGTGCGGCAGTTCCAAACCTCGCCAATCTGCGTGAAGACGATGGCGGCGAGCGCCATGGTCGTTGCGCGGACATAGACCGGATCGAGGTCAGCGCCCACGCCAAACATCGCGATGCCGGGATGCCAACCATTCATGATCTGGCAGAACATGAACGCAGCGAAGGAGAAGAGCGCGCCAAGCATGCCGTACCACAGGAAGGCCTTGCGCATGACCTTGCCCGAAAGCAAGGGCTCATTCGGATCACGAGGGGGCCTGCTCATAACGTCGGCCTCGGGAGGCTCGGTACCCAAACCAAGGGCAGGCAGCATATCGGTGCCCAGGTCGATGGTGAGGATCTGCATCGTCGTAAGCGGCAGAGGCACCGCTCCGCCCGAGAGCAGGTAGATTGCAGAAGGAACAGCCTCGGGGACATTGGAGTTCAAGATATAGAGCATGAACTTCCTGATGTTGGCGTAGACCGCACGGCCCTCTTCGATGGCATGGACGATCGAGGCGAAGTTGTCGTCGGTCAAGATCATGTCCGCGGCCTCCTTGGCCACGTCCGTGCCGGTAATGCCCATGGCAACGCCGATGTCTGCCTTCTTAAGCGCAGGAGAGTCGTTCACACCGTCTCCGGTGACGGCCACGATCTCGCCCATCTGCTGCAGGTTCTCGACGACGCGCAGCTTTTGCTCCGGCGCCATGCGAGCGAAGACAACCTCGCCCTTCAATGCCTCTTTGAGCTCCTCGTCTGAGGTCTTCTCGAGTTCAACGCCCGAGAAGACGCGCGGGTGCTCGCCCTGAACGATACCGATCTTACGGGCAATGGACACCGCGGTAAGACCGTAGTCGCCCGTGATCATCACAACGCGGATACCAGCGCGACGGCACTCGGAAACAGCGGCCGCAACCTCGGGCCGCGGCGGGTCTTGCATGACAAGCAGTCCAACAAAGGTAAGACCGCACTCGATGTTATCGGGAGTGTAATCGCTCATCGAGCGAGGAAGGGAATCGTCGTCGGCGCGCAGCGGACGATATGCCAAAGCGAGCACCCGCAGGCCATTTGCTGCATAGCCATCGTTTGCAGCCATGATGCGCTCACGCATTTCATCGCTCATGGGAGCGACCTCGCCGCGACAGCGCACGCTCTCTGAAAGACGGACAACCTCGTTAGGAGCGCCTTTCACAAATGCGATACGAGAAGCGCCTTCAAACGGACGCTTGAGCTGATGGATGGTCGTCATGCGCTTGCGGCGGCTCTCAAAGGGAAGCTCCCTCACGCGCGGCATCTCGTGCTCAAGGTCCTCGAGCGCAAGCCCGGCCTTCTGAGCGCTCACAAGCAGGCATGCCTCGGTAGGATCGCCCAAAACGGTATAACGGCCGCCCTCTTCCTCAGGAGCAACAAGGCGAGCATTGGAGCACAGTGCACCACCTGCCACCAGCAGACGAAGCTCGTTGTTGTCGGCAGCAAGCCATTTCTCGCCGTCAGCCTCGACGTCGCCCTCGGGAGCATAGCCAACGCCGGTAACCTCGTACTCGCGCTCGCATGTCCACAGATGGTTGACAGTCATCTCGTTTTGGGTGAGCGTGCCGGTCTTGTCGGTGCAGATAACACTCGTAGAGCCCAAGGCCTCGACAGAGCTGAGTTTCTTCACAAGGGCATTGCGCTTGCTCATGCGCTGAACCGCCATGGCGAGCGACAGCGTAACCGTGGGCAGCAGGCCCTCGGGAATAAAGGCAACAACCATGCCCAAAGCGAAGATGAACGAAGACGCAAGGCCATTGCGCACAAAGAGCACGTCAAGCAGGAAAAACGCGATGCCCATGCACATGGCGAACAGCGTAACCTGCTTGGTCAAGCGATCGAGCTGGCGTTGCAAGGGGCTCTCGGAGTCCTCCATGTTCTGCGTCAGGCTCGCGATCTTGCCAAACTCCGTTGCCATGCCGATCTTCGTGACGACAACACGGCCGTTACCCTCGGAAACAGAGGTTCCTGCGAACACGAGATTGGGCGTTTCGGCAGCGGTAAGATCGGACTCGAGCACGGCATCGGCGGTCTTTCGCACCGGGTTGGACTCGCCGGTAAGCGTCGACTGGTCCACCTGCAAATCGGAAGCGCGAACAACGCGACCATCGGCAGAAATCTTGTCGCCTTCTGCTAGAACCATGATGTCGCCAGGCACGAGGTCCTCCGCAAGCACCTGAGACTGCTGGCCGTCTCGAATAACGTTGACATAAGACGGAAGCACCTTCTTGAGTGCCTCGGTGGCTTTATCGGCCTGATGCTCCTGCCAAAAACTAAAGCACCCATTGATCAGGTTGACCAACCACACGGCAACGCACAGCTCGGGCATGCCCGCCACCAAGGCAATAATGCCTGCAACCCACAACAAAATGGCCATGAGATGCGTGAAGTTGGAGAGAAATGCCAGGACCGGAGATTTCTTCTTGGCCGCCTGGATGAGGTTCTTGCCGTGCTTGGCCTGCAGCTCTGCCGCCTGGCCGCTCGTCAGTCCAGCAGCGCTGCTGCCCATAGCTGCAAGCGCAGCCGCGCCGGTAAGCGAGGAGAGTTGTGAAATCTTCTCCTCATACGATTCGGACGCAGTATCCAAGGGTCCTCCTTTCTTTGATTGCGCACGTGCCCGACGGGCATGCGCGGTCGGCGGCAATTCCGCCAACGCAAAGGAAGAATAGCCATCCTTGGACCTCTCCGAAACAAGGCTGTCGCCCTTGCACGATTCAACATGTTCCAGGCATAAAAGTGCCGTTAAACTCGGATAAAGAAGGCTAAAAGACCTCAGGTCAGTGACTGTTTTTAATCTTTAGTCGCAGCGGCGCGAATCATGCGATAGCCCACACCCACATGGGTTTGGATATAGCGGGGATGCGCCGGATCGGACTCGATTTTCTTGCGAAGCGTGCCCATGAATACGCGCAGCGACGCAAGGTCCGCCTGGTGCTCGACACCCCAAACCTCATTCAAGATAAAGCTGTGCGTAAGGACCCTGTCCACATTGTGCGACAGCAAACTCAAGAGATTATACTCGATGGGTGTCAGATGCAGTTCCTCGCCGGACAGGTATGCCACGCCCGCCGAATAGTCGATACGAAGATCTCCGTTCTCGAAGATGGAGCTCTCACGCGCAGGGGCATTCGAAAGGTAGCTCGAACGGCGCAGGGTCGCGCGGATACGCGCTTGGAACTCGCCTATCGAAAACGGCTTAGTGAGATAGTCATCAGCCCCCGCGTCGAGCACATCGATCTTATCGGCGTCTTCGTTTCGGGCGGACACCACGATGATCGGCATCTGGGACCATACGCGTATAGCGCGAACGACCTCGATGCCGTCGATATCGGGAAGCCCCAGGTCGAGCAAAACCACATCGAACGCATTCGTGGCGGCAGAAGCGATGGCGCCTCGCCCCGTAGACTCGGCAATAAGATCGAAACTTTGAGCTTCAAGCGACGTGAGCACCAGGTTTCTAACCATAGTGTCATCCTCGACAACAAGGATCTTTGCATGGCTATCAACCGGCATGATCTATATCTCCATTCTCCATATGATGCAAGGGCAGCATAAACCAAAACGTGCATCCATACGGCTCGACTGCGTCGACGCCAATCTTCTCGCGCTCCTCAAGCGCCCTTGCGCGGGCAAGGGCGAGCGACGCCCCTCCCGTAACGGCCCCGGCCTTGTTGCACTCCGCGGGAAGCGGAGCTACGCCCATAAGGCAGACACCCATGACGCCCACGCATCGGCACCAGAGCGCAAGGGCAGATACAAACCGGATGCCGATGGGAAAAACTTCATCCCAACGCCGACGCTCTCACCGTCCTCCATCCCATTCTACGCTGAAATTCCGGGATGAACTTTCCGCCGAGGACACCCTGCGCCAACAGCAACGTAAAAAGGGCGCCCGCTCAAATGCGGACGCCCTTGTGTAGGATCGAGATATCAACCAGCCAAGATATCGGACCCGCGACCAGCTCTTAGTAGTCGAACTGGTGGTAGTAGCGGCGGTACTTGAGGTTGTGCTTGGTGACCAGCTCGTAGTCGCGCGAGAGGCGGTCGGTGGTCAGCACGGACAGGATCCAGGGGGACACGAAACGGCCGAGAGGGCCGCCTCCGGGCGGGTTGCCTTGCTCTGAGAAGTTCGCGAAGCCCACTTCCCGGAGCAAGGCCACCCCGCCGGGCAAGGTCCCAGCGTGAGACCGTCCCGGATGCCTACCCGCACAGCGTGGCTACGAGTGGGATAGTCAGCCGAGCCGCAAGTCCGAGATGATCTTTCCGCCAGAAGCCTCGACCGGAAGGCGCATCTCATTTTCCCGGAGAGCACTAGGCTGAAATCCTCGACCGACAGGTAGCCCAACGCCCGCCCCGCTTAGGCGCCAATCGCGCGTCGATACTCCGCCATGACCTGAGCATCGGCTGCCGCCGGATTGGCAAAGTACTGTTCGTCATAGGTCTCTGCAGAAACTACGCCCTTGTAGCCACGCGCCACCAGTCTATCCAGGTCGGCGCGCATATCGCGACCGCCGTCACCCCAGGCAAGGTGCGTGGTACCGTCTGCCGCAACATCGACAAAATGTACGTGGGCAACATCGTCGCCGAGCACATCAAAATATCCGTCAATGGTATTTCCCGCCACCGCCATGGCACCCATATCAAGACAGGCCTTGAGTGCAGGATGATCGACGGCTTCAAGCATGCGCTTCGTATCCTCGGCGGTATTCACAATCAGAGACTCAACCGTCTGCAAAGCCTCGAGCACCAAGCGAACGTCGCGCTTCCCCGCATGCTCGGCAATCGAACGCAGCATCGAGGCGCTGCGCCCCCATGCGTCCTCGACCGGCTCGTTCAAAAAAGCCCAGCCGCTCGATACCATAACCTGCCCGGCGCCTAGCTCCGCCGCGATATCAACGACGTTCTTAAAGTATGCGAGTGTGCGCGCTCGAGCTGTCTCTCCCCGCGCCGCGATGTTCCACGGCTTAGGGTTGTTTTGCTCGGGACAGAGCCCGATAACCTTAACGCCATATCGATCCGATAGTTCCCGTACGCATTCGAGCGAATCGTAACCATGGCAGTCCACATATAGGTGCATCGCCCCGGTCCAAAGCTCGCAACACGTGTAGCCCGAGGCCGCTGCCGAGGAAAAGAATTCCTCAAGGTCAAAATAGCGATGGCTGATATTCATGACGGCAAGCTGGGGATAGCTCATAAGTACTCTCCAACCCAAACGAGGCCCCGTTCCATATAGGAGCGAGGCCCAATTACACAAACGTTATTTACTCTTAGTAATCGAACTGGTGATAGTAGCGGCGATAGTTGAGGTTGTGCTTGGTGACCGTCTCGTAGTAAGCGGCAAGGCGATCGGTGATCAGCGAGGAGAGGATCCACGGAGACACGATGACGCGGAACTCGTCGTCAAGGCCGGGGATCGCGAACT
>CAJLPX010000021.1 GCA_905208635.1 uncultured Collinsella sp. | reverse complement strand
ATTGCACCGCCACGGAGTTGACGTGACGGTCGACGATTTTGCCCAGTTTGAGCATCTTTCGCTCGAGGATGAGTGCCAGGCCTACCACGACACGTGGGGTATTGGCGCAAATGGCGAGGAGCTCTATCTAGAGCTGAGTGGCATTCTGATCAATGGCTACTCCAAGGTGCCGCCGCGCGAGGGGCTTCTGGCATTTTTGGAGCAGGCGAAGGCAGCGGGCATTGCCATGTGCGTCGCCACGTCCACGCCGGCCGAGTTGGTTAAGTCTGCACTTGCGGGAGCCGGGCTCGATGCCTACATGGAGTTTGTGACCACCACCGGTGAGGCAGGACGCTCCAAGCAGTTCCCCGATGTGTATGAGCTCGCGCTGCGCCGCCTGGAGGAGCGCCATAGGCACAAGTTTGAGCGCGCATGGGTGTTTGAGGATGCCGTTTTTGGCCTTAAGAGCTCTGGCGCCGCGGGCTTTAAGCGTGTGGGTATTTATGATCCGCACGGCCGTATGAAGCGCGACGACGTACGCGCCAACTGCGATATCTTTATCGACAGCTACGAGGAGCTTGACTTGGCCCGCGTGCTTTCGTTTGAGGGATAGGCGAGGACTGTGGCTTGCAAGGTATTAGTTGTCTGCGGCTCGCCTGTTGTTGCGAGCACGGATCTGTTGCGTAGACTAGCGGAGGAGTGCGACTACGTTGTCGCCGTGGACCGCGGGCTCGATGCGCTGCTGAGCGCGGGGCTAGGCTGCGACGTTTATGTGGGGGATGCCGACACGGTGAGCGATGCGGGTCGTGCGTTGGTCGATGCCGCCGAAGCCTTTGAGGTAGAGCGCCACGACCCGTACAAGGACTATACCGATCTGGCGTTGGCGCTCGATTCCGTCCGCCGTCGCTGGCCGGGTGCCGAAGTGGTTGCGACTTGTGCTACGGGCGGCCGCCCCGACATGGCGCTTTCCGTACTGGGCCTGCTTGCAGGCTACGATGACGCCCCAGTCTGGATTGCGGAGGACAACGTAACCGCGAGGATTCTGCGCGCCGGCGAATCGTGGACCATCGAGGGCGCCGAGGGCAAGACGTTCTCCATCATCGCCATAGCGCCTGGGACGGTGGTAAGCGAACACGGCCTAGAGTGGGAACTAGATCGCAGTCCCCTGAGCCTGTTGGCGGACACGGGCATCAGCAACATAGTAAGAACCACAGCCACCATAACCGTCCACCAAGGAGCCGCAATCGGATTCCTACTGCGGTAGGGATTTTTGGGACTGGCCATAATATTGCGCGCTGGCCGAAGGCCAGGGTGAAATTTTAGGACCTGTCCCAAAAATCCCGTAAGTCACCCCAACAACCCGAAAAAAAAGTCCTTGCATCAAAGAAAGTCTTCCCCTATAGTACTACCTCGTCACGGGGGCGTAGCTCAGCTGGGAGAGCGCTTGACTGGCAGTCAAGAGGTCAGGGGTTCGATCCCCCTCGTCTCCACCATCGTGAATGCTAAGGCCTTCGGAATTCCGAAGGCCTTTTTTCATGCCAAAATGTCTTGCGCCAAAACCCCACCCACGCTAACAAAAAGTTGCACAATTTATTTCCCATCCCTGTACATAGTTTGTTAGTCAAACGCAATTGCCAGTGCAGCTCGCTGCTCCATTTGGGCTTCAGGAATGTCTCCAATCACTGCTTGCGCCCCAATAACCTGCGTCAACGTGAACAACATCCCAAAACAACCCCCTTTAGCACATCAAATGAACGATATGTTGTCCAACGCAGCCCAAATCAGTTTCGCTATCAGCTTGTGCTAGGATACCTAATGTTACATGAGTTCAACTGTGCTCGCGGCTCCAGCAAGTTGCAAAGCGCAGGGTCGATCGGCATCCGGCCGTAACGGCGGTGCCAGAAACACCACGAGCTCCAATAAAGATGTCATGCAACGTTATTTATTTGCATTGAGTTAATTCCAGGATGCATTTAATAGCTTGTGTGTCAAAACGTAGCAGTTTTACAGCTGTTTGCGTGCGGTCCAGTTTTGAAATCCCTTGACTGGCTCGCACGCAGCCAGCTGAGGTTGTAGGCAATCTTGCGATACGTGCCTGCAGCTTCAGCGCTGCTTTTATGCATACCGTTCACGGTGGGGCAGAGCCACGTGCTTGTCTGACTGGGCTCAGGGTTTGAATATGGAGCGCCTTCGCGCACACGCGCCCTGGCGAAGCCATACCCAAACCCCGTGAGCCACACGTAAGACAGCAAGGGGGTGGTGCTCGTGTGGTATGTGATCCAGGTCATTAACGGTCGCGAAGACGTAATGCGCGAGCGCATCGAGCGCATGGTGCCGGCTGGCGCCATGCAGGAGCTCTTTCATCCCCAATATCAAACCGAGATCAAGGTACACGGCGAATGGGTCAATACGACCAAGCCTCTCTTTCCCGGTTATCTTATCTGCGATACGGCAGATCCCCGCACCGTGCAACAGTATCTGCTACGTATGGACGACTTTGCCCGGGTGCTTTCCCAGGACGGTCAGTTTGTGCCGCTGGCAAAAGAAGAGGTTCAGCTTATTGGCGGATTTACGCATAGGGGAGACCGCGTAGTACCCATGAGCGAGGCCCTAAAAGACGGCGACCAGGTCGTAGTTACGGCTGGTCCGCTGTTGGGCCACGAGGGTCTCATCAAAACCATTAATAGACGTAAGTGCACTGCTTATCTGGAGCTCAACCTGTGCGGCCGACGCGTAACCACCCGCGTTGGCCTTGCCGTGCTTTCAAACGAGCAGCGCGTCATACGCAACCTTAAAAAGGCGATCGCCTAGCTGCTGGCGATTTTCTCGCAAAACAGGGAGGATCCTCGATCTGGGGACGAAGTCTTGGAGGAAAACGTGTCGGATAAAACAGAATTTGCAACGGATGCGCCCGCCGGAGCGGCGCTAATTGCTCTGGCCATGGACCGGCGCGAGGGCTCAGGTCGCTATAAGGCCATGCAATCCATTGTGGACTGGGACAACTCGCGCCTGGCCTACCGCGCCGTCAAGCGCGCCTTCGACATCGTGTTCAGCGGCTGCGCGCTGGCCGTCATCGCCATTCCCAGCCTGGTGCTCGCCATCGTCATCCGCCTGGAGAGCGAGGGCAACCCGTTCTATAGCCAGATTCGCGTCGGTAGAACCCAACGTGACGGCAGCCTTTCTACCTTCCGTATGTGGAAGTTCCGCTCCATGTACAGGGATGCCGATGAGCGTCTCGCCGAGCTCAAGGGACAAAACGAGATCGCCGGCGCCATGTTCAAGATGAGGGAGGATCCCCGCGTCACGAAGATCGGCAAGTTCATACGTAAGCACTCCATCGACGAGTTCCCGCAGTTCCTCAACGTGTTCCTGGGCCAGATGAGCGTGGTGGGCCCGCGCCCGCCGCTGCCGCGCGAGGTTGAGCAGTACACCGAGTACGACCTGCAGCGCCTGGCCGTGAAGCCAGGCATCACCGGCTGGTGGCAGGTGACGGACCGCAATTCGACCGATTTTGACGGCATGGTCCAGCGCGACCTTGAATACATCGCTAAGCGCGGGATCATCACGGACCTCAAGATTGTCGTCCTTACGGTAATCGAGGTCATCACCGGTAAGGGTGCGTGCTAATGCTCGATAATTATTCAAAGTATTCCGAGCTCAATCGCGTGCCGGTAATTGATGTCCCGATTACCGGCACGAATATGCCTCACTGCATTCATTTTCTTACTGAGCATATCGATGAGCTCCGTGGCGAATACATCTGCGTTTCTAATGCACATACGTCTGTAATGGCCCACGATGATCCTTCCTATTGGGCTTGCCAAGCTGAATCCGTCATGTCTGTTCCTGATGGAAAACCCCTGTCGATTGTTGGTAGAAAGGCTGTTGCATCAATGGACCGCGTTACTGGTCCAGACTTGATGCGAGAGATTTTTGAGATCTCCAGCCTGCACAGATGGAGCCATTACTTCTACGGAAATGAGACGAAGAACCTCGAGGCGCTCAGAGATGCGCTTCAAAAGGAATATCCGAGCTTGGAAATCGCAGGCATGGAACCCTCCGTTTTCCGTCCACTGACATATTGCGAAAAATGCGATTTATCCCAACGTATTGCCGACTCAGGGGCCGATTTCGCATGGATCGCGCTTGGTGCGCCTCGTCAGGAGCTTCTTATGCACGAACTCAAAGGGGGGCCGCAGCCGCTGATGATCGGCGTTGGTGGCGCGTTCAACGTTCTCGCCGGAGTGGTACCGGAGGCACCGATCTGGATGCAAAACCTGAGCCTTGAGTGGCTATACAGACTTATCCAAGAGCCGAAACGACTTTTCAAACGATATCTAGTTACTAATACCAAATTCCTCTTTTACCAGTTCACGGGCGCCAAGCGCAAGGAAGGCAAGTAGATGAAATCCACCACCGCATTCAAAGACAAGACCCTGATGATCACGGGCGGCACCGGCTCGTTCGGCAACACCGTCCTCAAGCACTTCATGGACACCGACCTGGCCGAGATCCGCATCTTCTCTCGCGACGAGAAGAAGCAGGACGACATGCGCCACCGCCTGCAGGAGAAGTCGCCCGAGCTCGCCTCCAAGGTGCGCTTCTTCATCGGCGACGTCCGTAACGCCCAGTCGGTGCGCGACGCCATGCACGGCGTGGACTACATCTTCCACGCCGCCGCCTTGAAGCAGGTGCCCTCCTGCGAGTTCTTCCCCATGGAGGCCGTGCGCACCAACGTCATCGGCACGGACAACGTGCTGCACGCCGCGATCGACGAGGGCGTCGACCGCGTCGTGTGCCTGTCCACCGACAAGGCGGCATACCCCATCAACGCCATGGGCAAGTCCAAGGCCATGATGGAGTCCATCATCTACGCCAACGCCCGAAACGGCGCCGGCCGCACCACCATCTGCTGCACCCGCTACGGCAACGTCATGTGCTCGCGCGGCAGCGTCATCCCGCTGTTCATCGACCGCATCCGAAAAGGGGAGCCGCTCACGGTCACCGACCCCAACATGACCCGCTTCCTCATGAACCTGGACGAGGCGGTCGACCTGGTGCAGTTCGCCTTCGAGCACGCCAACCCCGGCGACCTGTTCATCCAGAAGGCGCCTGCCTCCACCATCGGCGACCTCGCCGAGGCGGTCCAGGAGGTCTTCGGCCGCGTGGGCACCCAGGTGATCGGCACCCGCCACGACGAGAAGCTCTTCGAGACCCTCATGACCCGCGAGGAGCGCCTGCGCGCCGAGGACATGGGTGGCTACTACCGCGTGGCATGCGACTCGCGCGACCTGAACTACGACAAGTTCGTCGTGGACGGTGAGGTGGAGACCCAGGCCGACGAGTCCTACACCTCCCACAACACCGAGAGGCTCGACGTTGAGGGCACCATCGCCAAGATCAAGACCGCCGAGTACGTGCAGCTGGCGCTCGAGGGCCGCGAGCACGAGGCGGTGCAGTAGGGTGCGCGTCCTCGTCACCGGCGCCAGGGGCTTCGTCGGGAAGAACCTCTGCTGCGCGCTGAAAAACATCCGCGACGGCAAGGACCGCCGCGCCAAATACCGAGCCCTGCTGCCGCTCGAGGTCATGGAGTATGACGTCGACTCGACGACCGAGGAGCTGGACGGCTACTGCTCCCGCGCCGACTTCGTCTTCAACCTGGCCGGCGTCAACCGCCCCGAGGACCAGGCGGAGTTCATGGAGGGCAACTTCGGGTTCGCCTCCACGCTGCTTGATGCCCTCGAGCGCCACGGGAACACGTGCCCCGTCATGCTCTCCAGCTCCGCGCAGGCGAGCCTTTCCGGCCGTTTTGAGGGCTCGGTCTACGGCGAGTCGAAACTGGCGGGGGAGGGCCTGTTCCGCGATTATTCCGAGCGCACGGGCGCCCCGGTGCTCATCTACCGCTTTCCCAACCTCTACGGCAAGTGGTGCCGCCCGCGTTACAACTCCGCCGTGGCCACCTTCTGCGACGCCATCGCCAACGGCCGCCCCTACACCGTGAACGACCCCTCGGTGGAGCTGGAGCTCCTCTACATCGACGACCTCGTCGACGAGATGCTGGGCGCCCTGCTGGGGGAGGAGCACCGCTGCGGATACGAGGGGCTCGAGCGCGTCGACGGAGATGATTTCTGCTACGTCCCCGGGACCGACGTGAAAACCCTGGGCGAGATCGTCTACCTGCTGGGCAGCTTCCGCGACAGCCGCGAGACGCTTTCGGTGCCGGACCTTTCCGAGGGATCCTTCTCCAAGAAGCTCTGGAGCACGTTCCTGTCCCACTACGAGCCGGGGCACTTCGCCTACTCCCTGAAGCCCAACACCGACGAGCGCGGCTCGTTCACCGAGTTCCTGCGCACGCCGGAGCGCGGCCAGGTCTCCATCAACGTCTCGAAGCCCGGCATCACCAAGGGCAACCACTGGCACATGAGCAAATGGGAGAGGTTCCTGGTGGTCTCCGGTACCGCGTCGATCAGGCTGAGGAGGGTGGGGGAGGACGCCGAGGGTAAGCCCTTCCCCGTCGACGAGTATGTCGTCTCTGGTCCCGACATGCGCGTGGTCGAGATGATCCCCGGCTACACGCACTCCATCACCAACATGTCCGACACCGAGGACCTCGTGACGGTCATGTGGGCCAACGAGCCCTTCGACCCCGAGGACCCCGACACCTACTACGAGGAGGTCTAGCCGCATGGGCAAGGACTATTCCGATATCCGCTTCGGGGACGACGGCCGCCTGAAGCTGCTGATCATCGTGGGCACCCGCCCCGAGGTCATCCGCCTGTCCGAGGTCATCAAGAAGTGCCGCCGCCACTTCGACTGCCTGCTGGCTCACACCGGGCAGAACTACGACTACACGCTCAACGGCATCTTCTTCCGCGACCTGTCGCTGGACGACCCCGACGTCTACCTGGACGCTGTGGGCGCCGACCTGGGCGAGACGGTGGGCAATATCATCGCCGCGAGCTATAAGCTGATGGTGCAGGTCCAGCCCGATGCGCTGCTGATCCTGGGCGACACCAACAGCTGCCTGTCCGCTATCGCGGCCAAGAGGCTCCACATCCCCATCTTCCACATGGAGGCGGGCAACCGCTGCAAGGACGAGTGCCTGCCCGAGGAGACCAACCGCCGCATCGTCGACGTGATCTCCGACGTCAACCTTGCCTACTCCGAGCACGCCCGTCGCTACCTCAAGGACACCGGCTGCGCCCCGGAGCGCACCTACGTCACAGGCTCGCCCATGGCGGAGGTCCTGCGCGCCAACCTGGACAAGATCGAGGCATCCGATATCCTCTCCGAGCTCCGCCTTGAGCCCAAGTGCTATATGCTGCTCTCGGCCCACCGCGAGGAGAACATCGACACCGAGGCGAACTTCACGAGCCTGTTCACCGCGATCAACGCGCTGGCCGAGAAATACGACATGCCGATCCTGTACTCCTGCCACCCGCGCTCCCGTAAGCGCCTGGAGGCCACCGGCTTCAAGCTGGACCCGCGCGTGCGCATGCACGAGCCCATGGGTTTCCACGACTACAACTGCCTGCAGATGAACGCCTTCGCGGTTGTCTCCGACTCCGGCACCCTGCCCGAGGAGTCGAGCTTCTTCGCCAGTATCGGCCGCCCGTTCCCGGCGGTGTGCATCCGTACCTCGACCGAGCGCCCCGAGGCGCTGGACAAGGCGTGCTTCACGCTTGCCGGCATCAGCGAGCGCGGCCTGCTCCAGGCGGTCCACACCGCCGTCGAGCTCGACGCCGAGGGGTCGCTCCCCGAGGCCCCCGTGCCCGACTACGCCGACGAGACCGTGTCCACCAAGGTCGTGAAAATCATCCAGAGCTACACAGGCGTCGTAGACAAGATGGTGTGGAGGAAATGCTAGTGTCGCAGACCCAAGGGCTCACGACCGACGCGCTCGTCGACGAAGCACTCGCTCTGGGTGAATGTCTGGGACGCCCGCTGCGCTACGTCCAGCTCAACAGCTTTTACAACGGTTCCACCGGTACCATAATGCGCAACCTTCACCATGAGCTGACTGAGCGCGGGGTTGACTCTTACATCTTCTGGGGCCGTCGCCACAACACGATAAGCGACCATGAGCAGTGCTGCGCTTCGAAGGCCGGCTACCTCTCCCACGGCGCCATGACACGTTTGCATGACCGCATGGGCTTCTACTCTAAGCGAGATACCGCAAAACTGCTCAAGCGCCTGGACGAGATCGATCCCGATGTGGTGCACCTGCATAACATACACGGCTATTACGTGAACATAGAGATGCTGTTCTCTTGGCTCGCCTCACATCGTTGCCAGGTTAAATGGACGTTGCACGATTGCTGGGCCTTTACGGGCCATTGTGCGTACTTCACATATGTGAAGTGCGCACAATGGCAGTCTCATTGCGCGTACTCGAAATGCTGCCCGCAGCTGGACACCTATCCCATAACGATTTCAAAAACCAACTGCGCGAGAAACTATGAAGATAAGAAACGCATCTTCACGAGCGTACCGCCTGAGCGGATGACGCTAATAACACCTTCACAGTGGCTCGCGGATTTGGTCGGGGAGAGCTTTCTCAAAGATTATCCGGTGGAGGTCCGTCATAACGTCATCGACACCGACGTTTTCAAGCCCACCCCAAGCGACTTCCGCGAGAGATACGGTATTGGCGACCGGTTTATGGTGCTAGGCGTTGCGAGCCCTTGGACCAAGCGCAAGGGACTTCCTGATTTCGTCCGCTTAGCCGAGGAACTTGACTCTGACAAGTTTGTCGTAGCGCTCGTCGGCCTTTCGGATCGGCAGCTAAAGGCGCTTCCCCGGGGCGTTGTTGGCCTCAAACGTACCAACTCTCCCCAGGAGCTCGCCGGCATCTATACAACGGCGGACGTCTATTTCAATCCTACCGTAGAGGACAACTATCCGACGGTCAACCTTGAAGCCGAGGCCTGTGGCACTCCTGTTATAACTTACGACACAGGTGGGTGCAGGGAGACGCTTCATCGTGCTAATTCAAGTTTTGTTGCCGGCTTTGATCAAGCACTATCCATGATAGAGAAAGGCTTTTAATAATGAGGGTCGACAAAGTCGTTCCTGCTGCTCAGGGATATAAACGCGTAGCGAAAATACCTTTAAAGGGCGTTCTCCTTGCAATAAATAAGTTATCGAACAAAACTTATAAAAAGCTATACCCTCGCTACTTGGCGTGGCTAGGGGTCAACATCTCGGATAAGTTCTCCGAGTACGGTGATCCTTGGATAAGCCCTGAATGCCGCTTCGATGCGGCGGGCTACAATCTCATCACTTTGGGCGATGGAGTCACCATCAGCTATGGAACGTCCATCTTAGTCCACGACTACAGCATCGACAAGGCGTTGTATGCTCGCCGTGGGACGCATGGTAAGCTTCTCAAGTCTGTGACTATTGGCAGGAACTGTTTTATCGGCGCAAACACAATGATTCTGCCTGGCACTGTTATCGGTGATGACTGCATCATCGGGGGGGGGTCGGTTGTCAAAGGCCGCTTTCCGGTTGGATCGGTCGTATGCGGCAACCCGGCTCGCGTTGTTGGAACTGTAGATGAGTTCCTTGAAAAGCACGAGGCCAAAGAGGATATCGTTTATGGACTTTCCTAATGAGAAGGTGCTGCTGATTTCACGTCTCGACGGAAACAGGGGGCCTTTGGGCGTAGCCGCGGCAGTCCACTCCCGTCTTGCCCAGAATCATGCTTGCAAGCTTGCTGAGGTTTATTCCTTTGCCGATGTGCTAAAGCTCATTGTGAAGATTCCATTTACTTACAAGGGTTACTCCATATGCGTGCACCAAAATGGATTCAGAGTACCCATGGCGCTCTGCATGCTATCGAAGATTGATCACGGCAATAACTACTACCTCGTAGTTCATGGCATTGCAGCCGAAGAACGCAAATACCGGCCGGTGCTGTCTCGTGATCTTAAGCTCGAACCTAAGCTAATTAGAGAGTTCCCGAATCTCATCTGTGTTTCCAGGTTTGAGGCTGAAGTTCTTAAGAAGTTGTATGGCCGTAACGAAAACGTTACGGTGATCGGGAACGGTGTCGACCTCCCTGTAGGGGTTGAAGTCGACTCATTGTTGGCTGAGAAGCGCTCCTCGAATCCTCCCGTCGTGATAACGACGGGAGGATTCGAGGAGCGCAAGGGCTGCGATCTCGCACTCCTTGCGCTGTCGAAGTATGCTGCCCTAACGGATGCCCAACCTAGGCTCATAGTATGCGGTCGGGATTCCCGGGCCGTCGGCTCCAATCGTGCCCTCTGCGAAAAGATGGCTAGGGAGGGTGGTGTTGAGCTTGATTACCGCGGAGAAATATCTGACAAGGAAGAGTTAATGAGGCTCTATCGTAAGGCTGACTTCTATGCCGGGCTCAGCAGGTTCGACACCTTCAATGTATCCGTTTTGGAGGGCGCCGCATCTTGCTGCATACCTATTGTTTCCGAGAAGTGCGGCGCCTCTGCGCTCTTTGACGGATCCAACTCTATTCGTTGCGATATCGACGAAGCGGATTGGGCAGATGAGGCTGCCACATCCCTTGTTCGCCTGTGTTCTGATAACGCCCTCTATCGCGAGGTGGCAAGTCGCTCTCACGCTGTTGCCACAGCGAATACTTGGGATGCCGTGGCGGAGCGCTATTGGGAGGTTCTTTCGAATGACGAATAGCGCTACCGCTGATCAGCCTGTAAACCTATCACTTTCGTCAAGGAGCTCGGTCTTCTTCTGGATGGGTTTTTGGGTCTTATTTGCCAAATTCTTTCTCCAAGCTACTGTTTTCGTTGCGGTAGAAGGTGCGTTTGCTAAGGTCTTATTGCTATTTGGATGCGCTTTTCTGGCGTTCAGGGTGGCTGTCCTTTTCCTGGAGGGCCACTCGAGCGGTTTGGGAATTATAGGTATATGTCTCGGAACTGTGTCCTATGTTCTATCTGGCGAGTCTGTTTTGTTGACTACTTCGCTTCTTCTTACCGCCGCATATGAAATTGATCCGCAATCTATCCTTAAATGCTGGAGCCGCGCCGTAACGGCAATCATAGTCCTTATGATCTGGACCTATGTCATCGCTCGGCTGATGGGCGTGACGATTGGATTGCAATGGTCCGATATCGGAGGCCTGTCTTCGAATCGTAGTGCGTTGTTTTTTATCCATCCGAATTACTGCGCAGCCGTATTCTTCGCTTGGGCTATGGCCATGTTCTGTCGAACGGATGTACACATTGCGCTGAGGGGAATCGTCGGCGCGATTTCTACGAGTGTGATTGTTGCTGTAGCGGGTTCGCGGACTTCGGCAGCATCTCTCCTTCTCTTCTATGCATTGGTGGTTGTACTAACGGCCTGGTCAAATCGTGCGGGCAGCGGCTTTGTAAAATGGGTGCCAAGGGTTATCGTTGCCGTTCCTTTGGTTCTCTTTCTTTTTACGTTGTGGATTTCCGCCATCTGGTTCATGGGACCCAACTTCAGCCAGGCTGCGAGTGATTTTCTTACTGGTAGGCCTGCTCTTTGGTGGGCACAATGGAATTATGCTGGTCTCACTGTTTTCGGACACCATGCCTTTGAAGGCGTTCTTCTCATCAGGGGATCATTTCACGATATCCACACTGTTGATGGGATGTACGCATCGTTTCTGTTCAATATGGGGGTCGCAGGTTTCGCCTGGCTTCTAGTGCTCGCATGGCGTGCTTTCAAATTGAAGGAAGGAATCGATCCCATCTTTGCAGCCGCTCTTATTGCCATTTTCATCTTTGCTTTCACCGAGTGGCATGCCGTAAATGCTGCTGTCTGCGCCCCTCTAATTCTCCTCTCTCGAGGAATGGTGCCTATCGAAAGGAGAGTACTCCGTGATTCCTGATATTCACAAACCTCTAATTTCTCAAATGACTTGGTACCAGTCTCAAAACTATGGGACGGTTCTTCAGGCATATGCCTTGCAAAGAACATTGAATGACATTGGGGCGGACGCTCGCCTCGTGAATTACGACCCCGCGCCTTGGCAGCAGCGAAATCAATCCGGGCTGCGTAAGAGTAAGCCCTTCAAGGCCGCTCGCATGTTCCAGCAGCGTGCAATGGGGGTTGCGCCGTTCACCTCAGCCGAGAAGAGTGCCGCGTTCAAGGGGTTTACTTCCACCTTCATTAAAGAAACCGAGCCGGTAGCTTCGCCAGATGATTTTGAAGCTCTGAATTCCTTTTTTGATGCGTTTGTCTGTGGCAGCGATCAAGTGTGGTCCCCACGTTGCTTCGACCCTCGTTACTATCTCGATTTCGTCGCTGACGATAAACCCCGTATCGCCTATGCTCCAAGCTTCGGTTGTGACTCGCTCCCGGATACCATTGCTGCGGCTATCGCCCCACTTGTCTCTGGCTTCAACGCTTTGAGCGCTCGTGAGACTGCGGGAGCGCGAATGGTGAGGGACCTTAGCGGCAGGGAGTGTAAGGTTGTCTGCGATCCAGTGGTACTGCTCGGTGCTGATGAGTGGCGTTCTATCAGTCGGCATGACACTCCGCTAGTCTCCGAGCGCTACTGTCTCTGCTACTTCTTGGGTCGCTCCGAGGGGAACTGGAAGCTTGCCCGTTCCATTGCCAAGAAAAAGGGCCTCGAACTCGTTATCATCCCTGTGTTTAACGGAGATATTAAGCGTGGGGGTATGGTTCCTTCTGGCGTGGGGCCGCTAGAGTTCCTCTGGCTCATAGACAATGCATCCCATGTGTGCACTGACTCGTTCCACGGTCTTGTCTTCTCGACCCTACTAGAACGAGACTTCTCTGTCTTTGAACGCTTTAAACCTGGCACCACCGCCTCACAAAACGTAAGAATTGAAAGCTTTTTGAGCCTTACAGGCCTTGAGGATAGATTAATCCGATGGGATGCTAAGGACGCATCCTGCTCTGTCGCCCAAGTCAACTTTGCTCGTGCCGAAACCAGGATTTCCTCACTTCGCCAGAGTTCTCTGGAGTATCTGCGAGGGGCTCTCAAGCCGGTACTCTCTGAGCACTAACGGTGCGCGTAATCGTGAACCATTAACAAAGAAAGGTAGCGTAGATGCCTGCTAAGTACACAGAAGAGAAGAACGTTCTCATGCTCATGAGTCTTATGAAGCAGCATGGAGTGAGGAAAATCGTTGCCTCTCCGGGGACCACAAACATATCGTTCGTGGTCAGTCTTCAGCGCGACCCGTATTTCCAGGTGTTCTCCTCCGTTGATGAACGCTCCGCGGCCTATATCGCCTGCGGTCTTGCAGAAGAGTCTGGCGAGCCGGTGGCTCTCAGCTGCACGCAGGCCACAGCGTCCAGGAATTTCTTTCCGGGTCTCACTGAGGCCTATTATCGGAAACTTCCCGTGCTTGCAGTTACTTCGACGCAGCATGCGGTCCGCATTGGCCAAAACATTCAACAGGCCATCGATCGAACCGTCCAACCTATCGACACCGTGAAGTTGAGCGTGCAAGTGCCTATCATTCAGAGCGCTGAGGATGCCACTTACGCCAACGTTGCCATCAATCGAGCGCTGCTTGAGCTTCGGCGCGATGGCGGAGCCCCCGTCCACATCAACCTCACCACAACCTATACCAAGGTATACGATGCCTCAGAGCTCCCCAAGAGCCGTAGCATCATGCGTTATACATCAGAAGATGAACTTCCTCAGATCCCTTCCGGCTCCAGGGTTGCCGTCTATGTCGGTGCGCACAGCCGCTGGAGCGATAGACTTACCGTTGCCGTTGATTCATTCTGCGAGACCTACGGCGCGTGCGTTCTCTGCGATCAGACGAGTAACTATTGGGGCCGTTACCGCGTGAACCCCTCGCTGCTTTTCTCGCAAGGCAATGCCGTTGCCTCGTCAGAGACAATCGACGTCCTCATCCACATCGGGAACACTTCGGGGGGAGCCGCGCCAAGACGTCTTAAGGCGTCCTGGCGCGTCAATCCGGATGGAGAGGTGCGCGACACTTTCGGTTGCTTGAAGAACGTCTTCGACATGTCTGAGGAGCGCTTCTTTGAAACATATGCGAGTATGGTTGACTCGACTACTTCGCCGGCGTACCGAGAGGAGTGCGCGCGCGAGGCTACCGCCATTATGACCAAGATTCCTGAATTGCCTTTCTCAAACGCTTGGATGGCTCAACAGACTCTGCCCCTCTTCCCTGAGGGCTCAATTATCCACATGGGAATTTACAACTCGTTGCGTACATGGAGCCTCTTCGAGGGCAATCGGGTCCGTGGGTACTGCAACACGGGAGGATTTGGCATCGACGGTGGCGTATCAAGCCTGCTCGGAGCATCGCTGGCTACAGATGCCCCCTGCTTCGGCGTGTTCGGTGACCTTGCATTTTTCTATGATATGAATGCACTCGGTAACCGTCATGTTGGCAACAACCTACGCATCCTCATTGTTAACAACGGCTGCGGTGTCGAGTTCAAGAATCATATCAATCGCGCTTACCCCCTCGGCGATGAGGCAGACCTCTATGTAAGCGCTCGGGGCCATTACGGGCACCAGTCGCGCAAACTTATTAAGCACTTTGCCGAGGACCTTGGGTTCGAATATCGGGGCGTTGAGACAAAAGATGAGTATCTAGTCGCTGTTGACTTGCTCGTTTCACCAGAACCGCGCGACCGCCCCGTTCTGATTGAAGCGTTTGTGCGACCCGAGGACGACACCGATGCACTTAAGATCCTCTACAGTATCGAGGAGACTACGACGGGAAACGCCAAGGCTGCCATCAAGTCTGTCATTGGTGAAAAGGGCGTACGCATGCTGAAGGAGCTTGTTCGATGAAAGCGCTACTTCTGGGGGGCACGGGTGCGATAGGGAACTATCTCCAGGGGGAACTTTCCTCTCGTGGGTGGGACGTCTTCGTTACCTCTCGAAGCGCCCGTAGATCGCAGGGTTCGGTCACCTATCTCCGGGGCAATGCGAAGGATCCAGTATTTCTCGCTGATGTGTTAAAGGATGGATACGATGTCCTAGTAGACTTTATGACATGGGACCCCGAGGTATTCCGTTCAGTGTCCGAGCTCATGCTTGCTTCGGCTGGCCGCTACGTATTCCTCTCGTCCTACCGTGTCTTTGCCGATTCGCCGATTATTGACGAGCGAAGCCCGCGTCTCCTTGAGTCGTGTCCTGATGAGAGATATCGCGCTGGCGGAGAGTACGCAATCATTAAAGCTCATGAGGAGGACATCCTTCGATTCGGCTCGATGGAGAACTGGACCATCGTGCGCCCCGCCATTACCTTCTCGGGTGATGGTGTGGGCAGATTTCAGCTATGTACATACGAAAGCAGTCTCTGGCTTTGGCGCGCTTTAAAGGGGCTTCCGGTCCCCGTCGTTCACGATATGATGGGGAAACAATGCACTCTCACATGGGCATGTGATGTCGCGCGGATGATTGCACTGTTGGTCGGGAACTCCGCTGCCGCCGGTGAGGACTTCAATGTGGCGACCTCGCAGCACCAGACTTGGGGCGAAGTGCTCAACTTGTATCGCTCCGTCTTGCCGGTCGAGACGCGCGATGTGACACTTCATGACTATGAGTACCATTGCGGTCCCGCTTTGAAGGAATATGGCTACATTCCCCAGGTTCGCTACGACCGTATGGTCGATCGCATTCTCGACAACTCAAAGGTGCTTGAGTTCACGGGGCTAACGACTGGCGACCTTACCGACGTTCGAGAGGCGCTTCCCCGGGAACTCTCGGCCTATCTTTCGCATGGGCCGCACCTCTCCGCATCCCCGACGGTGCAAGGGCGCCTCGATCGAGTCTCCGGTTCGTCATTGCCGTTTCGAGACACTTTAAGCGAATTCGGGGTTTCTGGTTCCCTTCAGTATCTTGCTGCAATATTTGGGTTGGTGTAAAGGAAACTTGAGTCAAATAAAAAAGAAGAAACAGGATACTGAGGGTTCCGAGCAATCGCATGCTATGGCTCTCATTAAGAACACGGGCATCTTTGCTATTGGCACATTCGGCTCTAAGATTCTCACGCTTCTGATAATCCCGCTTTGTACTCATTATATCGCAACGGACGACATGGGCATCTATGACATGGTCTATACCATAATTGCCCTCCTGCAACCCATTGCAGTTCTTGCTATTCCAGAGTCGCTGTTCCGTTGGGTTATTGATGCTAAGGCCGATAAAAAAAGCGTCTACTCGACTTGGTTGGGTCTCTTTGCTGGGCTTACAGCGGTGTTCACGGCGATATTCTGGATCTGCTGGCTTATTGTCGACTTTGCCGATGCGGGTCTGATGTATGTCCTTGTCGTATTGAGCTGTCTTTATCAGAGTTTTCAGTACGGCACGCGTGGCCTTCATAACAATAAGTTGTTCGCGATTTCTGGCATCGTTTACTCAATCGCGTACTGTCTTGGCTGTTTTCTCCTGGTCGCCGTCCTGAATGTGGGATATCACGGACTTCTTTACGCGATGCTGTCCGCCACAGTCGTAGCATCGCTATTTCTGGTTGTTCCGCAGAGAGAACTCAGATCGTTTGCGGCATCCGGCATTAATGGGGAAGTGGCGTTGGAGATGCTGCGCTACTCGCTTTATTTGTTGCCCAATCAGCTGAGTTGGTGGGCGATGACTATGCTCGGGAGACTGATAATTGTCGGCTTCATGGGCTATTCCGCAAATGGCATCTTCTCCGTGGCGATGAAGTTTCCCTCCGCGCTCTCGATGATTTCCAACATTTTCACCCCCGCTTGGCAGGAGCAAGCAGTTATGCTCTTCAAGAAGAAGGGGAAGGACGAGTATTTCTCGAAGGTATTCAACCAATACGCCATTTTGCTTGCTACTTTGCTCATCCCCGGCGTGCCTGTGACCAAGCTCTTTGTCCAGTTTGCCATGGATCCTTCTTACTTTTCATGCTTTAACTACGTAGCACTTTTATACCTAGGCGCCGCCCTCAATGCGCTTTCTGCGTTTGTGGGAGTACTATATATGTGTGCCAAGGACACCAAGGGCGCTGCCAGTACTACGGTCATCGGCGCCGCCGTGAATATCGTTGCATCCCTTGCGCTTGTTCCCTTGATAGGTCTTATGGGGGCGGCACTTGGCAACTTCCTTGGAAATGCAGCCATTCTCGTTGCTCGCTTGAAGCAAACCCATAGATACTGCACGATGACTGTTGACTGGAAGAGGATTATGGCTTACGGAGTGATTGTCGTTGTGGTTTCGCTTCTTGCGGCTGGTCTCAACTCGCTTCCTTCGATTTGCGCACTATCCCTCTGCTGCGCAATTGTCTTCAATTTTGCTAACCGCAGCTCCGTTAAGACTCTCAAGAGTTTCCTTAATAAATAGCATTGTGGAATAATTTTTCGGTTGAGCAGGGAAACTAGCTGTTAGCACCAGGCGATTTTAACCACTGCTAAAAATAATTTTTGACCATTTCCGCTCACCGAATATTGACCACCACGTCCCTGCTGCCACCTGACGTTTGCGGTATCTACGCGATAACGTCAGGTGTGCAATTGTGACGAACGAGAACTTAGATGGCCCACGGTAAGATATAACCGCGACGCCCTGTGAAATGTCAGTAGAGGAGGGGGTAGGCCCGCAGGTATGTAACATTGCGGAGTACTACAGAAAGACAGAGCTTGCTCGCTTCCGGACGAGGACGATCAGGAGCACGGGTTCAGGGCCCTGCCTCATGGGAACATCGGGAAGATAGCTTCAATTGCACATTGGATATTCCAATTATCCTTATTTGTTGACTTGAGAGTCGGCTGCCGATCGATTACGTAAGAGTCTCCTCCATTCACCGATTGACAAAACGATTTACACCTAATTATTGACGCTGCTCAGGGACATTTTCTTTGTTTGTGCCTTGATCTCGCTAAACTAATAACTGCTGCTACCAGGGCATTTTCTGGTGCACATTCTATTGGCTCCTGCGAAGATCGGAGCGGGTATGTTTGCTGCCGAGTCCTACACCAGCCGTCATTACATTGCGCTTGTTGCCATGGCCTGCCTATGCGTTTTGGTGGGCGGGCCTTCTTATGCCGCGGGTGCGGAGAGCCTCATCATCGCGGGCGCGACGTACTACGAGCCGGGCGTGTCGGGCCCCGGCTGAGCCTGGACCGATGCCGACCACCTGGAGCTTAACGGCTACGCGGGCGAGGCCATCGGCGCCGAAGGCGACCTGGTGCTGACGCTTGCCGGGCAAAACTCCGTGACGGAGTCGCATGCGCCCGATGCGGACATCACGCTGTGCGGCATGGAGGTGTGGGGCAACCTGACGCTTCGCGGTACCGGGACCCTGACGGCGACGGGCTCGCAGTGCGGGATCCACGTTTCGCAGGCGCTCGTGGTGGACGGATGCACCGTCGATGCCCGGGCGGACGGGGCCGATATCACGGACGAGGCGGTTGCCGGCGTGATCGCAGGCGACATGACCGTGCGCGGCGGCGGGCGCGTCGTTGCCGCGGGCGCCGGGTCCGGAGCGGGCGTGCGCGCCTACGGCGTGTATCTGCAGGACGCGGGTCTTGGCGATGGTGCGGCCGGCTGTCGGCTTTCCGTCGATGCCTCGTGGCTCGATGCGACCGGTGCCGACGGCGGCGTTGCGTGCCTGGGTGGGTCGCTTGTGTCTGCGCGGTTTGTGACGCCTGCTGGTGGGGTCTTTGGTGCGGGTAGCGTGGTGGATGCCTCCGGTGCGGTGGCACCGCATGTGGTGGTTGAGCCCGATGTCGCCACGCCTCCGGCGGGGGAGACCGGTGGGGGCGAGGTACTGGGTGGCGCGGGCGAGCCGGCTGGCGGCGCCGGTCCTGCCGGTGGGCAGCCCGGTGCCGGGTCCGCGACGGATCCCGCCCTGAAGCCCGCGACTGCGACGCCCAAGACGATCACGACAACCAAAACGACAGTAAACAGGACCACGGTGTCCACGCCATCCAAGGCCAAGGCTGCCGGCGCCGCCACCGCCACGCTCCCCAAGACCGCCGACAGCAACTGGATCGCCGCCTCATTAGCGCTATTCCTGCTAGGAGCAGCGCTTATAGCTGCCGCGCACCGCTGCTCGGTATCGCATGCATCGTCATGGCGGTTGTTCCCGCTTTGAGCTACGCAGGCAACCGATTAAAAGCGAGTTTTATGTTTCCCAAAGTAGGGGCGCACCGGCTAACGCCGGCGCGCCCCTACTACTGAGCGGACAGTTTTAATTACTAAGGATACGGCAGCAATCCGTACATTCCGCAGCAGCAGTCGGGAACCATTCTATTCCGCCTCTACGATTTCGTCTGCATTGCCTTCGGTTTCGTTGTTCGGCTCATTTATCTCAGTGTTCTTGGCCACCGTCTCTGTGTCACCGTCTTCTGCAGGGAGGTAATACATTAAGCCAAATAGCTCATTTATCGCTCTGCGAGTATTTGCAGCTGAGACACCGATGCGCTTCAGCTGCATTGCATAGACAAGATAGCGTAGAAGCAGCAAATCAAGAATGGCAGCACCTTTAAAATCCTTGTCAATGTTTCCATGGGCAAAGTCATTTCTTTGCTCAGCCAGCCTGCTTCCAATGAATTCGTAGGAAAATTCCTCATCATTCCTTTTGTATAGACCTTCCCCAAATACCCCAATCATTTCATGAAAATCTCGACCAGCCTGTACTATCTTCGATTCCAGATTGCTAAAGCCGATGCTCTTCTTTGCATATTTCAATATCTTTTTAGCTTTTCCGGAGCTTTGGTTAATGCATTCATCCATCTGAGCTGATGCTCGTTGCTCAGCAGCCACTCGAGCTTCTGATTTGACAACTCCGCTTGGATACGCTTGGTCAAATTCCCATTCAAATGCTGCGGAAGTCAGCACGAAGTCCGATGCATCGAGCGTATGTCCCTTTTCGTATGTTTCAGGAATATGCCTTAGGTAGATTTCTCCGTCTGCAATCGCTCCAAACATTTTAATCTCATACGGGTCCAGCAAAGACAGCTGAATATATCGACCTTTTTCAAGAGGCTTGGTATCAAATGGCTCTGAGGATCTCGCTAGCTTGAATTCAGCTGTGCTGGGGTAATGCGAGTCGTCGTACATAGCCTGCAGGCTGCAATCCTCAATTAGTGTGTTTTTGCTGAATGTCAGATATTTGAGGAAGTCTTCTGCTGCATGCCACAGGCGATAGAAAAACCAGTAATCGTCCGTTTCATCAAACTCGAAAATCATGCTGGAATTAAGGGTGATGGGTGGAGTACTAATTTTCATACTGCATGTCCACCCAACTGAGAAATACGCCGCGATATCTCTGCCCTCAAAGCGAAATGCTCTCTTCACGGTCGAAGTTCTGTCGAATCCATTTGTCCTGATAGAGATGATTCCCTTTTCTGTAAGGTCGTCAGAATCAAATACCTGCGAGAATGCCCTATTAACCGGATGAATGTAATTCAAGGCCCTGCCGGATAGAGTCATCCTGCAAAAACCATTGGTATTCGGGCTACATTCCAGATACCCAGCAACGTTGATATACAGAGTCGAATTTCGACTTCCGACAGTCGATTCCTCCCTGGTCAAAAAGATCAATCGCTTGCTTGTCTCGTTGCAGAAGCCGTCAAGATAAGGCACATCAACAGTCAAAGGGTCGCCGGATGTATACACACCGGGGCAAATTTCTTTTTTTAGCCAACCCCACATAATGTCATTCTTGCGTTCTTTGGGCGGGATGAGAACAAGCTCAGAGCCATCGAACACAAAGACAAAATCAACATCTTTGAATTTTAGAGTTCCCGAATACGTGTTGTCTGTCATCTTATTTACCCCTCATAATGACCTTTCCAGTCCTTGTTCGCAACCTTGTCGCCGATCCTCTCGAGATCGACGCAGGCGAAATGCCAGTCTCCTAACAGCTTGTCCAAGCTGGGCTTAACGGGTTCCACATCACCTGCGTGAACCCGAAGTCGGAGTGGGGGAAGCTGATAGTGAGGTACTTTCCCGAGCTCGCGCCGCTGCAGGCGATTCGGAACAACTATCCGAAGACCCCGCTCACGCTCGACCGCGTTGACGTGGGAGGTCGCGGCGGCATCAGGCAAGAGAACATCATCGACTGGATGCTGTCCGGGGCATGGCCAACAACGTCTCTTATGCCGAGTTCACAATTTAGACAGGAGAACCTGTACCCGCGAGATTAATTGCGTCTCATCCATTTCCTCGGGGGCAATCATCGAACTTAAGGTGGCGCATCGGAGCCATGGAATTAAAGAACTTATCACCGAAATAGTCGAGCAGAAACTCTGGAAAAGCCGATAGCACAAACACCGAACCGTCCTCGATCCGCATCCTTTTCTCCTCGCGGAAGATCGCATCGACCGTAACCAGCTCTCGATACGTCTCAAATGAAACCTCATCGAGACCGAGCAGGCACTTGCATCTCAATACGAAGGCAGCGATTGCATCTTTCCATTGGGGAAGCTCCATGTGCTTCCCCACGTTAACGTTTCCCTCTCCCGACTTATTTTTATATTGAGCGATTTCCGAGTTGTCAACAAAACAGCCTGAATGCGCCTGGCACTGCCCTGCGCGATAATCGTACAGTGCCTCGACCATCGGGTAGCTTATATAGAGCTTTCCGCTCTCGTGCTCGTTATCGAATGCGAGGAGCATCGCCTCCACAAGGGCATCGGACTCGCATCCAGGCGCATTGTTCTGATGAGAGTCGTAGTCAAAGAAGAGAAAGACCTCATCAACAGAATCCCTCTCCACGCCCTCTAGACATTTTGCAGCAGAAGGCACCGTTTCTCTCAGTACCTCCACAACATCCAGATCGAAGTCCTCCTCTGCAAGCCGCTCGTAAAGCATGTAGATGTTCTGCGCCGCTGGCAGACAGATCACCCTCAGGTCATCTCTCCCTTTCAGAAAAAGATCCTTCATCTTCTCCGCAAAGCGCAGGTCACGCGACTCTCCTTCAACGATGAAGAGCGTGACCGGGCTAGCCATCGAAAGCACCGGCCTTAAACATCTTCTGGAGGTTATGCGCCAATCTGAGCTCCTTGGGTGTTAGCTTTTCCAGCGAGCGAATCTCCCCCTCCTTGAGAATGAAATAGACATCGGGACGCATGAGGTCGTTCGTCAAAAGGTCCGTGTTGTGCGTCGTAATGAAAACCTGGACACCCTCAAGGTCCCGTAGCATCTCCACGATCGACCGGGACAATTCAAAGTGATAAAAGGCATCGAATTCATCGATAAAGACCAAGGAAGCCTTGCTCATCTTGATATACCAGTAGTAGTACAGAGCAAGTGACATGGTGCCTGTCGAGGCGACCGACGCAAACGGAACGGTACCGCCCTCGAACCTGCAATAAAGCTCGGGAACTCCATTCACGTCCACGGATACGAGGTTCAGGGAGATTCCCTGCTGGCGCAAGAATTCTTGGAAGTCCTCCATCTTTCCTTCGCGAATAATGCCCTGGGTAAAGATATCCGAGCCAACCGAAAGCCCCTGATATCCACGCTCATCGAGCGAGTAGAACATGAGCATGTTGTCGACAAAGGAGGTGAAGGCTCTAAACGCCCTGGCAGACGGCTCATCTCGCAGTATTGCATTGCTCTTGACATATTTGACACGCGACAGTCTGTCGGACTCAGTGGGGAGATCGGTAGAAAGCGAGAGGGACTCGGCGCCCGGCAGGTCAACATGGCCCGTTTGAGCGTCGAACCTGTAGCTCAAGACCTCCACGCCAGCAATGTACAGACTCTCGTATACAAGCGTCTGTGGGTCGGTTTTCCCGTAGCGGTATACGACCTCGATATTGTCGAAGACAAAATCGTATTGAAACTCTGTAATTGAACTCTTTGAATTAAGGCACCGGTATGGCGAGTATTTTTTGAGCAGCTTTTCCTTGTCGGTCAGATGCAGAACAATGTCGAATATCGCGAGGGCGAAATTGGACTTTCCACTGCCATTCGCACCATATATGATGCCCTTTGCCTTAATGCCATCCTGAATTACCTGTTGATTGAATGAATAGTTGGCGGGATCGGATAGATCAAATGTAATTCGCTTATTGAAGCACTTGAAATTTGAAACCGAAAACTTCTTGAGCATGGCACGGCTCCTCTGCTTTCTGAGTCTATTTGAAACACAGGATAAAGTAGCTTAGCAAATTGGTCAATTTGCCCGTATTTTTAATACGGATATTCCGAAGAAAAACTACGGAAGTACGCAATATACGCCGGGCCTGTCCAACCGATCATAGTCTTCGCAGGGCAAGACTTCTTCGCGCGCGAGGGAGAATGTGATCTCGATCGTTAGGCGCACGCTGATAAAACTAGGCGGTACCGTCTCAGCGACCCCGCCTTACAAATCCGAAGGTTTTTCATCTAAATCTATTATGAACCATCTTTTATGGACTATCGGAACCATTTATCAAACAACATCATCAGAAACGTGAAGGGCGAATTCGGAAGCTGATTCTCCCTTTCACCGGCTGGCAAAACGATTTACACCTAATTGTGGACATTGCCCACGCGATTTCTCTTTGCTCCCGCATCGATCTCGCTAAACTAATAGGTGCTGCTACCAGGGCATTTTTCTGGTGCATATTCTATTGGCTCCTGCGAAGATCGGAGCGGCTATGTTTGCCGCCGAGTCCCACACCGGCCGTCATCACATCGCGATCGCTGCCATGGCCTGCCTATGCGTTTTGCTGGGCGGGCCTTCTTGTGCCGCGGGCGCGGAGAGCCTGTTTATCGCGGGCGCGACGTACTGCGAGCCGGGCGTGTCGGGCCCCGGCTGGGCCTGGACCGATGCCGGCCATCTGGAGCTTGACGGCTACGCGGGCGACGCCACCGCCGCCGACGGCGACCTGGTCGTGACGCTCGCCGGGCAAAACTCGGTGACGGAGTCGAATGCGCCCGATGCGGACATCACGCAGTGCGGCATGGAGGTGTGGGGCAGCCTGACGCTTCGCGGCACCGGGTCCCTGGCGGCATCGGGCTCGCAGTGCGCGATCCACGTCTCGCGGGCGCTCGTGGTGGACGGCTGCGTCGTCGATGCCCGGGCGGACGGGGCCGACGTCACGGACGAGGCCGTGGCCGGCGTGATCGCCGGCGACATGGCCGTGCGCGGCCGCGGGCGCGTCGTCGCCGCGGGAGCCGGGTCCGGAGCGGGCGTGCGCGCCTACGGCGTGTATCTGCAGGATCTGGGCATTGGTGCTGGCGCGGCTGGCTGCCGGCTTTCCGTCGCTGCCTCGTGGCTCGATGCGGCCGGTGCCGACGGCGGCGTTGCGTGCACGGGCGGGTCGCTTGTTTCCGCGCGGTTTATGGCGCCTGCTGGTGGGGCATTTGGAGCTGGTGGCGTGGTGGATGCCACCGGTGCGGTGGCACCGCATGTGGTGATTGAGCCCGATGTAGCCACGTCTCCGGCGGGGGAGACGGGCAGGGGCGAGGTACCGGGCGGTGGGGCGGAAAAGTCTCCCGCCGATTCAAGCCCCGCTGCTGGAGAGCCCACCACGGGGCCCACGGCAAATCCCTCGCTGAAACCCGCGGCCGCGACAACCAAGACCACGGTCGCCAAAGTCCCCAAACCCAAGGCTGCCACCGTGACCACTGCGGCACTCCCCAAGACCGGCGACACCAACTGGATCGCCGCTTCCGCAACGCTTTTCCTGCTTGGTACAGTGCTTCTAGCTGCCGCACATCGCTGCTAGGGCGGCATGACATACCTGACTGCGACACAAGTGCTCTGTGGGGGGGGGCTTTAAAGGCAACGCTTTCGGAAAGTGAGCGTTGCCTTTTTCGTGCATGCAATGTCTGACGTGCTAGCCATATGTGCTGGTGGATAATTAGAGCATGGGCTTGACGAGGACCAAATGTGCGAATAATATCAGGCTAGTGATTAGGGTCCAGAAACTTTCGATGCCTGGAACCGGAGGGGAGCCTGCGGGTTCCCCTTTTATTTTTCGGGAAGAGCGACGATGCCCAAAGAATTCCTCACCTACCAGCAGCAGATGGAGAAGCTCAGAAGCTCCGGCCTCAGAATCGAGGACGAAGAGGTTTGCCGGAGGGCCCTTGCGGACATCGGCTATTTCCCGGTCGTGAACGGTTACCAGTCGTTTTTCCGCGACCCGAGCACCCGGGTATACCGCGAAGGCGCCACTTTTGGAGACATTTTAACGCTTTACGAGTTCGACGTAGAGCTCAGGGAGATAATGCTCGATGCGCTGCTCAAGGTCGAGGCGAAGATCAGGTCGGCGCTGGCCTACGAGTTCTGCGCTGCATATGGCGAGTCCCAGAGTAAGTATCTAGACGCCCGCTGCTACGCGACATCTAAGGGCGCGAAGCGTGTTCTCCCGAAGCTGCTGAACATGCTTGATTATATCGCCAACAAGGATACCAGCCATGAATACCTCGCCTACTACCGCAGGGCATATAAGAACGTGCCGCTGTGGGTCACTGTGAACGCCATGACCTTCGGACAGATTTCAAAAATGCTCACGGCACTTAGGGACAACGAGAAAGCCAAAATCGCCAAGAGATTCGGGGTCGGAAATCCAAAGGAACTCTCTTCGTTTATCCGCGTGCTCGCCCTTTACAGGAACGTCTGTGCGCATGGCGAGCGCCTCTTCTCCCACAGGTGCCACGTAGAGATTCCTGACACGACCTTGCACGCCAAGCTCGGCATCGAAAAGATTGGGCCGGATTACGTTTGCGGCAAGGTAGACGTCTTCTCGGCAGTGATCGCCCTTCGATACCTCCTGCGCGACAACGAGTTCAAGGCATTCAAGGCTAAGCTCGTCAAGTGCGTTAACGAATACTTGTCATTGGATGAGAGCATCGGCGAGGAGCGCCTCCTTGAGGCCATGGGGTTCCCAGCCGAATGGAAGAAGATAACCAGGTATAAAATTTAAGATCGACCCGCCTAAAAGCAAAATGGCTTAGGATCTATTTAACATTAGCCACGAAACGGATCATGCAGTTGAGGCTGCCAAGAAAGTAATAAACGCCGGCCTTCTTGAGCTGTTCGAGCGTTGCAATTATCTGTACCACGAGGCATTTTATGCCAACACAGAACTAGCCAGCAGTTCAGGTCTTATGGGAATAATTCAATTCGCATCACGCTGCTTCTAAGCGGTTGTTTATACTTGGATGTAAACACTAAGGAGGCAGCAATGCTTTGAAGCTATGTTCAGCTTGATGGCGGCACTCAGTTTGCCTACTCAGAAACACGAGATGACGGGGCCGTTCGCGTAGCCGTCGAGCGTCCGGTTGGCCCTGGCTTTGACCATGCGAAATGCTTCTTGCCTGCGGTTAATTGGTTCAATGCCGAAGGTTTTTCTACTGACGATCTGGATTTTTTGACCAAGTTCGTTAGATCAAACGCTCCGTTTATCTTCGAGCTTGCAGAACGGCAAAAAGCCGGACCCGCGGTATCGGCACTGGCCCCCTGATGCTCTACTGTTGAACGGAATATATCCCATGATTTCGCCTTCCGACATATCCACCGTCGCCTCCCGCGTGCTGGCTCAATACGACGTCAGCGAAGCCTATTTATTTGGCTCGTTTGCCCGAGGCGAGCAAACGCCCGATAGCGATATTGACTTGCGCCTAGTCTGCGGCAACACCATGACGGTCGGCACGCTTTACGAACTCTCCCATGAGCTCGAGAGGGAACTTGAGCGAAAGGTTGATATCGTCACCAACCCACCAGAGCACATGCGCCCAGCCTTCCGCAAAAGTATCGAGCAAGATGAGGTGCGTGTCTATGAAGCTCTGTAAGCAGGACGAGGCGTTAGTGTGCTCCGGCGTGATCAGCAAGTCTGAATTTTGTCGCATACTTCCGGACTCGGCGAGCCTTAGAAGCCAGTATTGAACTCAAACTCGGTTCCAGACACCCTCTTGCTATTTGAATACAGGTATCGCTCTAGCGATAGTATGCTATACTATCGCTAGAGCGATACCTGTTAGGAGGCCCGCGTGGAGCTGTGGCATGGTTCTCAGCAAATCATTGAGACTCCCCAGCTTGGCCTAGGGAAATTCCATAATGACTATGGACAGGGATTCTATTGCACAGAGAATCTCGATCTTGCAAGGGAATGGGCATGCTCGCGTGATGCCGATGGCTTTGCGAATCGCTATGAACTCGATATAGCCGAGCTTAAAATTCTCGACTTGCTATCGCCGCAATATTGCGTCCTGCATTGGATAGCGTTGCTCGTTGAGCATCGTTCTTTTCGCAAAGATACCGCCATTGCCGCGGGGGCGTGCAAGTATCTCCACGATCACTTTCTACCTGACACGAGCGCTTGCGACGTAATAAGGGGATGGCGTGCGGACGACTCGTACTTTAGTTATGCCAGAGCTTTTGTGAACAATACGATTACCGTCGATCAGCTTGGTCGATCTATGAGGCTTGGCAACTTGGGAGAGCAGATTGTGCTCAAAAGCGAGCGCGCGTTTAAGAGCATTCGTTTTGCTGGATTTGAACGTGCGCCACAAGCTCAGTATGGTCCATTGGCAAAGGAGCGAGATGTAGCGGCAAGGGCGCAGTATCGGGAGCTACTTGCCGAAAATCCGTTTGAGGGAATTCGTATCGTCGATATCATTCGAGAGGGGATGACGGGCGATGACCCACGCCTACAGTGAGATGTATCTCGAGGATGCCATGAGAACGCTGGGAGAGGCGGTCGATTTTGCCCTCTGCGACCAAGGGCTGACTCCAGCCGAGTTGACGGCGATCCTGTCGAACGCTCTTGAGATGAAGCAGTTTGAGCGCGGTATGCCTCGCGTCGTCTGCGGCATGGCGGGCGACGAGCTCGCGCGCGATATTATCGCCCATGCGGGACTGACCCCCGTCAAATGTAGGGAGACCTATCCGTTCGACCGTTCGCCTCAGTATTGGGCGGGGTGGGTTATGGCCTATACGCAATGGATGAGCAGCTTGGGCTTTAATAAGCTACTCGAAGTCGCTCCGCTCGATTGGATCATCGGCTCGTACCATCCGCTCCACGAGACCTCCGAAGATAAATTCGCCCAGATTGTCATCGAAAAATGGAACAACGCCCAGGCAGACAAAAAAGGCCTCAAGGCGGCACGAAAGGCTGCCGGACTAACGCAAATACAGCTCGCCGCCCAATCGGGTGTTAAGCTTCGCGCCATACAGCTCTACGAGCAGAACCAGCTCGACCTACGCCGCGCCTCGGTTTCCTCGGCATTGGCGCTTGCAGACACCCTAAACTGCACCATCGAAGACCTCGTCTGGCAACCGATTGCTCTGGAGTACGACTCGCAGGCTATTTCGTCTGTAAAGCTATAGAGGAGTCAGACATGCCTTGGAGCTATGTTCAACAAGATGACGGCGCTGATTGCGTTGCTCAAAAAGATCATTCAATTGCGCACGTGGCAAATTCAGCATCACCGATTTTGCTCGGCGGCACCACGTCAATCGACGAAGCTATTCGGCTGACCATTTCGAACATGCCCAACGCGCTCAGGCTCTTGGAGAACTCATGATGGCGGACACGAAGCGGGGAGCGCATCCGTTCGCGCCGCTCGTGCTCGATGATGCCGGTTCGCTCGAAGATATGGCCGCGGCCGTGATGCGCCTGCACAGCACGCTGATGACGGTCGGGCGCTGCTATACAACCAACGCCACAGGCGACCGGGCCGCGCTTGAGCCTGGACGCGTCGAGTCCGTGCTTGCGGGTGCATTCTGCACGATATTCGGCCAATCGCCAGCCAATCGTTTCACGGACATCTTTGACCAGGTCGCCTACGTGGCCGAGCACATGGTCAAGGACCACATCTTCGAGGACGGCAACAAACGCACCAGCCTTATTTTTGCGTTATCCGTCCTAAGGTTCGCCGGAACTCCGGTCGTGCTGTCCGACAGCCCCGAACCCAAAGACAACCAGTACTACGCCCCGATCCAGGACCTCGTTTCCAGTCGCCGCACGAACAGCGAGCTAGCCGAAGGCCTACGCCGCGGTTGCGTTGCGGGCACGGGCGATCTGTCGCTCGTATAGAATCTAAGCATCCGCACGCCGGTTAATGAATTGATTGGACACCACATGGAGATCCCCAGCACTCTGTGCAGCAATGTGTACGACTTCGCGTTTTGCCCCGAGCCCTGCTACGACCGCTTGGTCGACCTCGCCGACCCCGAGGACTGGGGTCCCGGCAATCGCATCCTCAAAAACTACCTGTCGTTTTCGTTTAGCCGCGCGGTGTTCCTGACCGAGCGCGACGTGGACCAGACCGCCCCGTCCAACTTGCCGCTGGTGTTCGACGATGACCGCTGCCTGTTCAACACCGGCCTGTACACGCGCCGCTACGAGACCATCTACGGTCTGTTTGAGCCCAACACCAAGCCCGACGCGCGCCAGCGCTAATTTTTGAAGGGCTTCTTTAAGGAGAGCGACCCCATGCTGGTCTCGTTTGAGTACTTGCCGTGCCGCGTGCGCTTTGCCGAGGACCCTTCCGAGCTGGTCTTTGACTACCGCCTTCCCATCCGCTCCAACATCGACCATATTCTGGGCGACGAGGAGAACCTGACGCGCATTCCTGCCAGCCTGATGGGGGAGGACAACTCACTGCTGCTGCGCCGTGCCTTTGAGGGTGCCGTCGTCGAGGCCGCCCGCCGCGCCGCAGCCAACTACACGCTCGCCGTGCCGCAGTTCTACGGCGGCCGGATCCAGCTGCTCTTGCCGCTGTGCCTAACCGGCGACAAGCCCGAGCTGGCGCTGACCATCCAGCGCGAGGACGGTTTCTACGCCGCGCGCACCTGCCTCACGCTCGACATGGCCTACAACAACGCGCGACTCATCTGCCGCCCTGAGACTTCGTGGATCAAGCGATAAAGGGCTGTTGAACTGGTGGTTTGTCGCGTACCCTGATTGCGGTTGCGCGGTTTGCTCTCACGAATTTACAATCGAGGGCAAAAAGTTCTTGGTAAACCACGCGCGGCTATGATAGTATCTCTTTTGCCGGAAGGCGACGGGCGATTGGCTCAGGGGTAGAGCATATCCTTCACACGGATGGGGTCACAAGTTCGAATCTTGTATCGCCCACCATCTAAAGAACAGGTCAGAGATGTTAAGTCTCTGGCCTTTTTTCTTTTTGACACCAAGGGTGACACCAAAATCGAATCGAAAAATTTAAACGCGTTTCTAGCTGATCTCTCATGTGCTGACGTCATCGCGCGTTTTGCATAAAGCTCATGCGATCTTTCATTGAATTTGCCATGGGATTCACGCACAAATGTGGAGATAGGGACCACGACCCCAGAACGCCTGCCAGCAGATTTGTGCCACGCGGCGATCTTTAGGCGCGATGCGTCAAGCTATTGGTCAGCATTTGGTCAGCTTCCGGTACTTACCCGCATGATGCCGCCATTGATAATCGGTCTACCTGCAAACATAACGGCACGCAGCCAAAGCTAGGGGAGGCCCATATGGACGAAATCGTCTGCGCAAACACCGCTTTCCGCTACTGGCGCTGCCCACCGCAGGTGCGCGACCTCTACCCGAGACTGCCAAGCCCAGAAGACGGCTGGCGGGCCCTATCTCAATCGCCCTTTGTAGTCGACATCCTCAAGACCCCGATTATTACCACAACAGTGCCCGGTGGCGTTAATTACCATTCGGGATTACGGACAACAATCCACTGTGATGATGCTTCGGAGGTAAATTGCACGCTGGAAACCGCGATGAGCTTTAGGGTTACCAATCCACTTGCGACGCTATTTACCATGGCGCGCTTTGTATCTCCAACCGATCTTGTCCTTGCCATGTACGAATTCTGCGGATGGTTCTCAGTCTTTGAGCCCACGGTAACAGTAGAAGCGGAACTAGACAAAGCCAATGAGGCTGCCGAGAATGCAACCACCGAATCCCTCTTTGACTTCGATGAAAGCCAAGACGAACCACAATGGAAACGCGTTTATGCGCGCATAAAAGTCAAAGAACAGGTAAATACGAAGGAGCCCAACGGACAAAAGAAAACGAAGGAGGTCACAAGGCTAAAGGGCACTTCGCTCTGGATGAGGAAGCCGCTCATCGAATTACACGAGCTTCATGAGTACGCCAGTAAGATGAAAAGACGAAAGTGGGGTACAAAGTTTTACAACGCCGCGCAGCTGGTGACAGGTATAGCAGCTTCTCCGCTTGAAGTTGCAGGAATTTTTTTGCTGTCGCTTCCTCGCTCTCGCGGCGGTGCCGGCTTTCGAAGCGTTTACGTTAACGACCTTACGCCACTTACCGCATCGGCGCAGAGCATTGCAGGGCAAAGAGTCTGCTACGGGGATATCGTGATCGTAAATCCAACCATAATGAAAGCAGGCATCGTGGAGATTCAGGGGGAGGTCATCCACGGATCAGGCGCCGTGCTGGACCACGATGCCAAACGCATGACGGCGCTGCAAAGTATGGGGTATGACGTCTTCCTGGTTACGCACGACATGCTTAACGATGCCGAGCAGCTTGATGCGATCGTGAGAAGTCTTTGCTCGCGCTTGGAATTACGCTATAGGTGCAAAACTAAGGCGCAAAAGACGACGGAAATGGAGTTACGAGCCAACGTACTATGCAACTGGCTGGAAATCGGTCGTTAGACGGGCGCCCTGCTCACTTCCGGGCGCCCTCGGTCGGCCGCCTGCGATGCCGCCGCCACGAAACCGGCCCATCTACTACGTTTAACCCCGACCCCTCGACCATGCCCCGTATTTCGCGAAAACCGCAGGCCGTCTACCTGCTGTTTTATTCTTGCCCGAGACGCCATGGTCAGGAGAAGCCGGCCAAACGTAGTAGATGGGCCGGTTTCGTGGCGGGGATCCCGGGGGCGACCGGAGTGGAGCCTGATAGGCGGGCGGCGGCAGCGCCGCCCGCCCGCGGGGCGCGCCCCGCGGGCCTAGCCGGGCATCGAGGGGCCCCGACGCCTCGGGCGCGCGACCGCATCGGCCCCGCGGGCGCCGGCCACCGCCGTCGCGGCCCCGCGGGACTCCGGCGCCCGCGCCCCCGGAAAGTTTTTCCAAAAATGTCCTTGCATCGCCGTCCGAGTTCCCGTATAGTACTTCATCGCACGGGGGCGTAGCTCAGCTGGGAGAGCGCTTGACTGGCAGTCAAGAGGTCAGGGGTTCGATCCCCCTCGTCTCCACCCGAGCATTGAATGAGGCTCCAACGCAAGTTGGGGCCTTTTTTCATATAGGCACACAAGGTCAAAGGCGGCACCATGATCCTCCTGGTCGACAAGATCGTGCGTTGAACGGGTGCCGCGTGCATGGTAGTATTTCACGACGTGGTTCAAAGCGTTGGAGGCTGTTCTGCCACCCCAACTGCAAGTGCCACTTTATAAGGGCTCTTGGCGCAACGGTTAGCGCAGGGGACTCATAATCCCTGGGTTCTGGGTTCGAATCCCGGAGGGCCCACCAGAGAATCAAGAGGCCGGGCAAATAACCCGGCTTCTTTTTGTTAAAGTTTCTACTCTACATGCCTGTCAAATTGCCTTGATAAACATTTACGATTCAAATTCACGTAATAGTTAATGCTGGTTGACAGGAACCATTTCAAAACTACGCCGGATTACGGGGCTGGACCCGGACCGGCCGTCCATACCCTGCATTTCACGGAATGCGCAAGTCGTCTACCTGCGATTTTGATTTTACCGATTACGGCATGCTCGGGGGTTCCCGGCCTGGCCCCGTAAACCGGCATGGTTTTGGAATCGCCGGGTCGGCGGGGGCGCGGTCGGCCCCGGTAATGGGCCTGGCGCCGGCAAGACGGCCGTTGGGCGGATGGCGGAACGCGCCGCGACTGCGAAATTTTCCAAAATTGTCCTTGCATCGTGGTCCGAGTTCCCGTATAGTACTTCATCGCACGGGGGCGTAGCTCAGCTGGGAGAGCGCTTGACTGGCAGTCAAGAGGTCA
>CAJLPX010000020.1 GCA_905208635.1 uncultured Collinsella sp. | reverse complement strand
GCCGTCGAACGCCCAGCCCTTGCGGGTCGGGGCGGTCTTGGGCAGCGCGAAGGTGAACGAGGTCTTGCCCGGCTCGGTGGTCTTGGTCTGGGAGGCGGGGTCGGCCTTGGTCTCGCCGCCGTTCTCGTCGAAGGTCACGGTGACGTCGCGGGGCACCCACTTCCACTGGGCGTAGACGGTCGTGGACTTGGAGACCTCGGTCTTGTCGGTGAACTGATCGCCCGACCCGTCCCTCTCGGTGTTCCAGCCGTCGAACGCCCAGCCCTTGCGGGTCGGGGCGGTCTTGGGCAGCGCGAAGGTGTAACTGTCCTTATCTGCAGTCTTATCTTGCAAAAACTTTTGAGGATAAGCAGGATCGTATGCGCCATTATCATCAAAAGTCAGCGATAACTTTGCTGCGACCTGCCACATGTGAAAATCATCAGTACTGTCGGCATCCCTGACGCGCTTAAGGTAACAGCCCTCACCAACCGCATCCTCGTTGCCAAGAATAAAAGTGCTTTGCTTAGGTGCATCACCACTAGCTTTGGAGAGTACGTAGTTATCTCCGAGTGACGGCAGTTTCAAATTCTGCCAATTGTTCGGATCCACCGTATTAACAGTAGTCTTCCCTGACGATTCCCCTTTTACAATAAGGGGTATGTCGCCGCCATCATCCGTGCCATCATAGTTATTAGTGACAGCTGGCAGTCTAATTTCAGCGTCATCGCCACGGTAATTTCCTTGGAATAATGCGGGTGCCATTAAGGCAAGTGTGCCCTTATTAATAACGGCACCTTTCAAATTACTTGAACCGTGATCGATGAGAATGCCCTTACTGCCAATAGAGGTGGTTCCCTTAACGAAAATATCGTTATAGTTTTTCGCAGTATTGTATTGTTGCTCCCAAGTACCATTGATATCGACATAACCATATACGTAGGCTTGAGAGCCAGCTGTCGTCAAAACGCTGCCCTCATCTACCCGAAGGCCATTGTCTTCAATTAATTCATAGCTAGAAGCATTGTTGCAACCAAATTTGGTCGTTACATTTGTATTCGATTGACCAGTAATAGCGATCTTATTTACAGAAGAAATCGTACCGGCCGTAATTTCGGAGTTATCAGTAACATTCAATGCAGATGCGTACTTAATATAAGGAATCTCAGCCACAGTCCCTGCAATATTGATTGTGGGAGAAGAAGACCCCTTGGGAAGCCCATAGTACACACCCGTAACGCCCGTAGCTATTTCCGGTCGTCCAGCAATATTAATGAAGGAACCGTCAGAAATCGATACATTCTTGTTCGAAGTCAACGAAACGTAGCCAACACTGCCGCTATTCAGACTGATAGATAGCTTTCCTCTAGCCTTTACGCTCGATCCCTCATCCGACGAATTGGTCAGGTCGTTCTCGCAGAAAACATACCCATGAGAATCGCCCGCTTCATCCCTCAGCTCAACACCAGAAGCGTTCACGGCGATATCACCGTTTACAGCACTCCACTCTGCTCCATAAATAGAGCCAACATGGGAGCCGTGGACATTAACGGTAATAGATCCGCCAACGTTCGCTTTCTTCGAACCTTCAATAAAAGGGACATCATTGGGTATCGATCCACCTTTATCCCAGCCCCAAACATTCTCGTAAGCATCGATAACGACATCGCCATCGACCTCATAAACTCCATCTGGGATCATTTGTCCTGCGCCAATTATTGGCCAATTGCTATTAAGACGAAGCGTTTTGTCGGTGTTTTCATAAGTACTGCTGCCCGCAATAATATGAATGTTGCCTTTAATAGGCGCAGGGTCACCAAAATGACCGCAAATTTCATTTACCCGACCCGAGCGAACATCAAGCGTCACGTTGCCGCGCATCTCGCAACCGTAAGTGCCTTCGATAGCAGGAGAAACTTCGGAGTTGGCATTGTCGTAAACAAGCGTGGCGTTACCACCTACATAAACAGCAGGAAAGCCGTTTCCATCGCCGCTCGACCCATCGCCGCGCATGCAACCGGGATTAACGTGATTACCGCTAGCCATGCGAAGGTTACCGCTGATCTCAAGATAGGTGTCATGCTCGACGGACCCTTGATATGAACCACCGATGACGTCATGAAGGCCAGCGCCACTACCAGGATTGATATATCCAGACGCGGCTATCACCACATGTGTGTGATCGACAGTCGACCTATAGCCACCGCCATAAAGTGTTTCAAAGAGGTTGAGCTCGCAGTTACGAGTGAAAACGGTATCGAAACCATTGCAATAGAATTTTCCTGAACCAACCACTTCGACGTTGTCAAAAGTACAAGATCCGGAAAGCATGGCACGGTTGGAGAAGTGCAAGGTTGCGCGATTATCACCGTCACTCGTCACGGTAATCTTCTTGTTAGCAACGCCGAAAGTCGAAACGTAATCTTGGGTCGGCACCACAAAAGACGAGCCGCCTTTTAGGACAAGTCTGATCTCCGATAAATTATCGGAGGCGATTTTATTCAGCGCATCCTCAAATGTTGATTGATCATTAACTTGATAAACACCAGATTCTGCTGCATCAGAATTCGATTCATCAGATGTTTCATTCACATTCACATCGTTTGACTGCTTATCCGAGACATCAGATTCAGGTTTTTGATCATCACTTGAAACCGTATTGTCGTTAGACGAAGCCTCGACCGCCCCCCCCCTTGACCCAGAATCACTATCAGCAGATTCATTAGACAGATTCTCCGAAGTCGTGTTTTGCTGAGGGTCATTATTCACTATTACGTCAGCAAATACGCTCGTAGGAATCGTATTAAACACGAACAAAAAAGAGACGAGCCAAACGAGAGCTCGCCTGCAACGTGGCAATCTCACAAACCGCCCTTTCTACTCAACTGACATGAACCGGTAAAGGGCGACAAAATACCCAGAGGCAAAGGCATATATTTCACTCTTACTGAATGTACTGTCTGGCACATTGGTTTTAGTTTAATACCAGTGTTTTGTCTGACAAGAGAACGCGTTTATTGCCATGAAATAGAAACGACCAAAAATTAGTGTCACGACCAGCCAGAATTGATCGATGTGCATTAATTTCCTAAGACCTAATGAACAAACAATGAACAAACTCCACACCATAGCCATGGGGAAACTAGGAATTCGCCCGGAGAAGACGTTGAGCTTTTAGTTAAATGGTTAAAACGCTTCAGTTTATTGAAGCGTTTTAGTGTGCCTTTTAGAGGAATCTGACCGTTCGCCGAATAATTTCTTGCTATCATGCAAGGCGTAGGGTAAATCTCCGATCGCAAGGAGACACAAATGGTGAAAAAGTCACCGGAAAACACTACTCCCGCAATCGTGGACAACGTAGAGGCGCTTGAGGCTAAGCTCGCTCAGATGCGAGAGGCCCAGGCGCTTTTTGCTACGTACACGCAGGAGCAGGTCGACAAGATCTTCTATGAGGCCGCCATGGCCGCCAACAAGGCTCGTATCCCGTTGGCGAAGATGGCCATCGAGGAGACCGGCCGCGGCGTTCTTGAGGACAAGGTCATCAAGAACCACTACGCCGCAGAGTACATCTACAACGCTTACAAGAACACCAAGACCTGTGGTGTCCTGGAGCGCGACGAGGCCTACGGCATCACCAAGATCGCCGAGCCCATCGGCATCGTGGGCGCCGTCATCCCGACGACCAACCCCACCTCCACCGCGATCTTCAAGACGCTGATCAGCCTGAAGACCCGCAACGGCATCATCATCTCCCCGCACCCGGCAGCCGCCAAGTGCACCATCGCCGCCGCCAAGCTCGTGCTTGACGCCGCCGTCAAGGCCGGCGCCCCCGAGGGCATCATCGGCTGGGTCGATGTCCCCTCCATCGAGCTGACCAACATGGTCATGCGCGACGTCGACATCATCCTCGCCACCGGAGGCCCGGGCATGGTCAAGGCCGCCTACTCCTCGGGCAAGCCCGCCCTGGGCGTTGGCGCCGGTAACACCCCGGTCATCATCGACGACACCGCCGACGTGCTGCTCGCCGTCAACTCCATCATCCACTCCAAGACCTTCGACAACGGCATGATCTGCGCTTCCGAGCAGTCCGTGACCGTCATCGACACCATCTATGACCAGGTCAAGGCCGAGTTCCAGAAGCGCGGCTGCTACTTCGTCAAGCAGGGTGCCGAGATGGAGGCCCTGCGTGCCGCCATGTTCAAGAACGGCGCCCTCGATCACCGCATCCCTGGCATGGCTGCCGCCAAGATCGCCGAGCTCGCCGGCATCGAGGTTCCCGCCAAGACCAAGATCCTGATCGCCGAGGTCACCTCCACCGACCCCGCCAAGGAGGAGTTCTCCCACGAGAAGCTCTCCCCGGTCCTGGCCATGTACCACGCCAAGGACTTCCAGGAGGCCGTCGACAAGGCCGAGCACCTGGTGCTCGCCGGTGGTCCGGGCCACACCGCCTCTCTGTACGTGCACCCCGCCCAGGCCGAGAAGATCAGCCTGTTCGAGCACGTCATGAAGGCCTGCCGTATCGTCATCAACACCCCGTCCTCGCACGGCGGCATCGGTGATCTGTACAACTTTGGCATGAAGCCGTCTCTGACCCTGGGCTGCGGCTCCTGGGGCGGCAACTCCGTCTCCGAGAACGTTGGGGTGAAGCACTTGATCAACGTTAAGACTGTGGCCGAGCGCCGTGAGAACATGCTGTGGTTCCGCGCTCCCGAGAAGGTCTACTTCAAGAAGGGTTCCACGCCCGTCGCCCTCGACGAGCTCGGTACCGTCATGGGCAAGAAGCGCGCCTTCATCGTCACCGACCAGTTCCTCTTCAAGAATGGCAACACCCGCGCCATCGAGGCCAAGCTCGACGAGATGGGCATCGCCCACGACTGCTTCTACGACGTCGAGCCCGATCCGTCGCTGCAGTGCGCACGTCGCGGCGCCAAGCAGATGGCTCTCTTTGAGCCGGACGTCATCATCGCCGTCGGCGGTGGCTCCGCTATGGACGCCGGCAAGATCATGTGGATGATGTACGAGCACCCCGAGTGCAAGTTTGAGGACATGGCCATGGACTTCATGGACATCCGCAAGCGTATCTTCACTTTCCCCGAGATGGGCAAGAAGGCCTACTTCGTCGCCGTCCCGACCTCTTCGGGTACCGGCTCCGAGTGCACGCCGTTCGCCATCATCACCGACAAGGAGACCGGCATTAAGTGGCCGCTCGCCGACTACGCGCTGCTCCCCAACATGGCTATCGTCGACGCCGACAACTGCATGACCGCCCCGCGCGGCCTGACCGCTGCCTCCGGCATCGACGTCATGACCCACGCCATCGAGTCCTACGTCTCCATCATGGCTTCCGACTACACCAAGGGCCTCTCCGAGCGCGCTGCTAAGCTCGTCTTCGAGAACCTGCCCTCCAGCTTCACGAACGGCGCCAAGGACCCGCACGCCCGCGAGGAGATGCACAACGCCTCCTGCATGGCCGGTATGGCCTTCGCCAACGCCTTCCTGGGCCTCAACCACTCCATGGCCCACAAGCTCGGCGCCTTCCATCACCTGCCCCACGGCATCGCCAACGCCGTCATCCTGACGCGCGTCATGCGCTACAACGCCGCCGAGGCTCCCGTTAAGATGGGTACCTTCTCCCAGTATCCTTACCCCAACGCGCTGCACAACTACGCCGAGATGGCCAAGTACTGCGGCATCGAGGGCAAGGACGACAAGGAGGTCTTCGAGAACTTCATCACGAAGCTCGAGGAGCTCAAGGACTTCATCGGTGTCAAGAAGACCATCGCCGACTACGGTGTTGACGAGCAGTACTTCCTCGACACCCTCGACGAGATGACCGAGCAGGCATTCAACGACCAGTGCACCGGCGCTAACCCGCGCTACCCGCTCATGAGCGAGATCAAGGAGCTCTACCTGGACGCCTACTACGGCCGCGAGCCTCAGGACTACGCCGTCTGCTAGTTTTAGCACGGTTTTTAACGGCGGGGGTGCACGGGTGTTTCACACACCCCCGCCGTCGCTTCTATCGCATCGTTGAAAGGATGCAACCATGCTGCTACCCGATTCCAAGACCGAGCTCGTCCGCCGTGGCAACAAGGTCGTTTACGACCTGGGCGACAAGATCGTCAAGGTCTTTAACGAGACCAAGCCTGTCTCCGACGTGTTCAACGAGGCTTTGAATCTTGCCCGCATCAATGAGTGCGGCATCCGCAGCCCCAAGGCTCTCGAGGTTTCCCAGCTCGAGAACGCCAACGGCTGGGCGCTCGTGACCGAGAAGGTTCCGGGCACCACCCTTGCCGAGAAGATGACTGCTGAGCCCCAGCGCTTTGGTGAGTATCTCGAGATGTTCGTCGACCTCCAGATCGAGATCCACGGCTATACCTCCCCGCTGCTCAACCGTCAGCGCGACAAGTTCGCCCGCATGATCGACAGCCTTGATCAGCTCAATGCCACCACGCGCTACAACCTTCAGGAGCGTCTGGACGGCATGACCAAGGAGTTCAAGGTCTGCCACGGCGACTTCAACCCCTCCAACGTCATCGTCGGCGACGACGGCCAGCTCTATGTGTGCGACTGGGCACACGCCACCCAGGGCTCCCCTGCTGCCGACGTTGCCACCACCTACCTGCTCTTCGCCCTCAACAGCAAGGACCAGGCTGAGGCCTACTTGGAGCTCTACTGCGACCGCGCCGACATGCCCATGCAGGTCGTGCGTCAGTGGACGAGCATCGTCGCCGCTTCCGAGCTCGCTCGTAAGCGCAACGTGAACGATGAGTTCCTGAAGAACTGGATCGACGTCGTCGATTATCAGTAATATCTGAGCGATTTATTTCGCATCGGAGGCACAAGAAAACCCCGCAGCTCATATGGGCTGTGGGGTTTTCTTTACCCATCGAGTTTATTCCAACAAAATAGGCTGCTCCGCATCTCATCCTAAGAGAGATACGGAGCAGCCCCGCAATTACATCTAATAGCAGAAACGTCGATTAACGGCGGGCCGCCTTAACAAGCTCGGCAATCTTGGCGACGACCTCGTCGATCGCCACGTCCTCACGCTCGCCCGTGGCACGGTCCTTGAGCTCCACAGTACCATTCTTGAGGCCACGCTTGCCAAGCACGACCTGATACGGGAAGCCCATGAGGTCGTTATCGGCAAACTTAAAGCCAGGACGCTCGTCACGGTCATCGACGACAACCTCGATACCCTCGGCGCACAGGCCCTCGACGATTTGGTCGCAAACGTTAGCGCACTCCTCCTTCTTGGGATCGAGCGGAATCACCGCGACCTCGTACGGGGCAACGGAGACCGGCCAGACGATGCCGTGTTCGTCGTTGTGCTGCTCCACGACGGCAGCAAGCGAGCGGGACACACCAACGCCGTAGCAACCCATGATAAGCGGCTTCTCCTTGCCGTCCTCGTCCATAAAGGTGGCGCCCATGGCCTCGGAATACTTGGTACCCAGCTGGAAGACCTGCGAGACCTCGATGCCGCGAGCAGCAGAGAGCGGCTTGCCGCAGTGCGGGCAGGGATCGCCGGCAACGACGGTTACCAGGTCGGCCCACTCGTCGACGGTAAAGTCGCGCTCGGGGCAGGCACCGGTAAAGTGATAATCGACCTCGTTGGCACCGCAGGCCCACTGCTTGGACTCGCGCAGGCTCTCGTCGCACACCAGGCGAATGCCCTCGGGCAGGTTAACCGGTCCGATAAAGCCCTTATGCAGACCGTAGGTCTGGAGCTCCTCATCAGTCATCATGCGATAGGCCTTGCCAAAGACATGCTCGGCCTTGCAATCGTTGAGCTCGTGGTCGCCCGGAACAATGGCCACGACGGGCTTGCCCTCGGCGTCGAGGAGTGCCAGAGACTTGCGCGTGCCGTTCTCGGGGAAGCCGAAGAACTTTGCAACGGCCTCGATGGTGCCCATGCCCGGAGTCTCGACCTTGGTAAGCGTACCGTCGCCAGGACCCTCGGTCACAACGACCTTGGTGCTTGCCGCCTCATCGTCGGCAGCGAAGCCGCAATCGTCGCAGTAGACGAGCGAAGCCTCGCCAGCGTCGGCCAAAGCCATGTACTCGACGGAGGTATCGCCACCGATCTCGCCGGAGTCGGCGACAACGGGCAGAGCCTTGATGTAGCAGCGCTCGCAAATGTTGGCATAGGCCTGCTTCATCTTGTCGTACTCCTCCTGCAGGCTCTCCTGCGTAGCAGAGAAGCTGTAGGCGTCCTTCATGATGAACTCGCGACCGCGCATCAGGCCAAAACGGGGACGGAACTCGTCGCGGAACTTATCCTGGATGTGATAAAGGTTCACTGGCAGCTGCTTGTAGGAACGCAACTCATTGCGCACCAGGGCAGTCACGGTCTCCTCGTGCGTGGGTCCGAGCACAAACTCGCGGCCGTGGCGGTCATCAAAGCGCACAAGCTCCTTGCCATAGGCATCGATACGGCCGGACTCACGCCACAGCTCGGCATCGACCATGATGGGCATCATGAGCTCCTGAGCACCGGCGGCATCCATCTCGTCGCGCACGATGTTCTCGATCTTGCGGATCGAGCGCCAAGCGAGCGGCAGATAGGAATACAGGCCGGCGGCCTCCTTGCGGATCATGCCAGCGCGAAGCAGCAGACGGTGGCTCGCTAGCTCGGCATCCGCCGGATCCTCTTTGAGCGTCGGCGCATAGAGCTTAGACATATACATTGCTCGGGTCATTTATTTCTCCTCAATAAGTTTGTCGACCTCGGCCATAAGCGCGTCGACAATTTGGTCCTCAGCTACTTTACCAATGATCTGGCCATGCGAAAAGAGCAGGCCCTGACCACGTCCGCAGGCAACACCCAGGTCGGCGTCAGATGCCTCTCCGGGGCCGTTGACCGCACATCCCATCACGGCGATCGAAAGCGGCGCGGAATAGTTCTTAAGCCGCTCGGTGACCTCCTCGGCGATGGGAATCAGGTTAACCTGGCAGCGGGCGCACGTGGGGCACGAGACAATCTCGGGACCACGGCGACGCAGGCCCAGCGACTGTAGAATTCCCCAGGCGACCGGCGGCTCCTCAACCGGATCGGCCGTGAGCGACACACGCATGGTGTCACCGATGCCTTCGGAAAGCAAGATACCCAAGCCTACAGAGCTCTTGATGGTGCCCTGAAGCTTGGTCCCCGCCTCCGTCACGCCCAGGTGGAGCGGAACATGCGGTATCTCGCGCGACAGGGCGCGATAGGTATCAAGTGTCGTCTGTACGCTATGGGCCTTGGCGGATAGCACGATGTTGGTAAACCCACGGTCCTCAAAGTGCCGCACAAAGCGTTCGCTCGACATCACGAGCTTTTCGGGCTGCGTGAGGTCGTCGCGCTCGGCAATATCTTGCTCAAGCGAGCCCGCGTTCACGCCAATGCGAATCGCGCAGCCCGCGGCACCCGCGGCATCGATGACGGCATCGACCTTAGCCCAATCGCCGATATTGCCGGGGTTGATGCGCAGCTTAGAGGCACCAGCCTCGACAGCGCCAATGGCAAGCTTATGGTTAAAGTGGATATCGGCGACAATCGGCACCGGAGACTCGGCACAGATGGTGCGGAAGCCCTCAAGCGCGGCCTCGGAGGGCACGCTCACGCGCACGATATCGCAGCCAGCCTGCGCCAACGCGCACACTTGCGCAAGCGTTGCCTGGGCATCAGCGGTATCGGTGCAGGTCATAGATTGGACCACCACCGGCGCGCCGCCACCGATCTGCACGCCGCCCACATGCACGGGGCGCGTCAGCTCGCGAGGCAAAGGATGGGATAAAGACAATCCAAACACTCCCCTACAGAATAAATCGAAGGATGTCGGAACGAAGCATATAGACAAACAGCAGCGCAAAGAGCGCGATACCCACATAGCTCACAATCGTCTGGACCTTGAGCGGAAGCTCGCGGCCCGCAATCTTCTGAATGATCTCGATGACTAGCTTGCCGCCATCGAGTGGCGGGATGGGCAGCAGGTTCATAAAGCCAAGCGAGAATGAAATGAGGGCGGCAAACGAAAGGAACGTGGCAGGGCCGGCAGCAGCAGCCTGTGAGGACATAACGCTAATACCCACGATCGAAGAAGACTGATCGAGAATCTCCATCGTATGCTGCGGCTGGAGTAGGCGCATCACGCCATCCGCCGTCTGTACAACATAGGAGAATGACAGACGCGCCGAGGTGATCGGGTCTAAACGGACCACCTGCGTAGAGGCATACACACCTAGGCGCTCGTCCTCTTTGAGCGCAACCGTGGTCGAATGCTGCTTGCCGTCACGCTCGTACTCGATGGCGATATCGTCCTTACCGGCGGCCTTGCCGATGGCATCGTAGACATCCATCCAAGTAGAACATGAGACACCGTCAACCGAAAGGATCGCATCACCGCCCTCGATACCCGCCTTGGCGGCAATAGACCCCTCGTCAACCTGACCGATCACGTTGGTATCCATCGGCACGGTGACACCCGCAATGGAATAGATGCTCATAAGGAGCAAAAAACCCGTCAAGATATTGACGATAATGCCTGCGAGCAGCATAAAGGCGCGCTTGAGAAAACCTTGGCCAAGATAGGTGTGCGAGCGTTCTTGCGCAAGGAACTCGGCCTCGCCGCACGGCAGCTCCCACACATCGCCCTCGGCAGTCGCATGTTCGCGATCGAAACGGCGACCATCAAAGGTGGTATAGCCTGCCGTGTCTCGTGGCAACGTCTGATATTTGGTGGGATAGTAGCTCGGCGAGGGCTTCTCCCCTTCCTCATACCAGGGCGCGATGGAGCCCCAGCCCAGCAAAAGGGCGCAAGCCTCGAGCACATCCTCCTCGGAAAGCTCGAGCTCGACAGCAAGATCGGCCACGGTCACGCGACCATGACGGTAGATAGCCGCTAGCACGCGATCGGCGCACGAGACGTCGGTCGGGTCCATACCGCAGATGGCAGCGTAGCCGCCCAGCAGCAGCGGGGTCACGCCAAACTTGGTTCCAATGCGACGCGACGTGTAATGGATGTCAAAGCGGCACGGCAGGCCCAAAAAGAACTCGGTCACACGGACGCCGCAGGCACGCGCCGCCAAAAAGTGGCCGCCCTCGTGCAAAAACACGAGGACGGAAAGCATCAGCAGGCCCCAAAAGACCGATGAGAGAACGCTCAGAACAGTATCCATAAAACGAAAAAGCAATCCTTATGGGTTAGGAACGGGTTGCGACGAGCACCTGCGCAGCCTTTTCACGCGCCCACGCATCGATGTCGCGAAGCTGCTCAAACGAATCGACCGCCTGCATATCGTGGGCATCCATGCAGGATTCCACAATGCGATCGATATCGGTAAAGCTGCAGCCATCGTGCAGAAAGGCATCGACGGCGACCTCGTTGGCGGCATTGAGCACGCACGGCATGGTGCCACCCGTCTTGCCGGCACGCTCGGCCAGTGCCAGACAGCGGAAGGTATCCATGTCGGCAGCATCAAACGTGAGCTGTCCCAGCTCGCGGAAATCGATACGAGGCGCCGGGGTATACCAACGCTCGGGATACGAAAACGCGAACTGGATGGGAATACGCATGTCGGAAGCACCAAGATGCGCCATCACGGAGCCGTCGGCGAACTCGACCATAGAGTGAATCTTAGACTGACGCTGCACGACCACGTTAATGAAATCGAGGTCGCAGTTGAACAGATGCATGGCCTCAATGCGCTCCAGGCCCTTGTTCATGAGGGTGGCGGAGTCGATGGTGATCTTGGCACCCATGGCCCACGTGGGATGTGCGAGGGCATCGGCACGCGTCACGCGGTCGAGATCGCCGCGCGTGCGGCCAAAGAACGGACCGCCCGAGCAGGTGAGCCAAATACAATGAGCCTCGCGTGGGTTCTCCCCCAGATAGCACTGGTAGATGGCGGAGTGCTCAGAGTCGACTGGAATTAGCTGGCCCGGTTGTGCCAACGGCATAAGCAAGTCGCCACCGACGACGAGGGACTCCTTGTTGGCAAGGGCAAGGCGCTTATTTGAGGTCAAGGCCGCATGGCTCGCCTCCAGACCGGCGGCACCCACAATAGCGACGAGCACACAGTCGACATCGTCGCGACGCGCGAGCTCGCAAACCGCCTGCGCGCCAACGCCGAGCTTCGTTCCCTCGGGCAACTCCTGCAGCACGGCGTCATCGCCATGAGCGACATCGGCCACGGCAACCGCCGAAACCGAGAACTCGCGGGCAGCGGCAACAAGCTCGGAGGTACTGGAGTTAACGGACAGCGCCGTCACCTGCAGTCGATCGGCATGCTGACGGCACACATCGAGCGCCTGGGTGCCGATGGAGCCCGTACAGCCCAGGATGGCAACGCGAAGGCGTCCGTCGGGGCCATACGTCGTCTGGAATGACATTACAGCACGCCTCCGATCATCAAAAGCAGCTGCGCGGTAATGCAGCCAAAGATAAGCGAGTCGCTACGGTCGAGCATGCCGCCATGGCCCGGGATAAGGTTGCCGGAATCTTTGACGCCCACACCGCGCTTGATGCGCGACTCGATAAGGTCGCCGATAACGCCCAGAATGGACACGACCACGCCGCACAGCAGCGCATAGGGCAGGCTGAGCTTGTAGAAGTGCGTCGCCCACAGGATGAGCCAAATCAAAACCGAACCCAGGATGCCGCCGACAAACCCCTCCCAGCTCTTTTTGGGTGAGATCTTGGGAACCATCTTGTGCTTGCCGATACGACTGCCCACGATGTAGGCAAACGAATCGGAGACCCAAAGGGACGCGCAAACGCCCACCGAGAGCAGGGCGCCGGCAAAACCGGGCACGGCATCGCGCAGCAGCACGATAGCCGACAGCATAAAGCCAGTGTAGATTGGACCCATGAGCGTCACGGCCACATCAGAGATGCGGGTACGCGGCGACCAGACATACCAAATGCCCACAGCGAGCATTAGGGCAAAAAGCAGGGCATTCAGCAACATCGAATCACCCAACGCCGACAGCGGAAAGAGCACGGCGGCAGCGATACCCATGCGCTCGTTAGCCATCTTGCCATCGAGCCTTGTCATACGGAAAAACTCATAGCAGCACAGACCGCTCATGACGGAAACAAAGATGGCCGTGGGCACGATACCCAAAACCAGGCACAGGATAAAGACGACGGCGTAGACGATACCGGCGGCGGCACGGGTAATAAAGCCCGCCAGCCACGAACCGGTGCCGCTCTTCGCTGCAGGCGCTCCCGCAGTGGCAGCTTTGCGCGCAGGCGTCTTGAGAGCAGATGCCTTGGGACGATCGGACACGATTAAGCCTCCTCGGTCTTGCTCAGTCCACCAAACCTACGGTCACGGCCCTGATAGGCCAAAATGGCGTCGACAAGGCCCCAACGATCAAAGTCGGGCCAATAGGTATCGGTGACGTAGAATTCAGAATAAGCCACCTGCCACAGCAGATAGTTCGAAAGGCGCAGCTCACCAGAGGTGCGAATCACAAGCTCAGGATCGGGAACGCCGGCAGTATAGAGGTGGGAAGCCACCATGTCGTCATCAATTGCGGCAGGATCGATCTTACCGGCGGCAGCGTCGAGTGCAATCTGACGGACAGCGCGGGTAATCTCGGCACGCGCGCCGTAGTTGACGGCAAGCGCCAGCGTCATACCGGTGTGATCGGCGCACTCGGCAAGACCGCGTTCAAAAACGTCGCGGGTCTTCTTGGGCAGCGCGGAAATGTCGCCCAAAAAGACAACACGCACATTTTCGCGCTTCAGAAGCGGCAGCTCGTCGATAAACGTCTTGGCAAACAGGTGCATCAAGACGTTGACCTCATGCTGCGGGCGGTTCCAGTTTTCGGTAGAAAACGCATAGGCAGAAAGCACGTCGACGCCCAAACGCACGCAGGCAGTAATGATCTCGCGAAGGGAGACGATACCCGCCTTGTGGCCCTCAGTGCGTGCAAGACCGCGCGACGTGGCCCAACGACCGTTGCCGTCCATGATGCACGAGATATGGTGCGGAATGTTATTGAGGTCAAGGTCGGAAAAACCGACGCCCACAGGGGCGTCGGCAAAGTACTCGACCAGTTTATGCTCGTCGTATTGCACCTTAGATCTCCATGACCTCGGCTTCTTTTTCCTTCAGAAGCTCCTCGACCTTGGCGACATACTCATCGGTGTGCTTCTGGACCTTGGCCTGCTCGCGACGGACATCGTCCTCGGTGAGCTCCTCATCGCGCTCGAGCTTGTTGTTGAAGTCGCGACGGATGTTTCGGATAGACACCTTGGCCTGCTCAGCGTACTCGCGGCACTCCTTGACGAGCTCGCGACGGCGCTCCTCGGTGGGAGCCGGGAACGGCAGACGCACGACGGTGCCATCGGAGTTGGGGGTAATACCCAGATCGGAAGCGCCGATGGCCTTGACGATAGCGTTGATGAGCGCCTTGTCCCACGGCTCGATGAGCAGCATGTGGGCCTCGGGGGCCTTTACGGCGGCAACCTGCGTAACCGGCGTGGGAACACCGTAATAATCGACGGTGATGTCGGACAGAATGTTAGCGTTGGCGCGGCCGGTACGGACCTTGGAGAAGTTATGCTTGAGGGACTCGAGCGACTTGTCCATGTGGGCGGTGATGTTCTCTGCCATGCTTAATCCTCCTGATAGACGAGCGTGCCGACGGGCTCACCCGAAAGCGCGCGCTTGACGGTGTCCTCGCCATCGATGTTGAGGACCAAAATCGGCATACGGTTATCCTGGCACAGAGCCGTAGCCGTGGAATCCATAACCTGCAGACCGCGGACGAGAACCTCGTGGTAGGTGATCTTGTCAAAGCGGACGGCATCGGCGCACTTGACGGGATCCTTGTCGTAGATGCCGTCAACCTTGGTGGCTTTAATCAGAATCTCGGCGCCGATCTCGCACGCACGAAGAGCCGCGGCGGTGTCGGTCGTAAAGTACGGATTGCCCGAACCGGCGGCAAAAATAACGACGTTGCCCTTGGAAAGGTGATTGATGGCGCGACGGCGAATATAGGGCTCGCAGATCTCGTTCATCTGGATAGCGCTCATCACGCGGCAGGGAACATCGTTATGCTCGAAGGCATCCTGCAGGGCGAGCGCGTTCATAACGGTTGCCAGCATGCCCATGTAGTCGGCCTGAGCACGCTCCATGCCACCGGCAGCGCCGGCCATGCCGCGGAAAATATTGCCGCCGCCGACAACGACGCCGACCTCATGGCCAACGGCGAGCAGCTCCTTGACCTGTTTGGCAAGATGGTCGGTAACCTTGGGGTCGATGCCATATTGGCCGTCGCCCATCAGTGCTTCGCCGGAAAGCTTCAGAAGCACGCGTTTATATCGGATGTCGGACAAAGCGATCCTCCTTTAGATTGAACTCTCAACATTCTATCAAAGGCTCTAAGAAGAGCCATGAAAAAGCAGGCTGTGAGTAAAACCCACAGCCTGCTCATTACCAGCTACAAGAGCTTATTTACTCGCCACGGACCAGACGGTCAAAGGCAACGACGGTAATGGTGTCGCCAAGCTCCTTGGAGACCTGCTCAGCGTACTTCTTGATGGTGAGGGAGCTGTCCTTGATGAACTCCTGCTCGGTGAGCACGGACTGCTTGTAGAACTTCTCCAGACGGCCGACAGCCATCTTCTCCTGGATAGCCTCGGGCTTGCCGGACTCGGCAGCCTGAGCCATGTAGATCTGCTTCTCGTGCTCGACGGTCTCGGCCGGAACCTGATCGCGGGTAGCGCAGATCGGGGCGACGGCGGCAACCTGAAGGGCAACGTCGTGAGCGAAGGCCTTGAAGGACTCAGCCTGAGCGGTCTCGGCCTTCTCGAAAGCAAACTCGACGAGGACGCCGATCTTACCACCCATGTGGATGTAAGAAGCGAGCGCGCCGTTCTCGGCCTTGCGGGCAGCGAAGCGGGAGATCTTCATGTTCTCGCCCATGATGTGAATCATCTCGGTGAGCTCGGAGGAAACGGTCTCCTCGCCCATCGGCTTCTCGAGCAGAGCGTCGACGTCAGCAGGCTCGGTGGTAGCGACAACCTCAGCGACCTTGGAAGCAAAGCCAGTGAACTTGGCGTTGGAGCCAACGAAGTCGGTCTCGCAGGAGAGCTCGAGCAGAGCACCGGTCTTGCCATCCTCGGAGACGAACGCGGCGACAGCGCCCTCGTTGGTCTCACGGCCAGCCTTCTTGGCAGCCTTGGCGAGGCCGTTCTTACGCAGAACGTCGACAGCGGCGTCCATGTCGCCGTCAGCCTCGACGAGAGCCTTCTTGCACTCCATCATCGGGGAGTCGGTCATCTCGCGGAGCTGCTTGACCATAGCGGCGGTAATCTGGGCCATTGTGGTTCCTTTCAAAGAGATGAAAAAGAATTAACTAAGACTGATTTACTCGGCCTTGGGCTCAGCGGCCATCTCGGCCTCGGAGACCTGCTCCTTGCCGGAGCCAGCGAGGCAGGCGTCAGCCATGAGCTCGCACATAAGGGTGACAGCAGAGATAGCGTCATCATTGCAGGGAATGCCGTACTCGACCTCGTCGGGATCGGAGTTGGTGTCGATCAGAGCGACGACGGGGATGTTCAGGCGCTGAGCCTCCTTGATGGCGTTCTCCTCGCGCTTGGTGTCGATGACGAAGAGAGCCTGGGGCAGACCCTTCATGTCGCGGGCGCCACCGAGGTTGGTCTGGAGCTTGGTGAGCTCCTTGCCGAGAACAGCCTGCTCCTTCTTGGGGAGCACTGCCATGCGGCCGTCCTCGACCATGGCCTCAAGCTCCTCCATGCGGTTGATGCGGGAGCGGATGGTGACGAAGTTGGTCAGCATGCCGCCGAGCCAACGCTGGTTGATGTAAGGCATGTTGGCGCGCTCAGCGGCGTTCTTGACGGCCTCCTGAGCCTGCTTCTTGGTGCCGACGAACAGCACGTTGCCGCCCTTGGCGACGTTCTTGACGAAAGTGTAGGCCTGGTCGGCGTCGAGGATGGTCTGCTTGAGGTCGAGGATGTAGATGCCGTTGCGCTCACCGAAGATGAACGGCTTCATCTTGGGGTTCCAGCGACGGGTCTGGTGACCGAAGTGGCAGCCGGCCTCGAGCAGGGTGCGGATATTAATCTTGGTAGCCATGTTAAACCTCCTGTGGTTTGCCTCCGCGCGGGGTCATCCTCCAAAACCAACCCGGACATGTGCTACCAAAGCCCGGGCACCACGGTATGAAGTAGCCGCGCGTGCGTGATAAAAACCTGTTGCCGTGAAGCAACCCGATGAATGATAGCAGGAATGCATCTTCCTGCCAACCCGCAATCAAAACCACACACCTGAGCGCGGCGCGGGACGTCCCAGCCACTATTCGCCGCGGGGATGGGCTTGAGCCACAGCCCGCTTAAGCCGATCGGGTGTGAGATGCGTGTAGATCTGCGTCGTGGACAGGCTCGCATGACCTAGCAGCTCTTGAACCGAGCGCAGGTCCGCGCCGCCCTCGAGCAAGTCGGTCGCAAAGGTATGGCGCATCGCATGCGGGGCGATGTCGGCCGGAATGCCGGCGAGCGTCGCCAGCATATGAAACCGCCGCCTGAGCATGGCGGCACTCATGCGATTACCGCGCGCCGATATAAGCAGCGGATGCGGCCCGGTAGCGGGGTCACGACGCTTTGCCTGAGCGAGCAACTCCGGCCTCCCCTCCTCAATATAGAGACGCGTCGCCTCGAGCGCACGACGATACAGAGGGACGATACGTTCTTTGCTCCCCTTGCCCCACAGGCGCAGCGTGCGTTCGGACCACGCAATGGACTCCACATTGAGTGCTGCGAGCTCAGAGATACGGGCGCCTGAGGCATAGAGCAGCTCGAGCATCGCCGCATCGCGCAGTCCCGCGGGTGTTGAGGTATCAGGCGTCTTGAGCAGCGCCTCGACCTGCTTGGTCGTAAGGACGCCCGGCAGGTCACGCGGCAGCTTGGGCGATGCGATCGCCGAGACTGCATCGCCCTCCACGACCCCCTCGGCAGCCATCCATCGATAGAGCGATCGGATAGCCGACAGATGCGCCGCAAGCGTTCGGGGAGCCACCTGCTCACGCGAAAGCTCGGCAAGATAGCGACGAATGGTGCGCACGTCGGCAGCGAAAGCATCAATATCCTCGCGCTCGCACCAGGCAGCAAAGCGCTCCAGCCTCGAGCCATAGGCCGTCACCGTATTGGGAGAAAGCCCCTCGACACGTGCGATATAGGCGATAAACGAGTCGACGGTGTCGTACAGGTCAAAGGCTATGACCGGTCGCCTCCAAACAGATCGGGGCGAGTGGCCAGATAGGCATCAAGGGCCTCGAGCGCACGGTCCGCATAGGCCTGGTAGCGGTCGCGCTTGCTGCGGCGCTTACCATCCTCGAGTGGCGGCACCAGGCCAAAGTTGACATGCATGGGCTGGTAGCCCACGGTGGCAGGATCGGTCGCATAGCCCACGAGCGCGCCCAGGGCGCCCACGCGGGGCAACTCGACGCCCGCGGCGCCGATAGCCTCGGCATAGGTGTTGAGCGCCGCGAGCAGACCGGTCGCCACGGCTTCCATGTACCCCTCGGTGCCGGTGATCTGACCGGCCAGGCGCACGCCGGTACCAGGCACGGCAAAGGTGCCATCGAGCACGTGCGGGGCGTCGACAAAGGTATTGCGGTGCATGACACCGTAGCGGAAGAACTCAGCGTTCTCCAGGCCCGGCACCATATGGAAGACGCGCTTCTGCTCGCCAAAGGTCAGGTTGGTCTGGAAGCCCACCAGGTTATAGGCGGTCTTCTCCTTGTTCTCGGCACGCAGCTGAATCGCCGCCCAAGGGCGACGTCCGGTACGCGGGTCGGTGAGGCCGACGGGCTTCATGGCGCCAAAGCGAATGGCGTCCTTGCCGGTGCGCGCAACTTCCTCGGCAGGTTGGCAGGCCTGAAACAGATCGCCGCCCTCAAAGTCTTTGAGCACCACGCGATCGGCCGTGGTAAGTGCCTCGATAAAGGCCTCGTACTCCTCCTTGTTGAGCGGAGCGTTGAGATAGTCGCCGCTCCCCTGCTCCTCGTAGCGCGACTGCGAAAACAGCACGTCCATATCGAGCGTGGAGGCATCGACGATCGGCGCCGCGGCATCGAAGAACGCAAGGGCGTCGCCACCGACGAGCTTCATGACCTCTTCGCTCAGCGCCGGTGAACACAGCGGGCCCGCGGCAATGACCACGTGGCCCTCGGGAATCTGCGTGACCTCGCCGTGCACGACCTCGATATTGGGACGGGCGGCAACCTCGGCCTCGACAAGCTCGGAAAACTTGACGCGGTCGACCGCCAAGGCGCCACCGGCGGGAACAGCCGCGCGATGGGCGCAATCGAGCAGGACTGAACCCATGCGCTCAAGCTCGGCCTTTAACAAGCCCGCCGCAGAGTCCGGACGGGTCGATTTAAACGAATTGGAACAGACGAGCTCTGCCAGGTGATCGGTATGGTGGGCCGGGGAGCTCACCTGGGGGCGCATCTCGCGCAGCTTTACGGCAAACCCGCGGTCTGCCAGCTGAATCGCGCACTCCGAACCCGCCAGACCGCCACCGATAACCGTCACCTGATCGAACTGCATCTGCAAACACCTTTCTAATTGACACGTTTTCCATTGTGACCGAAGGGCGTCTGGGCGTGAAGGGCAAACTTGGAGGGCGCATACCTTCCATCCATCATGCGCTCGATAAGGCCCTCGAGTTCAAGCGAACCCAAGAGTTTGAGTACGCCGACAGCATCGAGCGAGACGAGCGCCGCGATGTCGTCGACCTTGAGCGGAGAGGCGATGAGCGCATGCATCACGGTCTGCTGTGTTTGATCCAGGTCGGCAATGCCGGGAGCATCGGGGCGCGAGTAGCGCAGAGTGCCGTAGATGCGTGAGATAGCCATCTCGATAGATTCCTCGTCGATGATGCAGCAGGCACCGTTCGCAATGAGGTAATTCGTGCCACGCGACTCGGGCGATAGGATCGACCCCGGCACAGCGAGAAGTTCTCGCCCCAAATCCATAGCAGCCTCGGCTGTAGAAAACGTCCCGGAAGGCATACCCGCCTCGGATACAAAGAGGGCTTGCGACAGGGCCGCGATCACGCGATTGCGGCGCGGAAAGGCAAACTTGCGCGGACCCATGCCCCACGGGGAGATCGACACGACCGCGCCACCCGTATCGAGCGTGCGCGTAATAAGCCCCGCGCTTGAGCGCGGATAGACCACGTCGGCGCCCGTCCCCAGCACCACGACGTGTTTGCCGCCAGCGTTGACCGCAGCCCAACCCGAGGCCTGGTCACAACCGACCGCGCCGCCCGAAACTACCGTCACTCCCGCCTCGACCGCCACCTTTGCCGCAAGCTCTGCCACGGCAAGACCATACGGCGAGGCCTTGCGCGCGCCGATGATGGAGAGCGCGGGCGTCGAAAGCACCTCGGGGTTGCCGCGCACATAGAGCGTCTGGGGTACATCAGAAAGCTCCAAAACGGTCTCGGGATACAACGCATCACCTGGATGCAGCTCGTAGGCCCCCTCGGCCATCATTGGTCCCTCCTTCCCTGGTACATCGCTGCCTCGAGCACGTGGTCCTGCGTCACTTGCTCGCTCTCGGCGACGTCAGCGATTGTACGCGCGATACGCACCAGTCGCACGATGCCGCGGCCCGTGAGATGCGTGCGCTTCGACAGGCCGAGCACACACTTCTCTGCCGCATCATCGAGCTCAAAGGTCGAAACGACGCCGTCAATGGACCGTGTCTCGTCATCCTCGGCCTCGGCATCCGCATCGTCCATACGGGATTCGCGCCAAGCGCGAAAAGCGCGACCGCGCACAACGTAGTCACGTAACTCGGCAGACGACATACCCTCCGCACCCTCGATAATCACTTGGGGGTCGGGACGGGTCACATCGATCATCATGTCGATACGGTCGGCCAAAGGACCGCACAGTTTAGACCGATAGCGCTCGACCATCGCCGCCGAGCAGCGACACGGCACCTCGCGATCGCCCAAAAAGCCGCAGGGGCAAGGGTTACTCGCAGCCAGCAGCTGAAAGCGCGACGGGAAGGTAAAGGCCCCGTCGACGCGCACGATCCTCACATAGCCGCGTTCGATGGGCTGACGCAGCGTCTGCAGCACACCCGTGGGAAACTCGGCAAGCTCGTCCAAAAAGAGCACGCCGCCATGAGCAAGGCTGATCTCACCCGGGTGCACCGGGCGCCCGCCGCCGATAAGGCCTGCGGTCGAAATACTGTGGTGGGGACTGCGGAAGGGCCGGTGCCCCGCCAACAAGCCATCGATGTTCTCACCCAAGACCGAATGGATGCACAGCGCCTCCTGTTGATCCTCAACGGAAAGCTCGGGCAGGATGCCGGTCATACGACGCGCGAGCATCGTCTTGCCCGATCCCGGGGACCCGATCATAAGCAAACCGAGCTCACCCGCTGCCGCCAGTGCCATGCCGCGCTTGGCGACCTCCTGCCCCAGTACGTCGGCATAGTCGAGTTCGGGCTCAAAGGTCGCCTCGAGCACTTCAGAATCCAAGTAGTGCCGCGCGGCATCGCCCATGCCATGGGCAAGCTGAGACAAATGATCGATAAATCCGCAATCCACGCCCGCAAGCGGCACATGCTGATCGGACCTGCCGGCGATAAAGGACAGCCCCATATCACGCGCCAATAACTGAAACGCCACCTCGCCCTTGACGGGAAGCACCGTACCGTCCAAGCCGAGCTCGCCGGCGATAAGGCAGCGATCGAGGTTGTCACGGGGAATCTGCCCATCGGCCGCCAGAACCGCGATGGCGATGGGCAGATCAAAGCCGCTACCGGTCTTGCGAATATCGCCGGGCGCTAGGTTGACCGTAATGCCCGAGCGTGGGATCTCGAACCCGGCGGAGCGCATCGCGCAGCGAATACGACCGCGTGACTCCATCACCTCCATACTCGGAATGCCGAGCATCTGAATGCCCGGAACGCCGCCGGCAAGCGAGACCTCGACCGTGACGTGAATCGCCTCGACGCCACGGATGCAGGCCGCGTGAACGGCAAACGTCTCGAACGCCATCACGACACCTGCCAATCGAACGCGTTGTACTGATGCTCGATCTCGGCGATATGCCCGCCACGAATGGTGACACCCACGGCATCGAAGCGAATCGCCTTGAGCGGATAATGTTCCATGAGATAGCAACTTGCGATGCGGCGGTAGCGGCGTTGCTTTTGAGCGTCCACAGCCTCCTCGGGAAAGACCCGCGTGCTGCAATCCAGTGCAACGCGTCTGGTCTTGACTTCGGCCATCACCACGACATCGTCGAGCTCATCGAGCAGCACCAGATCGGCCTCGCCCTCGGAGCAACGATAACCCTGCTCCAGCAAGGTGTAGCCGCGCTCGTTAAAGTAGTCGATGGTGATCAGCTCGCCCAGCATGCCCAGCTCGCGGGGACTGAGCCCCTTGATAAACTCAGGCGTCATCGCCCCGCAGTCGAGCTCACCGTTTTCCCAACGCTCCTTGAGCTGCTGCGTCTTGCTCTTTTTGCTTGCGGCACTCATGGGGTCTCCTTTCCCGCACGCTGCATTGCCCCGATGATGAGGGCACCTTTCGTGCGGGTAAGTACCGGAAGCAAACCAAAAGCTGACCAAATGCCGTCAAAAAACGGGCCGTACGCAGCAATGGTGTTGCATACGGCCCGTTACCAGCAAGTTTATAAAACCCCAGAGGTCCCTGTCTCCACAATTGACCTAGAAAAGGCGCTCAGTCTGCAGAAAGTTTCCGCAAAAGCTCACGCGGTGCAGTGGACAAAGTCCATGTTTGCGAATGGCCTCGATGTGCTCGGGGCTTGCGTAGCCCTTCGATTCGGCCAAATGGTACTCGGGATACTCGGCATCGTACTCGACCATCATCTCGTCACGCGTGACCTTGGCCATGATGGACGCCGCGGCGATACAGGCGATCTTGGCATCGCCCTTCACCACGTCGCGCTCGTTGGGAACGGCGCCCAAGGGGTTACCGTCCATAAGCACGCAATCGGGCTCGAGCCCCGTATCGGCCACGGCGCCCGCGACAGCGGCTCGAATGGCGCGGGCCATGCCCATCTCATCGATATCCTTAGGCGCGATATGGCAAAAACCAATTGCCGTCGCCACCTCGGCAATCTTCACTGAGAGCAACTCGCGGCGCGCCGGCGTGAGCTTTTTGGAATCGTTGATGCCCCAGACGCGCGGCTCCATAGGAAGGCAGACGGCGCATACCGTCAAAGGACCGGCCACCGATCCGCGACCTACCTCGTCGACACCAACGACTACCCCATCGCCGCCAAGCTCATGCATAAGCTCGTACATGTCATTGACGCGCTCGCGCTCGGCAAGTTCCTTGGCATGGCGCTTAAGAGCACGCTCGCAAGCCTTGATCACCTGCTGGCGCGGGTCCTCGCGATAATGCTCCACGAGGGCGGGGATCTCCTCAAACGTAGCGCTCGCCAACTCACCGGCAACCTGCGATGCCGAAACCGAGCTCGTCATATTGGCCATACCAGGCCCTCCTTGCATGCAAATCAGATAAAAAGAAGGGCCACCCGAAGGTGACCCTTGTGTCCAAACGAGTGGACAGACGCTGCGATCTTCTTAGCGCTTCTCGGGGATGCGAGCAGCCTTGCCCACCTTGTCGCGGAGGTAGTACAGCTTGGCGCGACGGACGCGACCATGACGAACGACCTCGAGCTTGGCGATCTTGGGGCTGTGAAGCGGGAAGGTACGCTCAACACCGACACCGAAGGACATCTTGCGGACGGTGAAGGTCTCGCGGGCACCGGCGCCGGCCATGCGGATGACGTCGCCCTGGAAGACCTGAATGCGCTCGCGGTCGCCTTCCTTAATGCGGTAGTGAACCTTGACGTTGTCGGCGACGCGAACCTGAGGAATGTCCTCGCGGATCTGCTGACGCTCGATTGCGCGGATGTAATCCATGTGCAATTCCTTACTCTTCTAGAGGTGCCGTACCATCTTGGCCGGCACGTAGTTGAACAAACGTATTCGAGTATACACGCGCGGGTTTCTGCTGCAAGAACAATTTTTTACGCAGACAAAAAGACAAAACCCGCACATGATAACCGCCCGCCTCGCGAATGAGACGGGCGGCATGAGGGGGGCTACACTAGGCGTCTACACCCAAAACGTTAGGCGTTGCGCTTGGCCTCGAGCTTGGCCTGAGCGGCAGCCAGGCGCGCGAGGGGCACGCGATAGGGCGAGCAGGACACGTAGTCCACGTCGGCCACGTTAAACAGGCCCTTGATGGACTTGGGGTCGCCGCCGTGCTCGCCGCACACGCCAAAGTGCATGTCGGGATTGGTGGCGCGGCCCTTCTCGACGGCCAGGCGCACGAGCTCCAGCACCGCCGCGTCGATGGTCTCGAAGGGGTTGTCTTTCAGGATCTTTTTATGCATGTACAGCGGGATGAACTTGGCCTCGGCGTCATCGCGCGAGAAGCCAAAGGTCGTCTGGGTGAGGTCGTTGGTGCCAAAGCAGAAGAAGTCGGCATGATGGGCGATCTCGTCAGCGACCATGCAGGCACGCGGCAGCTCGAGCATCGTGCCCACGGGAATATTGAGCCCGACGCCCTCTTCGGCGGAAACCTCGGCGATTACGCGCTCAATGACCTCGCGGGTCTGGACATGCTCGGCCGTGATGGAAACGAGCGGAACCATGATCTCGGGGCGCGGGTCGACACCCTCCTTGATAAGGCGGGCAGCGGCCGTGGCGACGGCGCGAACCTGCATGAGCGGCAGATCGCCAAAGACGACGGACAGGCGCACGCCGCGCAAGCCCAGCATGGGGTTGGACTCGACCATGCCGTCGATGCGACGCAGGCGGGCGCGCAGGGCAGTGAGCTCCTCCTCGGGAGCGCCGGCGGCCTCCTTCTTGGTGATGGCGACCTCGAGCTCGCGAGGATTATCAAGGAACTCATGAAGCGGCGGATCGAGCAGGCGGACGACCACATCGCGACCGGACATGGTCTTGAACATCGCCAGGAAGTCCTCGGTCTGAACCTTGAGCAAGTCGGCCAGGGCCTGCTGCTTCACGGCCTCATCGTCAGACAGGATAAAGCTCTGGATGATGTTCTTGCGATCGCCCAGGAACATGTGCTCGGTGCGGCATAGACCGATGGCCTCGGCGCCAAACTCGAGCGCGAGCTCGGCATCCTCGGGGTTGTCGGCGTTGACGCGCACGTGGTTGGCGTGACCGTCGGTCTCGTCCAAACGGATCTCATCGGCCCAAGACAGGATGGTGTCCAGGTCGCCGGTGAGCTCTGCAGAGACCAGGTCAACCGCGCCGTCGACGACGATACCCTGGGTGCCGTCGATGGAGATGACATCGCCCTCGCGCAGCACGCGGTCGCTGCCCTCGATGCGCACGACCTTCTCTGCCGCGTCAATGTGGAAGCGCTCAACGCCGCAAACGCAGGGCGTACCCATGCCGCGGGCGATAACGGCGGCATGGCTCGTCTTGCCACCGTGGCTGGTCAGGATGCCCTCGGCGGCGACCATGCCCTTCAGGTCGTCGGGGTTGGTCTCCCAGCGGACCAGAATGACCTTGTGGCCCTCGTTGGCGCGCGCGACGGCGTCATCACTCGAGAACACGACCTCGCCCACGGCGGCACCAGGGCTGGCGTTAAGGCCGCTGGCCAGGGCCTCGTACTTCTTGGAGGCGTCGAACTGCGGGTGCAGGAGCTGGTCGAGCTGCGCGGGATCGATGCGGCTCACAGCCTCCTCGCGGGTGATGAGGCCCTCCTCGACCATTTCGATAGCAATGCGCAGGGCGGCAGTGGCGGTGCGCTTGCCCACGCGGGTCTGGAGCATCCAGAGCTTGCCCTGCTCGATGGTAAACTCGATATCGCACATATCGCGATAGTGGTCCTCAAGCGTCAGGAAGACACGCTCAAGCTCCTCACCTGCGGACTCGAGGCCTGGGGTGGTCTTGAGGTCGGCGATGGGCTCGGTGTTGCGGATGCCGGCGACGACGTCCTCGCCCTGGGCGTTGACCAGAAAGTCACCGTAGAACTCCTTGGTTCCGTCGGCCGGGTTGCGCGTAAAGGCGACGCCGGTCGCCGAGGTCTCGCCCTTATTGCCAAAGGCCATAGCCTGGACGTTGACGGCGGTGCCGAGCTCATCGGAAATGCCATGCTGCTTGCGGTAGATGCAGGCGCGCTCGTTCATCCAGCTGCCAAAGACGGCCTGGATGGCAAGGCGCAGCTGAAGCTCCGGGTCGTGCGGGAAGACGGGCTTGCCGTCAGCGACCTCGAGCTCGGGATACAGGGCAGCCTCGACGTTCTCGGAGAAGATGCCCTTGAAGGTCTCGACGAGTTCCTGCAGGTCCTCGGCCGAAAGCTCGGAATCGACGCGAACGCCGGCGACCAGGCGGGCCTGGGTCAGCGCGTTCTCGAACAGGTCGGCGTCGACACCCATGACGACGTTGGAGAACATCTGGATAAAGCGACGGTAGCTATCCCAGGCAAAACGCGGGTTTTGTGTCTGGGCGATAAGGCCCTGAACGGAGTCGTCGTTGAGGCCCAGGTTGAGAACCGTGTCCATCATGCCGGGCATGGAGAACGGAGCGCCCGAGCGAACCGACACGAGCAGCGGATCGGAGGCGTCGCCGAGCTTCTTGCCGCAGCGGGCCTCGAGGTCCGCCTCGGCGGCAACGATCTCATCGAGTGCGCCCTCGGGCCACACATTGCCGGCACCGGAGTACTCGACGCAAGTCTGGCAGGTAATGGTAAAGCCACCGGGAACCGGCAGGCCGATACGGCTCATCTCTGCAAGGTTAGCGCCCTTGCCGCCAAGCACGAAGTTCATGGACTTGTCGCCCTCGGTGACACAGGTGCCCTGGGCGTCGGTTCCAAAACGGTAAACCCTCTTGCAATCGCTCACGATACTTCCCCTTCCATGCGCTCTCGCGCACGACCGTGGTAACGAATCGACCCGCCGGATGCGGGCCGTGAGGGAACTATACGGCGGGTTTTGGGCAGGCTTGAGCAGAGGGTGCGCGGTTTGGTAAACGTGCTAAAACAGGCGGTAAACGGTAGGTAAAGTTGGTTACCTTATGAAGATACCACTACAAGAAGAATGCAGGTCAGATGCGATGTTTTTGCTAAATCGCTTTATCAATTCAGGCTATTTAGCCACTCCGATGATTTTTCTGGGACGGGGATTAAAAAATCATTGAATACCTAATGATTTTTTAATCCCCGTCCCAGAAAAATCATCACAGAAAGGACTACTGCTGTTGAGCGCGACGGGCGGCACGGCGGGCCCTGGCTTCTCGGATCTCTTCGAGGTGGGCAATGATCTCGGAGGCGCTCTCCTCAATCGCCTTGCCGTCGGTACGCACTACAAAGCAGCCCAGGTGTTTCATGAGCGCGCGGGCTTCCGCAAGCTCACTACGCACGCTCTCGGGCTCCGCATAGGAGCCGGCAACGGCACGGGCGTAGTCATCGCCCAAGCGGCTATCGCGAATTTCGGAAATCACATCGACGGTCGAAATCAGGCCGAACAGGCGCATCGGGTCGACCTCATAAATCGACTTGGGCGGCTCCATGCCATGCGCCAGTGGGACATTGGCGACCTTGTAGCCCTGATAGGCTAAATACATCGACAGCGGCGTCTTGGATGTACGCGACACACCCAGCAGCACGATATCGGCACCAGACAGATCGTCGCAACCACGACCGTCATCGTGCTCAACGAAATACTCCATGGCCTCGATACGATGGAAATAGCGGTCATCGGTCTTGTGAATCACGCCCGCAACGCCCTTGGGCGGCACACCGATGAGCGACGACAGCACGGCAAGCGTCGGGCCGATCAGGTCGACCGAACGGATATGCAGCATACCCAGGTAATCGAGCACGCGGGCGCGAAGCGCCGGATCGACAATGGTGTGGAACACGGCAATATCGCGATGGTCCGCATCGACGCGCGGCCCCACAAATGACTTGACCTGCTCCACAGAGGTCACCTTAGGCAGACGCAAAACGCGAAAAGCCCCTTCATCAAATTGCCCGGACGCCGCAAGCACCACCTCACAAGCGGTATCACCGAGCGAGTCGGAGATAACGATAACGGTGGGACGAGCGGTGACCGGGCAATCCATGCGGGGCTCCTTTTGCGCTTATGCGCAGGCTGGCTTACTTTTTGCGGGCAAGCTCACCGATGTTGGCGATGCCGGAGAAAACGGCCTCGAAGCGGTTGAGCAGCTTAAGGCGATTATCGCGAAGCTGCTCGTCCTTGTCCATGACCATGACCTCATCGAAGAAACGGTCGATGGGCGCGCGCAGGGCGGCGAGGGCGGCAAATGCGGCCGGGTAGTCCTCGGCAGCAAGGGCGGCATCGACAGCGGTCTGAGCAGCCTCGGAGGCGTCGGCGAGCGCGAGCTCGACCTCGCCCATCAGGCTGCGGTCATACTCCGCACCCAGCTCGGGCTTGGAGATGTGCGCGGCACGGGCATAGGCGGTAGCCAGGTTGTCAAAGGTCTCGGCATCATTCTTGCGGGCCTCGTCGAGGGCGGCGCAGCGGGCGAAGAAGACGGACGGGGCGATGATGTGCACCGCGGAGACGGCGGCAACGGTATCGGCCGGAATCTTTTCGTCGCGGGCCATGCTCACCAGGCGGCCATGGAAGAAGTCACGAACCTGCTGGGCGACCTCGGCGGTGTCGAACTCAATGCCCTGCTCGCTGTAAAGCTGCAGAGCAAAGTCAATCAGCGACGTGGGGTCGATCGGCAGACGGTCGCGCAGGATGTTGATGATGCCGATAGCGGCACGACGCAGCGCGTAGGGGTCGGAGGAGCCGGTCGGAGGCTCGCCGATGGCAAAGATACCGGCGATGGTATCGAGCTTGTCGGCGCAGGCCACGATGCAGCCAGCGGTGCCCTCGGGCAGCTCGTCGCCGGCAAAGCGGGGACGATAATGATCGCGAATGGCGTGGGCGACCTCGTCGTTCTCCCCCATCGCGGTCGCGTAGTAACCGCCCATCACGCCCTGCTGGCTCGTGAACTCGACGACGGCGTTGGACACCAGGTCGGCCTTGCACAGGTGCGCGGCACGGCCGGCGTCGGCTGCCAGGTGAGCACCCAGGTGCGCCTCACGGGCAATAGCGAGCGCGAGCTGCTCAATACGCTCGGACTTGGCGAGCACGCTGCCGAGCTTCTCCTGGAAAGCGACCTTGGCCAGGCGCTCACGAAACTCGTCGAGGGAGATCTTCAGATCCTCCTCGTAGAAGAACTTGGCGTCATCCAGGCGTGCGCGCACGACGCGCTCGTTGCCGTCGATCACGCGCTCGGCATTCTCGGGCTTGCTGTTGGAGACGACCACGAACTCACGCGTAAGCTTGCCCTCGCCGTCATAGATCGGGAAGTAGCGCTGGTTGGTGAGCATGGACTCGCAGATGATCTCGTGCGGGACCTTGAGGAACTCCTCATCGAAGGTACCGACGAGCACCGTCGGCCACTCGCAGAGGTTGATAACCTCCTCAAAGACCTTCTTGGGCGTATCGACATGGCAGCCGGGACGGGCAGCCTCGACCTCGGCGATACCGGCTAGAATCGCCTCGCGACGGCGCTCGGCAGAAAGCACGCCGGCGTCCTCGAGCACCTGCTCGTAGGCGGCGGGGCTAGCGACAACGTGGTCACCGGGGCCAAGCACGCGATGGCCGCGCGTAGTGTTGCCGCTCGTCACGTCGGCAAACGACACGGGCACAACATCCTCGCCCAGAAGGCAGCAGATCCAGCGGACCGGGCGCACGAAGGTGGCGTGCTCGTGGCCCCAGCGCTGACTACGGTAGTTGGGCCACTGCAGGCCGGCGATGGTCTTCTCGCACAGGGCCGTCAGGATCGGAGTAGCCGGAGCGGAAGGAATGTTCTTCTCGGCAAAGACGTACTTACGGCCGTCGGTGTCCTCGCGACGGACCAGATCCTCGGCAGCCACACCGCACTTGCGGGCGAAGCCCTGGGCGGCCTTGGTGGCGTTACCGTCAGCGTCGAAGGCGATGTTTGCCGCGGGGCCACGCTTGACCTCGTGAACCTCATCGGTCGCGGTGGCAACGTCGGCAACGAGCGCAGCCAGGCGACGCGGGCTCGAGATCACGCGGACCTCGCCGTGGGCCAGACCGGCCTCGTCGAGACCCTTGGCGATCATGGTGCCAAGCTGCTTGACGGCATTGTTCAGCGGCGCGGAGGGCATTTCCTCCGTACCGATCTCAAACAGGAAATCCTTAGCGTCTGCCATGGCTTACGCCACCTCGCCTTCCTGGTCGGCATTCTCGTTCACTCCGGCGACCTCGGCCATGTAGGCCTCGCAGCACGCCTTGGCGACGGCGCGGACGCGCAGGATGTAGTTGGCACGCTCGACCGCGGACAGGGCGCCGCGGGCATCGAGCAGATTGAAAGCGTGGCTGCACTTCATGACGCAGTCGTATGCGGGCAGCGGCAGCTTGCGCTCCAGGCAGGAATGGCACTCGGCCTCGTAGTCGTCAAACTTCTGACGCATCATCTCGACGTTGGCAACCTCAAAGTTATAGGCACTGAACTCGCGCTCGTTCTCGAGGAACACGTCGCCGTAAGTCATGGGCGTACCGTCGGGCAGGTAGCTCCACACTAGGTCGTAAACGGAGTTGACGCCCTGGGCGTACATGGCGATACGCTCCAGGCCATAGGTGATCTCGACGGGCACGGGGTCGACCTCGATACCGCCCACCTGCTGGAAGTACGTAAACTGCGTGACCTCCATACCGTTAAGCCAGACCTCCCAGCCAAGGCCCCAGGCGCCCAAGGTCGGGCTCTCCCAGTCGTCCTCGACAAAGCGGACGTCATGGTCGTTGGGGTCCAGGCCAATGGCGGCCAGCGAACCCAGGTAGAGCTCCTGGGCGTTGACCGGCGACGGCTTGATGAGCACCTGGAACTGATAGTAGTGCTGCATGCGGTTAGGGTTCTCGCCGTAGCGGCCGTCGGCGGGACGGCGGCAAGGCTGAGCATAGCAGGTGCGCCACTCGGCGGGACCGAGCGAGCGCAGTGTGGTCGCGGTGTGGAAGGTACCGGCACCGACCTCGGAGTCATAGGGCTGCATAATAACGCAGCCCTGCTCGCCCCAGTACTGCTGGAGGCGCAGGATGATGTCTTGGAAGGAAAGCGATGAAGCGTTCATGCCTCTAATATCCCCTCGTCGAAACGATTACACGGTTAGGTACTGTACTATAGCGGTTTTTAGTCGATAGCGCCCAGACGGTTAAGCGGCCAGTAACGCACGAGCGCCACGGCGATCAAATCAGAGCGATCAACGGGACCAAAGTAGCGTGAGTCGGCTGAGTTCTCGCGGTTGTCGCCCATCACCCACACGCAGCCGTCGGGGACGGTGTAGGGATAGCTCACCTGGGCGGCGGGCGCCTGGACCGAAAGCGGCCAGCTCATGCCGGTCGTATAGTCCTCATCGAGCGCCTGGCCGTCGACGACGACCTTGCCGTCCTGAAGGTCGACCGTCTGACCGGCCGTGGCGATGACGCGCTTTACCAGCACGTCATGCTCGGACGTGGCATCGGGATTATGGAACACCACGATATCACCCTGTTTGACGGGCTGACCGAGCTCGAGGCTCACCTTTTGTGCCAGGATCTGGTCGCCAATCTCGATCGTGTCCTCCATGGAGCCGGTGGGTACCACAAAGGGCTCGACCACAAAGGTGCGGATCAAGAAGGTGGCGGCGAGCGCGATAAGAATGACTAAAATCCACTCCAGAGCACCACGTAAAGTGAAAACGGACCTTTCGCCAAAATCATGTTCGAGGTGAACCCGTTGACGCCCTTTATCATCCACCATTCTATTCACCCCTTCCGGAAAGCAAATCTTGCGCGTATGCGCGCTCCTGGGGCGTAAGCCGCGCCGTCTCGATCAGGTCGGGACGCCAGCGGCAGGTGCGCTCGATGGCATTCTTACGGCGCCAGGCGTCAACCTTGGCATGGTCACCGCTCACGAGCACAGGCGGCACGCCCTCGCCGTTGAATTCAGCAGGGCGAGTGTACTGCGCATACTCGAGCAGGCCTCCGTCCTCGGCGGTCGAGAACGACTCGTCGACGTTGCTCATCTCGTCACCAAGGGCGCCGGGAATCAGGCGTACGACGGCATCGGCAACGACCATAGCGGGAAGCTCGCCGCCCGTGAGCACGTAATCGCCGATCGACAGGCGCTCGTCGGCATACGCATAGGCACGCTCGTCGACACCCTCGTAACGGCTGCACACAAACAGCAAGCGTTCGCTTTTGAGCAGGCGCTCGGCCACATGCTGTGTAAAGGGCTCGCCACAGGGGGTAAAAAACACCACGGTGGGCTTAGAACCCTCGGAGCTAATAGCCTCGATGGCCACGGCAATAGGCTCGACCTTCATGAGCATGCCCTGCCCGCCGCCGTACGGCTCGTCATCGACGGTACGATGGCGGTCGTGCGTCCAGTCGCGCAGGTTATACGCCTTAAAATCAAAAAGGCCGGCCTTGCGGGCGCGGCCCAAAATCGATGTGGACATGACGGGCTCAAACATCTCGGGAAAGACCGAAAGGGTCTCGATCAGCATGTTGTCCTCCCTACTTGTCCATATCGATCAGGCCGTCCATAACGTGGACGGAAATTGTTCCTGTGTCGGGAAGATCGAGCACAACCTGCTCGATCACGGGAATCAGTACCTCGCCGTACCGATCGCCCTCGACAACCCAAACATCGTTAGCGGGCGTCGACATGATCTCGACGATCGTGCCGAGCGAACCGAAGCGCTCGTCGACCACCTCGCGACCCATCAGGTCGGTATAGGCAGCATCGAGCGAATCGAGCTCAAAGTCGTCGCGATTTGCCAGCACATAGCATCCCGTGATGCCCTCGGCGGCCGTCAAGTCGTCAATGCCCTCAAACGAGACCAGATCGCCATCGCCCGTATCGGAGACGGACACGACCGTGCAAAAGCGATCGCGCTTGAGCGCCGGCGGCGTCAGGGCGACGCGCATACCCGGCTCTAATACAGAAGGAAGCCCCCGCAGCGGCTGCGCGAGGACCTCCCCCTTCCTTCCGTGCGGCTTGACCACACGGGCGATGTTTTTGTACTGGGACCTCAAGGTCCTAGCCCAGAACCTCTACCTCGACAGCAGTGTCGAGGCGAGCGGCCAGTGCACGGGCGAGCGTGCGAATGGCCTTGATGGTACGGCCACGACGGCCGATGACCTTAGCGACGTCATCCTCGGCGACAGAAACCTCAATCGTAGAGGCGTCGTCACCATCGATGACCTCAAGGCTCACGGAATCCGGGTCGTCGACGATCTGAACAACGAGATATTCGACGAGATCGGCGATGCGATCTGAGAGCATTGCCTCACCCTCGAGCTGTGCAGCGTCAACCTCAGGCACGATTTACTCCTCGGCGCCCTCAGCGGCCTCAGCGGCAGCCTTAGCGGCCTCGGCCTCTTTGGCGAGCTGCTTCTTGGACTTCTTGACGACGGTCTCGGTCTTCTCGCCCTCGTTGGCGGCCTTGACCAGAGCGGCGACGGCGTCGGTGAGCTGAGCGCCCTTGGACTGCCAGTCAGCGATCTTCTCGAGGTCGAGGTTGATGGTCTTGGGGGCGGTCATCGGGTTGTAGCGGCCAACCTCCTCGATGATACGACCGTCACGCGGGGCGCGGGAATCGGCGACGACGACACGGTAGTACGGACGCTTCTTAGCGCCGTGACGAGCAAGGCGAATCTTGACTGCCAAAGGAAACTCCTCCAACCAAGCAGCTTTAGGCTGCAACTACAAACAAACAGTTGAACATAATACGCCATCGACGCGGGCAGGTGAAGTCCGTGAGACCAACTTCTTCGGTGTAGTCGAGGGCAAATCCATATCTTAGACAAGAATTCGGGATTTGCAAGCACATACACGCACCCCACATGAGCTGCGCGGTATACTCATGACATGGAAAGACGCGAACATACATACGGTTATGAGGATGCCATGGGCGTCACGCCGCCGCCCTGGACGGGTCCGGCGGTGGGCCTCATGGACCTCGATGCGTTTTTTGCGAGCGTGGAGATGCTCGATCATCCCGAATGGCGCGGAAAGCCACTCATCGTGGGCGGAGACGCCGATTCGCGTGGCGTCGTGTCCACGTGTTCGTATGAGGCACGTCGCTTTGGCGTGCGCTCTGCCATGGCCTCGGCTGAGGCGCGGCGCTTGTGCCCGCAAGCCATTTGGACGCACGGGCACTTTGATCGCTACCGCGAGGTGAGCGCGCAGGTCATGGCGATTCTTGCCGAGGAGACGCCGCGCGTTGAGCGCGTATCCATCGACGAAGCCTTTATCGATATCACACCGGGTCGCTTTGCGCCCGAGGACCCACTGCTGGTTGCACGGCGTATAAGCGACCGTGTGGCAGCGCTGGGAGTGACGTGCTCCATTGGCGTGGGCTGCAACAAGACGGTCGCAAAGATCGCAAGCGAGCGGGATAAGCCGTTTGGGCTGACCATCGTGCGCCCCGGAACCGAGCAGCGCTTTTTGGCCGCGCTGCCGGTATCTGCCATGAGCGGCATCGGGCGCTCGGCCGAGGAGCGACTGCGCCGTATGCGCATCTACACGCTCGGCGAGCTGTCACGCGCGCCGGAATCCACCTTGGCCTCTATTTTTGGCGTCAACGGCGAACGTATGCGTCAGCGTGCGCTGGGACTTGAAATCTCCGAAGTCACGAGTCTCGATGAAGAGCGCAAGATCAAGTCGGTCAGCAATGAACGCACCTTTGCGAAAGATTTAACTGAGCGCGGAGACATCGAAGCGGCGATTGCACTGTTGGGCGAGTCAGTTGGACGCCGCCTGCGCCGTCAGGGACTGACGGGCGGCACGGTAACGCTCAAGCTCAAGTATTCGTATGGCAGCGGGCGTACGGCACAGCGCCGGCTGCCTCATCCGACCGACGATGAGAACATCTTTGTGGCGGTTGCGCTCAAACTGCTCGACAACATCTGGCAGGAAGGCATGCATGTGCGTCTGGCGGGTATCGGGATGAGCGACTTTGACCATCAGGGCGGCATCCAGACCGACCTGTTCTGCGAAGTCGACGACCGCGGAGCCCAATCCAGCGACCGACGCGACCTCTCGGTTGCTATCGACGCCGTCCGAGACAAGTTCGGCGACACCGCCCTATCCTTCGGCCGCCAATCCCGCTTCTCCTCCCAATGATTATTCTAGGACGGGGATTATTTAATCATTTGGAGCGTCATTTCGCTCTTTGAATGATATTGGTCCCGATTCCCGTCAGGCGCGCAATCTGGTCAATCGTAAACCCCCGATGCCTCAACACTGCCAGAAGACGATTACGCTCTGATTTCGGCAAAGATTTAAGTTGATAAGGCTCATGCGGATCCAAAAGAGCCTGGGCAACTTCTAGCGCATCCATATCGGAAATATGCTTACCTTCGGGCATAAAATAGGAATTAGGTTTGCCGTCGGTGCTCGCAAGATAAAACGCCTCCGTACCCCCGAACAGATCGAGGATACCGTCACAATCGCAAATCTCGGGATGAGAGAAATACTCGTGGAAGCTGCTCCAACGATAAAGAGGAGCAGAAGAAATTCCAGCCTTTGCAGGGTTGTCATGGATATATCGAACGCAACGGAGCAGCTGCTCATCGTCAGAAATGATCACGCTCTTAAATCGTTCCTGGAACACCGGTCCGCGGCGACCGGTTTTTTGATTAAAGTGTTTCGCATATGCCGTATCAATCGCATGCATGGAAACGCTCATCCGATTATCGGGGTCATCAAACAGCAGGTGAACATGATTGTCCATGAGGCACCAGGCCAGCAAACGAATGTGAGCGGACCTAAATCGCCTATTCAATAGATTGAGAAAATAAAGGCGGTCGTCATCGTCCTCAAAGATCAGCTGGGCGGCACAACCCTTGAGCATGACGTGATAATGGCCGAGTTCGGATAACACACGGGCAACGCGAGTCATCGAAGCCCTCCCTTCCGAGTTTGCAATAGCTACAGCATACAAAAGGAGGGAAAAGAAAAACCCGAACCGCCCAACAAAGATGAGCGGTTCGGTGAACGGTAGGAATGATTATTTTATCCCCGTCCCAGAAAAATCATTTAGAGGAGGTTGAGGGGGAGCTGGGGGGCGTCACCCCAGAGCTTTTCTAGGCGGTAGAAGTCGCGGGCTTCGGGAGTGAAGACGTGGACGACGACCGAACCGTAGTCCATGAGCATCCAGGTCTTCTGCTCGCGGCCCTCGATGGAGAACGGATGCT
>CAJLPX010000019.1 GCA_905208635.1 uncultured Collinsella sp. | reverse complement strand
GCGATCAGATAGCGCGAGTCCGCCTTGCTAAAGGCGAGCTGCTGGATACGGCCCTCGTCCATGTTGGACGTGGATACGTCACCGTCCAAGATACCGTTGGCGCCGATAAACGCAGCATCGATGCCCAGCGCACGTAGGGTATCCTCGGCCGTCGGCCCCACAAAAGCGGCAGTGCGGCGGCGGTACATACCGCCCACGAGGCACAGCTCGCAGTCCTCGCGCTCCTCGAGCAGGTTGAACACCGAAAGCGAATTGGTCACGATACGCAGGCGAAACGCCGGCAGCATCGAGGCCATCTGCTCAACCGTGGTGCCCGTACCCAAAAAGATGGTCGAGCCTTCCTCGATAAGCTCCACAGCGCGGCGTGCGATCTGCAGCTTTTCCTCGGCATGCTTGGTGCGCTTTTCACTGTGCGAATACTCATGGCGCAGCATAGCGTGGGGACGGCCCTGTGCACTGCGGGCTCCGCCGTGCACGCGCTCGATCTCGCCTAGGCTCGCAAGTTCCTCAAGGTCGCGGCGGATCGTCATGTCCGAGACACCTAACGCATCCGAAATCTCCTTGACCGAGACCGTGCCCTGCTCCTCGAGCAGCTGACGAACCTTATCCTGTCGCTCTGCCTTAATCACGATGAATCCTCGCCGTTCTTTGCGCGCATATCATTCAAACAGTAACGAACAAATTGTATCAGACTCGTACGCGTCAAAAATGAACGCCCGAACAGCTTCAATCATCACTTTTTTGAGAAAAATACCCCCAGCTTTAGTGGGGTGTAGTGATAATCTCGCCTGTTCGCGCTACAGTTTGTCCGAAATATCTCGATGTTAGGAACCAAATGATCACTTCCGAGCTTTTCGGCACCGCGCCGTGCGGTACCCCCGTTCATCGTTACACCCTCAACGGGCCCGAGATCTGCGTTCGCATTATGGACTATGGCGCCACCGTGCTGGGCATCGATGTGCCCGACATTCCCGGCAACGTGCACGATGTGGTGCTAGGCTTCGATAAGCTCGAGGATTACTTTGACAACCCCGCCTGCTTTGGCGCGACCATCGGCCCCGTGGCAAACCGCACCGCGGGCGCCACGATCACCATCGACGGCACAGACTGGCATATGCCCGCCAACGAAGGCGCCAACAACCTGCACAGCGACCTTGAGCACGGCCTGCACAAGCGCGTGTGGGACGTTGAGCTCGACGAGGTCCACAATGCCGTGCGCATGACCACCTCGCTTGAGGACGGCGAGCTGGGCCTGCCCGGCAACCGTACGTTTACGGCCGTGTTTACCGTAACGCGCACCGGCGTCCTTCGCATCGAGTATGGCTGCGAGAGCGACCGTACCACCTATGTGTCGATGACCAACCACACCTACTTCAATCTTGCCGGCCACAACGCCGGCATGGACTGCGAGCATTTCTTTGTTGCCAACGCCGCCCACTACCTGCCCATCAACGAGCAGAACATTCCCACCGGCGAGATCGCTCCGGTCGAGGGCACGCCGTTTGACTTCCGCGAGCTGCGTCCCGTCGCGCCCGGTATGGAGGCCGACGACCCGCAGATCAAGCAGGCCCGCGGCTACGATCACTGCCTGTGCATCGGCGGCTATCAGTACGGTCGCAACCTGCGCCGCGCCCTGCATGTCGAGGAGATGTGGACCGGCCGCGAGCTGGACTACTACACCACCGCCCCGGGCGTGCAGCTCTACACTGGCAATTGGCTGGGCGACGAGCACGCCAAGGACGATGCCAGCTATAGCTGGGGCGCCGGCTTTGCCCTCGAGGCAGAGATGTACCCCGACACGCCGCACCAGCCGCTGTTCCCGCAGGGCATTGTGGGCCCGGGTCACCCCTATAGCAATGTGATCGAATACCACTTTATGAGGCACTAAGCCCATAACGCAATAAATCGCACAGCAGCGCCCGCCGACACCACCGCCGACGGGTGCTTTTTCATCTTTGGGCTCATTTTCGCTGTGACTGTATGAGTGACATATCAAAACTATGCCCATTTACTACGTTTAGCCCGGGATGCTCGACCGTACACCGATTTTTGCTAAATTTGCGAGCCGTCTACCTGCGGTTTTGTTTTTCCCAAATTCGACATGCTCGGCGATAGCCGATCAAACGTAGTAAATGGGCATAGTTTTTGACAGGCGGCATCGCGCGCATCCCTCGCAAGGGCAAAATGATCCGTTTTCCTCCGTCCCCAAGGGATCAGTTGCACAGATTGCCAATGGGGTCGGGGGCGGAACTGGGGAGATAACGGATTTCTAGCTCTATGCCGAGCTTTTGCAACTCTTTGAAGGCGGCAATGTCCGTATCGTCTACGGCAATGGCAGGCGTTGCAGAGCGCTTGCCCTCCCTCGCCCGCATATGGCCGATGCTGATCTTGGTTATTGGCACACCGCCCTTAACCAGCGCGAGTGCATCCGTGGGCGACGCCACCATGATGAGAATCCATTGGCGCGGCGTTGCGGTATAAATGATGTCGATAGTCCTTTGCACCGAGAAAAACCGCGTCCAAACGCCTTCTGGCGCCGCCACCCTCATGGGTGCCCATTGGCACGAATCCGCCGCGATCTCATCGTTGACGATTAAGACAAGATTGGAACCCACGGCTTCGTTCCACAGCTCAACGTCTTGCCCGTAAATGAAACGGTCATCGATACGCGTGAGAAGGATCCTGGGTTGAGCCATGGCAGCCCCATTCTGTTTGAGACCCATACGAGCGGGACGTCGGCCACCAACTCAACAGCAGGTCAAGCGCCAGATGAACGCCGCAGACATCACGCCTCCAATATTAGTGCATTAATAGTGAGAAAAGCCGCCAGAACCCTTGCGCGGATTTGCGATGTCCCGTATCATAGACAGCCGTTGACGCCTCTGTTGCGTCACCACATGGCCGCCAGCGTAGCTCAGTTGGTAGAGCACCGCTCTCGTAAAGCGGGGGTCACCGGTTCGAGCCCGGTCGCTGGCTCCATTGCACAAGATAGCCGCCTTCGGGCGGCTTTTTTGTTGCCGATTTTGAGTGCGCGTGTGCCAATCCAAGCATCGCCACGTCAACAGCGGCCCACTCGGTGGACTTCGGGTTTAATGCTTAGGGGCGGGGATTTACCAAAGTGAAATCTTAATGAAAAGAAACCCAGCTGCAACAATTGCCATGGTGAGGGCTCGAATTGGCCATATAGATCTAAAATAGTCACAATATACAAATGTCGAGAGACGTTGGGGATAGAGATGAAAAGAACTAAGGGTTTTCTTTTGTTGGTAATGATGCTGCTCGGACTGTTCTGCCTGAGCGGCCCTTCTTGGGCCGAGGCTGCCTGTCCTGAAGGTGAGCCTCAGCAGTCTTATACGGGCAGCCTGCTGATAACTGCTAAGGAGGACGATGCCGACTCTCAGTCTGGGGTAAATCCCCTTGCCACTTTTGAGGGGGACGGCGGAACGGTCAAGCTTGACCATATTGGTAGCGGGATTTTAAGGTGGCAAGTTCTTCCGGACAAAATTGCGAACGATCCCTTCTCTCTTGCTGGAACGATATATCTATACAAGGTTGTGAGCGGAAAACAAAAATACGTCGATTGCTATCCGACAAACGGGTCTGGAATTGCATTCACCGGCATTTCGGGGCAGATTGATACACATGTACGAAAGGGAACCTATGTGGTGCGTTGGGTTGGAGCTGCTGCAGGCCCGATATGGATTGCGGTCTTGCGCCCCGATGTCCAAATAGGTTTCTCTCTCTAGACGGGAAGTTGCTCATGAACGCCATATATGACGGAGATGACTGGGTCGATCACTATACTTGGCGCCTGGTCGGCTCGAACGACAATGGGGATGTGGTGTTTGATGGACTATGTCCAAAGCATCTCCATCCTTTTGTCTCGTCGTTAATTGAGAGTTCCGCTCGTGTTGCCCCCTACAGTTCGGCATCGCTTCATGATACGGACGTTTTGAAGACCATAAGGGAATCAATTGACGAGGGCACGATGAGCAGTTCGTTGTTCTCTCGGCTTGTGGGGCTGGATGAGATTCAATCGAAACGACTGCTTGCGGGCGAAAAGGTGGAACTCACTTATCGGTCGATGGTTTCAATCCTGCGGCTAGCCGATGTTCTTCGCAAATAAACAGCTCCCCTATTCAAAAACCGAAAACCCCGCCAAACGTGATTCCCCTAGGGAAAGCACGTTTGGCGGGGTCCTAGCGTGATTTCCCTAGGGGAATCACGCCAGCATACGAACAGCTCAGCCGAGCAGCTCGCTACTCCTCCCAGTAGGCGTCGGCAAGCAGCTTAAAGCAGATCTTCTTGATCGGTTGTGCGCCATCGCCCGGGAACTCGAGCGTGGGCATGTGAGGCTCGCCGGCAACGAACAGCGCAAACTTGTCGTCGGCAAGATCGCCGGCGATCGAAGCGTCGGAATCGACCAGATCGTAGTCGTCCTTCTCGTCAAACTCCTGAACCAGCGTCAGGCTGCCCGTGGCGACCTTAAAGGCCTCGCGACCCTCGACGTCGATCTGCAGGTCGTGATAGCGCTGATGCGTCTCATAGTGAGCCTCGGCCTCGGGACGCGTCGTGGGAGCCATGACGTTCGCATAGACCTTGTCGCCCAGAATCGGATGGCTGCCGACCTCGAGCTCTGCCGGGTCGTTCTCCTCGAGCCAGTCGATCAGCACGTCGAGGCCCTTGAGCATTCCGCGGTACTCCTCGATATCGCCCAATGCACCGTAAATCATCTAAATCCCCTCTCGGATCGCTTCTTTGGCGGCTACTCGGCAAACGCGTTACCGACGCTGTTGCCACCCACATACGCCTCGACCAGGGTAAGGTCGGGATTGAACACGACAAACTCAGCGTCGCGCCCCAGCATAATGCTACCGCACTTGTCGTCGACATGAGCTAGCAAGCAATGCCGGGGCCGACGCCCAGGCTTTTACAGCTCGGTCACGACAACGCCGTTGTAGACCTCGTCCCAACGGTCCATGACCAGATGGCCGGTCATGGGATCCATGGCATTGAGCTTGCCGCAGGTGTTGGCGGTACGCAGCACCGTCTCGTCGTCCGCGCCAGCAGCAATGGCGTGCGCGAAGCCAGCGATAGTGGAGTCACCAGAGCCCGTGGCGTTAACGGCAGGGATATCGGGTGTCTTTGCGCGGAACGCACGGCCATTGTGGAAGCCAACGGAGCCGGCAGCGCCCATGGACACGACGACCCAGGGGATATCGGAGAAGCGGGCATCAGAGGCGAGCGCGGCGCGGAGCTCGTCCACATCGTCGGTGGTAAAGTTCGTACCCAAAAGGCCGTTGATCTCGGTCAGGTTAGGCTTGACCAGCTCGGGCTTAATTTCGGACTTAAGGGCGGCCTCGAGCGAAGCACCCGAGGTATCGAGCAACACCTTGGCACCGGCGTTCTCGGCAATGCCCGTGATCTTGGCATAGTAGTCTGCCTCGACACCGCGGGGCAGCGAACCCGAGATGGTGACGACGTCGGCCTTGCTCGCAAGCTCGGTAAACTTGGCGGTAAAGGCATCGAGCTCCTCGGGGGCAATTGTCGGGCCGCTCTCGAGCAGCTCGGTCTGGTTGCCGGCATGAAGGATATTGAGGCAGATGCGGGTCTCGCCCTTGATGGGCACAAAGTCGTTGTTAATACCGTTGGCGTCCATGAGCTCAGCCATGTAAGCACCCATGTGGCCGCCGAGCAGACCGGTTGCCACGACGTCGTCGCCCAGCTGACCCAGCACACGGGCCACGTTGAGGCCCTTGCCGCCAGCGGTCTTTTCGGGCGTCACACGGTTGACGTCGTCGAGAACGAGCTCATCGAGCTGATAGCGCGTATCGACAGACGGGTTCATCGTAACGGTGAGGATCATTTTTAGCTCCTTATCTCGCAGGCTCCTAGTGCCTCGCGATACGAGTCGACAAAACGGAATTACAGAATTTCAATCGTGAACGAGCGAACGACGGTCTCCTTGGGCTTGGCGACAAGGCAGCCGCGCTTATGCTCAAGCACGTCATCCTCATCGGAGCAGGTCGAAAGGCCGCCCCAGGGCTCAACTGCCACAAAATCGCCCTCGGGCTTACTCCACACGATGAGGTACGGAAAGCCCTCGAAGCTCAGGCGAACGCCCTTGTCCTCGCCCTTTTTGGAAAGCGTGACCTGACGACTCTCGAGTACGTCAAAGATGGTCTCCGCAAAATCGAAGAGCTCGTGCGACAGGGGCAACGTCTTCCCCACCATGGGGTTCTTGGAGCGGTTTGCCACATCAATCAAGCCAGTCGAAGGAACGGCGGTGCAGAGCTCCGCAGCCTCGTCCTTCTCAAAGCGCAGCTCGTAGTCCGTATAGGCCTCGCCCTCGTCGAGCGGGCACCTAAAGCCGGGGTGTCCACCGATAAAGAACGGCATGTCCTCGGTGCCCTCGTTGGTCACCTCATAGGAGACGCGCACGGTATCCCCCTCAAGCGCATAACGAGCGACAAGCTTAAACGGGTACGGATAATCGCTCAGCAGCGCGGCGTTATCCTCCGAAGCCAGGCACATCGCCAGCTCGTTCTCGCTCTGGCTCAGCAGCTTCCACTCCTGTTTGCGCGCAAACCCGTGGCGAGCGAGCTTCACATGATGCCCGGCAAACGTCATGGCGCTACCATCACGCAGGCCTCCGCAAATCGGGAAGCAAATCGGTGCCTGGCCGGACCACACGGCGGGATCGCCCTGCCACAGATACTCGCGACCTCCGGCCTCAATCGAGGTAAACGAACCACCAGCCGTGGACACCTTAATAGAAATCGAATCGTTGGAAAGAGCGTATTCCATTATCCATCCTTTCGGACAACTGCTTTTTCATGCAAGCGCCCGCCTCAATCCTAGTCAAAGGACAAACCCGCGCGCTCGTCGATGTGTCCGGTATCCCGACCATACAACGGGGTACCATACAGACATTGATGCAATTACAGCTGAAAGGCCTTCTTATGCGAACCATCATCCTTTATGCCTCACGCCACCACGGCAATACGAAAAAGCTCGTGGACGCCATCGTCGAGGCACACCCCGAGATCGATACCCTCGACGTCAAGGCGCTCGGCAAAAACGAGTATCCCAACCTGCACGAATATCATCTGATCGGTGTCGCCACGGGCATCTATTACTCCGAGATCGACAAGGACATGGCACGCGTGCTCACGAACGTGCTGCAGCCGCAGGACAAGGTGTTTGGCCTTATGACCTACGGTGGCAAAAACAAGTGGTACGGCAAGGATATCGATGGCATCTGCCGCATGAGGCAGGCCATCTTTATGGGTGTCTACGGCTGCCCCGGCTTTGATACGTGGGGGCCGTTCAAGCTCGCCGGCGGCGTCCAGAAGGGACACCCAACTGCCGAAGAGATTAAGGGAGCCGTCGATTTCTTCGACAAAATCGAAGATGAGTACGGCGACATCATCGTCGAAGAGTATGCCAAGCGCGAGAAGCGTCTAGCATACGAAAAGGAGCATCCCGCGGGGGGTCTTGTGGCCGGCGTCAAGCGCACGGCAAAGAAGATTGCTAACAAGCTGTAACTGTGAAGGTGCTTTTGAGCGTTTAACCCATACGGCGGGTCCGAGCAGATTCGGGCCCGCCGTCTTTTTCTATCGTTACTCGGTAAAGGCGTTGCCGACGCTCTGGCCGCCAACATACGTCTCGACGAGGGTGAGCTCGTGGTCGAACACGACAAAGTCGGCGTCACGACCCGGCATGATGCTGCCGCACTTATCCTCGATGTGCGCGGAGCGTGCCGGCACCTCGGTTGCCATGCGAATGGCGATATCGGCGCTGGCGATGCCCCAGTCGACGATGTTCTTGACGCCCTGGGCAAGCGTGAGCACCGAGCCGGCAATGCTCTTGCCGTCGGCGAGCCAGCACAGGTTGTCCTTCATGATGACGTCCATGCCGCCACTGGTGTAGCTGCCCTCGGGCATGCCGCCGCAGCCCAGGCAGTCGGTGATGAGTACCGTGTGCTGCCAGCCCTTTGCCTGCAGCAGCGCCTTGATGGCGGCAGGGTTTACGTGCTTGCCGTCACAGATGATCTCAGCGTAGGTCTCGGGCGTGGACATGGCAGCACCCACGACACCGGGCTCACGGTGATGCAGCCCGCGCTGGCCGTTATAGGTATGCGTAAAGCAGCTGGCACCAGCGTTGATGGCGGCGATGCACTCATCGTAGGTGGCGTCGGAGTGACCGATGCTGGTCACGACGCCCTTCGCGTTGAGGGCGGCAGCATAGGTGGCAGCGCCATCGCGCTCAGCGGCCATAGCGCTCTTGACGATACGTCCGCCAGCAGCCTCCTGCCACTGGTCGAAGACCTCCTCGGAGGGATCGATCAGGTAAGCGGGGTTCTGCGCGCCCACGTGCTTTATGGTAAAGAAGGGGCCCTCCAGGTAGATGCCCTGAATGCGAGCACCGCAGAAGTCGGGGCCGCGACCCTCGTCCGCCTGGGCGATAGCGGCGCAGGCGTCCTTGATCTGCTCAACGCCATCGGTGAACGTCGTGGGCAGCCAGCTGGTGGTACCGCGACGGGCGAGCTCGGTCGAGCTGATATCAATGCCCTCGGGATCGTTATCGGTAGTTGAGTGGTTGTAGAAGCCATGGATGTGAGTATCGACCATACCCGGTGCGATCCACGATCCCGTGTAGTCCTTAATCTCGCAAGAGGGCTCGTCGGCCTGCCAGGCGCCAAAGACGCCATCCTCGACCATAAGATAGCCGCCCAGTTGCGGGCCTGCCGGCAAGAAGAACTTGTCAGCCTTAATTGCGTACGTGCTCATATGCACTCCTTGCTTCTAAAGCAGTTGACTGTGGTGATGCTTATACCCAGCTCAGGTAAAACAAAAAGCGCCCGCCCGCCGTTATGAGCGGACGGGCGCCCTTACAGGGGGACGCGATTAAGCGGTGAAGGGGTGAATCGTCACGCCCTTAACCACGCGGTTGACCGTGCCGGTGGGGCTCGGCGTATCGGGCGTGTTGCCCACGCGCACGGAGTTGAGCAGGCTGATAGCCTGGGCAAACATCACGAACGGCAGGGCAAGGTAGCCCTCGGGAAGCGCCTCGTAGTCCTTAAAGGTGAAGGACTCACCCTCATAGACGGTGGCACCTTCCTGCTGAACGGCAACGGTGTGCTGAGCGATCTTGTCGCCACCGATCTCGTTGAGGATGTCGATGTCGTACTGACGGGTGTAGGCGTCGTTGTTGACGAACACGAAGACGAGCGTCTTATCGTCGACGAAGGACTTAGGTCCGTGACGATAGCCCATGGAGGTGTCGTAGGATGTAGCGACCAGACCGTGAGCAAGCTCGAGAATCTTAAGCTGGCTCTCCTGAGCAAGGCCGCCAAAGGAGCCGGAGCCCAGGTAGGTCACGCGATTGAAGTCGCCAGCGAGGTAATCGGCAACCTCGGACTCGCGAGCGATAACCTCCTCGCCCATCTTGGCGATGGTCTCGACCCACTCGGCCTTCTGCTCGTCAGAGGCAGTGTCGAAAATAAGGGTGGAGAGCAGGGTCATGCAGGAATAAGAACCGGTCATGGCGAAGCCCTTGTCGTTGGCGCGCGGGATGAGCAGCGTCAGCGCATTGGGATCATCGGCGGACTCGACGGCAAGTTTGCCCTCGGGAGCGCAGGTGATGTTGAGGAACTTGACGTTGTGGACGAGCTCCTTGGCAACGGCAACGGCGGCAAGGCTCTCGGGGCTGTTGCCAGAGCGGGCAAAGGAAACCACGAGCGTGGGATCCTCGGCGCGCAGGAAGTCGCGCGGAGCGCTCACGATGTCGGTCGTGGCGATGGGCTTAAAGTCGTAGAGATCAGTGTTGCCAGCGTGACGCAGGTACGGGGCGCAGGTATCGCCAACGTAGTCGGACGTACCGGCACCGGTGAAGACAACGGACAGACGGCCCTCGCCCATAGCGCGAGCCTCGGCCAGGAAGGCCTCGATGGCCTCCTTGTTCTCGCGATAGATGTTGAGCGTATCACGCCAAAGCTCGGGCTGCTGAGCAATCTCGGCCGTGGTGATCTGGGCGCCGAGCTCGGTGAGCTCCTCGACACTCTTCTCGAACATTTCTAATACCTCTCTCTAGAAGTAATCCTCTGACGTGCAATTATACACTTCGGTTGGTTATCTGGTAGTAACCAGTTAAATGCAAAGAATCACCATATGGAAACGATGCGGACACTAGTTGCTACGCTGGTGGTAAACCTTGTATTTAAACTGATCGGCACGAGCAACCGAGAGTGTATACTCCACAACCTCGTTTGACTCGTTATACGTAGTCCTGACCAAATCGAGCACAGGCGAGCCCTCGACAATTCCCAAAAGGTGAGCGTCGGTGGGACGGGCTATGCTCGCATAGAACTCCTCTTCGGCCACGCGTATCTTTTGCTGAAAGTCTTGCTCAATCACATCGTAAAGCGGCTTGCGCTCCAGCAGCGGTCGCTTTAGGGACAGAAATTGACGAACCGGTAGATAGCTGCGTTCGACCATCATGGGCATGTTGTCGGCAGAACGAAGGCGCTTAAGCTTAAAAATGCGATCACCGATACGCAATCCCATATGCTCGGCCAGATTCTTATCGGCCTCCATCTCGCAAAACTCGAGAATCGTGGTCTCGGGGTCGCGACCCATCGCGCGCATCTGCTCGGTAAAGCTGTAGGACTGCATAAGATTGGTTGCCTTTGCCGAACGGTCGGTCACAAAGGTACCGCGACCGTGCTGCCGAACCACCAGTCCTAAACGCTCCAGTTCCTGCAGAGCCAGGCGTACCGTAGTGCGCGAGAGACCATAGCGCTCCGAAAGTTCGCGCTCGGAAGGAATCATGTCACCGGCGCGATATTCATGGTCAATCTTTTCGGTCAGAATATCGACCAGCTGATCGTACAGCGGTTGCTTACGCGCTCCGATCGCCATCCTATCCTCCCTTTTGCTCGAATTCGGCTAACTACCTAGGGTGTTAAGCATTATCTGTCTGCCACACCCGAATCATCAAGAAAACAAAAGCCGCGCGCTCTTTCGAGCACGCGGCTTTTAACATACACATGGCTTAAGGGGTCGGGGTGTGAGCCGCGTAGGGACACACCCCTCAAGCTGGAGCCTTACCAGATGCTCGGCCAGAGACCAAGCGGGCCAGCGCCCAGGATGCCCAGGACGAAGAGCAGCAGAATGCCCTTGGTCGGGGTCCAGCTGTGCTTAGCGAACATGTAGTAAAGCAGCAGCGTAAGCATAAGCGGGACGAGCTTCGGGACGATGGTGTTGAGGGTGTCGGCAACGGAGAAGTTGACCGGATCCTCGGTGACGGTGCCGTAGGTAACGGACTCCATGCCGTTGCCCAGATCGGTGACGCCGCACTCGACAGCGTTGCCGTCGGCATCGGAAGCGGTGAGGGCGTTGCCGTCCTCATCGGTCATGGCGATGGTACCGGCCTCAGCGGTCTCGGTATCGATGCCCTCCATACCGGTGAAGTTCTCGGCCTCCTTCTCGGAGACGATCACGGTAGTAGCGGAGAGGCCACGGGTGGTGCCGTTGGGGATCTGGAGGTTGATCTGGGTGCCACCCATGGTGACGACCAGGCAACCGACGACGAAGACGCCCATGATGGAAGCGGCACGCGTGAAGGCCTGCATATTGGCAGTCAGAGCGTCAATAGCGCTGGTGCCAAGCTTGTAGGACCAGTTCATGAGCCAGAAGCGCAGAGCGAACTGGACGACGTTGAAGATCACCAGGAAGATGATCGGCGCAGCGGCGTTGCCGTTGATGGCCATGTTGGAGGTGATGCCGGCCGTGATAGGCACGAGCGTCAGCCAGAACAGGGCGTCACCGATACCACCGAGCGGGCCCATTGCGGCGACGCGGACGGCGCGGATCGTGGGGATGTCAACCTTGTTCTGCTCGAGCGAAAGCACGATACCCATAACAAAGGTGACGAGGAACGGGTGGGTGTTGAAGAACTCCAGGTTGTGGCTCATGGAAGCCGCGAGGTCGTTCTTGTTGGTGTGGATCTTCTCCAGACCGGGGATGATGGAGTAAAGCCAGCCAGCGGCCTGCATGCGCTCGTAGTTGAACGATGCCTGCAGGAAGCAGGAGCGCCAAGCCATCTTGTTGAGGGTCTTCTGGTCGAGCTGCGGAGCAGGAGTGAGATCCTCGTAGTGCTCCGGGATCACATACTCATTAGATGCCATCTTCGAAGTCACCTCCGTCAGAAACAGCTGCACCCTTCAGCTCGGTCTGCTGCTGGAAGTCCCAGAAAGCGATGCCGAAGCCGATGAGAGCGAGGATGAGCAGGGCAGGGGTTGCCAGAGAATCGTTGGCAACGGTGATGAGCGCGAGGCCAAAGCCCATGAGGAAGAAGCCCCACATATCGCGGTTCATCATAACCTTGAGCAGGACGGCGAAGCCGACGAAGCGCATCATGCCGCCTGCAGCGGACAGACCGGTCTGCAGCCAAGTCGGGATGGCGGAAGCGATGGTCTGACCGATGGTAGCGCCAGCGATGAAGAACAGGGTGACGACGACAGCGAAGATCAGGCCGAGCAGAGCCATGGCGAAGTAGTTCAGGCGCTCGATGCCCTTGGTGTCAGCGTTATGAGCCATGTTGTCCGCGGAGGACATGAGGGGCGACATAAGCGTGAAGACCAGGGTAACGCCGAGCTGACCAAGCAGAGCGAACGGAATGGCAAGGCCGACTGCCGCGTTGGGCTCGAGGCCCGTGGCGATAGCGAGAATGGCTGCCATGATGCCGCCGATGACGGCGTTAGGCGGCTGAGCGCCTCCGATCGGCATGTTGCCGATCGTCATGAGCTGATAAGTACCACCCACGAGAAGACCGGTGTTGAGGTCGCCAAGGATAAGACCGATGACGGCGCCGGTGACGATGGGCTGATAGAGAGACTCGAGGAAGTTGAACTGGTCGATTGCCGCGACGAACGTGACGATGAAGACCAGAGCGACCTGGATGATCGAGTATTCCATCTTGCTCCTCCTTTCAAAATGTATGTACGCACTTTGGATTTCACGTACAGAATGTCAGGGTTTCATTCCTGACAGCGTGGATCATGAGGATTACGAGAAGAGCTTGCTCGTGTCCTCAACAGGCGTGCTCGGAACGCGCCTGATCTCCAACTCCACCCCCAATTCCTGCAGCTCTTTAAACGCAGCGACATCCTCGTCGTTAACTGCGACGGAGGTGGCGACTTGGCGCTTTCCTTCCGACATGTGCATGTTGCCGATGTTTACCTTCTTTATAGGCACACCGCCCTTGACGAGCGTAAGCACGTCTTCCGGTGTTTCGGCCACGATGAAGATCTTCTGGCGCGGGCTCGCCTTGCCAATGACGTCGATGGTCTTCTGCAGGGAGAAGAAACGCGTAGCGACGCCGGCGGGAGCGGCCATCTTCATGAGGTTCTGGCGCATGGTGTTGGTCGACACATCGTCGTTGGCGACGAGGATGAGGTTGGAGCCCAGGGTGGAGTTCCACTGGGTAGCGACCTGACCATGGACCAGTCGGTTATCGATGCGGGTAAGAAGAATGTTGGGTTCTGCCATGTTGATCAGCTTCCTTTCGTTATTTGCTGACGACAGTTACTTGATCTCCTGAATCGCGTAACGCGAAACATCTACGACGGCACCGGATCGGACTTTGATCTGGACCTTTTCGCCTTCGATGCCCTTGACGGTTCCGTAGATACCGCCGGCGAAAAGAACCTCCTGACCCGGCTTGAGCTCGGTGTGCAGCTCCTTGAAGTACTTCTGCTTCTTCTTCATGTTGATTTGCGACCAGATGGTGTAAATCAAGCCCATGACGACAAGCAGGCCTAAAAGGGCAACCGAGGAGCTCAGGACGTTGGCTCCGAAATCGGCCATTAGATGCCGTCCTCGTCGCCGAAGATGTCCTCTTCCTCGGAGCCGGCAACGGATGCGACCGTCTGGGCAGTGATGCCCGTCTGGCCAACGGTCACGGCCTGCTCGCCAAGCTCGGCGAGCGTGGCGTTACCGCGGAGGAACAGAAGCTCAATAACCATGGGAAGGTTGGTGCCAGTCAGAACCTCGACGTTGTCGACATCCTGGGCAATCATCATCGACTGATTGAACGGAGTACCACCGAGCAGGTCGGTAAAGACGAGCACGCCATCGCACTCCTCGCGCATGGCGGTAATAGCGGCGCGGAGATCCTCACCGTAGGAAGCAGCCTGGTCGCCCTCAAAAGGAACGACGGTAAAAGCGGGCTGGTCGCCGGCAACCATAGCGACAGCACTTGCAAGGCCGGGTGCGAACTGTCCATGACCGGTAAGAATAAAGCCAACCATTCAAATTTCCCTTCCGAAGGTGTGTACGATCTGAGTCCGATGATTTTCGGAAGCCAGCGGGCAATCGCCCTTAAAGCTTCTTGGAAAGCGTTCTTTGAGAACCAGTGGTCTCTCAACTGGTAGTAACCACGTGACGTGTTGTTGTCACTATATCACCCCAGAAGAGGTTGCTTTCGTTGATTCATACAGTAAAACGTTTTTGCACCGTTCACGGCGAAAAATCGACCGTTTACCGCTCATTAACACTTCTTCCTGCGGTTTTGAAACCGTTTCGAAATGATTTGACGGAAGATCGGAACTTTTTTCGTGTCTAAACAACGCAGGGTGGCTAAAAATGGCGTGTAGAAAAAATGCAGGTCATTGTGAAGATTTGTGAATTGGTCTTTTTGACTTAATACCAGTTAGAACCAGTTTCGATATTATCGGTGAACGGTAGTTTTCGACCGTTCACCGGTTATTTGCAATCGTTTACGGCCGTTTTCCCGGATGAATTGAGGAGACTCGATGAAGCACTTGCACGGGCGCAAGTCCTATCCTAGTGGTTTCGGTAACAAAATGCCCGCTAGAACGTTTTCGTTCTAGCGGGCTTAATCAGGTAGATCGGTTAGCGCGCAGTAGTGCAGACAGATCTTACGCAAACAGGCCGTAGATGCTGATGTTGGCCTTGGCGTAGAGGCCGTTAGCATACTCGGTCCACTTGGAGCTGGCACTCGAAGCCTGCGAGGAATACTGCTGGTAGGCGGTGTAATAGGCGGTCATGGCCTGCTTATAGGTAGCGCTATCGGCCGTAAAGGCATCGTCAGCGAAGGCCTTGGCATAGGTGCTATCGGCGTCCTTCCAGGTGCCCTTCTCGCTATCCCACTCGTCGCCGGCAAGGTTGATGATGTAGTCGGCGTAGTCCTTGCTCGCGGTCTCCTCGTTGCCGTCAGCAGGCTCGGTCGGGGCGGTTGGCATGCTTGCGGAGCTATCGCCGACCTTCTTCTTGTAGAGCTTCTGCAGCGTCGCGGACTGGCGGACGATCTGCTTGGCCTGGTCCTTGGACACGCCGTACTGTTTTGCCATGGTCTTGTAGTCGGAGGTGCCGATGGAATCCTCGGCGTACTTCTTCATCTCCTTAGAAGAGACGGTAATGCCCTCGTCCTCGGCAGCGTCCAGCAGAATCTGGTTGCGCACATAGGACAGGATGACGTCGGCAGAAGGAGCGGTGTAGTTGCCATCGCTATCCTTGACGGTATCGAGGCTGTACTGGCTCTCGATGGCCTCGCGCGCGGTGATGTCGCTCTTCTTGCCGTTGTAGCTATAGCTTGCCACAGTCGAATCGAGCTGGTCCTCGGTGAGGATCGCCGAGCCGACGCCCTTGCCGCCAAAGCCGCCGTTGCCGATAAAAAAGCCGACCACAGCAGCGATCACGACAGCGACCACAAAGGCGGCAATCATCGTCTTCTTGTGCTTGGATGCATGGTCGTCCGCGTCGGCGTCAGTTTCGTCCTCATCCTGGGCCTCGGGCATCAGATTCTCGTCAGCGGCATCCGCGGCAATCTGAGCCTCCAGTCGGGCGTCCTCCTCCTCGGCCGTCGTGCCGGCGGCAATGTGCTCGGCAGACGTACCGGCGACCAGGTCGATCTTCTCGTCCTCGTCACCGTCGGGGCCTTCGCCGCGCTCGATGATCTGGATGCCGTCGATCTCGTCCTTCTCGTCCTTCTTTTGAATCAGACCCATATCGGTTACTCCTTGTTAGGAAACATAGTCCCCAATAGAATACGCCCGACAGAGCGCCGGGCGTATTGATTCTTAGGTTATACGCAAACACTTAAGTACTATTTAGGCGTTTGCAGCGTGCATGCCTTAGGCCAGGTGCGCGATAACGGCATCGGCAAATGCCTGCGTGCCCACAGCGCCCTCGACGGAGCCGGTCTGGGCACGACGCACGTCACCGGTAACCTGCTCGCCCTCGTCGAGCGTGGCAGATACGGCAGCACGGATACGATTGGCCGCATCGTTCTCGCCCAGGTGATCGAGCATCATAGCCGCAGACAGAATCTCGGCCGTGGGGTTGGCGATATCCTGACCGGCGATATCGGGCGCGGAGCCGTGCGTAGCCTCAAAGATGGCGCAGTCGGCACCGATGTTGGAGCCGGGGGCCATTCCTAAGCCGCCCACCAGGCCGGCGCACAGGTCGCTCACGATGTCGCCGTACAGGTTGGGCAGCACCAGGACATCGAAGTCGTTGGGGTTCTGGACCAGGCCCATGCAGGTGGCGTCGACAATCTTGTCGTTGAACTCGATATCGGGATAGTTGGCGGCCACCTCGCGCGCAACGCGCAGGAACAGACCGTCGGTCGCCTTCATGATATTGGCCTTGTGCACGGCCGTCACCTTTTTGCGGCCGCAGCGGCGGGCATACTCAAAGGCGTACTCCACAATACGGCGGCTCTTGGCGATAGAGATGGGCTTGATCGAGATGGCGGAATCGGCGGCAAAGGTCTTCTGACCCGAGCGCTCGACGAGCTGTGAGAGCTCCTCGACCTCGGCTGCACCCTCGTCGAACTCGATGCCGGCGTAGAGGTCCTCGGTGTTCTCGCGCACGATGACCAGGTCGACGTCGCGGAAGCGCGAGCCGTCGCCCGGCTGCGACAGGCAGGGGCGCACGCAAGCATACAGGTCGAAGTGCTTGCGCAGGGCCACGTTAACGCTGCGGAAACCCGTGCCGACCGGCGTGGTGATGGGACCCTTGATGGCAACCTTGGTCTCGGCGACCGCGTCGAGCACGTGCTGGGGCAGCGGCGTGCCAAACTCGTCCATGACGCTGGCACCGGCCTCCTGGACGTTCCAATTGATCTGGACACCGGCGGCCTCGACCACGCGGCGCATGGCCCGCGTAATCTCGGGACCGATACCGTCACCGGGAATCAGGACTACATCGTGCGCCATAATCTGTTACTCCTCGTTTTCGGCGTCGTCAGATTTTTTAACGCTAGCACGCTTCTTCTTTTTGGAGAGATCCAAGTCAAAGCGTTTAACAAGCATTTCGCAAATCTCGCTCGAACGGGCTTTGAGATAGCTACCCTTGCCGTTCTCGGCATCGAACTTAAGGCGCAGCGCGAGCTTCTCGGCGACCTCGGCGTCAATCTCGCCCTGGCCAAACTCGTACAGGCACCCGAGCATATCGCGATACTCAAGGTCGCCGTGGTAGCACTGGATGGCCTCGTCCAGGATGGGCCAAGCCTCGCGCGAACGCTCGACACTCGTGGCGCCCCACACGCACAGCAGGCGGAAGGCGGCATAGCGCAGCGTGGAGGAAATCTCGTCGAACAGCGCGGTCTCGGCGCCCTCAAAGGCGTCCTCCATCTGCTCGGGGCAGGTGGTGGCGAGCGCCGCCAGGGCATCGAGCGCCTCCCAGCGGGTCTGTGCCTCGGGGCGGTCGAGCGCCTCGATCAGCGCTGGCACGCAGGGCACGACGCGCTGCGGATCGCGCTCGGCAAGCAGGTGCAGCACACGGGCGGCAAACTGGCGGATGCGGCGCGTGGGGCAGCCGAGCTCTTGGACCAGGCGGTCGACGGCGTTCTCGTTCTCCTCTGCCAGCTGAAGCTGTGCCAGCTCCTCGTCGGTGAGCTGTTCGTCTTTGTTTTCTGCCATAGTTACCTCTTCTTATTTCTTAGCGTGCTTGCCAGCACCCTTGCTGTCATCGGTGACCGAGATGAGCTGTCGGTCGGCTGCGCCATTGCGACGCGCACGGCGGCGTTCCTCGGCGTCGCCCGCGTCGGCGGCGGCGCGGTGAGCCTTGTTGACGTTAAAGACCTCGTCGTGCTTGCGCCACGGGCCGACGGACTCGCCAAAGCTCATCTTAAGACCGGCGATAAAGCCGCCGAGCCAGCCGATCGGCGCAAACTGCACCAGCGGGAACAGCGAAAACACCCAGGTCAGCAGGACGACTGCCGCCGCACCCGCAAAGTTGGCGATCCAGTAGTCGCGCTTGGTGATGACGCGCTTTTCGCACGCCCACTGGCCGCACAAAAAGCCGATGTAGATCGCAAAGAGAAAGAGCAGCAGCGCAAGCACCACGAACGTCCAGCTCATGGGCGCTACTCCCCGTGATGGTGGCCGCAGCAGCACTCGTGGCCGTCGTCATGGCCGTGGCCGCCGCAGCACTCGTGGTCCTCGCCGTGGTGATGGCCGCAACCGCACTCATGCTCGTCGCCGTGCTCGCCGCAACCGCAGCCGTCCTCGTGGGCACCGTGCTCCTCGGGGCGATACTGCGACCAGTCCAGACCGGCGGCGATGGCGTCGGCCTCCTCCTTGTAGAGGACCGTGATGGCCTGGGTACCCAGCTTGGCACCACCGATGGCGTCGAGCATGTCGTAGAGCGTAAAGGCCACGTCGGCGCCGGGCAGCGCGAGCTCGCGGTCATCGGCGTAGGCGAGCGCCAGACGCAGGTCCTTAATGAAGTGCTCGACCATAAAGCCGGGCTTGTAGTCGCCGTCGAGCGCCTTGGGGGCCAGGCTCTCCATGGCGCCGGACTTGCCGGTGCCGCCCAGGATCATCTGGCGGGTCTTCTCCAGGTCAAGGCCGCTCAGCTCGGCAAATGCCATGGCGTCGGCCATGCCGACCATGCAGGCGCCCAGCGACACCTGGTTGGCGAGCTTGGCAGCCTGACCCTTGCCGGCGCCATCGAAGCAGCAGATGTTGGCCGCAAAGGTGGCAAGGATATCGCGGACCGGCGCGATATCGTTCTCGGTGGCGCCCACGATAGCCGTGAGCGTGCCGGCGATAGCACCAGACTCGCCGCCGGTGACGGGGCAGTCAAACGCCATGCGGCCGGAAACCTGGGCGGCCTCGGCAATGTCGCGCGCCAGCTCGGGGGAGCTCGTGGTGAGGTCGATCAGGACCGCGCCGGGTTTAGTGCACGCGAGCAGGCCGTCGCCCGCCAGGTAGAGCTCCTCGACCTCGGAGGGATAGCCCACCATGGTAAAGACGACATCGGCGTTCGCCGCGGCATCGGCCGGCGTATCGGCCCAGACGGCGCCGCGCTCAACGAGCGCTGCGGCCTTGGACTTGGTGCGGTTGTTGACCGAGACGGGATAGCCGGCATCCAGGATGTGGCCGGCGATGGGGGCACCCATGATTCCGGTGCCGATGAATGCGACGGAGAGCTTGTTTGCCATGAAACCTTTCCTTTTGGGTTGGGTGTTGTTACCAGGTTGAATACTCGGTGCCAGCGTTTGGGCTGTGAGTTGGGATCGATTACGGCCGCGTTACTTGCCTACTGACCGCGCACGCGGCGGGCGATGCGGTCGGAAAGCGACGCCTTGTCGGCGCGGTTCTTGCCCCAAAACGCGCAGGCCACCATGCCGGGGCCCACGTGCGAGCCGATGGTGGGACCCACGGAGCTGCGAATGATCGTGACGTCGGCGCAGCCCTCCTCCTTGCGGATGGCGGCTTCGAGCCAGTCGCCGTCCTTTTCGGCATCGGCCGTCATAATGGCGATGGGCATAGTGCGATCGGGCACGTAGTTCTCACGGAACGACTTGAGGATGGACTTGAGCGCCTTCTTGCGGCCGCGGTTGACGCCGATCAGCGACAGCGAGCCGGCCAGGTCGTAGGAGAGCTCGGGCTTGACATCGAGCTTAGCCGTGAGTTGCGCCGCCGCGGGCGGAATGCGACCGCCGGCAGCCAGCGCGTCAAAGCTCTCGAGCGTAAAGTAGCCGTGCACGTAGGTCTTTGCTTCGTTTGCCCAATCGACCAGCTGCTTGGCGGTCAGTCCCGCCGAACGCTGGCGCACGGCCTCGAGCGCCAAGAGCGCGCCGGTCGCGCAGGGCAGAGCGTTGTCGACCACGTAGAGCTCAAAGTTGGGATACTCGGCACGCACGGCATCTGCCGCCTGGCACGCGGAGTTGTAGCTCGACGACAGTGCCGAGGTAAAGCACAGGTAGACCGTGGGCGTGCCCTCTTTGGCGCACTCGGTAAAGAACTCGATATAGCGACCGAGCGACACAGCCGAGGTGGACACGCGGGCGCCGGCGCGCATGCGGTCGTAGAACTCCTTAGGGCTCATGCTCGACCAGATGTCGTCCGTGCGCTCCTCGCCATCGATAATGAAGGGGAAACCCAGGATATCGACATCAAGGTTCGCGGCGACCTCGGGACTAAAGTCGCAGCAGGTATCGACGACGATGCGGCAACGGTCCGAATGGCCGGTAGATGCAGCCTTGTCCATCAAAGCGACTCCTTACGTAAAAAGGCGGCCACCCGCATGGGATGGCCGCCAACCGTTAACTCATGCAAGTTAACGTATTTTACTCGTCAAGTGTTTCGATGCGGGGCTTGATGATGCCATATCCACCATTCTTACGGTGATACACCACATTGATGAGGCCAGTCGTCGCGTTCTCGAACACGTAGAAGTCGTGGCCGAGCAGATCGGTCTGCACCAGCGCCTGCTCCTCAGTCATCGGGGTGACATCGATGACCTTCTCGCGGACGAGCAGGTCGTCTTCCTCCTCGGGCAGCAGCAGGTCGGCCAGATCCTCGACGCGCTCGACCGGTGCGACATCCGCGGCGCTGGCACCGCCCTGGCGGTTGTCCACGACCTTGGTCTTGAACTTGCGCAGCTGGCGGGTGACCTTATCGGCGGAGAGGTCGATGGCGGCGTACATATCTGCACCGTGCTCGGCAACGCGAATTACCGAACCGCGGGCACGAACCGTAACCTCGACGATTGCCGGGTTGGGGTTCGAGGGGTTCTTCTCATAACGAAGTACAACGTCGACCGTCATGGGCTCGATATCGAAAACCTTGAGCGCCTCGCCGATCTTCTCATCCACATGCGCACGCAGAGCATCGGTTACCGTCGTCTTGCGTCCAGAAACCTTGATATCCATACGTGGCTCCAATCTGCCTCGGGGACTTACTGTACTGGCTATGTACCCATTGCCGTGCATTTAATCACGCGGATTCCTAAAGACCCGAATAACGACTGCTTGATACCGCATACCGAAGTCTCGCACTTTTCTGTGGCAAAGTGCGCTATGGAAGAGCGACGGCGACTTTGGTTTTGCACCTAAAAAATGTCTTTGACCTGCTGGTTTTATGGAAACGAAAAAGCCGGGCTCCCCTGTTGGGAGAGCCCGGCGATGCGTGTTGAAACCGTGAAGAGGCGTCCCTCCTAGCGCATAGGAGACGCCACCCCTAGCAATAACTAGCTATTGAGCTTGTTAATGTCGTCGTCGGTGATAGTGCCCTCCTGGCTGGACGATTTATCCTCGGAGGATGCACCATCGCTGCTCGAATCGGAGGATGCGGACTCGCTGGATCCGGTGTCGGTCGGCTGCACGTCGGCGCCCGAGACCGTCTTGGTGGTGAGGTCATAGGGCATCGTGCCGTACCAGACGGAGTGGACCGCCTCGAGCGTGCCATCGACCGTGATACCGTCGAGGGCATCGCTCACGGCACGGCATAGCTCGTCGTTGGCCGCGAGGCCCGCGACGCCGAGCGTCGAGGGCGTCTCGAGCGTGCCGACGTAAGAGACCTGGCTCATCAGGCGCGCAAGGTAGCCGCCGGCCGTGGAGTCGCAGATCACGTAGTCGACCTCGCCGGACTCGAGTGCCTCAAAGCACTCGTTGATGTTGGAGAAGGTCTTTTGGTTGGCCGTGATGCTCTGCTTGGCGAGCGCTTCCTGCGAGGCCGAGGAGGTCTGAACGCCCAGGGTAGCGGTGTTAAGCGTTTCGGTGGAAACGCTCAGCGACTCGCCGTCGCTCGTCTTTCCGAATACTGCCGCAGCGTCGTACAGGCAAGTACCAAGCGTGCTGATGTCATCATCCGTGGAATTGATATCGCCAATGAAGATGTCGGCCTTTTTGTCGCCAAGCACGGAATCAGCAGAAGACGCATCGACGAAGGCAACTTTAAGGCCCATACGGCTTGCAAGGGCGCGGGCAGCGTCGACCGCATACCCCGTGAGCTCGCCGTCGGTGCCCTGCATGGCCTGCGGCGCATCGGAAGTATCGAGGGCGACCGTCAGGGTACCGGGGGTGAACAGGGCATCATCCGACACCGTGGGCGTGACGGTCTCGTACTCGATCTGGTCGATCGTGGGAGTCGTGAACGTAGACAGCGGGTTGAACGCGCATCCGCTCAGACCCAAAACGGCGATGACCGCTGCGGTCCCAGCACCTAACCGAGCCGCGTGCATCAAGCTGCCCCTCACCATGTCCACTACCCTGCCTTCTGTGTCGTATACGATCCGTGCGATGCGCGGAATATCAGATTGTTCCCACCAGCTGACCTGGTATTTGACCCCACACTTGCGCACCGGGGTGTTTGCTCGGGAGGCCGCAGCCACCTTCACGACTGGCCCGCTCGCCCGCGAGGCGGTATTGCCCCAAAGAAAGTAGAACGGACGGTGCGGCTTACATCTAGGACGCGCCATGATCGCGCCGCGCGCACGCGGTCGCTTACGTGGATCCCTTTGACCGCGTCTGTCTTGGACTAGGACGGGCATTTCGTCCGTCCGCAACCACAGCCTGGTAGGAACGTAGCGCATTATAGCTAAGTTCAAGCTAAAGTTTAAGGTTAGGGGCGTCATTCGCATCGCGAGTACAGATTTCGCAGGTCGGAGTGGGCTATTCGTGCCCCTGTGAAGCCCGGAGCTCCCCTATGGGGAGCTCCGGGGCACCCTTCCTAGGGTGCTGTGGCCAAAAAATGGCAAATATGAGTACTGTCACCAATTTAGTAACAGGCAGTTTTAGCCTCTCGGACAGATTTTGCGCTCAGTGTCGCCAACCTGATGCTTAGTTATTCTACATTTGTTTATTATCTTCTTACTTTATGACGCCTCCGAGTCCTAAATTCCTTGATTTTGCTGTTACTGATTTAGTGACAGTACTCATATTTGCCATATTTTGGCCAGGGCATATGATTAACCCCCTATTTTCGACGTGAATTAGACCGGCTTAAGCCCAAAACACGCCCGCAGCGTGTTAAGCAACGCCTCTTGCTTCTTCCTGCGGGCATCGACACGATTCCGGTACCGCTTTCGCATACGCTGGTGCATGCGCCATGCGAGCGCTTCCATCGCTTCCATGTCACAGAGCATTTCGTTGTTGACCGTCGCGACCTCGATTCCCATAGTAATCAAGCCCGTGTTGCGCTTTTCATCATGGATACGTCCCCTCCGAGAGGAATGGCCCAGCTCACCGTTGTATTCCAGGTCAAACCGGGCTGCCTCCTGATATGCATCGCAAACTGCATGGGGCATCCCCGAGATTGCCTGCGCACGGTCATCGAACTCGATCTTGTAGTCGGTCTTAAAAGGTCCGCAGGCAAACCCGCCATAGGAAAACGGAAGCGAAAACAGGGCGAGCATGATGCACTCCATGGGCGAGAGCAGGTTTTCCGAAAGATAGGGACACAGACGCAGCAGCTGTTTGGCCACATTCCCCTTGCATGCCGCAAGGTAATCTGCCAGACGATCGGGCATCAGCACCGGCTCGACTTCAAAGTAGCCCACGTCTGCTGGCTGGTCCTTGTCCTTTGCAAGTTTATTCGTAACAGGCGAGGTGTAGGGAGGCAGATACTTCCCGCGGTCGCTCAGTGAAATCTTAGAGCACAGCTCCTGGGCCAGGGCAAACGCCTGGATGCAGCCGACCTCACGCGCAACGGCAACACAAAGGGCCTCGGGAGATAGGCTGTACACCCCCGGTTCCACCTCTAGAATCGAGCCGGCGGGCAACCCGGAACACACGGACCAGCCTACGCCAGGCATGCGGCGGCGCTGCGCCGCAGATCCCACCAGCAAGCACAGATCTTCTTGCACCTCGCCACTTTTGGCTCCAATTCGCACCAAGTCAGGAAGATAGATATCCTCGGTCGAGGGCGACGACGTGCGCAGCACACGGCGCTCTTCATCGGGATTAAGGTCCTTCCAGCTGATATAGCCCATCTGCCGGCGCTCGGCGCGCATCATGCGCAGCGCCGAGGCGCCTGTTAGGATTACGGAAGCCGCTAGCTGTTCGCCTGTCGGCTCGTTGCGCCGCTCAATCTTCACTGCCACAAAACCACCCCTACCAAACACGTGCGATAGCAAGGCCATCGACTGCCGCAGCGCCGGCACGCTTGAGCTCCGCCGAGGCTGCTGCCATGGTCGCGCCCGTGGTGATAACGTCATCGATAAGCAGTAAGCGGCGGCCGTGCACGTCCTCAACCGTCTCGTACATGCCTTGGGCACGCTCGCGACGCTCCTCACGACCGAGTTCGCGCTGGTCGCCATGCCCGTACTTGACGAGGGCATCGAGCAGGGGAACACCCGACAGCTCGCAAAATGGGCGCGCAATGGCCTCCATATGATCAAAGCCACGCCGCCGAAACGCTGCCGCCGTCGCAGGCACAAACACCACCGCATCCGCACCGGACAGCACACCTCCTAAGCGTTCGGGCGCTACGACCTGGGCATGCAGGGCGGTGTCGTAGAGCAGCTCCGCCAGATACGGAGCCAGGCGTCGCTCGCCCGCGTCCTTGTACGCTTTAATGATGCGCGGCAGCGGATGCGCATAGACGGAGCACGCCAGGCAGCGGTCGAGCGTCTCCGCCATTGCCGAGGACGTGCCCTCGACCGAACACTCAGTGCACAGCAAATCCCCAAACGGGGCGCCGCATCGGGTACAGCTATGACGTGGGTCGATGAGCGTGAGCGCGGCCAGGCAGTCTTGGCAAATAAGCGCACCGGCGCGCTCGCAGCCGGCACATCGTGTTGGCGACAATGCCTCGAGTGCCTCGCGTGCCGCCCGCTCGGCAAACGGCAGCAATTCGTCCGCAAACGGTAGGGCGCCGGCACCCTGCAGACGGCTCAATTTGTTCAGATGGCTCTTCAAGACACAACCCTCCCTACGTTCGGTCGCAGGGAGGGTTGTTGATTCAGCGCTATGATACCCCGATGCCCTCGGGGCAAGGCGGGCTAAATCCGCTCGCGGGCGTTATTCGCCGGCGGGCGGTTGTGGTGCGGACGAAGACGGGGTCGAGCCCTCGCCACCATCCTGGCGCGGCTTGCGGGAACGGCGACGACGACGGCGCTTTTGACCCTGGTCGGCCGAGCCCTCGCCACCGCGATCCTCGCGCGGCTCGCGCTCGTCGCGAGCGGCGCCACGCGAAGCCTTGGCAGCAGCTCCCCCGCCATCTCCGGGACGACGGCGCGTGACCTTGACCTCGCCATCCGAGACCTGATCGGCCACGGAGGGCACTGAAGGCTTCTGCTGCGCGCCCGAGGAATGGCGACGGCGCGGACGCGGCGCGCGCTCCTCCTCGCCACGTGACTTGCCGCCCTTGTCGGCAGGCGCATCGGGGGCCGAGGAGCCCTTGGAAGCGGCACCGGCCTCGCGAGCAGCTGCGGCGCGGAAGGCATCCTCGCGCTCCTCGCTCGACAGATGACGACGGCGGCGGCGTGTGGGGTTCATGCCACCGCCGCGATTCTGCTGCTGGGGCTGCTGAACCTCGCGCTCGCGAGAGGCGTTCTTGCCCGCGGCTGCAACCTCGGTAGCATCGCCCGAGCCCGCGCGCTTGCGACGACGACGGCCACCGGCGGCCTCCTCGGCCTCGGGTGCCTCGGCCTTACCACGGCCCTTTCCGCGGCCACGGCCCTCGCCCTGGCCCTGACCGGCGCGAGCATCGGAATCGGCATCGCGACGACGGCGCTTGGGCATCGACGTGCCGGCCAGACGGTCGGCACTCGACAGGCCATCGCCCACGTCGACGCCGTTCTCGCGATCGAGCTCCATGAGCGCCAGGCGCATCTCGGGCGACTCGATGCGCTCGAGCACGTCACGCGTCACGCAGTCGGGGCGGCAGTTGCAGCCCTGCTCGGCGGCCTTCTTTTTGCAGCCCTCCGAGCAGGTCATATCGGCCAGGTTGACCTTAAAGACCTTGCCGTTCTCCAGGCGCAGCACCAGCTGCTCGCGCGGCGTGTCATATTCCTGAATACGCGCCTTGCCGAGCGGCGTATCGATGAGCGTCTTCTTTTTGGGCGCGCGGCTCTTAAAGTCCTTGTACGCTTCGAACTCGTAGCGCAGGCAGCACATCAGGCGGCCGCACACGCCGCTGATCTTGGAGGAATTGAGCGGTAGGTCCTGCTCTTTTGCCATGCGGATCGAGACGGGCTCAAACTGTCCGCCAAAGCGCGTGCAGCAGAGCTCCTGTCCGCACTGGGCATAGCCGCCCACCAGGCGGGTCTCGTCGCGCACGCCGATCTGGCGCATGTCGACGCGAATGTGCAGCGTCGAGGACAGATCCTTGACGAGCTGGCGAAAATCGACGCGCTCCTCGGCCGCAAAGTAGAACACGGCCTTCTCGCCGCCAAACAGGTACTCGACGCCCACCGGTTTCATCTCGAGGTCGAGCTCTTTGACCAGACGGCGGAAATCGACCATCGCCTCGTCGCCCTGGATGGCCAGGTCGTCGGCAAGCTGCAGGTCGATGTCGCTCGCCACGCGCAGTACGGGCTTGAGCGGCTGACCGATCTCGTCTTGCGGCACCTCAAAGGGATCGGCCGTGACCAGGCCGATCTCGGTTCCGCGCTCGGTGGAGCAAATAGCGTAATCTGCCTCGAGGATATCCAGGTCCTGCGGGTCAAACCACAGGTCGCGCGAGGCGTAGGTAAACTTAACGGGTACGACTAACGGCATTTCAGTGCCTTCCTGATATCGAACAGCATGACCTCGATGGCCAGCTGGGGAGTAACGTTTCTGGCGATGTTGCGCTCGGCGGTCGCAACCGCCTCGAGCGCCTGGGTGGCACCCGCAACATTGGTCGCGGCGGCAAGCCGACCGATCGTGTCGCACACGTCCTCGTTCACCACGTCGGTTGCCTCGTCCTGAAGTGTCAGCAGCACATCGCGCATGAGCGTCCGCGCGCTCGCCAGCGCTTCCATGATACCCGAACGCTCGCGCGCGTTGAGTTCGCGCTTGTTGCGGTCCTCAAGCTGCTTCAATGCTCCACGCGACAGGTAGTCGGCATTTTGCTCGAGCACCTTTTCCTGCGTGGACTTGACCTCGGCGAGCGGCGCCTTGACGGCGACGATGAGTGACTTGGCGCGGCTGAGCACGTCGGCCTCGTCGGCGGCAATGAGCGAGTCGATGGCACGGACCATCTGACGGCGGGCGTCCTGGCGCTCGGCACTCTTAAGGAACTCGATACCGCGCGTGGGGCTGCCCGCCACGGCGACGGCCATGCGGCAACGCGCGAGGTCCTGGCCGGTGGCGCGGCTCACGGCCTGCGCGGCCACGGTGGGCGACACCAGCCGAAACGGCACGCACTGGCAACGGCTCACGATGGTAGGCAGCATCACGTCTGCCGAGGTGCCCAGCAGGATGAACATGACGCCCTCGGGCGGCTCCTCGAGCGTTTTGAGCAATGCGTTGGCGGTGTTGGCGCGCAGCTGCTCGGCACGGTCGATGATGTAGACCTTGCCCTTGGCACGGATGGGCGCCAAGGGCACGTCGTCGAGTAGCTCGCGCGTCTGGACGATGAGGTAGCTCGTGGCGCTTTCGGGCGTGTAATAGTGCACGTCGGGGTGCGTATGGCGCGCGACGCGCACGCAGCTGTCGCACGATCCGCAGCCGTCCTGCTCGCACAGGAATGCCTGGGCGAGCGCCCATGCGGCATCGAGCTTGCCGGCGCCGGGCGCTCCCAAGAACAGATAGGCGTGCGATGCGCGACCGCTGGCGACGGCGTTGGTCAAAAAGTCGCGCACGCGTTCTTGGGTATCGAGCTTGGCGAGCAAGCTTGTCTGCGCAGGGGCCATGCTACTCGGCCTCCTGGGCAAGCGCGGCGACGACGGCATCCTGCGGGATATCGAGGCCGTACGCGCGAACCTGCTCGACCGTCTGCGCGAAGACATCCTCGATCGGCGCAGTGGCGTCGATGAGCTTTACGCGGTCTGGCTCCTCGGCAGCAATTGCGCAAAAGCCCTGGTAAACACGCTCCTGGAATGCCATGCCTTTTGCCTCCATGCGATCTGCCGCACCACGGGCTGCCATGCGCAGCGCCGCCTGCTCGGGCGTGATGTGATAGACGAGTGTGAGCGCCGGGTGCGTACCCGCGACGGCCAGGTTGTTGGCGTCGCGCACTATCTGGCGATCGAGGCCATCGGCAAACGCCTGGTAGCAGGTCGTGGAATCGTAGAAGCGATCGCACAGGACCACCTTGCCGGCCGCAAGGGCGGGGGCTATGACCTCGTGCACCAACTGGGCGCGCGCCGCCTCGTAGAGCAGCAACTCGCAGGTGTCGCCCATCGCTGTATTGGCGGGGTCGAGCAGCAGAGCACGGATCTTTTCGCTGATGGCAGTACCACCCGGTTCGCGCAGGCTCACAACCTGGTGGCCAGCGAGCTCGAGCGCACGGGCAAGCAGGCGCGCCTGCGTAGATTTACCAGCGCCATCGACGCCCTCGAGCGTGATAAAGCTATGTTGAGCGGGCTCAAAAGCCATGGGCGCAGCCCCTTCCTACAAGGCGCGTAAATGCAGATATATCAACCAAGCCATGATACCCCAGTGCTCGGCACGTCCCAAATCCCACCTAGCCAATGGCTACTCAGGCGGCAGTTAGGGACGTTCCTAAACTGCCGGCCGAAAAGGAACGTCCCCAACTACCGGCTTTTTTGTACGCTGGGTATAATCGTCGTATTGCATTGAAATGTGGCGAAAGGAGTGGCAATGTCTCGGTATTGCGCCTCGTGCGGCAAGCGTCTTGCAGATGATGCCAAGTTCTGCACCTCGTGCGGTGCACCCGTTGAGCAAACAGCCGCGAGCGATAGCCAGCCCGCTTTTGAGCAGACCGGCTCCCTTGATGCGCCGCAAGCCAAGGCGGACGACCCCCTCGCCTATAGCCCCGACCCCGCCGCAAGGACCGAGGCCGTCGAGACCACGCAGCGCATACCCGTCGCGAGCGGCTCGCCCCAACAGCAGCCGGCTCCCGCATACGCGCCCGCTTCGCCACAGACCCCCGCTTCCAAAAAGAGCGGCACCGGGCCGCTTATCGCCGTTATCGTTGTGCTGGTGGCGATCATCATCGCCCTGGTCATTTTCTTTGTGATCAAGCCTTTCGACAACGCCGGTACGCAGACGACCGCCGAGGTTACCAAGCTGCACCACGATGTTGACGATGATGACCTTGAGCCTCTCGGCGATCCCAATAGCCTTTACGACGATGACGATGATGACGACGAGGATGGCGGCGAAGCAACGCTCTCTGAGCAGAACCTCTACCGCCGACTGAGCGAATACTACGACCGGCTCGAAGATCTCGACAGCCAGGTCCGTGGCTGCGCGCAGAACTTCAACGGCAACTATCTGGAAGAGGATCGAACCACCCGTCAAAATCTCGCCGACGTCGCCGAGCGCACGGAGGACACCATCGAGCAGTATTACGACATCGTCGAGGACCTGGACGTCCCGACGAGCTCCAAGAACTACAGCTCCTGGAAGGACATCATCGCCCTGTACGACGACCTGGATCACCGCATTGACGCAATCTGTGATGCCTGGGAGATCAGCCTGAAATACGCCAAGCCTGCGGACCACAAGAATGAGATCGTGGCGCCGCTGTCGCGCGACAACGTGGCGGGCACCAATGACAATAAGTACCGCCTAGACTTTGAGGAGCGCTATCCCGGCGCCAAGCCTGTCGAGGTGAACTAGCGCTTTGTCGTTCCCGAGCCGGCAGTTAGGGACGTTCCTAAACTGCCGGCAGAAAAAGAACATCCCTAACTGCCGGTCAAAAAAACGAGCGAGGATCGCGGGGTCCTCGCTCATTTTTGTTTTGGTCAATGTTTCGGCTGCGCTGTTACTTGTCGGCGGCTGCTTTCTTGGCAGTCGACTTCTTCGCGGTCGTCTTCTTGGCGGCAGTGGCTTTCTTAGCCGTCGTCTTCTTGGCCGCCGTGGTTTTCTTCGCCGTGCTCGCCTTGGTCGCAGTCTTGCGGCCGCGGGCGGGCTTCTTCTCCTTGGTCGGGCAGTCCATGTTCACGCAGATGCGCCACGGACCGCGCGCCGTGTTGACCACCACGATGGGAGCGCCGCACTCGGGGCAAGTCTCGCCCGTCGCCTCGAGCTTGCCGCGCGCCGGCAGCGGATAGCTCACGCCGCAGTCATCGTAGTTGGTGCAGCGGATAAAGCGCTTGCCGCTCTTCTCGCTCTTGTGCGCGATCAGGTCGCCATGGCGTCCGGCCTCGGCACACACCTTGCACTCGCCCACTTTAAGGTCGGGCTCGTAGTTGGTGGGGCACGTCGGGTTCACGCAGATCTCGAAAACCTTCTGGCGGAACGGCTGACACTTGATGCGCGGCGCACCGCATTCGGGGCACACGGCGGCCTCGCCCTCGAGCGGGCTCACCTTGACGCCGCTCGGCACCGGATAGGTCACGTCGCAGTCGGGCCAGCCCATGCAGCCAATGAAGCTGCCACGGGTCTTGGCGCTCGTCTTCATAACCAGGTCCTTGCCGCACTTGGGGCAGGCGCCCACGCGCGCATCAGCCGTGACGGCGTCGCTGATGGCGTCGCCGAGCTCCTGCGTATGCTTGAGCAGCTCGTCGAGCACGCCGGCCAGCAGCGCACGCGAGTGCGTCACGACATGCTCTTCGGTGTCCTCGCCGCGCTCGACGCGAGTCATGTCGCCGTCGAGCTCGCTGGTCATATCGGGGCTCGTGATGCGCGGGGCAAATTGCGTCAGCGCATCGATGATGGCGATGCCCAGCTGGCTCGGCTCAACGGGATCATTTTTGAGATAGCGCACGGCATACAGGCGCTCGATGATGCTCGCACGCGTGGACTTGGTACCCAGGCCGCGCTTTTCCATCTCCTGCACGAGCTTGCCCTGGCTGTAGCGCGCGGGCGGCTCGGTCTGCTTGGCCTCGAGTTTAATGTCGAAAACGTCGACCGTATCGCCCTGCTCCAGCGGCGGCATCTGCTCGTCGCGCTTAAGTCCATACGGATACGCCTCGCGGAAGCCCGGAGTCACGAGCACATCGCCCGAAGCCACGAACGGCTCACCGTTCACGTCGAGCTCGAGCTTGGTGTTCTCGATGGTCGCGGGACCCATAAGCGTCGCCAGGAAGCGACGGGCGATGAGGTCGTAGAGCTTGCGCTGGCCGCCGTCGAGCGTGGACGGATCGCCCTCGCCCGTGGGGTAGATAGGCGGGTGGTCGGTGGTCTCGACTTTACCGCGCGTGGGCTTCATGGGACCAGCGAGTACCTTTTTGCACACGGGCGCCAGCGCCGGGTTGATCTTTGCCAGGTCACTCACCACGGCGCCCAAATCGAGCGTCGCGGGATACACGGTGTTGTCGACACGCGGGTAGCTGATGAGGCCCGCCATGTAGAGGGACTCGGCGATGCGCATGGTACGTGCAGGTGAGATGCCCTCGGCCGCGGCGGCAGCCTGCAGCGAGGTCGTCGCAAACGGGGTGGGCGGCTGCTGCTTGCGGGAGCGCTTGGTCACCGCGGCGACGGTTGCCGTCGTAGCGCCGTCGACGTGGCCGTACGCCGTCTCGGCAGCATCCTTGTCGGTAAAACGTGCCGTCTTGTGCGCAATCTTAAAGCGGTCATCCTCGGCAGCACCCTGAGCGGCACCCATGCCGCGAATCTGCCAATAGTCCTCGGGCACAAACGCCATGCGCTCGCGTTCGCGCTCGACCACCAGGGCAAGCGTCGGCGTCTGCACGCGGCCGGCGGAGCGCACGTTGCCAAAGCCGCCAAACTTGGCGAGCGTCAGGTAGCGCGTGAGCACCGCACCCCAAATGAGGTCGATGTGCTGGCGGCTCTCGCCGGCGTCGGCCAGATTCTGGTCGAGCGAGACAAGATTATCGAAGGCCTGCGTAATCTCGGCCTTGGTAAACGAAGAATACTGGGCGCGGGCGACCGGCAAGTCGGGCGCAACCTCGCGCACCTTGTTGAGGGCGTCCGAACCGATCAGTTCGCCCTCGCGGTCGAAGTCCGTGGCGATAATGACGCTGTCGGACTTCTTGGCAAGGTTCTTGAGCGAGCGGATGAGCTCCTTCTCGGCCGGCAGCTTAATGACGGGCGCCCAGGTGAGGTAAGGCAGGCTCTCGAGCTTCCAGCCCTTGATGGAGATACCATCGGCAAGAAACGGCTTGCGCTTGGTGTCGTAGGGCGGACGTGCCAGGCCATCGGGCATATCGGCCGGCAGCATCTCGCCGTCCTCGGTGACCGAATACCAGCCCAGCTTTTTATCGAACAGCACGCTGTCGCAAAAATCGGGCGCAAGGATGTGACCGGCAAGGCCGATCGTCACGCACTCCTCGCCCTTCCACTCAAAACGGTAGATGGCGGTGTTGTACACCTTGTCCTTTTTGGGCTTGCCCGTGGACAGACGCTCGGCGATCTGACGCGCGGCGTCGTTTTTCTCAGCGATGATGAGCTTCAAAAGAGGCTCCTATCTCGTATCTCTGCGGCTACGCCCGCCCGTATGGCGGCCGACTTACGCCCTTGCTTGCTCAATCTGCCCGATGAGCCAATCGCACCAGACATCCATGCCCTCGCCCTTGCGCGCGCTCACGGCAAACCGCGGCGCCTGCGGATTGAGGTCATCGAGTGTCTTAGTATACCTATCCATGTCAAAATCGAAAGCCGGGGCCACGTCGACCTTGTTGAGCAGCTGCGCGCCGGCGTGCTGGAAGATGCCCGGATACTTGATGGGCTTGTCGTCGCCCTCGGGCACCGAGAGAATCATGATGGACAGGTTCTCGCCCAGGTCAAAGTCGACCGGGCAGACCAGGTTACCCACGTTTTCGATAAAGATGACGTCGATGTTCTCCAGACCCACAGCCTGGTCGAAGGCATCGACAGCCTCCATGATCATGTTGCCCTCGAGGTGGCACAGGCCACCCGTGTTGATCTGGATGGCGGGCATGCCGGCTTCCTTCATGGTGATGGCGTCGACATCCGAGGCGATATCGCCCTCGATGACGGCACAGCGCAGGCCGGCTTTGTCACGCAGGCGCTCGTTGGTGCCCAGAATCGTGGTGGTCTTGCCCGAACCGGGGCTCGACAGCACATTGATCACATAGGTGCCTGCCTCATTAAATCGCTGACGCAGCTGATCTGCCAGGCGCTCGTTGCGCGACAGGATCGGCGACGCGATATCAATCGTTTTCTCAGCCATACTCGGCACTCCTTACTTTGGCCCCTTTATACCCCATCACCAGATGGCTAGCGGGCTAATCGTCGGGGGTTTCGATTTCGATACTCGCGATATCGAGCTCGCGGCCGTGCAGCAGGCGCACGTTGGAACCACCACACTGGGGACAGCGACAATGAAAGCGGTCGTGGTCGAAGACCTCGCCGCAGTCCAGGCACTCGCTTTGTGGATGGACTTCCTCCACGGCAAGCTCGCAGCCGCGCGTGAGCGGGTCCTCGTCGCGAAACGTCTCCCATGCAAAGTCAAGCGCCTCGCGCACAACTTCGGTCATATCCCCGATACGCAGCGTTACCAAAACGGCGCGCGAGGCCCCCGCCCCACGCGCCGCGCGAATCACTGTATCGAGTATGCCGTTGACAATGCCAACCTCGTGCATACCGATTTACTCCTCGTCGTCCTCATCGTCCGAGAACAGGTCCAGACGGCTCACAAACAAGCCCTCCTTGCCCTCGCGCGCGGTAATGACCACGCGGGCGATGGCGAGCGAAATCTCGTAGAGCGAGAGCAGGGCGCCATACATGAGGCCCAGCGTAACGGGCGAGCCGTCGGGCGTAATCACAGCCGAGCCCACAAGCAGGCCAACGTATACATAACGCCAGGCACTGCGGAAAGCAGCGTAGGACACGATGTGGAAGACGGACAGGTAGAAGATGATGAGCGGCAGCTCAAACGCCACACCAAAGCCGATCATAAAGAGCAGCTCCATGTTGACGTAGTTCTCCAGATCGGGCAGCGCCGTGGCGACGGCCGAGGTCTCGCCGATGAGCCACTCAAAGCCTGCCGGGATAATGATGAAGTAGCAGAAGATGGCACCCAGGAAGAACAGCACCGTCGAGGCGAGCACCGTGGGCACGACCCATTTGCGCTCGTTGGGACGCAGTGCCGGCAGGAAAAATGCCAGAATCTGCCAGATGATCATGGGCGTGCACATGACCACGGCCATCTTGATGGCCAGCGAGAAGCGCAGGCCAAAGCCGCCGAGTGTGGTGGTGATGTAGAACTTACCGTCCGGCACAAACGAGCGGATGGGGTCTTCCAGGATGTCGAGCACTACAGGCGTGGCGAAATACAGCACGATAGCGGCGGCAAACACCGACACGACCACGATGGTCAGGCGGCGACGGAGTTCTCCTAGGTGATCGAAAAGCGGCATTCGCGCAGGTCCGATAGGCATTACTCATCGCCTCCCTTCGAGGCATCGGCGGCGGCTTCGGCAGCGGCTTCGTCCTCGGCCTCGAGCTCACGAGCGAGCTGGTCGACGACGGCCTTGCTCTTGCGGGGACGACGGGCGTAGAGGTCAGCCGTCGTGGGCTCTGCCGGCTCGGGCTCGGGCTCTGCAGCAGGCTCGGGCTCGACGGCAGTAGCAGGCTCTGTACCCTCGGCCTCATCAACAGCGCCTTCGCCCTCAGCAGCACCCTCGCTTGCGGCCTTCTCGGCAGCAAGACGGGCGCGACGCTCGGCAAAGGTCTCCTTCTTGGCGGGCGCTGCCGTCTCGGCGGCATCCTCGTCCGCATCGGAATCGTCGTCGGTCGCAGCAGTCTTCTTGGGCTTGACCGGGGCCGACGCGGCCTCGCTCACCGGATCGATAATCTCGGACTGAACAACGGCCGTCATCTTTTCCTGCGTCTCGCGGAACTGACGGATGGCACGGCCGATCGTGCGGCCCATCTGCGGGAGCTTATCCGGGCCAAACAGCAAAAAGCCGAAGACCACGATGATCGCGAGCTCACCCTCTCCAATACCAAACACACATACCTCCAAGGCTCGATGTGAGTCGAGCCCGCACCGCGCCATTCGGCCGGAACTCGTCTATTCATTCGGTCAAGTATAGCGCCCGGACGCCAAAACGTCCGAGCGCATCACAAACATATGCCAAACGGCACGCCCTTTTGGGGGCAAAGATTATGCAGCGGTGATCGAAATCTCCTGGTCGACGCCCAACAGCTGAACCACGCGCATCACCGGGGGCTGCACGTTGACGCAGCTAAAGCGCTTGCCGTGGTCGGCCGCGTGGTGCGCGGCGCCCACGAGCACGCCAATGCCCGTCGAATCGATGTAGCTCACCTGGGCAAAATCGAGCTCAACGGCCTCGGTGGGCTGCTCGAGCGCCAGGTCGATGGCATTGCGCAGGCTATCGGCGTTAGAGATATCGATCTCACCGGTCACCTTAATGGTGTAGAGCTCTGGCGTGGGGTTGGTGGAAATACCCAAATCCATGTATACGCTCCTTTACGTATCGAAAGTGCGGATAGTACTGGGCCGGACTTGCGGGGCCATACTCGCTAGGCGCGCTCGGCACGCGCAAGCTCGGCAGCGACGAGCTTGACGGCCAGCACCAGCACATCGAGCGCGGCCTCCAGGTCCTCGACCGTGGGATAGCTCGGCGCGATGCGGATGTTGGTGTCGCGCGGATCCTTGCCATAAGGCCAGGTGGCACCTGCCGGCGTGAGCTTGACGCCCAGGTCGGCGCAAAGCGCGGCGACCTTCTGGGCCGAGCCCTCGGGACCATCGAAGCTCACAAAGTAGCCGCCGCGGGGATGCGTCCAGGTGGCACAGCCCGTGTCGCCCAAGCCCTCGGTGAGCTTGCGCTCGACGGACTCAAAGCGCGGGCGCAGGAACTCGGCATGCTTTTTCATGTGCTCCTTGACCGCCTCGATGGTGGGAAGGAAGCGCACGTGACGCAGCTGGTTGAGCTTGTCGGCGCTGATGAGGCCGGCCTTCAGGCGCTTGGAGAACTCGGCGATGACCGCGGGGCTCGCGCCGATAAAGCCGATGCCGGCGCCCGGGAAGGTGATCTTGGACGTCGAGGCAAAGGCCACAACGCGGTCCTCGGTGCCCGCCGCGCGAGCGAGGTCAAAGATGTTTGCGAGCTCGTCGGTCTCGTCGTACAGGTCGTGCACGCAGTAGGCGTTGTCCCAGAAGATGCGGAAATCGGGCGCGGCCGTGGGCATCTCGACCAGGCGGCGCACGGTGTCATCGCTAAAGGTGATGCCCGTGGGGTTGGAATACTTGGGCACGCACCAGATACCCTTGATGGAATCGTCGGCGGCAACCAGGCGCTCGATCTCGTCCATGTCGGGGCCGTTGCCGGTCATCGCGACGGGAACGTTCTCGATACCCAAGTCGGCGGTAATGCCAAAGTGGCGATCGTAACCGGGAACCGGGCACAGGAATTTGACCTTCTTGCCGTCGTGCGCGGCCTCGTAAGCCTCCCAAGGCTCGCTGCCGCACGAGCCGCAACGCCAGAACATGCCGGCGATGTCATGCTCGATCAGCAGGCTCGACGAACCCAGCACGAGCGTCTGCTCGGCGGGGCAGCCCAGGAACTCCCCTGCCAACTTGCGTGCCGAGGGAATACCCTCGAAGCAACCGTAGTTGGAGCAGTCGACGTTGCCATCGTGCAAATCGGCGTCGGCATTGAGGATATCGAGCATGGGGCGCGAGATGTCCACCTGGGCGGGCGACGGCTTGCCGCGGGCCATATCGAGCGCCAGGCCCTTGGCCTTGACCTCGGCGACCTCGGCTTTGAGCGCCTCGATGGCGGCATCGAGTTCGGTGGTTTCCATCTTCTGGTAGATCGTCTGCATGGGTGCGACCTTTCGCGAAGCGGTACGTTGCAGTTCGTCTAAGTATAGACCGCCACCGTCGCAACGGTATGAAGCCGTGATAGATTAAGTCCATCGCAATAAATTACGAATCGCCGCACATGCCGGCGCGGAGCGCCCAAGGAGGCACTATGGAGTACGGATCGTTCCAGGCCGAGGAATTCGGCGACCTGCAGCGCCTGGTCGACGGACTGTTTTACGACCGCCACGCCATCGACCGCCTCGATTTGATCGTACAGGCCGAAATCTTGGACCTGGCGCCCGATCTCATGGAAATCGTCAACCTGCTACCGCCCGGCTATTACGATCGCCAGTCACTTTGCGACCAGCTCAACTCCGCCTTGGCCGCCCACGGCTGGGGCGCCGTCTACGGAACGGTGGAATAA
>CAJLPX010000018.1 GCA_905208635.1 uncultured Collinsella sp. | reverse complement strand
GACATTGTCTACAACCCCGCTCGCACGGGACTCATGCTCGAGGCCGAGCGCCGCGACATCCCCTGCATCGGCGGCCTGCTTATGCTTGTTGCCCAGGCGGCACAAGCTGTCGAGCGCTATACCGGCAAAGCCACCCCGCGCGAGAGGATCCTGGACATAACGGAGCGCCTGTCACGCCGCGAACAGAACATCGCGCTGATCGGCATGCCGGGCTCGGGCAAGACCCGCGTGGGCGAGCAGATCGCCCAGCTCACGGGCCGCGAGCACATCGATCTCGATCGCGCCCTCGAGGAGCGCCTGGGCATGCCCTGCGCCGACTTTATCATCAAGTGCGGCGAGGCGGCCTTCCGCGAGCAGGAGACGGCAGCGCTGGCCGACATCTCCAAGCGCAGCGGCTTGGTGCTCTCCACCGGCGGCGGCGTGGTTACGCGCGACGAGAACTACCCTCTGCTGCACCAAAACAGCCAAATCGTGATGCTCAACCGCAAGCTCGACGAGCTCGCCCACAAGGGCCGCCCCATCACCGCGCGCGACGGCATCGACAAGCTGGCCGAGCAGCGTATGCCGCGCTACCGCGCCTGGGCCGACTACATCATCGACTCACGCGACTGCGCCGCCAACACCGCCCATGCCCTCCTCGACACCCTCCCACCCGCTCTCTAACCAAAACCACCACAAAGGGGGCAGGCACCTTTGTGGTGGTTTTTCAACTGCAAAGGAAGCAACCATGAAAGCACTCGTCATTAACGGCCCCAACCTCAACATGCTCGGCATTCGCGAGCCAGGCATCTACGGCAGCGACAACTACGATCGCTTAGTGCAGATCTGCCAGGAAGCGGGTGCCGCACAGGGCTTCGACGAGGTCGAGGTCTTCCAGTCTAACCACGAGGGCAGCATCGTCGACAAGATCCAGGAGGCTTACGGAAAGGTCGACGGCATCGTCATCAACCCGGCCGCCTACACGCACACAAGCGTGGCCATCCTGGACGCGCTCAAAGCCGTCGCCATCCCGGCTGTGGAGGTCCACATTAGCGCAGTCGAGACCCGCGAAGACTTCCGCCAGGTGAGCTACGCCCGTCTGGCCTGCTTCGCCACCATCACCGGAGAGGGCCTGAAGGGCTACGCCCACGCGTTGGAGCTGCTGAAAGAGCATCTCGAAAAGTAAAATGCCAACCCCAACAAACAGCAGCGGCTTGCTCGCGCTCGGCTCCAGCAACACACAAGATGAAAAAAGCCCAGACCACCAAGCGGTCTGGGCTTAATAAACGATGGTGCTCCATGGCGGATTCGAACCGTCGACCTTGGGATTAGAAGTCCCCTGCTCTATCCAACTGAGCTAATGGAGCAAATAACCGCACGCCCAAGCAAGCACAAGCCTGTCAGGCGCAAGTAATTATAACCTAGTTGAACTGCTCGCGGTACGCCTTGCAGACCTCATCGACCGGACCGTCCATGCGAAGGTCACCCTTCTCAATCCAAACGGCACGCTGGCAGATGCGCTCAACCTGCTCCATAGAGTGCGAAACGAACAGAACCGTCACGTCGCCGCTCTGGATAAAGTGCTGGATGCGGGCCTCACACTTTTGCTGGAAGAACACATCACCGACGGACAGCGTCTCGTCAACGATCAGAATATCGGGCTCGGTAATCGTCGCGATTGCAAAGGCGATACGCGCCACCATGCCCGAAGAGAAGTTCTTAAGCGGCATATCGACAAAGTTCTGCAGCTCAGCGAACTCGATAATGCCGTCAAAGTTGGCGTCGATGAACTCCTTGGTATAGCCGAGCAGGGCGCCGTTCAGATAGATGTTCTCGCGGGCGGTCAGCTCGGGGTCAAAGCCGGCGCCAAGCTCAATCAGCGGCGCGATGTTACCGTGCACCTTAACGCTGCCCTCGCTAGGCTCAAGAACGCCAGCGATAATCTTGAGCATCGTAGACTTGCCGGAGCCATTGGTGCCGACCAGACCCACAACCTCGCCGCGATGAATATCAAACGAGATGTGCTTAAGCGCCCTAAACTCCTCAAAGAACAGCTCGTGCTTGGCAAGCTTAATGAAGTACTCCTTGAGGTTGGTCAGCGACTCGGACGCCATGTTAAAGATCATGGTGACGTCGTCGACCTCGACAGCCAGAGGCTGCTCGCTGTAATCAACAACAGATTCAGTCATCACAGCACTCCTTAGATGTAGAGGATAAATTTGCGCTCGGACTTATGGAACACGGTATAGCCAATAATAAGCGCAAGAACCGCCCAAGCGACGCACATACCAAACGTCATAAGCGAGGGCGTAGTCTGGAACAGGAAGATATCGCGCATAAACTGCAGGTAGTTGAACATGGGGTTCGCATACATCAAGATACGCACGAGATGCGGCATTTGCGCAATATAGTCAGTCGTCCAGAAGATGGGCGTAATGTAAGTCCACGCCGTAATGACGACGCTCCACAGATGCATAACGTCGCGGAAGAAGACCGTAAGGGCAGAGAGCATCATGCCCAGGCCCATGCAGAAGCACATAAGCAGCAGCAGGCAAACCGGCAACAGAATCAGGTGCCAAGAAGGCATAACGCGGAACCACAGCATGACGATGGCGACGGCGACCAGCGAGAAGGCAAAGTTGACCAGCGAGAATAGCACCTTCTGCACCGGGAAAACCCAGCGGTGCACCTTAACCTTCTTGAGCAGAGGGGCAGCGCCCACGATCGACGTCAGGGCCTGGTTAGTAGACTCAGACATGACGGCAAAGGTGATGTTACCCACGATCAAGTACAGCGGGTACATCTCGGGCGTCATTGAGCCATTGCGGCCCTGGCCAAAAATCGTCGAGAACACGATGGCCATGACGATCATCATCAGCAGCGGGTTGAGCACCGACCATGCGACGCCCAGAACGCTACGGCGATACTTGATCTTAAAATCCTTGGTAACCAGCTGACGAAGGATAAACGCGTCCTTCTCAAATTCGTTCTTAGCAAACGTCGCAGGCAGACTGCGAGTTTCTTGTTGCTTTGTCTGATCCGACACGGATGCAACTCCTTTACTCGTAATCGTTGACAAACGAACAGTATAGACCCGACGGCCATGCAAACGATTCGCGCAACAAAACTGGAGAACTAACCCACATCTTAGGATGCCAGGCCCAAACGGCTATACTTTCTAGGATTGAATGTATAAGGAGCATTAAGTGAATTCTGAATCCATCGCCGTCATCATCCCTTGCTACAACGAAGCGCTCACGATCGGCAAAGTCATCGACGACTTTCACCGCGAGCTTCCGCAGGCGACGGTCTATGTCTATGACAACAACTCGTCGGACGATACCTCACGCATTGCCACCGAGCACGGCGCCACAGTCCGCTTTGAGCCCCGTCAGGGAAAGGGCAACGTGTGCCGCCAGATGTTTCGCGATATCGACGCCGATTGCTACCTGATGGTCGACGGAGACGACACCTACCCCGCCGAGGCGGCCAAGGCCCTCTGCGAGCCCATCCTTAACGGCACGGCCGACATGACCGTAGGCGATCGCCTTTCCAACGGCACCTACGCCGAGGAGAACAAGCGTGCCTTCCACGGCTTTGGCAATAATCTGGTCCGCGCCATGATCAAGTGGATCTATGGCTACAGCTTCGATGACGTCATGACAGGCTACCGCGCCATGAGCCGCCCGTTCGTTAAAACCTTCCCAGTGCTTTCCGAGGGCTTTCAGATCGAAACCGAGCTCTCGATCCACGCCGTCGACCACCGCTGGCGCATCAAAGATGTGCCCATCGAGTACCGCGACCGTCCCGAGGGTTCCGAGTCCAAACTCAACACCGTGAGCGACGGCATTAAAGTCGTTGCGATGATCGGCACGCTGTTCAAGGACTACCGCCCGCTGAAGTTCTTCAGCCTCGTTGCGCTTCTGTTCGCGGTATTCGGCCTCGCCCTGGGCATGCCCATCGTTGTCGAATATTTCCAGACCGGCCTCGTCCCGCGCTTCCCCACCGCTGTGCTCGCCGCCTCGTTTATGTTCCTGTGCGGCCTGAGCCTTGCGACCGGCTTCATCCTTGATTCTGTAGCAAAGGTCGAAAAAAAGCAGTGGGAGGTCAACGTGTACAGCAAATACACCTACGACGACCAGCCCGGCCACCCTACTTCCATGCCAAGCGAGAGGTAGATCTTCCGCAAAATACTATTGGCACCACTGCGCAGATAGCCACCAACAAGAAAAGCCGCCGTTAAAGAACGGCGGCTTTTACTCTCGAAAAGTTAATAGCGGCTAGAGCGTCTTGATGTACTCCCCCAGCTCTTCCTCCCAGTCGGGCATGTGGAAGCCGGCAGCCTCGAGCTTGGACAGGTCGAGCGCGGAGTGGACCGGGCGCGGGGCGACGGGGCCCTCGGCGCTCGCGTAGTAGTCGGCGGTCGATACCGGCACGACCCTGTCCCCGTTGCCGTTGGCGGCCTCGAAGACGGCGCGGGCGATATCGGCCCAGGACTTGACGGTGCCGGAGCCGGTGCAGTCGTAGGTGCCGTAGGGGGCGTGCGTCCCCAGCACGTGGAAGATGGCCTCGGCCATGTCGCGCGTGAAGGTCAGGCGGCCCAGCTGGTCGTCAACGACCGTGACCTGCTCGAGCCCGTCCTCGGGGTCGGCGACGCGGTCGGACAGGCCCTTCATCGTCTTGACGAAGTTGCGGCCCTCGCCGATGACCCAGCTGGAGCGCATGATGTAGTGGCGCGGGCACCCGGCCACGGCGATGTCGCCGGCGGCCTTGGTCTGGCCGTAGACGGACAGCGGGCTGAGGGGCTCCTCCTCGGTATGCACCTCGGCCGTGCCGTCGAAGACGTAGTCGGAGGAGACGTGGACGAGGGTGATGCCGTGCCCGGCGCAGGTGCGGGCGAGCAGGGCCGGGCCGGTCGCGTTGGCCTTCCAGGCGGTCACGCGGCCCTCGGGGGTCTCGGCCCTGTCGACCGCCGTGTAGGCGCCGCAGTTGATGACGGCGCCGTAGAGCGACCAGTCGTACTGCGAATAGGCGTCCGGGTCGGACATGTCGAAGGTGTCGATGTCGCAGAAGTCGAAGTCCTTGGCGACGCCGCGCTCCTCGGCGAGCGCGCGCACCGCGCGGCCCAGCTGGCCGTTGCAGCCGGTGACGAGGGTGCGCTTCGGCGCCATGGGGACGACGTCCTTGAGCATCGGGTGGTTGAGGTCCGCCTCGGAGACGGTGGCCTCATCCAGCGGGATCGGCCACTCGATGGCGAGCTCGGGGTCGGCGAGGTTCACGAAGGTGTAGGTCCTCTTCAGCTCGAGCGACCAGTGGGCGTCCACCAGGTAGGTGTAGGCGGTGCCGTCCTCCAGGGCCTGGAAGGAGTTGCCCACGCCGCGCGGGACGTAGATGGCCTTCGACGGGTCGAGCGTGCAGGTGAACACCTTCCCGTAGGTGGCGCTGCCCTCGCGCAGGTCGACCCAGGCGCCGAAGACAGAGCCGCGCGCGACGGAGATGAACTTGTCCCAGGGCTCGGCGTGGATGCCGCGCGTGACGCCGCGGCTGTCGTTGTAGGAGATGTTGTTCTGGACGACCCTGAGGTCCGGGATGCCCAGGGCGGTCATCTTGGCGCGCTGCCAGTTCTCCTTGAACCAGCCGCGCGAGTCGCCGTGGACGGCGAGGTCGACGACCTTGAGGCCCTCTATGCCGGTCTCGGCGACGGAGAGGTCCTTCTCGAAAGCGATGTCAGCCATGTGGGAAAAGCTCCTATCGAAGAGGTTGGGAAACCGGGGGCGCCCGCGCGGGGACGCAGGATCATCCCCATGCCCTGCGGCCCCGCGCGGGCGCCCCGCGGTGCGGTTCGCCGGGATGCGGTCTACTGGCCCTGTGCGCGGTAGCGCGCCTCGGTGGCCTCCTTGGCCGGGCGCCACCAGGACTCGTTAGCCACGTACCAGTCGATGGTCTGCTTGAGCCCCTCGGCGAAGTCGGTGTGCGCCGGCCTCCAGCCCAGCTCGCGCTGGAGCTTGGTGGAGTCGATGGCGTAGCGGCGGTCGTGGCCGGGGCGGTCGGCGACCCAGTCGAAGTCCTCGGGGTCCTTTCCCATGGCCTCGAGGATCATGCGCAGCACGGTGATGTTGTTCCTCTCCCCGTCGGCTCCGATGAGGTAGGTCTCCCCCATGCGCCCCTTCGTGAGGATGTCCCAGACGGCGCTGGAGTGGTCCTCGGTGTGGATCCAGTCGCGGACGTTCTCGCCGCGGCCGTAGAGCTTGGGGCGCACGCCGTCGACGATGTTGGTGATCTGCCTGGGGATGAACTTCTCCACGTGCTGGTAGGGGCCGTAGTTGTTGGAGCAGTTGGAGATCGTGGTGCGAAGCCCGTAGGTGCGGGTCCACGCTCGGACGAGCATGTCGGAGGAAGCCTTGGTCGAGCTGTACGGAGAGGACGGCTTATAGGGCGTCTCCTCAGTGAACTTGGCGGGGTCGTCGAGCGCCAGGTCACCGTAGACCTCGTCGGTGGAGACGTGGTGGTAGCGGACGCCGTACTTGCGGACGGCCTCCAGGAGGCGGAAGGTGCCCTCGACGTTGGTGCGCAGGAAGGGCTCGGGGTCGGCGATGGAGTTGTCGTTGTGGGACTCGGCGGCGTAGTGCACGATGGCGTCGTGGCCCGGGACGATGCGGTCCAGGAGCTCCGCGTCGCAGATGTCGCCCACGACGAGCTCCACGCGGTCGGAGGGCAGGCCCGCGATGTTCTCGGGGTTGCCGGCGTAGGTCAGCTTGTCCAGGACGGTGACGTGCACCCCGGGGTGGTTGTTCACGACGTAGTGCACGAAGTTGCTGCCGATGAAGCCGCAGCCGCCCGTGACGATGATATTCTTGGGTTCGAAAATCTCAGACATGAAAATCCAATCTGAAGCATGTACAGCTTCTTTAGTATGCCGCAGGAAGTGACGCCGCGGCACTATTCAACAAAACTATCGGACATTTCGGCATGCGATAAGAGACATGACCTTCGCAGAATTACTTCCCCTACAAAACGCCTCCGGAATGCAGTCTTTGTCGTACCGGAAGACCGAATTCCCAGTTTTATCGCGTAAGTACTTATAGAAGAAGTCTTCCCAGCTTTTAAACTTCTCACTGTTTACAAAGGCTTCTGGGGTTTCCAAAACCGCCTTAACATCTAACCTTGAAATTACGCCAGAGCTCAGCAGAAGCCACTCGAATGACTCGGGAAGACAAACCGTAACAGTATCGCGATGAATGTCTTGCAGCTTAAGGACGCGGTCCGCATGGCACCCAAATGCCGCTCCGTCCGCGACAACAAACACGCGATCGTCGAAATGCTGATCCAACCAGCCCAAAATCGCGCTGTTCGTCATGGCCGAAGCGCAGGTAAGCTCACTGTCAGCGAAATGCCGTTCAAAGAACTGGAAACCAGACTTACTGTCCTCGCATAGAAGGATAGAAAAGTCCTGTTTTGGCGCCGACCGGGAAATAGCATAACGATGATTCCCGCGATCTTGATAAACAGGGACGAAAGAATGGTATTTTCCGCTCGTCTTAATCTTGTAAATCTCATCCACGCTATACGGAAGATTGGGGAAATCAGCCCTTGAGATCAGCACGAAATAATTCGAGGAATACAGCACATGATGGGCAAACTCATCAGAATGGATCTCTTTTAAGCCCTCATCGACAAATACAATCGAGTCATGAACGGACGAAAGCTGGTTTCGCCAATCATAATCGGTCAGGGCGACACAGGGACAATCGCATTGCAAGGAAACGCCCGACTGCTCGCCCGTTCGCATGTAGTCTGCGACCATGTCAAACAGCGTCGTCTTACCCGTGCCGCTATCGCCACGCACAATAGTGATGTTCCGCTTGATGGTAAATGTGTACTTGGTTCCCCTACGGCGGGAAATCTTAACGAGATGCGAACCGTTCATAAGCAGCACCTACAGATACGGAATCGACTCGTGAATCAATTCGGCCATGTTATGAACGATTCGGCCGCTGTTCACGACTTTGATTTTAAAATCCTCGCGACCAAAGTCCATCACATGATAGAGATTCACAACGAGCTTGCGGTCTTTCGCCATGTCGAGAATCCACTTGGCACAGTTGTCACCACAAGTAGAAGCGTTAAAAATATGCTTACGATCAAATCTCATAAGCAGCAGCGTTTTCACGCCACCAGAAAGCTGGAGTGGGGAGATGGATCCAAGCACAGGGCTTTCGATGACGTTTTCGGAGACAACAACCGATCGATCGACATCTTTAATTATCGAGACTGCATAGGGATCCGTAATCCAAGAAGACCGGTAAGAGTTTTTGAAATATGTCGCTGTGTTGTAAATCGCTTCTGGCATATCGCCAAAGTAGACGCTTAACACATCCACTCCCAATCATATTGTCTTTATGGTCAACGTAATCATAACGAAAGGGGCCACCAGATAAACGGTGGCCCCTGAAAGAAAACAAGCTTGCGCTAGTACTCGCGCGGGCTGTTGACGATCTCGCCGGCGGCGACCTTCTTCAGGTGCTGCCCGTAGACCGACTTGCCGTAGGCCTTGGCCGCCTCCTCGAGCTCGGCGGTCGTGATCCAGCCGTTCTCCCAGGCGATCTCCTCGGGGACGGACACGGGCAGGTCCTGGGAGTGCTCCACGGCGCGGACGAACTCCGCGGCCTCGTGCAGGCTCTCCATGGTGCCGGTGTCCAGCCACGCGTAGCCGCGGCCGAGGGTCACGACGGACAGCGTCCCCTCCTCCAGGTACATCTGGTTGAGCGTGGTGATCTCCAGCTCGCCGCGCGCGGAGGGCCTCACCTCGTGCGCCTTGGCGGCCACGTCGCCCGGGTAGAAGTACAGGCCGGTGACGGCGTAGGAGCTCTTGGGCTCCGCGGGCTTCTCCTCGATGGACACGGCCCTGCCCTCGCCGTCGAACTCAACGACGCCGAAGCGCTCGGGGTCGTCCACGTGGTAGCCGAAGACCGTGGCCCTCCCCGACTCGGCGTTCTGGACGGCGCGCGTCAGGTGGCGCGACAGGCCGTTGCCGTAGAAGATGTTGTCGCCGAGCACGAGGGCGCACGGCTCGCCGTCGATGAATTCCTCGCCGATGGTGAAGGCCTGCGCCAGGCCGTCGGGGCTCGGCTGCTCGGCGTAGGAGAGGTTCACGCCGTAGCGCGAGCCGTCCCCGAGCAGGCGCTCGAAGTTGGGGAGGTCGGTCGGCGTGGAGATGACCAGGATGTCCCGGATGCCCGCCAGCATGAGGGTGGACAGCGGGTAGTAGATCATGGGCTTGTCGTAGACCGGCAGCAGCTGCTTGGAGGTCACGAGCGTGAGCGGGTACAGGCGCGTGCCGGACCCGCCGGCGAGGATGATGCCTTTCATAGAATTCCTCTCAGTTGACAATCGTTAGGCAAAAGCTGCTAATTGCAAACAACGATTAGACAAACATATTTATTAAAATTATATGCGCCAGCAGCGGCTTCCTCCTCATTCTCTTTAAAACGGACAGTAGAAACACGTAACTCTTTCTGCATTTATCGCGAGGTAGGAAATGAATAAGTACAATGAGCAGTGTCCAACAAACGAAAGGCAAACAATGCGAGTCGAAACAACCGGAGTATGCAGAGGAAACTGGAAAATCTACCAGCAGCTTAAAATAGAAGGCATCCATGAAGGCTCCAGCATAAAAGCTCAAGCGGCAACGGTTGACGACCGCCGTTTACCTTTGTCTCTTCTAAAATTCAAGGACAATAACGGCGAATCAGACTCATACGTTCTTGTAATCCCCGACCCCGACACCCGATCCATTAAAGTTGAGTTTAGCGAAATCGGCAAAGACGGTCGTAACCTGAGCAGCGACTCCCTTTCGCTCAATTGCAAGAACATCAAATGGGAGTCGCGTCTTAACTACAAAATTAAACCTGACATGTGCAGCAAACTCAGAAATTACGATGACGTTTCAGAGTTTGAGATGGCGACGATTGATTTTTGGCAGTGCATCGAAGATTCAAACGAGTATATCCTGAGGTGCACGGTTAGAACACCGTACCGCAACGACTCGCAAATCAAACTTCGCTGCCTCGATCGGTTCCTCAATGAGGTTGAGCTGAGCATAGTCAACTTCGGCTCAAATGTAACGAGTGTTGGATTTACATCCGAGAAAAAACAACTTGAAACACAGCTCTCGATCCGCATGCCAAAGGCGTTTGATCGTTACTACTTTATAATTGGCGATCAAAATCACCCTTCATTCAGTGCATTTGACTGCTTAACGCCTGATAAATTAGGCTTGCTTCTTGAGGAGACCAACTTCCTCTTTACCCATGCGCAGTTTGACCCTGAATACCCCGAATGGTTTACAGAGCATAAGGCAACCATTGGCGCACTGGAGAAGCAGAGAAAAATCGTCTTCAATAGCGCTCCGAAATTCAGCATCATTGTCCCTCTTTACAACACGCCCATTTCGTTTTTTAACGATATGGTCGAATCCGTAAAAAACCAGTCTTATGCAAACTGGGAGCTCCTCCTAGTTAATGCAAGCCCTGACAATCAGGAACTAAAGGCTCGCGTTGAGCAGGAAACAGCCCGCGACAACAGAATTAAGTCAATTAATCTTACCGAAAATAAGGGTATTTCCGAAAACACAAACGCAGGCGTTGCCGTAGCTTCGGGCGATTTCGTTAGCTTCTTTGACCATGACGACATTCTTGAACCGGACTTGTTGTTCTCATATGCCGAGGCAATTGAAAACAATAATGGCGTCGATCTTCTTTATTGTGATGAAGATAAACTCATGCCCGATGGAAAGTTAGCGCAGCCGTTCTTTAAGCCGGATTTCAATATCGATCTGCTCAGAAACAATAACTATATCTGCCACATGCTTACCATCCGTAAGTCCCTGCTAGACACTCTAGAGCCGAACACAAAAGAGTTCGATGGAGCACAGGATCATAATCTGACTCTCCGCGCCGTGGAAAAGGCAAGGAAAGTTCATCATGTTGCGAAGGTTCTATACCACTGGCGCCTAAGCGAGACCTCCACCGCAGCAAATGCCGATAGCAAGCCGTATGCCACTATCGCAGGTATCAAAGCGGTCCAGAGTCATTTGGACAGGCTTGGGCTCAATGCGAAGGTCGAACAAGCGCGTCGTCCCTTTACATATAAAGTAACCTACGCTGTGCCAGATTCCCACCCACTCGTGTCAATTATCATCCCGACTAAAGACCACGCCGACATTCTGAACAACTGCATTACATCAATTGTTGAGAAATCAACGTACGACAATTACGAGCTCGTCATAATCGAAAACAACAGCACAGAAAAGGTGACGTTCGATTATTACGATAAGTTGCAAGCAAAATATCCTGACATCGTTCGTCTTGTAACTTGGGAACACGAATTCAATTTCTCCAAGCTCATGAACTTTGGCGTTGCTCACGCCAAGGGCGACTATCTCTTGCTATTGAATAACGATACTGAGGTAATTACGCCCAATTGGATCGAGACCATGCTTGGCATCTGCGCACGTGAGGATGTTGGCGCAGTCGGTGCAAAACTCTACTATCCCGACAACACCATTCAGCACGCGGGCCTATGCGTCACTGGCGGCGTGGCGGGACATCTTTGCCAGAGCATGCCAAGGAATAATTGGGGCTACTTTGCACTCAACGATGCGCAACAAGACTTCAGCGCTGTCACTGCAGCTTGCATAATGACCAAGCGTAGCGAATATGAGAAAGTCGGAGGTTTCACCGAAGAGCTTCAAGTTGCATTTAATGATGTTGACTTTTGCTTAAAGCTACGCGAGATTAACGACCTGATCGTATACACGCCCGAAGTCGAGCTCTATCACTACGAGTCGATTTCTAGAGGCGTTGAAAACAATACGGAAAAGCAGATTCGGTTCCACAAAGAAGTCGCATACATGAATTATCGCTGGGCAAAATACTATGTCGAAGGCGATCCGTACATTAACCCAAATTTCAGCGTGGGAGAACCCGGAAATCGCTACTATCATTTATAAAGTGTTAGCTTAATTCTGCGCCTTCTAATTTTAACCTTATTCAAATGCGACTAATAGATAAGGGAATCGAGGGTCAACCCTCGATTCCCTTACTATGAATAATTGCATTCCATACATGATATACAGTTAAGAAGCGTTTGTGATTCGATACACAAGCAGGCGTTGATTCCGCATGCTGGCCAGAATCCGCATCATTCCAAAGGCGTATTTAAAACCCAGCCCCACTGTGGTATAGCGGTAGTGTGGTAGTAGTTCAGCCACCAAGCAAGTGATGTTGTCCTGATGTAACCGATGTTATCCATAACCATACCGTTTCCGATATAAATAGCAATATGGCCCCAGCGGGCACCAGCACTTGTATGAGTATGCGTAGGGACCGCAACGATCATTCCGACTTTAAGCTGAGATATATCTCGGCTGTAACACCAATTCCAGAACATGTCGCATGCGTCGCCGTTGGGATATGACCCCAGCACGGGGTAAAACACATGGCTAACCCACTCCGAGCACAGTCCCGCCCCAGGAGAAGGAACGCTATGGCAACGATTAACGATCTGGGACTGCAAGGAGGCGCGCGCGGAGTGCTCAGGCTCCACCCAAGCACCTGAGGCATTAAAGAAATACTCGGAGTCTCCAATTCTGTTCCAGCCATTTACCATTTGTCCAGAAGACATAAGGTAGTACCACGTTCCATCATCATCGAGGAACCAGCCAGTATTCATAGCTCCGGATTCGTTGTCGAGGTGATACCACCTACCGTCAATGAATCGCCAACCGCGCTGCAGAACCCCATCTGAGTCTGTGTAAAACCACACCTGTGCAGCTGAGGACCAATACCAGCCAGCGACAGGCTTTCCCTCGGGATCCCTGAGCTTAATTCCACCCGCGCCGTCCTTGACGCCCGAAAGCACAATCGCACCACTGCTGCACGCATAATATACGTTTTCATCTTGTGAGAAGACCCAAGTGTTGCACTTTAATGCACCGCCGCTATCCGGATCCAAATAATAAATGGAGCCATTTACAGTTTGAAATCCTTCCAGCATGGCGCCATTATTATTGGGGTCTAGCAAATACCAGCTAGAACCATTGTAAAACCACCCGGTACGAATCTCTCCCGATGCGTTGGAGCAATACCATGCCCCATCGTTAATAAACCAACCGGAGCTCATAGAACCGGATTCGGAAAAATGATACAAAGAGCCGTTAACAAGCCTAAAGCCCGTAGCCATTAATCCAGAAGGCTCAAGCCAGTACCAAGTATTGCCAAGGAGTAACCACCCGGTCTGCATAGCGCCCGAACTGTCCAAATAGTACCAGCTATCATCAATTAAAACCCAGCCGGTCTTCATTGAACCCGATGTCTCGTCAAGGTAGAACCAGCGCCCACCGGTGGCAGCCCATCCCTTCAAATGTGCACAGGAGTTAGAAAATAAATGCCAGCCATCGTTCAAGTATTTCCAGCCAGTAGCTGCATAACCTTCGGAATCAAAATAATACTCCGCCCCTCTAATGGACAGAAAACAGTTTGACGGCCAACCACCAGCCTCATATCTCCACCACCATTTACCGTTTTGGTAGGCCCAAGAACCAGGAAGAGCGATGTTATTATCAGAGGAACGAACGATCTGGAACGACAGTTGAGAGGTAACGCCGGCGTAATTCCCTAGCCCATTCACTCTTATAGTGGCGCAGCCAGGGGCAACATTATCTGAATACGTGACTTCATAATCGATTCCGCTTGCTAGCACAGAACCGCTGGCAGTCAAAACAGAGACATCAGGAGTAATCACATCGCCAGTATATTCATATATCGACGAATCGATAGATGCTTTGAAATTATCGGAATCCAAAGTCAAACGATCGCTACCTGATGTCCCAAATGCTTCCTGACCCGATTGAACCAAAGAGCCATCAGTGCCTTCAGCCACGCAATCTTCAGTTAATGAAAATGCGATTGCGGGCCATAAAAGAGAGATGAAACAAATAGATGTTAGACAAACCACGCTGATTAAACTCAGATGTCGATTTTTCATCATTTTTCTCTTCTCGCCAAATCAAATTAACCTTTGAATATCCAGATGCAGTCGACCCAGAGATGCAGTTCCCAAATTAATTAATATGCAAGACAACTCGCTTGATACGTTGCACCAGATAAAACGATAAGACACTCAACATAGGGATTGTCTATTTGTTAGACAATCCACAACCAGCAGTCGAGCGCGATCAATGGTGCACAAACTTAGGAGCCCTAATGAGGGATAGCCGAAGGAACTGAATCAAACCATGTATTGAGCTCATTCATGATCAGACCTTTTCTCAAGCTCTTTTTCGAGCAGGGCAATCCTATGAGTAAGGTTTTTGATCGCCAAAACATGACGACTCGCGGCAACGCTAAGAGACAGAGAGATTGCAAGCAACAGCACGATTGCACCCAAAAAAAGGAAATTGGCCGGGTTGACAAACCCAATAGCTGTTGAGCAACTATAAATAATCTGAGGACATAAATCACAGATCAAGGCCGCCATACACATCAAAATCCACAGCAAAGAGTACTTAAGAAGCATCTTTCCGTTGGACACGAGACGTAAAACATAGACGAGGAATCCGCCGAAAAAGAGGGCCGCACCAATCCTCAAAATAAGATTCATTATTTGTCTCCCCTATGAACCCAGCACACAAGGACAATGGCTAACGTAACCTTGACCATATAGTAGACGGAAGAGAAGCCCCCGATAGATGAACGTCCACCTTGGCGCTCATTCATCTTTACAGGCGCTTCCATAACGGGAAGACCAAGCTTCATAGCCAAAGCAATCGACTCTGGCTCCGGGTAGTCATCAGGATAACTCTTGCAGAACAGGTCGATAGCATCTTTATTGCAGGCCCTAAAGCCAGAAGTGGGATCGGTGACCACCTTACCCGTAAGCAACTCGAGCAAAAATGAAAGCCACCTGATTCCAACACGACGCATAAAAGTTGATTGAAAACCATCAGTCTCAACCAGAAATCGAGAGCCTATCGCCAAACTCGCACCGCTCTCAATCAGCTTTACAAGCTCAGGAATATAAGAAGGATCATGTTGGCCATCGCCGTCAACCTGAATGTCGATATCATAGCCAAATCTCTGGGCATATTTATGGCCCGCTTGGACCGCTCCACCGATACCAAGGTTCTGCGGCAAATCCAATATGTTGATACCATGCTCTCGACAAAGCTCAAGCGTTGTATCTTGTGAGCCGTCGTTGATTACGACATAGTCATAACCCGCAGCTTTTATAGCTGCAACGGTATTGAGAATGCACTCCTGTTCGTTATAGGCAGGAATTATTACGAGAACACGCAGATGTCCTTTTGAACATGTCGTTGAAGTAAAAGACAATCGAGATTCATCCATTCCAAAAACAGTTGGCTCTTAGCGACGCCCAAAGAATTTGCGACTCTTACAGTCCAACGCATAGCTTAACTCAGACTTAAGTTTACTGTATCCTGTCTAACCATTAGGAAGTTACATCTCAAGCTTAGATATTTAGCTTGCTCAACTAGGGCACACATGGAGTCCCCATCCATCACCGCAGGAAAAGGACCCCTTGCAGTTCTGCCTCAAATACGGGGCGCATGTCCTGAGCGAACCCTCAACGCCGTCCCATTCGATCCAATCGAATCCAACTAATTGCCCACTCCTACTATAACCATGACCTATATCGCTAATTTAGAAAAAACGGATATACAGAAGCTCGAACATCACAAAATACAGCAGCGCAAATGGAGCCCCGAGCATAAAGGCTGTAACTTTAGCCTTCACCTCCTCATCGCAGTAAATAGGGAACCTGAGCAATAGACAGGCAAAAGGTATTATCAAAGGTATGAGATATCGCGCTTGGACACCCGCAACTGTCTGGCTTCCAACTCCTGTAAAAGCGATGTATAGAGCCAAAGCAACTAGGTGGCAAGTAGCAAGAACCAGGAATAGAGTCCAAACAATTCCGCAACGGCTAAGCTTTATTTTAGTATCTTTTTCATTATCAATAATGCAAATAGCTTCAAACAGCATGATGGGGAGATACGAAAGCCATGGGAACAGATTAGACACGTCCCCAAGATAAGCCATATTCGTTGATATTGAATTGAGAAACGCCGGGGTCAGCATCGATCCAAAAACGAAATTCGAGATTACAGCTATAGTTCCAACTGGATTTGCAAGCACTCCCGTCGTTTGACCAGCCGTAGAGACTTCGGAGCCACCACGTGCATCAGAAATATTATTTACGACAGATGAGAAATATGGCGTCAAGAAAGATAGGATCATAATGGCACAAACGAATAGAGCAGTACCAATCAAGATACGTCTTTGCTTGCTTGAAACATATTTATTTGCAGGAATTAAAAGCGCAAGTCCAAATAAGGGAAAATAAATCGCTTTAGCTGCAAACCCGATTGCAAAAGATAGTAGAAATGCGAAGAACGTTTTAGCAGAAATATCCTCTTCAGAAATAAGCATCTTCAACAAAAGAGCTGTTCCTAGCAAACTGAACGATATCACACAGGGATCATACGAGTAACTGGCTGCCATTAACACAGCAGACGGGAACAACGCAATACAAGTGAAAAGACATTTTCTGCAAGGGGCTATACGAATTGCGATTCCGCAGATAACTGCATACGCAAACAAATTAAAAATTTTACCCAATGCAAATTTGATAGAGAATGGGAGATGAAGCAAGCGACCCAAACAAAGGCCGATAGATGAAGGAATATAGGCAATTTTAGAAAGAGCCACACTATCAAAACAATTAAAACGTTCGATACCTTCAGCTAAATCATTTTTATCAGCCTCTCTGACCAATTGCTCAACAGAGCCACGGTTAAACTCTCTTGTTTCATCTATTGGGTACTTACCCAAAGCTGCATCCAAACTAAAGCCGTCCCCCATATAAAACTGCTCGACTATCATTCGGTCAGAATTTGTTATTTCAGCATTTGTGAGGTAGGAAAAACTGTTTGCATTTCCATAGTGGACCTCATCATCCCATGTCAAAAAATTTGTAACGGGAAAGCAAATAATTACGGATAGACCAATTGAGACAATGCATGCGAAAGCGAACAGTTCGGGCTTCAGATAAGAAATGCCCCCATTAATAGCAATCAATCCGATCAAAACCGTAATGGGCAAAGCAGACGCGAACAACACCGTCTTTGACTTATCGAGCGGAATGCCAATAAAAGCGATTAAAACAGCAAAGCCAACAAAAACCGCCAAATAAAAGAAACACTTCTTAGCATCAGTTTTCTTAACCGAGGTTACGAAGCTCTTCATCAGGCCATAGCAAAGCTCAATTCCCTGGAACGCTAAAACTAAATGAAAGCATATAACCAGACCTGAGATATTCCATGCACCAAGACCGAAGGGGCCAAACGTCTTCGCGCCAGCCAATATGATGAAAACTAGCAGAAAGCTGCTGAGGATACTGGACGCGACGAGAACGGTTATCTGACGAATAGCATCACCGCTCGACTGTGATTTCGGTTGCAAATATAAGCACGCAACAGCAACGACATCGCAAAAGAGTTCAAGAATGAATAGATTTAAATTCTTATAGTGCAATGATGTCGCGACAGCTAACAAAAGAAGTCCCAGCCCAAAGATGGCAAGCGCGTACTCGCTTTTCTTAATTGCAGGATTATTCAAAACGTGCATCTCCAACTAAAGACAAAATCGAATAGGATAAGTCGACAATAACAAATTCGGGTCTTAGATCCAACTTCACTCAAAAGCTAAGTAAAAGCCAGCCAAGTATCACTTAGCAAATACAAAACGCCTTCTCGACATCTATAGCAGTGGCGTCCCAGCTATATCGATTTTCAACAAGGGCCCTAGAGTTTCGAGACTGTAGAGAAAGCAGCTTTCGATCATCAAAAAGCCTGCATAATGCCGAAACCACCTCATCAGATGACATGGACTGAATTATCGTGCCGTAGCTATCATCTGGAATAAGCTCGTGCGCGCCTCCCACATCTGTTACCACAGCAGGCGTTCCGCAAGCTGAAGCCTCAAGAAGTACCGTCGAAAAGCCTTCGGACCGAGTTGGAAGACAAAGCACATCTGCTTGCTGAAGTAAGGAGGAAATGTCCTCTGCGCTACATCTCCCAAGCCAAAACAAGTTCGACGAACAGGCTTCCTTGACTTCATTGGCCAGCGGACCATCCCCTGCAAGAACAAAACAAATATCACGCTTGGTAATATCCTTTGCGCGAGCTGCCTCAATAATTGAATAAATTCCCTTTTCAGGAATAAACCGCCCAACAAAAGCCACAACTAAAGATGATTGAGGGACACCTAATTCTGATCGGAAATCTCTACCCGAAGAGATGCTCCTATAAATTGAAGCATTGATTGAGTTCGATATTACGCCCTTTGCACCGATATTAAAATGCTGAAGCCATTCAACGCTTTTAGAAGAAATCCCATAGAAATCAGGTTCAAACGTCTTTACGCGATCAGTAATCCAATCCTCATATCGGCGCACAAAATAATCAAGGAATGGCTGATTGAAAGAAAGATACGCTGAACCATGGTCGAGAACGACGGCCCTAGTGTTATGATCCACAGCAAACTTCAGCCCTTCGAGTGAGAGGGGGAAAAGCCTCGTGTTGATAAGTACGCCGTCCCACTCATAATCATCAAGGCTTTGCAGGAGCCGGTAATAATCGCCGGTTTTTTTGGGAAGAGGAAGCCTTCCATCAAGCAATGAAATACATGGAAGCCGAATTATCTCGAGACCGTTTTCGACTGAATGACCGACTCCTACGCGCATTGAATCATTAGTAACGATAACCACCCTGTCGCCGCGGGCAGCTAGGGCATGAGCGAGACCATCGACAAAATTACCAATTCCACTAAGTTGCGGGTGATAATGATGGGTGAAAATACAAATAGAAGAACTCATTACATAACCTCATCTGGTAAAGATTTCATATCCTTAATTCTGCGCAGTCCAGACTTCACCATCCCCAAAGTCAAGCAGAAGAGGAAGATGGGTATGTCGATTTTCCGGCTCCGGAATTTTCTTCCATTCGCCATACATCGTTGTAAGATATTTATCCGTCATACGAGGAACGGGGAATTCACTGCCTTCGAAAACCGCACTGCTCAGAGGGAAAATCTCTGAAATAGGCACTGGCGCCATATTCGGCCAGCTTAACGTCAGACAATAATCAGAGACCTCACCCGTATTTGAGTCGGCAATACAGGAGTCGAACAAATCCTGGTAAGAGCATGCGCCTCGAGAAACCAGTCGTTCCACTACGTGTATAGCAGAACAACCAATTTGCTCGAGTTGTCCAAGGAACCCTTTATGAGGGACAACAATGGAAGAAGAGTGATATAAATAAGCTCTTTTCTGTGCAATTGATGCAGTTCGGACTTGTTTTGCACGAAGGCGTTTATCTGTATAGAGCTGGTCATATGGAAAGATGTCGACAAAAATACCCATCGAACTGGAAGCCTCTCGAGCCTCCTGATTCTCGAAGCGAGTTTCATCGCGATACACCTTAGCAAACATCGCAGCATAGCCAATAGTATTCCGCGATGTATGGAGCGAATATCCTTCCGGTAAACCATCCTCAGCTAAAGAGCAAAAGCGGTCATAGTCTGAACGCATCATTCCGATATCTATATCATCATCCCAAGGGATAAACCCCCTATGACGCATTGCTCCTAAACATGTTCCGCCATCAAGCCACCACCTGATGCCGTGCTTAGAGCAGAATGCAGCGACAACCTGAAGGATATCCAATTCAGTGTTTTGAAGCTTTAATAGCGCGTGAGCTTTAGACATCATCGGCCTATCTCTTTTCCCCAAACCATTCTTGCGTCTGTTTCCCCAAAACAAAAGACTGATAAATAAGGCAAATAGCATTGGATATAAGCGCCGTTACAGTAGGGCCATTTAAGCCAAACAACACTTGCGCGGGAGCCATGACAGCAACAGCACTGATTAAGGACAATATGCTGCCAACAAATACCCCTCGGTAGTTATCAAGAGAAACCAGCAAATCGTTGACAAACCAAGCAATGCCAGTCAAAAAGGCACAAGCCAACATAGGCTGAAGGAGATCAGAATGTTTGGCTATTCCAGCGCCATAAAACAAAGACAGCAATAATTTGCCGAAAAAGAAAAGCGCAACTGCTGATATGACGCCGACAAATAAAATACCGGCAAGTATTTTACCTATAAGCGTAAAAAAGGACTTTTCCCTAGAATAGTAACGCTCTACTAAATAACCTAATAAAGGATTATAGATATACGTCGCACCCATTTGGATAATTGCCACGGGAGCAGCAACTGATGCATAAATGCCTAGAGCAGAATCTCCGAATGTATAAGATAAATACTGCCTTGGAATATTCGGCGCCGCAGAAGCAGCAATGCCGCCCAGAACGATGGGCAAACAGCCACATAGGAAAGCTCTGACCTTCGCTTGGGTAATTCCAAGTTTGATTGCAGAGATTCGATTTGATCTCGGATAATCGTAAATAACACCGATACCTATAGTCACTACCGTCATTAGCAACAATGCACCTTCGAGGCTATTTAACAGCCCAAAGACAACAATGAACGAAAGGAGAGAACCAATGCCCTGCATTATGAGGGATTTCCCAATATAGTCCATCCTATGGCCAACCTGATCATTGGCATGCATGACATCAATAACTAAGCCGGCGGTTTTATAGAGAGCATACAAAAGAACGGCAGGCACCGTATCAATACGACACGTCGCAATGGAATAGACGGCCAACATTGCAAACGCCATAAACGTAGTAAAGAAACGAAAAGTCAGGTATTCACCAGCAGAGTTTTTCCTTTCAACATCTGCAATTTGTACCGTGTACATCCTGTATTGGGCCAATTGAGAAAACATGTTGAAAATAGACATAGCAAGGGAATAAATTCCAGCAGCACTATATCCATCAGACAGTCGAACGACCAATATAGTGATTAGCCATTGACAGCCTAAATTCGTCAACGAGCCAACGGTATTCCAGAACATATTGTGTTTAATCGAAAGAGTCTTCTCTGTGGCTTCCACAAATATAAGCGCCCTTCTGAACAAGTCGCGATTCGGATACGAAGCTATTTTGCTTCTTTAATCATGTTTAAAATCAAAAGAAACAGCCAATTCGGTACAAGTCGCATAACGATTTCAGCTTTAGCAATGGACGGGCAAGCTCGTCGATATTTAAGCAAGCCAATTATGGAGCGTCGCTCTCTTGCATCGGCGAACCCCATTATTTCCTTTAGGTGCGGTGAATCAGGAAATCTTTCGGCAAATTGCTTAGCTGTATCAACCCTGTTTTTAACTCTTGTTAAATACCAATCATCTTTTGAAGCAACACCCGCAAGGAATCCAGTTTCATTCCCGCCATGTCGACGATACTTAACCAAGGGAGTCGTTGTAAAACTGCACTTCCCCAGTTCGCTGCAGCCCAATGTCAACCACAAATCATGTGCAGTGGATTCCGGAAAGGGAATCATCGACTTAGCAGCACTCGCATCTAGCATGAGAGCCATACCAATGCCGTAGCATACACTTGCAGCCTGAATAGTAATATCCTCTCCGGAGCACCAATTTACTTCAGGCGAATTTGGATGAGCTTTTCTGTAGCTCTCTACCAGCATGTTTCCGTTTTCGTCGATTACCGATCTATCGCAAACATCAAGAATTGAGCCTTCTTCTAGCATATGGTTGAGCGAAACTTGAACTCTGTTAGGCTCCCAAATATCATCTTGATCGCAAAATACTACGTAATCCCCTTCTGCCAAAGAGAGTAGTGCCTCGAACGATTTGACATAACCGAGATTTTTATCGCCATGATAATAACGATAGGCGTTTTTCTTTATATGCTCTTGGATAAACCCCTCTAAAGAGGCCGATTCGGGGCAGTCATTTCTGACCAAAAGCGTAACCGGAAACGTTTGTTCATCAATCGAATCAAGTTGAGCGGCGAAAAACTTAAGATCAGGTTTATATGCTGAAAGAAGTACGCATACGCCTGTACCATTTCCCTTTTCTATTTCCAAAAATCCTCCCAAAGTCATGTTTTCAAGATTAGCAAAGCAATCATTAGAGATTTAAGGTGTTGTTTATTACGCTCAAAAAAGACAGGAGAAGGCTCGGCCTTTAGATAATACATGGCGGCAAATTGAATGGTGCTCCCGTAATTTTTAACACCAACACCGACATCTCGCCCCCCTAGAGGGAGCGAGATGGTTGGCTTTTCAAAATAATCTGAAAAGGAAGCTCGTAGAGAATTAAAATCCTGCGCACCGGAAGTGCATACAGTTTATGACTGCCTTCTCATGAAACCGCTTGCCAAATCAAAGCACCTCAATTGGAAAAGAGTCCCTTAAGAATCAGTGTCTTTCTCCCACCTTTAAAGACACTTGTCCAATATCAATAGGTAACAACCTTTGTTCCATAAGGTATGTTATCGTAAATCCATTTTGCGTTCTGGATCTCAAGGCGCACACATCCTGCAGAGGATGGAACGCCCATCGTGGGATCCATCACCCGGTTACTGTTGACGTAGTAGGGCGAAGAATGGAATAGATAATCACCGTAGAACTGTGTGTAGTAATAGCAAGTATATCCATGCCCAAAGGAGTATCCCTTTCCGTAGACTTGGTACTCCCCTATCACAGTTGGCGTACTGGCTTTTCCCGTCGAACATACATATCGACGGTTTAAGGACCAATTATTCCATGACCCAGTGTAGATGCTCGTGATACAACGCGACGTATCGACAAGTATCAGCCAATTTGTATTACTTGAATAACTTTGAGCTTTAGCGTCCATATAGTCTGACACCCACGCGCCGTTAGCCATGAAGTAATTCCAGGATCCGTCCACAACGCGCCAGCCAGTAGCCATAGCCCCACTAGCATCAAGCCAATACCAGGTGCCGCCCAAATTGAGCCATCCCGTCTGCATATAACCAGACGAATTCAAGTAATACCAATATCCGTTAACGGCAACCCAACCGGTTTTCATAACGTAAGTAGATGGATCTAAATAGAACCAGGAGCCATCCTTGCTCAGCCAGCCAGATCGTGCATAGCCAGCGGTCTCATCAAAGAAGTACCATTTTCCGTTAACGTTCTGCCAGCCGACGCTCAAGGAGCCATTAGTCGGATCAGCATAGAAAATGCAGCCACCAAGCGTCACGAAACCGCGCGCTTCGACCAATTCGCCATCGCCGTTTGAAGTAAATAACTTCCCATTGCGCAATGTTCCGCACAACGAGCAGTCAGAACCAGCAAAAGCCTTAGACGGACCATCCTGAACCGAGTCCTGGACATCTACCCATTCACGACAAGCAACAGCGCCTGAGCCTTTTGCATAATAGCTTTTCCCATTTACAGAAAAATGCCCGAGCAGCATTTTGCCGTCGACGGCAGGATCAAGATAATAGTATTGGCTACCGTCCTTCAGCCAACCCGTCTTTACAATACCCGATGCATTAGATGGCTCAGCGTAATACCAGTCTCCATCGCTCATAAACCAGCCGAGTGACAGCGCTCCCGTTGAAGAAAAATGATACCGATTCGATCCGATGGAAAAAAAGCCGGTAACCATTCTATTGTCATTTGCGATATCGAGCCAATACCAAGCGCCGTTCACCGAACGCCAGCCCGACGCAAGTGCGCCGGAACCGTCTGCGTAATACCAGTCCGTACCATCAAACGCCCAACCAACAGCCATTGCACCGGAATCCGATAAATAATAACGTGATGAGCCAACGGAAACGATTCCCCTAGACATAGCACCATCATTGGCGGGATCAAGCCAATACCAGTTATTGCCAGTTTGAAGCCAACCGGTTAAGACTTCACCATTGCTACCCCAATACCATAAACCGTTATCAAGACACCATCCATTAATCAGTCCATAGGTTCCAAGAAGATAAGGATGCCCATCGATAACACGTCGCCCAGTAACCATGGAACAGCCGTCAAGGGAGTCAAACCAGTACCATTGGCCTCCGATAAGCTGCCAACCATTTGCCAAAGCGCCTGATGGACTCGCGTAATACCACTTATTGTCAGTAAAAATCCAGCCGCAACTCATCGCGCCGTCACGAGCGGGGTCCAAATAAAACAACGAGCCGTCAACATTCTGCATTCCGGTCAAACGGCAGTCGTCAAGATAGTAATACCAGGACAAACCGTCCCATTGCCATCCAGATAGTTTTTCCGTCGTCGACGAGTCTTGGCTTTCGACAACCTGTGGATTCGAATCTTCCGCTGTTTTGCCAGCATAATCGTTGGAATCTTGAGCGAGACCGCCGCCGACAAAAGCACCCGACCCTTCCGTCGAGTCGCGCTCTACGATATCGTTATCCGCCCCCTCTTCCACGGCATAAGCAGTGCAAGAAAACGCGGGGGCGAAAACCGAGAGCGAGGCGGATAGTAGCACCAAGCCGATTGCTCGCCAGCAAATTCGATGATCAATCCGAGCATTCATTTCAGGCCCCCAACCGGTACCGACTGTCTTACAAGGAATCAATTAGATAAACGGACGGGCTGCGCCGATCACATTTCCCCTAGCGCTGACGGGATGAATACCGACACCCTGATGAGGCCAGGAGTCAATCATCATACCGCCGCCAAGTGCGATTGCGATATGCCCGCGATAATAAATCACATCGCCACGCTGAATCGAGCTGGTGCTCACGGGCATAAAGATGTTGCTTCGATACCAATTCATCGAATTGTAGGTTTGGCTTGGATCCCAGCGATGGTTATAAGGGTTGTAAACACCCATATCCATGCCAGTAGCATAAAGACATTGCAAGACAAAACCAGAGCAATCAACAGCCCCGCCGGGAGCGGTAGACCAAGGCTCAATATATTGCGTACCGATATATTCGTAAGCACGCTGAATAAAGGCATTCACGCAATCTTCCCGCGTCGCTTCGACAGAAATGCGAGAAGGAGTCACATAGGTAAAGTAGCCAGTGCAGTAGCTAGGCAACTGAACAGTCCAAGAGCTGACCTGGGGATACTGCGGAGGATTTTGCCAGCCAACCTTGTCGCACTGGCCATCGCTACAGAAAATTCGACGCACGCCATCGATGGTTCTTGCGCCTGTTGCCATAGCACCGCTGCCGTCTAGCCAATACCACTTACCCGAATCTTTAAGCCAGCCAACATGCATGCTGCCGTTGGAGTCAAGGTAATACCATGTTCCATTGAGGCATTTCCAACCAGTTGCCATTTTTCCGTCGGCGTTTAGGTAATACCATGCACCGTCAGTAAAACCCATCCAGTTTTCATCGCACCAGAATCGGCATCAAGCCAATACCAATCGCCATCAATCTGCAGCCATCCACGATGAATGACGCCCGTTCCGGGCTCAGCATAAAACCTTTGATTTGCAACATTAACCCAACCGGACGCAACCCGCCAGCCATCAGCTCCAGCTGTTTTTAGGATAGTACCGTTTTCGCGGATCACATCTTTGCAAAGATATCCATTGCCATCGGCATATCTTTCTACGCCGTCTTTAACGGTAATCCAGCTTGACACCACAAGTCTACCGCTCAGGTTTGCGAAACAATCGTTGCCGCCCACCTCAAATAAGCCCGTTTTCATGAGATGGCTAGCAGGGTCCAGGTAATACCAACTCACGCCCTCTTTATACCAGCCAGAAATAAGCGCGCCAGATTCAGAGGCAAAATACCAGCCGTCCTCGGACTGAGCCCAACCAATAGCCATAGTCCCATTCGAATTCAAATAATATGCTGCATTGCCAAGGTCTAAATACCCAACAGACATTTTGCCGTCGGAAGCCGGATCGAGATAATACCAGGTTCCGTTAACGAGTTGCCAGCCAGTGACCGCAATACCATTAGAGCAGTAATACCAATCTACTCCATCTTTGAACCATCCATTTACGAGGCCATAGTCGCCAAAAATGTAGGTACTTCCATCGATCTCGTGACGACCTTTGAACATAGCCAGCGTCTGAGAGTCAAAATAATAGCGAGTCCCACCTATCGTCTGCCATGACGAAGCAAGTGCGCCCGATGGATATGCCCAGTACCAATTCCCGTCAACGAGAATCCAGCCGGTTTTCATAGCACCAGTGGCATCTAAATAGTATTTCCCGCTCCCGAGGTCGACAAAACCAACCTGCATTATATGGGTGGCAGGATCCAGGTAATACCATGTGCCGTCTTGATAAAACCAATCAGCAGCTAAATCGCCTCCAGCATTGGCATAAAACCAATTTCCATCTGAGTTACGTAGCCAGCAGTTCTGATATAGCGCGCCAAAAGGCGTTGCGGCATTGCCGTCATTCGCATAAAACGAAGCAGTCGATCCGCCAGCATCGGTCACATTGAAATAACCTGTCTGCATTGCACCATCATTGGCCGGATCAAGCCAATACCAATAGCCCCCGCTTTGCAGCCAGCCAGTTTGGTGTTTACCGTTTTTTCCGTAATACCAAACTCCAGACGACTCGTCTCGTTGCCAGCCATCTTTTATGACGGAAGAATTATCAGGTTACAAATCATCGGAAACCACAGAAGAAAAATCCGCTTTTGACTCAATACTCTGAGCCTCAACGGAATCCTGTGCAAACGCGACATTCGCACTCAGGGGCAAGCAGCAAGCAGTGATTAATGACGCAGCAGCACAAACAAGCGTGGCCTTCTTTTCGAATCGATACATAAGCGACCCTCCCAGATATCCTATTTAGTTATTTTAATCCACCTTTCGAGATTGATTTTCGCTACTTTCTGTTCAGTCTATGTAGCAAAATACAATTGATTGAACATATCGTTCAATCATTCTATTCTTTTCCTAAGCAATGAACATCTTAATTGGAGGCCTGCAGTGGAACTGACCAAGCGTAACTTTACAGTTCTGTACGAATACCTAAAGAACCCATATGCCAGCCAGCGAGAAGTTGCCGAGCGCACCGGCCTTTCACTTGGATCAGTAAACGCAGCGAATAAAGAGCTTACGAATGAGGGGCTTCTCGAATCGGACAGCCTAACCGACGGCGGTTACGAAGCGCTTCATCCCTATAAGGTTGAAAACGCAGTGATATTGGCTGCGGGGCTTTCGAGCCGCTTTGCTCCCATTTCGTATGAAAAGCCCAAAGGCCTTTTAAAAGTACGTGGTGAGATCCTCATTGAGCGACAGATTAGGCAGCTGCAAGACGCAGGTATCAGCAATATCACCGTCGTTGTCGGCTATAAAAAAGAGTATTTCTTCTATCTCGAAAGCAAGTTCGGCGTTTCGATTGTCGTCAACAACGAATATGCATCCAAAAATAACCACGCATCGCTTATGTGCGTAAAAGAGCGGCTTGGCAACACCTATATTTGTTCAAGCGATGATTACCTTCTAAACAATCCGTTTGAAGCATACGTTTGGAAAGCATTTTATTCTGCTCAATATGCTGAAGGCGCCACCAAAGAATGGTGCATTCAAACCGGAGCAATGGACAGAATCACCAATGTTACGATTGGCGGTTCCGATGCTTGGTATATGCTCGGACATGTCTACTTTGATAAAGCCTTCTCGCTTGCATTTAAGCAGATTCTCGAAACGGAATATAACAAGCCCGAAACAACGGACAAGCTTTGGGAAGATCTATATATCGAGCACATCAAGGAGCTCGATATGGTGATCAAAAAGTATCCTGAGGGCGAGATCAACGAATTCGATTCTCTTGATGAACTGCGTGCCTTTGATCCGCATTTTATCGAAAACGTTGACTCCGATATTTTCGATAACATCGAGCAAGTGCTCGGCTGCTCCAAATCAGAGATTCACGACGTTTATCCCCTTAAACAAGGTCTTACGAATCTATCGTGCCACTTTAGAACCAATGACGGAGAGTACGTTTACCGCCATCCGGGAGTCGGGACCGAACTGCTTATTAACAGAAATGGAGAAGTAGCCGCACTTAAAAAGGCCAAGGAACTCGGCCTTGACGACACGTTCATTCATGAGGACCCAAAGCGCGGTTGGAAAATTTCGAAGTTTGTACCCAACGCAAAGCAGCCTGATCCGCATGATGATGCCCAAATGAATCGAATGATGCAGATGTGTCGTTCGCTTCACGAGAGCGGTGCAAATGTCGAAACCGAATTTGACTTCTACCTCGAAGCGAAGCGCTACGAATCACTTCTTCTGGAAAAAGGCCCTATCGACATTCCAGGCTACAGGGAAATGGCCGCCGAAATCGATGAATTGGAGCACTTTGTCCAGGCCGACAATGCGCCCAAATGCCTTTGTCACAATGACTTCTTTTACCTCAATTTCCTTATCGATGAAAACGACAAGTACTATCTCATTGACTGGGAATATGCTGGCATGAGCGATTATGCAAACGATTTTGGAACGTGCAGTGTCTGCTGCGAGCTTTCCGAAGATGAAGTCGACCGCGCGCTTGATGCATATTTTGGGCGCAAGGCAACAAACAACGAAGTTGCACATAACTATGCGCACATTGCCCTTGCAGGATGGTGCTGGTACCTCTGGTCTCTTCTGAAAGAAGCCGAAGGCGACTTCGTAGGCGAATGGCTCTATATCTACTTCAATTACAGTGCCAAATACCTTAAAAAGGCACTGGAGATCTATCGAAAAGGTGAGTAACGATGCAATTCGGCTTTTTTAGCGGTCTTCTTTGGGGCCTTGATACAGTAATACTTGGAATCGGTTTGGCGCTCGCGCCCTATATTGGATCGGCGGAAGCGCTTGCATGTGCCTCCATTGCGGGATCTTTTCTCCATGATGCCTTCTGTGCGATCTGGCTCTTTGGGTACATGGGAGTTCGAGGCAGATTAAAAGACACGCTCGCTGCACTTAAAACTCGTTCGGGCAAGGTCGTCATCGCCGGCGCACTGCTCGGTGGACCTATCGGAATGACCGGATACGTATTGGCGATTAATAATATCGGAGCAGCCTACACGGCAATTATATCCGCCTTCTATCCCGCTGTCGGAGCATTCCTTTCTTTCGTGCTGCTGAAGGAGAAAATGGGCAAAGGACAGATTCTTTCCCTTCTCGTTGCTCTTTGCGGCGTAATGACGATGGGCTATCTATCGGCCGGATCGAGCGAGATTGCAAATGCCCCCCTCGGCTTACTCGGCGCGGTGCTTGCTGTTATCGGATGGGGATCCGAAGCGGTGCTGTGCGCATGGGGAATGAAAGATGATGCCGTTGATGACGAAACGGCTTTGCAAATCCGCGAAACTACAAGTGCGCTTGTTTATGGAGTGCTTGTACTCCCCCTCTTCGGAGCATGGCATTTCACGCTGGGTGCCATCCCGAGCATGCCTACATTGATTATTGCACTCGCCGGACTCGCAGGAACTGCATCCTATCTGTTCTATTACAAGGGGATTGCGGCAATCGGAGCAGCGCGTGCGATGGCTCTGAATATCTCCTATTCGGCATGGTCGGTGGTCTTTGGCCTGATCTTGCTTGGAACAATTCCCGATATGGCATCCGTAATCTGCTGCGTTGTAATTGTATGCGGAACAGTTTTGGCAGCTAGTAACTGGGACGAACTATTTGGACGTAATAAGACGGCGTAGCTTGATTAACAATATAGTAAAAGGGGAGAGCTCGACGAGCTCTCCCCTTTTAGCATCATGGCTATTCAATTACCACAGCCTGGCTATCCATCTGTTGCCACGTGCCGAAGAACACCTGGGCATTTCGCGTAACATTGCCGTTAATCGAATCCGAAAGATAGACAATTCCCTGCTCGTCATCATAGCCTTTAAGGACTACGGCATGATTACCGCCCCACAGACCATAGGAATGCCCGTTATACCAACGAGCAGCATAACGGCCTCCTGGCCAACTTCCCCATTCGGTATTCCACATCTCAACAGGTTGTCCACAGGTCAGTCTGTTCTTAATGGAAGAAATTGACGAGAAAGAAACGTCTTTTGCCTGCATGATACTTCCCGCAGCGCGCAGAAAGTTATTACCAGCAATAGTAATCGCAGGGGCGACGCATCCCATGAGACCCCCGCTGCTACGCCTTGGGTTGCCATCAAAGGCGGTAACAAAGTTGCCGTTGCTTCCCTTGGGCAAGTAATAATCCGCAATAATCGTCTTACCTAAACCGAAACCATAGTAGTTAAGCAAGTTTGTAAGGGCAACCGACTCACAGCCAGTAGGAAGTTCCGGGTACTGCAAATAGCACGGGACATCGACCCAAGCGCCAACCATTGCGCCGGATGAACTGAACTTGTAGTCAGTAGAGCCGATCCAATACCAACCGTTGCTCAACATTACTCCCCCACGTGCGGCATCAAGGTAATACCATGTGCCCCCAAGGGAAAGCCATCCCGTTTTCATCGCGCCAGAAGCGGAATCCAGCCAGTACCAGTTGCTGCCATCGTTAAGCCAGCCGGTCGCCATTCGACCATCCGGGTTAAAGTAATACCAAGACCCAGCAATTTGCTGCCACCCAGTCAGAATTACTCCACTAGCAGAACAATAATATCGAGCACCCTGACTCTCAATCCAACCAGTTCTGGCATTACCGTCGTCGTCAATCAGCTGGATTCCCGAATCGGTCATGATGCCTTTAAGGTCAATTGCGCCGCTGGATGACGAATGATACATCCAAGACCCATCACCGTTTGACCAGCAATTAGCCATCATCTTGCCGGTACTATTAAATATGTATTCACATGATCCGATAGTTTGAACGCCCGTGGCCATGGCGTGCGTCGAGGGATCGAGCCAGTACCACGCACCGTTTAGGTTGAGCCAGCCGGAGGCGAGGGCGCCGGAGCCAGTCGCGTAGTACCAGGTCCCGCCGTCGAGGACCCATCCGGTCGCCATCGCGCCGGAGGCGCTGAACCAGTACGCTGAGCCGTTGCACGCGTGGAGGCCCGTCACCATGGCGCCGCCCGCGTCGGGGTCGAGCCAGTACCAGGAGCCGCCGGTGTAAAGCCAGCCGGTCGAGGCGATACCGTCAGCGAACCAGTACCAGGAGCCGTCGACGAAGCCCCAGCCGTTAAGAGGGCCGCAGCTGCCGAAGTAGCGGCGGACGCCCTGCGCATCAGTCTGGTAACCCGTCAGCATGGCCCCCGTCCGGGCGTCGAAGCAGTAGGGCACGCCGCCGACGGATACGGGGCCGCGCGCCAGCGCGCCGGAGCCCGTCGCGTAGTACCAGGTCCCGCCGTCGAGCACCCAACCGGTCGCCATCGCGCCGGACGAATTAAACCAGTACAGGGAGCCGTTGCACTCGTGAAAGCCCGTCGCCATGGCGTGCGTCGAGGGATCGAGCCAGTACCACGCACCGTTTAGGTTGAGCCAGCCGGAGGCCAGCGCGCCTGAGCCCGTCGCGTAGTACCAGGTCCCGCCGTCGAGCACCCATCCGGTCGCCATCGCGCCGGAGCCATTGAACCAGTATGCGGAGCCATTGCACTCATGGAGCCCGATGGCCATGGCGTGCGTCGAGGGATCGAGCCAGTACCAGGCCCCATTGGTATAGAGCCAGCCAGAATGCAACGAGACCGGATTGACTGAATCCACATAGAACCAGTTGCCGTCAAACGAATTCCAACCCAGATTCCATTTAACGGATTCTTGAGCAGGACCATCATCGATTGAATCGGAAGGAGAAAGAGTCGAGGGGACGGATTGCCTCTCAATATCAGTAGGGATAGAGGAGCTTATGGGTTCTGCGTTCGCGATATCAACCACACCGGGCCCAGCGAGCAGTAGGGTTGAAAGAATGATTAGGATTAATGTTATTCGCTTTTTCCTTGCCATGTGCAGCCCCCAGTAGTAACCAATTTTTACATAAACATAGTCTACAAATGGATGGCTAAGAGCAATATGTAATTAGAAAAAAGCAATTAAAGAAGAGCTGCTAGCCAAGCCATACACCATTGCTAGCAAAAGAGTATTGCACCCCATCGATTTCTTGAACACCCGTAGTCATTGCGTGCGTCGTGGGGTCAAGCCAGTACCAGGCGCCGCCGACGTATGCCCAGCCGGAGGCCAGCACGCCTGATCCCGTCGCGTAGTACCAGGTGCCGCCGTCGAGGACCCAACCGGTCGCCATCGCGCCGGAGGCGTTGAACCAGTACGCGGAGCCGTTGCACTCGTGGAGCCCAGTGGCCATGGCGTGCGTCGAGGGATCGAGCCAGTACCACGCACCGTTTAGGTTGAGCCAGCCGGAGGCGAGGGCGCCGGAGCCAGTCGCGTAGTACCAGGTCCCGCCGTCGAGGACCCATCCGGTCGCCATCGCGCCGGAGGCGCTGAACCAGTACGCTGAGCCGTTGCACGCGTGGAGGCCCGTCACCATGGCGCCGCCCGCGTCGGGGTCGAGCCAGTACCAGGAGCCGCCGGTGTAAAGCCAGCCGGTCGAGGCGATACCGTCAGCGAACCAGTACCAGGAGCCGTCGACGAAGCCCCAGCCGTTAAGAGGGCCGCAGCTGCCGAAGTAGCGGCGGACGCCCTGCGCATCAGTCTGGTAACCCGTCAGCATGGCCCCCGTCCGGGCGTCGAAGCAGTAGGGCACGCCGCCGACGGATACGGGGCCGCGCGCCAGCGCGCCGGAGCCCGTCGCGTAGTACCAGGTCCCGCCGTCGAGCACCCAACCGGTCGCCATCGCGCCGGACGAATTAAACCAGTACAGGGAGCCGTTGCACTCGTGAAGGCCGGTAGCCATGGCACCGCCCACGTCGGGCTCGAGCCAGTACCACGTGCCACTCTGAAACAACCATCCGGTATACGCCTTGCCGTTGGAGGCTGCATAATACCAGGTGCTGTCAATTAGTTGCCAATGATAAAGGGAGACATCAACATACGCGTAGTTCATATCAACGTTGCCGTTGATTCCAGGGACTTTTCCGTTGCTCTTATACTGCCAAAAACTGTAATTGCCGGTATAGTCACATTGCGAGTTATATTGAGCAATCCAATGATCCCAAGAGCTACTCTTAAATACAGAGTCAGTCAAAATGTTGTTAAACCAATTTAAATTTGCATAAATACCAGGCTCATATCCTGCGGCAGAAATCCTATTACAAAAAACCTGCGCCCTCAATGCAATTCCGGTTTGACGTCCATTTGCAATTATCGAGTTATCCTCAAGATCGTAATACACCGGCAATCTTGGATTATGCCCAGAAAGGCAATTGATCACCATTGATGCCTCATCGGCTGCCTGTTGATTATCAAAAGCATATGAATAGACATAGACGCCGTAGGGAATTCCGAGTCGCTCGCACTCAGAAATATTTCGATTAAATTGATAGTCAACTCGACCGCCGAAAGACGGAGCGCCAAACCCAACGCGCAGAATAGCGAAATCGATGCCAGAAGCTTTAACTGCGTCCCAATCAATACGCCCTTGGTGCTCGCTGACGTCAATGCCCTGAGCTGTAACCCCATCGGGAAGAGCGTCCATAGACAATAAGGCTATTCCGTCTTCTTCGGAAGAAGCATCATCTGAAACTAATTGTCCACCCTCATAACGCCAAGAATTCTCAACCAGAGTCTGAGCAGCCTCTGCATCCGCAGGGCATACAAACATAGAAACGGGCGCAAAGAGCATCAGCACCAACAATGCCGAAAACAACTTAAGATGTTTGTTCATGTAAACCTCGTCATTCGCTCTTGATTGCGTCTAGCTTACAGCATAGCTATGAAAGATTCCCGAACATCTAACAGGACAAGATGCCATCTAGGACAATAAATAGTTGGGCGCAATGCTGCAAAGAAAAGAAGAACTTACCGGCAGGGTTGAACCCGCAGGCTCATTGCCCCCTCCTCTTGCCCCCAAGAATACCGACTTCAAATAAACTTTCAAACCAGATGTCAAAAAGGTAGGGGGCCCAGAGAGTCCCCTACAACTCGGAATTCTAGCGAATCAGTATTACTTTCGATGGGCCCAAAGCGGTCAAACCGGAGATGCGATTTCCATAACCATCACTATGCCAGAACAAATTTTCGCTCGGCGAATTGCCCCAGAAAAAGCCAATGTGGCTATCGTCCGCATATGGGTTGTAAGGATTGAAGAACACAATGTCCCCCTTACGAGCCAAACCACTACGTAACAACTCATCAATAGAGTTGAAATAAGTCACGTTCGCACACGTATCGATAGCGTAGCCGTACCAACGATAAGCGTTTACGCAGCCGCCCCTTCCGGGACCTCCACTCCAAGGGGAATGGCTCTGCTCGGCGGCAATGGGAGCTAAATTCCCGCCCGCCTTCATATATGCATGCGATACAAATCCACCACAATTCATGCCCGTATAACCGTCCCAACGCGGATCACCCTTTGGGTACATGCACGTTTCCTGGCTGAGATGCGTGTCGTAGCGTGTTCCACGGTAATAGCCGTCGTTTTCGTGGCTCATAAGCCAATTGACCAAGCTGGACCTATTGACCCCCAAAACAGAACCAGACGTATTCAACCATGCACCACTTGCATTGAAGTAATAGTCAACGCCATCGATTTTCAGCCACCCGTTAGCAAACATGGCACCCGAAGGCTGAAGCCAGTACCACGTACCGCCGTCATTAAGCCATCCAGTTTTCATCTTGAATGTGGAAGGGTCCATCCAATACCACGCACCGTTGACATATTGCCAACCAGACTTAAGGACACCATTGGAAGATGCGTAGTACCAAGTATTGCCACTTTCGTCAGAAGCGTCTTTCGACATAATCCAACCAGACGCCACGTTAACGACACCATTCGCATCCGCATAGAAAACCGCATCTCCAATATGAATCACACCTGGCAATGAAGACGAGTCAGTACGATCAGCGACTACAGGAGATCCATCAGATGAAGTAGGCAACGGCTCGCTCAGTGCTCCAGACGAATTCGCCCATGCCATACCATCGTTCAAGTTGATCCAGCACGAAGATGCCATTGCACCGGAATCATAAGAAAAATAGCGCTTGCTTCCTACCGCAAATTCACCAGTACGCATTGCGCCGGATACATCATCAAGGTAATACCAGGCGCTTCCGGACTTTATCCATCGCCCTCGTTGAATAGCTCCGTTTGATGCGGCGTAATACCAAGTACCATCAGCAAGTGCCCAGCCTGTTGCCATGGCACCTGAGCTCGTAAGGAAATAGGTGGACGAGCCCACTTGCACAAAGCCCGTGAGCATAATATGGCTTCCTGGATCCAGGTAATACCAAGAATTCCCTAGAAGTAACCAACCTCCATGCAGTAAGCCGTTGGAGTCAGCGTAATACCAGTTGTTGTCAATAAGTGCCCACTGGGAGGATAGCATGGCCCCTGAACTGTTAAAGATATAAGAGGTGCCATTGCATTCATTCAGCCCGGTGGCCATAGAACCGTCTGCAGGATCAAGCCAGTACCAACGACCCCCATCCGAGAGCCAGCCCTTTACCAGAGCGCCAGAGCCGGAAAAATAATGCCAGACAGAAGCATCAAGATGCCATCCGATAAGCATTGCACCAGAAGAAGAGAATCCATACGTGGCTCCCCCAATCTGCAGCATCGCATCGTGGACCATCTTGCCCTCATCATCCAGCCAATACCAGTTGCTGCCGTCTGAAAGCCAGCCTTTTACCATGGCGCCAGAACCGGAGAAATAACGCCAAGCAGAAGTGGAGCCCGTAGAATCTAGGTACCAGCCGACACGCATTGCGCCCGAAGAGGAGAAGGCATACGTCGCACCCCCGACTTGAACCAACCCATCCTGAGCCATTCGACCTTCGTCGTCGAACCAGTACCAGCTACCGTCTATATGTCTCCAAGAAGAAACAGCGATTGTTCCGTCGGACAAGCCCCAACGCCAAAAACCAGCCCCTTCTTCGGGTGATATCCACCCCTGATGCCAAATAATTTGATTCGAAACCTCGGAAGGGGTCTCATTATCCACCTGAGAGTTCTGCTCGACAGCGAAGGTCGATTCGCGCTGAGCATCAACGCCTGACTCGACAGAAGCAATAGCAACGTTAGATGCGGGACCTTCGTCAGTGTTATTCGAATCAAGGGCGTATAACATCGAGGGCGAACCCAAAAGGAGCCCCAAAGAAACAAGGCCCGAAAAGACCAGCACCCCGAATGACCATTTCTTCATAGCAGCACAGTATCCAATCACGCAGTGGCCCCGTCACCTCAGGGCAACGGGGCCTCAATCAAAACTAGCTCAGTAATGTACTAGCCAATTTGCTGGCAGTTTTTGCACTCTCGTGAAGCGCCACGCCTCTGGGCCTCCTGGATAGAGATCTGCGAATAGCCCTTTGCGTCCTTGCCAACGGTACGGCACTTATGCGTATGGTAAACATGGCTACCGCTCTTATACCAAACTAAACCATAGCCCGGAATCCACTTGCCGTCCTCGCCGACATAGTAGGAGCCAACCCAGGCATTCGTAGCCATGGCACCGGAAGACTGGAGGTAGTAGTCGCCGACCCAGGCGTCGTGGGCCATAGCGCCGGAACCGCTAAAGTAGTACCAGGCGCCGCCGACCTGACGCCAGCCGGTAACCATCGCGCCGGAATCGTCGAACCAGTACCAAACTCCACCAACGTTAGCCCAAGAGTTAGAGGCCATAGCGCCCGAACCTCCGAGCCAATACCACGTGCCGCCATTGCTGAGCCAGCCGGTTGCCATGGCGCCCGAACCGCTCGCATAGTACCAAGAGCCGCCTGCCAAGAACCAGCCAGTGGCCATTGCACCGGAGTCGCCGAACCAGTACCAGGAGCCGCCGAGGCTGCGCCAGCTGTTAGCGACCATGGCGCCCGAACCGTCGAGGTAGTACCACGTACCGCCGATGTTGAGCCAGCCAGTGGCCATCGCACCGGAAGCGTTGGCGTAGTACCACGTCCCCGAAACGTTGATCCAGCCGGTCAGCATGACACCATACTCGTCGAAATAATACCAAGTTCCACCGATATTATGCCAACCGGTCAGCAGTTCGCCACTGGAGGTCGCATAGAACCACTTTCCATAGATGGAGTCATAGAGCCAGCCGCTATGCTGCATGCGGCCATCGGCGTTGGCACCAGGGGTGTTCAGGAAGTAGTTCTTGCCGTCAATCTGAACTCGGCCGTATGCCATATCATGGCTTTCGGGGTAGAAGTAATACTTGTCCCCACCGATAGACTGCCAGCCCGACACCGCGATCCCGTCAGCGCCAAAATAGTACCAGACAGCTTCGTATTCGTTATGCCACTGGTTCGTGACCATGGCGCCAGTTTCGGGATCGAAATAGCGAAGGTTGCCGTCCTCGCACCGAACGAGTCCAGTCTTCGGACGACCGTCGGAACACCATTCCGTAATCGGTCCACCGCCTCCGCCACCGCCAGCAATATCAGCAAATGAGGGCGCCGGGGCAACCGTCATGCAGACAGCGGCAAATGCAACAACTCCCAGCACTGTTAGTCCGCGCCATCTTTCTCGAAGGTTTTTCATACGACATCTTTTCTCCGAGATTTAAGGCTCTCTTAAGTTATTTTTAAACTATCAATTCAGTATTTCAACGGGAAATCGATAAAAGGTGTCTTTGTGACTGCAATTTAAATATGAGTCGCCGAACCCCAACCGTTACGCCAAATAGCTTCTAAGGCAAACTGAGCGCATGAGCGAACCGATTTAATACAACCACCTGTAAAAATCTTGAGGCACGTTTTCGATATGACAAGAGCTGCTTGAACGAGGAGTACTTGAACCCCACCGCCCTTGCAGCTCTTGAGGATACTTTGCCGGAACTTGGCATTACTTCGCACTAAAACGAGAAGTACTCACTGTCGGAGGACAAGTTCGGCCCCAACCATGAATCGCCCGTCAAGAAGAACTCAGGCCAGCGTTGCATGAACAGTGCCTGTTCGCGCTTCCAGCGGCGCAACTTTTCCTCGTTGGCCTCTTCCCTGCCGCGCGAGGTGAACTCGTAGTGATACAGCTCGGCATAGGGCGTATAGATGGTGCGGTAGCCCGCCTCCCATACGCGCAGGCAAAAGTCTGCGTCGTTAAAGCCAACGGCGAATTCCTCGTTGTAGCCTCCGACCTGCTCAAATACGTCGCGTCGCACCATCTGACAGGCACCCGTCACGGCGCTAAAGTTGCCCGGGCGCACAGCACGAGCAAGATAGCCCTCGCGCTTTGCCGAGAAGTCTTGGTTGGCATGGGCAAGTGCGCCGCGCACACCGACCAAAATGCCAGCGTGCTGCACCAGATGGTCGGCAAAATAGAGCTTGGCGCCCACCACGCCCGCATCGGGACGCTGCAGATACCCCATCATCTCTTCGATAAAATCGGAGCTTATGACCTCGGTATCGTTGTTGAGCAGCAACAGGTAGTCGCCCCTGGCGTGCTCCACACCAAAATTGACGATCTGAGAGTAATTGAACTCGCCCGGCCAGTACACAACGCGCGCGGTGCCCTTACCTTCGGATGCTGCAGCCACGCGCTCCGGCAGGGTTTCGTAATACGCAAACGTCTCCGGGGCTTCGCTGTTGTTCTCCACCAAGACGATCTCGTAGTTGGTATACGTGGCCTTCTGAGCGATCGACGCCACACAGGCATCGAGCGTCTCAACGTGATCCTTGGTGGGAATCACGATGCTCACCAGCGGCGCAGGCTCCGGCAGCGCATAGCGCATGCGGTAGACAAACGGCGTCTCGGTCTCCTCGACCGTTCCGCAAATGCCCAGTGCGTTAAAGTGGCGCTGAAGCGCAAGGCGCCCGGCTTCAATAGCATACGGCTTGCTATCGGCAGAACCATCGGCGGTCGATCCCGGATGAACGCGCCAGTGATACAGCACGTGCGCAACATGCTCAAACCGCGCGCCCGCCGCAAGGCAGCGAAGCGTAAGGTCGTAGTCCTGGGCACCCGCAACATCTTCTGGGGACGTGCCAATGTAATCGATGAGCGCCTTCTCCACCATCAGGAAATGCGTCACACAGTTATGACTATAGAGCAGATCGGCGTTGAGCTTGGTCTTAAAGACCGGCTGACCCCACTCCCCCGTTTTCTGAAACACGTCCTCGTCGCAGAACAGGACCTGGGGGCGCTCGCCCTCGGCCGCCTTATTCAGCGCGGAAACATACTGGAATAACGCGTCCGGTTCCAGAATGTCGTCATGGTCCAAGAACGCGATGTAGTCTCCAGTCGCCTGCTGAATACCAGCGTTGGTGTTGAGCACAATGCCGCCGTTGCCAGGCAGCTCAATACGACAAACCCGCTCGTCATTGGCGGCAGCCGCAAGATTGGCCACCGCATCCCATTCGGGCGAGGCGTCCATAAGCAGCAATTCCCAGTTGCCATAGCTCTGAGCTAGCACCGAGTCCAGCAGCTCGCGCAGGTAGACCCGATCAGTTTTATAGCACGGCACCACAATGCTCACGAGCGGTCTATAGGCAAAGGCCGCCGAAGCGACACGTTGGCACGCCAAATCGCCCGGCTTTGCGCGATGTTGCTCAAACCAACGTCGATAAGCTGCGTCGTCCGCACGCGCGTCCTTCATGCGGTTCCAACTGTCATCGACCATGCCGTTGTACAGGCGACCATCCATGGCGCAAAAACCGCTCTGGATCTGCCCCGCGGGGTCGATTGCAATCGCGACAAAATCACGTATATCCTGGGGCATCTCAACGCTCAAATACGTTTTATTGACGCGGCATCCGTTCTGCTGTGGCACATCGATCTGCGATTCAAACACATGCACGGTGACATCGATGGCATTCATATGCGTATCGAAAATCTGGAGCTCAGGTGCGCACTGAGGGTCTCCAGCCCAGGTAACCTCATAGCGCCACGCCGCGCCGGCGTCTGCCGGCAAATAGCGAATGGCATCGATCTCGTAGAGGCCGCAGTGTTCGCCACGCTGCGCATCGCGGATAAGCGCACACAGCGCAGGCTTTGCTTTGTAGTTAATCTTGGATTCCAGCTTGGCCACGCGGCTATCGAGGCGAATGGAGCCCAACCTTTGGCCACCGGATGCAAAAACGACATCCATCGACGAGCCATCCAAAAACGGAAGCACCAAGACGGCGAGCTCGCGCTCGTAATCGAAAACGGAAGGGCAAAGCGCCAGCACACGGCCATGATCGACCGGGAGCACCAGCGACAGCACACAAGAACCGCTCGTCGTCGCATGGGCAAACGCTTGAGAACCCTCCCGCTCAATAAGCGCGGCGACATCCTGACCGGCAAAACGAAGCAGCACAAACAGACGGCCCTGACTGCGGCAAAGTGCCAAACGCTTGATACTCATCTACAATTCTCGCTTTCCAAGGGCGTTCGCTGCCATGCGTTTGCAGGCACCCAGGCGCCCAAACCTCAAGACGTCGTAATCGAACATG
>CAJLPX010000017.1 GCA_905208635.1 uncultured Collinsella sp. | reverse complement strand
CCATGGCTAGCAAGAACAATACTTACCATCACATAACCTCCTTTTTGTCTACGTATTTCCTACACGACAAAAAAGAGTATAGCCGCAAGCGTGGCAAAATTATAGGAAAAAATGTGAACGGTTGGATTATTTGTTTAAACGTCCTGCTTTGTTACAAATTGGTTACATCGCTGGTTTTCAGCTATTCCTCGCTAAACATAATTAGTTTGACCATCTCAGAAAACAGATACAAGCACAGCATTCATTAATACCGATTTAAATCGGATAAGAACCTGCTTTACTCTTCGATATTTTGTTTAAACAGACGTGACTTGACTAATTTCGTTAGTTATGCTCTAGCAAACCGTCAAAAAAGAATAGTCATTGGGGACGTTCTTTAATGACTAGTCGTTTAAGAACGTCCAATGACTAAGTTAGGCGATGTGGAGGGGGTTGGCGGCGTCGACGGCGTCAGGAGCAGCGGGACCATCAGGGGCAGCGTCTGCCGGGTCCTCGTCGGGGGTCTCGATCTGCTTGATCATGACCTCCTGGCCCTGCAGCAGGTATGTCTCGCCGCTGCCGCAATAAGGGCAGGTCTTGCCGTGCTCGACCGTCGCGTAGTCGCGGCCGCACGCACCGCAATGTGTCACGGCTTCAACGGGCTCCACGATAAGCTCCGAGCCCTCGGTGATAGGCTTTTTATCTGCTGCCCAGCGCCAAGCGTCGAGCAGCAAGTCGGGAACGACGCCCGAGACCTCGCCCAACAGCAACGTCACGCTCGAAACGCGACGCACGCCATGAGCGCGCGCCACGTTCTCGACATCGCGAATAATGTGATAGACGATTCCGAGCTCGTGCACTTTTTCCTCCGCCGTTCCCGTTATGACTACTTACTTGCGACCGAATTTAATCTTGATGGCACGCTTGAGTGCGTACTTGCCCAAGCTGGGGAGCTTTTGCTCGTATTTGACCATCGTGGAGCACTCGGGGCGGTCGCGATCAAGATGGATGGCGTCGAATGCGCACTTGGTGGTGCACAGGCCGCAGCCAATGCACTTGTTGGGGTCGACGATCGAGGCGCCGCAGCCCAGGCAGCGGGCGGTCTCTGCGCGCACCTGCTCCTCGGTAAAGGTCTCGACGTACTCGCTAAACGGCGCAGCCTTCTCGCGTTCGCGGTCCACATGCGCAACCTCGCGGCTCGCGTTGTCGTAGCTCTCGATCACGACGTCGTCACGGTCGAGCGCGGTGTAGCGGCGCTGGTTGCGGCCGATGGTGAGCGTGGAGCCCGGCTGCACAAAGCGATGGATGGACACGGCGGCCTCGTGACCGGCGGCGATGGCATCGATGGCAAAGCTCGGACCGGTATAGACGTCGCCGCCCACAAAGATATCGGGTTCGGCGGTCTGGTAGGTCTGGGGATCGGCAAGGGCGCCCTGACCACGGCCAAGCTCCACCTTGGAGCCAGCCAGCAGGTCGCCCCACACGATGGACTGGCCGATGGACATGACCACGCGGTCGGCATCGACGCGGCGCAGGTCGTTCTCGTCGTACTCGGGCGCAAAACGGCCCTCGTCATCGTAGACGCGCGTGCAGCGCTTAAAGGTGATGCCGCACACACGGCCGGCCTCGTCCAGATGGACCTCCTTGGGGCCCCAACCGCAACTGATGTGCGCGCCGTCCTCGATGGCCTCGCGACGCTCTTCCTCGCTGGCGGGCATCTGCGCCTCGCTCTCCAGGCAAAACATCTCAACGTGCTCGGAACCCAGACGGCAGGCGTTGCGGGCAACGTCGATGGCCACGTTGCCGCCGCCCACCACGATGGTGCGGCCGGGCAGCGCATCGATCTTGCCACTGTTGACCTCGCGCAAAAAGTCGACGGCCACGGTCACGTCCTCGGCGTCCTCGCCCGGAATGCCGGCAAGGCGGCCGCCCTGGCAGCCAATGGCAACGTAGAAGGCCTTAAAGCCCTGCGCGCGCAGCTCGTCGAGCGTCACGTCGCGGCCGACTTCCACGCCATAGCGAAACTCGGCACCCATCAGGCGAATGATCTCGACCTCGGCCTCGATAACATCCTTCTGCAGCTTAAAGCTGGGAATGCCGTAGGTGAGCATGCCGCCCGGGCGCTCACTCTTCTCGAACACGACGGGTTTGTAGCCCTTCTCGGCCAGGTAGAAAGCGCAGGACAGACCGGCCGGACCGGCGCCGATGATGGCGATCTTCTGGTCGAAGCCGCCGGCACGCGTCGGGGTCACCACAGGTGGGACATAGCGGGTCGCGGCGTCCAGATCGCGCTGGGCGATAAACTTCTTGACCTCGTCGATGGCCACGGCCTCGTCCACGCGACCACGGGTGCAGGCGTCCTCGCAGCGGCGGTTGCACACACGGCCGCAGATAGCGGGCAGCGGGTTCTCGCGCTTAATGAGTGCCAGTGCCTCGTCATAGCGACCCTGAGCCGCGAGCTTCAAATAGCCCTGAACGGCGACATGCGCGGGGCAAGCCGTCTTGCAGGGCGCGGTGCCGGACTCATGCGTCTCGATGCGGTTGTCATTGCGGTAGTTGGGCGACCACTTGGTGTGGTCCCACTTGGTAGCGTCGGGCAGCTCCTGGCGCGGATACTCGGGCACCTGTCCGCCGGCCTTTTTGCTGCAGAGCTTCTGGCCCAGCTTGGCGGCGCCGGCCGGGCACACCTCAACGCAGCGACCGCAGGCCACGCACTTGTCCTTCTCGACCTTGGCGACATAGGCCGAGCGCGACAGGTTGGGCGTGTTGAACAGCTGCGAGGTGCGCAGGGCGTAGCACACGTTGACGTTGCAGTTGCAGATGGCGAAGATTTTGTTCTCACCGTCAATGTTGGTGATCTGGTGCACAAAGCCGTTGTCCTCGGCCTGGCGCAAGATGTCGTAAACCTCGTCGCGGGTCACGTAATGGCCACGATCGGTCTCGACCACGTAGTCGGCCATATCGCCCACGGCAATGCACCAGTCGGCCGGGTCATCGGCGCAGCCCTCGCCCATCACGCGACGGCTCGCGCGGCAGCTGCAGGTGCTGGCGGCATACTTACCCTCGTATTTGTCGAGCCAATGCTCGATATGCTCAATAGGCACCGAGGTGCTTGCGGCGTCAATGGCCTTCTCGACCGGAATGACGTGCATGCCGATACCGGCGCCTCCGGGCGGCACCATCGGCGTGGCGCGGGACAGCGGGCCCTTGGATGCCTGTTCAAAGAACTTGGCATAGACCGGGTGCTCCTCGAGCTGGCTCACGCGCATGTTGAGGAACTCGGCGGAACCCGGCACCAGCATGGGCAGCACCCACTGCTTGGCGCGCTCGGGGTTTTCCCAGTTGTACTCGAGCAGACCCGTGTAGCTCATGTCGTCGAGCATCTTCTCGATATCGGCTTCGGGCATGCCGGTGAGCTTGACCATCTCGGGCAGCGTATAGGGACGGCGCATCTTCATCTTGCAGAGCACTTCGGCCTGCTCGTCGGTTGCGGCCTCGGCAAACGACCAGTACTCGTAGCCCAGCAGCTCGTCGCGATGCAGCAGACGGTTGGTGCAGTGCTCGCACAGCTTGACGATTGCCTCGCGCGGATGCTCCGGCAGCGGCGGCACGAACTCCGAACCGATATCGGGCTCGGTGTAGCTAATTCCCGGTCCGTTGAGAATCATGGTTGTCCCTTCTCTTGCCGCAGCCCGACGAGGCCGCGGCACCCCTCTTTTTTTGCAGGCCGGGCATGCCCCCATGCCGTTCACCCGCCATTGTTGACATTGTGTCAAAAATAGTATTGACGAACCGTCAACAATATTCAAGACTGTTAGGCGAACGGTCCGGCAAAAGAGGATGAAAGGCGGCAAAACATGGGCAACAACGCAGCAGGTACCTCTGTGGTCGATGCCATCCCCGCATCCGATAGCGCGGCAAAGCGCCTGACGGGCGACGAACGCCGTCGCGAGATCCTCGATGCCGTGCGCACCGTAAGCTCCGAGTTGGGCGTGTCCCACCTATCGGTATCGGCTGTGACCAAGCGAGCCGGCTGCACGCGTTCATTGTTCTACCACTACTTTGCCGATATGGACGCCGCCGTCACCGCTGTCATGGACGAGGCAATCGACGGCTTTATCTCCGAGCTCGAGCAGTGGAACGCCGGCCGCACCGTCGGCGATATCGAGGGCGCGCTCGACACCGTCGCCCCGCTCTTTAAGCGTCTGGTCGCCAGCGGCCACGAACTGCCGAGTACGCTCACCTCAAGCAGTGGCGCGCTCTACGGCGGCTTTTTGCACAACGTGGTTCAGCGAGTGGCTCAGTACATCTGCGACACCACCGTGGTGGATTTTGTCGCCCATCATGAGCTACGCATCGACCATGTCTACGAGACGTTCTACACCCTCATCATGGGACTGTTGATGTATATCCGCACGCACCCCGATGTGCCCGACGAGACGGTCAAGGAAATCATCGCCTCGACACTCCACATCGAGGGCTATACCGCCAAGTATCCGGAGCGCAAGCCCCAGAACTGACGACATTTGGCCAAACTGCCCGCGATCGGAAGAGGGGCCGCGGGCGTGTGAAAGGAGAGCAGCATGCTGTTCGATGTTTGGGGTAGCGATACCCTTATCCACTGGGCCGGCTGGGCCATGGTCTTTATTGGCCTGATCGTGCTCAACGAGGTCGGCCGCCGCACCAAGCTGGGCGCGGCCATCATCTTTGGCGTGGCTCCGCTGGCCATGACCATGTACTGCGTCGCCATCGCCATCGGCGTCTCGCAGGGTGCCGAGTGGGCGCTCACCAACCCCACCCATGTGTACCAGAACAGCTGGTTCCACTACGCCAAGGTATACGCGGCGCTGGCCGGTTGCTGGGGCTTCATTGCCATTAAGTACCAGTGGGGCAAGATCGGCAAGGCGCATTGGTTCCGCGCGTGGCCGTTTGTGATCGTCGCCATCAACATCATGATCGCCGTCGTGTCCGACTTTGAGAGCGCCTATCACTTCTTTGTCCTGGGCCAGTCCACTTGGGTCACCTCCGAAGGTGCTACGCAGCTTGCCGGCTGGAACAACGTGTTCAACGGCATCGCCGGTATCATCAACATCTTCTGCATGACCGGTTGGTGGAGCGTCTACGCCTCCGAGGACAAGACCGACATGCTGTGGCCCGACATGACCTGGGTCTACATCATCGCCTACGATATCTGGAACTTCTGCTACACCTACAACTGCCTGCCCACCCACTCCTGGTTCTGCGGCTTTGCGCTGCTGCTGGCGCCCACCGTCGCCGCCTTTATCTGGAACAAGGGCGGCTGGATCCAGAATCGCGCCTTTACGCTTGCCATTTGGTGCATGTTTGCCCAGGTGTTCCCCTACTTCCAGGAGGAGTCCATCTTTGTGACCCACTCCACGCTCGACCCCGGCGCCGCTACCGCGGTCTCGATCGCCGCACTGGTCGCCAACGTCGCCGCGATCATCTACATCGCCTACCGCGCCAAGAAGCTCGACCGCAATCCCTACAAGCAGGATGTCTTTGAGGGCACCAGCGATTGGGAGAAGGCCACCGCCCGCCGCGCCAAGGTGGATTACGCGCACGCCGAGTAACATGTTGGTCGCTGTTGGCGCTTGGGCATAGGCCCGCCCGCCAGGATTTTCAATCCAATGTCTCGCAGAGCCCCCGGAAAGCGTTTCGCTCGCTTTTCGGGGGCTTTTGTCGTTGCGTCCCTATTCATCTATTCAAAAACATGCGCATATATAAAATCGGATTTCAAATCATGCGGCGGCTCTATGGGGTCCCGTTTTTGGGTACAGTGTTGTCCCGATATTGAGCTTGGGGGATATATGAAAGATGAGACGACAGGCCAAGAGGACGCGGCCCAAGATGCAGAAGCGTGTGCCGAGGCCCTGGAGAGCCTAGACCAGATCGCGCTGGCCGAGATTGCATTTGACGATTCGAGCATTGATGTGCAGGATGAGCCGGAAATCGAGGCGCAGCCCGATGATCAGGATGCAAAAGACGATGGCGCCGCGCCCACCGAAGACGAGGCGGGGCACGAGGAATCCGAATGTGAGGCCGACGACCAGACCGAATCCGATACGAGCGAGGAAACCATCTTGCTCGACAGCTTACCGACCGAGGATTCGCTGACCCGCGAGCTCCCCGGCCTAGGTTCTGCTCCTGTCGTGGACGAGACCATCGCCATGGGCGATATTCCCCTACCGTCCGTTCCTTCGGCACGCGAAGCCGAGGTTCGTCATCGCAAGATGTCGCCCAAGCGCCGCAACCTGATGGTTGCCGGCGTTGTGGCCGTCGCGCTCGTCGCCGGCGGCGCAGGCTACGCAGCCTGGAACGGATACCGGCAAGAGCAGGCTGCCATCACCGCCGCCAATGCCCACACGATGATGTCGGTGCAGATTGGCATACATGCCGCGGGACTCGACTGTTCCGCCGGCTCCAAGATTCCCGTACAAGTGAGTGGCCAGGATTCTGACGGATCCTCCGTGAGCGAAACACTCTATGTTGACGAGCACGGCCGTGGCATCAAACTGCTACCCGGTGACTACACGCTCTCCATCGCCGCCTCCCCCATCACGTCCGACGGTACCGTCTATACCGTGCCGACCACCAAGGCGCAGGTCACGATCAAGAGCGATGGGCAGGATTTGAGTGCCCAGGCCACCTTTAAGCTCAAGGTGCCTTCGGCCGACACGGTGACTGACGACCAGATCGATGCCGCCGCCAAGTATGCCGAAGAAGGCGGCGCGAGCTCTGCCGCCGCGGCAAAGATACTCCAGCAGGCGGCAATTACGCGCCGCGATGCCGCCGCCAACGCCGTAAGCGCAAGCGAGGCACAGTCCGCCCGTGATGCCGACGCCCGTCACAAGGCAACCGACCTCTACCAGCTCGATATCCCCGTCGAATGGTACGGCAAGGTCGAGACTTGGCAAAATGGCAGCACGCTGTGCATCTATCTTGCCGGCGACACGAACACGCCGATTGTGACGCTCGTCGCGGTGCGCGAGGGCGAGAGCTTTACGCCCGATGACGGCGATACGGTTTTGGGCACGGTCAGCCTGGGCAACGGTTATACCGTCTATGCCAGCGGCCCCGTCTATCCGTACGTGGTGCCCCAGACTATCAACGGGCGCACCCAGAATCCCGTGTCGACCTACCCCATGGACACGGCCATTGAGCTTGTCGAGCTGACGACCGGCAACCGCTATACGTATAGCCAGATCAAGAACGTACTGGTCGGCAAAGACGGCAAGGCCGACGCCGCGACCAAACTTGAGACCGACTACCTCGCCCAGATTCTCCTGCCGAGCATCAAAGCCCAGGACTAGCGGACCATGACACCTGAGTCCTGGCCTCGCAAATCCATAGACGATTAGGAAAGGAGCCACTTCCATGCGGGCGCAGCATGTACCACGCCGTGTTTGCATGGAATATCGGCCTGCTCATCCATGGTAACGATTGTCGACTCACCAAGATCGAATTGGGCCATCGAGGCATCAAGCGCGGCAATTTCGCGCTCGCGCGTTTTCTCGCTTGCCATATCCGCACTCACCTGAATCAGGCTATAAGCCTGCATGAGCAGTGCATCCCCGGCCACAAAGTCCACCTCTTGGCTTTTATTCTTCTCTTTGATCAGCAGGCGGCAGACCGAACCGGACCGCACGGCTGGAGCCCTTCTTCTGAGCGCATTGAACACCGCAGTCTCGAGCCTCTGGCCCTGATCAAATGCCGATGCGGGAGAGAATGCTCCGAACATCGCAGGATCGACAGCGTAGACTTTAGATGCGGACCGCGCATTATTTGCAAGTGAGCGCGTGAACTCCGGCACCGAAAACAACAGGTAGGCGTCCTCGTAATACTCAAGTAAGTCGCCGAGCGAATTACGACTGACGGGTATCTGCCTACTTTTGAACTCGTTGTACACCTTGTTCACTGACAGCTCTCGTGCCGAAGATGCCATACACCGCGTCAGGAACAGTGAAGCCAAACGAGGGTTCTTGATGTCGTAGCGCTCAACGACGTCCATGGCGACCGTTCGCGACGCATATTCCTGTAGCAGCTGAATCGCGTCCGCGGGCGTCTGCTCTAGCGTCGCGATGAATCCCCCTCGCTCAAGATATCCGATCAGATGATGTCGAAGCAGTGCTGCATCGCTCGATGAAAAGGGTGCATCCGGCTCAGGAACGCTCCCCGTCTTATATCGGACGTATTCCGAAAAACTCAACGGAAACAGCTCTCGCACAAGAGAGCGGCCCCTGAACTCGCTCTTAAGTTCCGAGGACAGCATCTTAGAAGAAGATCCCGTCACGTAGACGGTCGCTTTCTCCGTATCGACCACACGCCGCAGAAACGCACCCCATTCGGGAATTTCCTGGATTTCATCGAAGAAAATGTAGGCACCCTCGGTTCGAGCAGCAGGATATAGCGCATAGAATGTATCGAGCACGTCCGCTAGCAGCGACGGCTCATACGGACGCAAGCGCTCATCCTCAAAATTGAAATAAAGCATCCGGTCAAGCTCGATACCTTGACCCTGAAGTCGCTGCATCTCCTGATACAGGCGATACGTCTTTCCACAACGACGGGCTCCCACAATCAGATTTACGATGTTGTCGCGCTTGGGTTCCTGCGGGTTTCCCAGATCAAGGTCGCGCTCAAAGACCCGTGGAACTCCTTGTTGCTCAAAGTCCTTTATTTTCTGGGCCACCAAGTCGTTGAATGCCATGATTCTCCAATCTTGCTTATATGCTAATCAAGATTATATCGATTCTTGATTAGCATATAAGCAAGATTACGTGTAACTTGATTAATTGGTAAGCAAATTTTTCTGTTGCCGAACATCAAAGGCCAGGGCTAGCGGCTCCTATTAGATGCTGGCTCACATAGCAGCCCAAGTAGCTAAAAGAGCCCCGTCCCAAATGAGCTACTTAGCGCCAGGGGTCGGCTTCGAAGAGGGGCTCGCGCTCGGGGCGGCGATCGCTGTAGGGATCGTAGCCGTCGTCATCCTCGTTCTCGGCGCGGATATAGGGGTCGCGCGGCTTGGGTGCCGGCTTAGGCGCAGGCTTGGGTGCGGCCGGCGCGGCGTTGGCGACCGGTGCATTCGTCTTGTTTTTGTCTATCATCTGCATATCTCCTTGCCATGCAATCGTGTTCAACATTATCGATTGTCGCACGAAAAAGGGCGGCGGACCCAATTGGATCCGCCGCCCTTGGCGTTTAGAGACGGCTGGTGGATTTTAAGGCATATCCCAAAAATCTACTCGACGTCGGGGACCTCGTAGGTGGCCGCCGGCGTGTTGTCGCACACGACGGTAAAGCCGCCGTCCTTGTCGGCATCGACCGTCACCTGATCGCCCTCGCGCACCGTGCCGTCGATGATGGCGGCGGCGATGGCGTCCACGACCTCGCGCTGGACCAGGCGCTTGAGCGGACGGGCACCGAACACGGGGTCCAGGCCGCCCACGGCGAGCATCTGCTTGGCCGCCGGGGTGATGGCAAGCGTCATGCGCTCCTTGGCCAGACGCGTGCGGACGTCGGCGAGCTGGATATCGACGATCTTTTCGATCTGCGCCATACCGAGCGGATGGAACACCACGATATCGTCGATACGGTTGAGGAACTCGGGGCGGAAGGTTTGAGCCATGGCCGCGTCGACCTGATGGCGCATCTCCTCCTCGTCCTTACCGGACAGATCGGCGATGGCCTTGGAGCCCACGTTGCTCGTCATGATGATGATCGTGTTCTTGAAGGACACCTGACGACCCTGGCCGTCGGTCAGACGACCGTCGTCGAGCACCTGCAGCAGCACGTTGAAGACATCCGGATGAGCCTTCTCCATCTCGTCAAGCAAGATCACGGAGTACGGACGACGGCGCACAGCCTCGGTGAGCTGACCACCCTCGTCGTAACCCACGTATCCCGGGGGCGCACCGATCAGACGCTGGACGCTGAACTTCTCCATGTACTCGGACATGTCGATACGCACAAGTGCGCGCTCGTCGTCGAACAGGCACTCGGCCAGCGCCTTGGCGAGCTCGGTCTTGCCCACGCCGGTGGGGCCCAGGAAGAAGAAGCTGCCGATGGGCTTGTCCGGATCGGAGAGGCCCGCGCGGCTGCGGCGCACAGCTGCGGCGACGGCGGAGACGGCCTCGTCCTGACCGATGACGCGCTTATGCAGCTCACCCTCCAAGCCCTTGAGCTTGTCGAGCTCGCCCTGCATCATCTTGGACACGGGCACGCCGGTCCAGGCGCTCACGACCTCGGCGATCTCGTCGGAGGTCACCTGCTCGTTGAGACCCTCGCCGTCCTGCTGCTTTTGTGCCTCGAGCGCAGCCTCGGAATCCTGAATCTGCTGCTGCAAACCCGGAATCACGGAGTAGCGCAGCTCGGACGCACGGCCCAGGTCGCCGTTGCGCGTCGCACGCTCCTCTTCGCTCTTGGCCTCGTCGAGCTGTCCCTTGAGCTCCTGCACGTGGTCGATGGCGTTCTTCTGGTTGAGCCAGCCGGCCTTTTGCACGTTGAGCTTTTCTTGGACCTCGGCAATCTCTTGGCGCAGGGCCTCCAGACGCTCCTTGGAGGCGTCGTCGGTCTCCTTCATGAGCGCCTGCTCCTCGATCTGCAGCTGGGTGAGCTGACGCGTGGTGGCATCGATCTCGACCGGCATGCTGTCGAGCTCCATGCGCAGGCGGCTTGCCGCCTCATCGACCAGGTCGATGGCCTTGTCGGGCAGGAAGCGGTCGGCGATGTAGCGATCGGAGAGGTCGGCAGCTGCCACGAGCGCGCTATCGGTGATATGCACGCCGTGGAAGATCTCGTACTTCTCCTTGAGGCCACGCAGGATCGAGATGGTGTCCTCGACGGTGGGCTCGGAGACCATCACGGTCTGGAAACGACGGGCGAGTGCCGCGTCCTTCTCGATGTACTTGCGATACTCGTCGAGCGTAGTCGCGCCGATTGCGTGCAAGTCGCCACGGGCGAGCGCCGGCTTCAGGATGTTGCCGGCGTCCATGGAGCCCTCGGTGGCACCCGCGCCCACGATGGTGTGGAGCTCATCGATGAACAGGATGACCTTGCCTTCGGACTTTTGGACTTCCTTGAGCACGGCCTTCAAGCGGTCCTCGAACTCGCCGCGGTACTTGGCGCCGGCGACCAGCGCGCTCATGTCGAGCTCGATGAGGTCGCGGTCGCGCAGGGTGCTCGGCACGTCGCCGGCCACGATACGCTGGGCGATGCCCTCGACGATGGCCGTCTTGCCGACGCCCGGCTCGCCGATGAGCACGGGGTTGTTCTTGGTGCGGCGGGACAGGACCTGAATAGTACGACGGATCTCGTCGGTACGGCCGATGACCGGGTCGAGCTTGCCGGCGCGGGCCAGATCGCAGATGTTGCGGCCATACTGCTCCAGCGCCTCAAACTGGGTCTTGTCCTCGGCAGACGTCACGCGGTCATCGCCGCGCAGCTCCTCGTAGACCTGCTCGATGCGCTCTTTGGTCACGCCGGCGTCGCGCAGCACGCGGCCCGCGTCGCTCTTGTCCTCGGCAAGCGCCATCAGCAGATGCTCGGTCACCACAAAGCTGTCGCCCATCTTGGTGGCCTTCTTCTCGGCCTTTTCGATAACGCGGACGAGCTCGTTGGACAGACCCATCTGCTGACCCTCGCCCGAAACCTTGGGCGCGTGGTCGATGGCATCCTGTGTGGAGCGTGCGAGCTGGGCCGGGTCGGCACCGATGCGCTCGATGATCACGGAGATATTGCGCTCGCCGGCACCGAGCAGGGCAGACAGCAGGTGGATCGGCTCCACCGCGCCGGCCCGTGCGTCGGCAGCCGTGCTCATGGCGGTCTGCAGCGCCTCGCGCGACGTCATTGCTAGCTTATCGATTCTCATGGAATCACCTCTCCTGGGGCGGCCGCCCTACGGGGCGGCTTCACGTTGTTCGAGAAGTATTGTTGCCAGCTTTACGCGATCTTATACACAAATCTAAGTCTCCATATATAAGATTTTCTGAGTGATTGAAAGATAGGGAGCAGGTGCGCTCACCCGCTACGGCCTCGTCCCCTTACTATCTCAATCTGTAACATCTATCGACCGTTTCCGGCTCCAGATGTTACAGATCGAGACGAATTGTTCAGCGGCGCCCGTTTGTCTCAATCTGTAACATCTAGTCGGCAAATAGGGCTCTATCTGTTACAAATCGAGACGAACGAAGACACCTGAGTCGAAAATCTAAATCTGTAACACCAGGCCCACTTTTAGCGGCCAAGATGTTACAGATCGAGACAAACCGAGAACTACTACAAAGGGGACGGGTACCTTTGTGGTAGTCGCGGTCTCTACTCCTTCGCCGAACCCGTACTTCCCGATTCGACGGTCCAGGGCATCTCATCCTCGAACAGCCATGTACGGGCAGACCCACTATCGCGTGCAGTCTGCGGGTCGGGCAAGCAGGTCTGTTCATAGGCATCCTGAATGCACTGACCCATAAAATCGTTGAGCTCGGTCTGGTCGCCCTCCATGACATAGGCGACATCGCCGTCCATGATGTAGATGCCCGGACCCTCATTGCCCTCGTAGCCCGGATCGTACGAGACATCACATAACTTTGCGCCGTTTGCAGTGTCCAGCTCGATGGAAGAGCGGCATCCGCCAACCATGTCGTTCGCTTTTGCCCGATAGGACGCATATCTGTACCAACGCTTAAATGTTTTGCCCTTGAGTAGCTCGGACGCCCTATCGATCAGGCTTGTATCCGTGGTATAGCGCATGGCCCCAAGCTGAATACACGGATAATTGCTAATACCCAGCACAGCCGGCTGCTCATCAAAATCAACGGTAATGGTCTCGGGCTTGTCGTCGCCGGTCAGAAGTTCGACAGATTGAGTCACAGGCTTGACCACCGGCTCCGTCACCGCAGCAGGTAGAAACGCCATGCCGACAGTGCCCACGCCAACCACGGCAATCGCAAGCGCCAAAACAATCAATCCAATACGGACAGGACTTCTCACAGCAAAGCACCTCGCAACGCAAACCTTCGCTACCTGCACTAATGATACCGCCAGCTAACACTATTACCAAAAGAAGCCGCGCGCTCCTCACCACCACAAAGGGGACAGGCACCTTTGTGGTGGTTTTCGACGCTAACGGTCGACCATCTCGCGCCATGAGATTAAACTTGAATTGTTCTCTGAACATATCCATTTCTGCCTATCCTCAACAGATCTTTGTCTCGAGGAGCGCATATGAAGCCGTCTCATTCCACCGGTCGCAACGTCATCGCCATTCTCGCCATACCCATCGTGATGCTCTTCCTTATCGTCGCCACGCCCTTTTCCCTTGGCATCGCCTCGCCCTTCGATTTATGCGGAATGGTCGACGCCGGCTCGCGTGCCACCTCGCTCTCCTTTATCTGTCGCGGCGTGTTCTACGAAGATGGAATTCCCACCGGAATTTGGCGGTCAAAGTTACCGCTGCTCGGAACGATTGATGGATGCTTCCCCTATTTCAGCCTTGAACCTCAGACGATGAATTATTTGATCGATGACCAGCCACTCGACTCCATCACCCTCGCCTACGACTACGCACCAAACACCGATGAGCGCCACATGAACCAAGTCCTCGACAAGATGCTTGGACAGTGCGGGCTCACCGAGGAGGCCGGTCGAACCATCTATAGCAACCAGAAATTAAAGCGAACAGAACTCCGCCGTGTCGGAAAAATCAAAGGGCGAAACGGGGCCGCCTACTGGGATGCCTGGGCAACACGCGACAAGGGCGAATTCGGACACAGCACCTATATGGTCACTGTCTACACCAAAGACGGAATTAAGGACAATGTTGACGATTTCGCGTCATCCAAACTCGGCATCCCCAAAACAACCAAGACTCCCGGCTTGGATGAAATCCTGTAGGGACGCCCATTAACATGCCGCTCAACGATCACAACAACATCGAGCTAGTCCCCACCACCACAAAGGTGCCTGCCCCCTTTGTGGTGGTTTTCAACAAAAAGAAGCCGCCCCGATAACAGAGGCGGCATCAAGCAAGTCTATTTATTCGCGTCCCTCAAGACCCAACGAGAACGCAGAAACGTAGCCCGGGGCCACCCTTTGCCGAACGCGACCCTCGCGAAGCGCGTGAGCGGGCGGGAAAGGGTGGCCCCGGGCGGACAATTAAGTGCGTTACTCGGCAGCGGCCTTGAACTTGTTGTAGTTGATCAGGCAGCCGGCCTTAACGATGGCACGCTCCTCCGCCGTCATATCGGCAATGTAGAGCTCAATCTGCTCGACCGCACCGTCGACGCGCACCACGTAGGTGGCGATGTTCTTGAGGTCGCCATCGAGCGCGGCACGGATACCCGGCACAAAGACGTAGTCGCCCACCTCAAAGTTGGGCTCCGCCTCCATCTGGAAGGGCACCATGCCCCAGTTCATCACGTTGGAGCGATAGCGCTTGGTGGCGTACTCGTGGACGATGTTGGCCAGGCCGCCGATCACGCGCTGGCAGCTCGCGGCCTGCTCGCGGGCAGAGCCGTCACCGGGCTTCTTGGCATAGAGCATGGAGCCGTACTCGGTCGCCTTGGCGTCGGCCGCGACACCCGCGCCGGTCAGCGCCTCAAACACGCCGGCAAGCTCGGCATCGAGTGCCGCCAGGTTGCCTGCGGCCTCGCCGGCCACGCGACGCTTCTCCACGGCGTCGACCTCCTTGGAACGACCCACGTAGGCCGGATCGCGACGGCTCAGCGTAAACTCGGCCAGACCCAGCGGGTTGGAGCGGAAGGAGCTCGTCTCGCCCGAGGGAATGAGCTCGTCGGTCGTAGTGACCGGGTCCATGATCTTGGAGCAAACCTTGAGCAGGATGTCGTCGCCGAGCGGCTCCATCGCGGGCCACGGCTTGATGTTGGGGCCTTCGACCAGCTCGTCGGCAGGCTCCGCCTTGCCAAAGCCCCAGTACACGCGCTTTTTGTACGGCGCGTCGTCAAAGGTGTACTCGCAGGCCTCGTCCCAAGTCTCCTCGGGCAGGTCGGTCGCCGGCGTCAGAACGCCGCCGTTGGCAGCCGTCGCCGCAATGGAGCGGGCGTCCATCAGGGCCACGGCGCTCAGCTGGCCATTGCCCGGCTTGGAACCCTCGCGGTTGGGGAAGTTGCGCGTTGTGTGGCGGATGGACAGGCCGTTGTTGGCAGGCGTGTCGCCGGCGCCGAAGCACGGGCCGCAGAACGCCGTGCGCACGATCGCGCCGGCCTCCATGAGGTCGTAGATATAGCCGCGACGCGTGAGCTCGAGCGCCACGGGCTGGCTTGTGGGATAGACCGACAGCGAGAACTCGCCGCAGCCGGTGTTGGCGCCCTTGAGCACACGGGCGGCCTGCACCACGGAGTCGTAGTTGCCACCCGAGCAGCCGGCGATAACGCCCTGCTGCACGTGCAGTTTGCCGTCGATGATCTTGTCGAGCAGGCTAAAGTGCGTCTTGCCCTCGCCGATCTTGGCAGCCTCGAGCTCCACCTCATGCAGGATGTCCTCGAGGTTCTCGTTGAGCTCGTCGATCTCAAAGCCGTTGGAAGGATGGAACGGCAGAGCGATCATGGGCTTGATGCTCGACAGGTCGACCTCGACGCAGCCGTCGTAGTAGGCAACATCGGCGGGCTTGAGCTCGCGGTAGTCGTCGCCGCGGCCGTGCATGGTCAGGAATGCGCGCGTGTCCTCGTCGGTGGCCCAGATGCTCGACAGGCAGGTGGTCTCGGTGGTCATGACGTCGACGCCGTTGCGGTAATCGGTCGTCATGCTTGCGATGCCCGGGCCCACGAACTCCATGACCTTGTTCTTAACGTAACCCTTGGCAAAGACGGCGCGGATGATGGCGAGCGCCACGTCGTGCGGGCCGACGCCGGGGCGCGGGGCGCCCGTGAGGTAGATGGCCACAACGCCGGGATAGGCGACATCGTAGGTGTCGCGCAGCAGCTGCTTTGCCAGCTCGCCGCCACCCTCGCCCACGGCCATGGTGCCCAGGGCGCCGTAGCGGGTGTGCGAGTCGGAGCCCAAGATCATCTTGCCGCAGCCGGCGAAGTTCTCGCGCATAAAGGAGTGGATGACGGCGATGTGCGGCGGAACGAAGATGCCACCGTACTTCTTAGCCGCGGAAAGGCCAAAGACATGGTCATCCTCGTTGATGGTGCCGCCCACGGCGCACAGCGAGTTATGGCAGTTGGTGAGCACGTAGGGCAGCGGGAACTGCTCCATGCCCGAGGCGCGCGCCGTCTGGATGATGCCGACAAAGGTGATGTCGTGGCTCGCCATGGCATCGAAGCGAATCTTGAGCGCCTCGGGATCTCCGGACGTATTGTGTGCCTGGAGGATCGAATACGCGATGGTTCCGCGTTTGGCATCCTCGGGCGCCTGCGTAATGCCACGCTCAGCAGCCTCGGCCACAGGCACAACCTCGCTACCGCCGCGCAGGTAGATGCCGTCCTCGTACAGCTTGACCATACTGTCTCCCACTCTGCCCAAAAGATTTGGGCGCATAGCATACATTCGTTCAATATCGTGCCATAGAACAGTTGCGAGTGGGCTACGAATCTGCGCGTTCACTTTATCTCAGTAAAGCAAAGAACGAGTTGGGTGCCGGGGGCAGACTTAGACGCCGAAATGACGAGAGTGGATAATCTCCCACTTTGAGCCTGCAAACAGGCCAAAAACGGGAGATTATCCACTCTCATTCTGTGGGCACTCATTTAAGTCTGTCCCCAATGAGTGCCCGGCAGCGTCGGCGGAGCTATAGGTCGCTACCCGTACCTAGCAGCTTGCGCATGACTTGCTCGGGGTTGACCGAGCCGTCGCGCGGGGCCAGGGCGGTGATCTTCTTCTGCATCTTGTACTCGTGCAGCTCGTCCTCGAGCTGGCGCACGCGTGCGCGGAGTTTTTCGTTCTCGCGCTCGCGCTCCTCGGCACGCTCCTTCATATCGAGGATGCGCACCACGCCGGCAAGGTTGATGCCCTCGTCAGTCAGCTGGTTGATGAGCTCCAGGCGCTCGATATCGGCACGCGAATACAGACGCGTGTTGCCGCCCGAGCGCTGGGGGTTCACCAGGCCCTTGGACTCGTAGACGCGCAGAGTCTGCGGATGCATGCCGGTCAACTCGGCCGCCACGCTGATCATGTACAGCGGTTTATTCCTATTGTCCTCGGCCATGCTACCTGACCCCTTTCCGTCTCGTTATCGTCCATCATAAGCCCGCGGGCGCGGGTGTGCGCCACGACCGCCCTAGTACGTCGCCTTGTAACGGTTGACCTTCTCGCGATAATCGCGCGTGTCGACCTCGCGCAGCTTGGTCATGGCATCGCGCTCGTCATCGGACAGGTTCGTGGGGACCTGCACCTTGATCTCGACGAGCAGCGCGCCCGTACGGCCACGGTGCTTAACGTCGGGCGCCCCCATTTCCTTAAAGCGGAACTTCTTGCCCGTCTGGGTACCCGCGGGCACTTTCAAACGGACCGTCGCACCGCCGGGCGTCGGCACGTCCACCGTGCAGCCGAGCGCCGCCTCGTAGACCGAGATCGGCACCTCCATGGTCACGTCGGCACCTTTACGCTTAAACAGCGGATGCTCCTCCACGTGCGTGGTCACAACCAGGTCGCCGCGCTCGCCACCGGCAACGCCATACTCGCCGCGACGCTTGTAGCGCAGCTTGCCGCCATCCACGGCGCCCGCAGGCACCGAGACCGTAATGGTCTGCTGCTCGCCCGTCGAGGGAATGCGGTAGGTGACCTTGTGCGTCACGCCGCGGAACGCGTCCTCGGCCGTCACGTCGACAGTCAGCGACAGGTCGCCGCCCTTGCGAGCACGGCTGCGGCCCGCGCCGGCACCGGCAGCACCCGCAGCCCCGGCAAAGCCCGAGCCCCAATCGCTGCCCCAGGCGCCGTTGCCGCTAAAGATGCTGTCGAAGATATCGCCCCAGCCGCTGGCGCCCGCGCCGGCACCGTAGCCGCCGCCATACGCGCCGCCCGCGCCCGGCATGCCGCCAAACATGAGCATCTGGTCGTACTCTTTGCGCTTCTTCTCGTCCGAAAGCGTCTCGTAGGCCTCGCTGATCTCCTTGAACTTGGCCTCGTCGCCGCCGGCATCGGGGTGATATTTTTGCGCGAGCTTGCGAAACGCGCTCTTGATCTCTTTGTCGGAGGCGCTCTTGGATACGCCCAGGATGTCATAGAAGGTTTTGCCTGCAGCCATCGTAGCTCCTCTCCTGTTACGTCCGCCGCCCCTGCGGACGGCGGCTCATGCTTTCATATGGCACTAGGTCAGAAAGGGCCCCGGGTGTTGCCCCGGGGCCCTTCTCAATTACTCCTCGGTGCTCTCGGCCGTATCGGCCGTAGCATCCTCGGGCGCCGCTTCGGGCTCCGGTGCGGGGCGCTTCTCGCCACCGTAGGTCACCGTCACCATCGCGGAGCGCAGGATGCGGTCCGCCATGCGGTAGCCCTTCTGGTACACGTCGTTGACGGTCTCGTCGTACTGCGATGCGTCCTCGACGCGACCCACAGCCTGGTGCTCGAGCGGATCGAACGCCTCGCCCTTGGGGTCGATGGGCTCAACGCCCTCGTGCGCAAACACATCGAGCAGCTTGGCATGTACCGCGTCAACGCCATCGACGAACTGCTTAAAGTCGTCGGAAAGCTCCTGGCTACGGGCATGGTCGATTGCACGCTCGATATCGTCGATCACCGGCAACAGCGCGGTGACAAGCTTCTCGGTCGCGCGCTCGCGCTCGGCGATACGCTCATTGGCGGTGCGGCGACGGAAGTTCTCCCAGTCGGCCTGCAGACGGGCGGTACGCTCGGTGGCGTCCTTTGCCTTGTCCTCGGCGGCCTTCTGGGCCTCTGCCGCAGCATCGAGCTCGTTACGCACGTCGGCAAGCTCCTTTTGGGCCTGCTCGAACTTGAGCTTAAAGTCGTTGTCGGCGGCTTCCTCACCGGCGCGGATAGCGGCTTCCACCATCTCGTCCTCGGTCATCGTCGCCTCCTTGTTGGAATCCTCTACCTGGTTCTCGGCAGCCTCGGCGGCCTCGGCCTCGTTGGCCTCGGTATCGTCGACGGTCTCTACGGGAATCTTCACGTCCTTCTCCTCAGAGTCAACGGGGGCGGCGCCAGCGGCGGCCGCCTCCGTGCGAGCTTTACGGGCGGACATGATTACTTGTCCTCGTCGTCCACAACCTCGTAGTCGGCGTCGACAACGTCATCGTCGGCAGGCTGGGCACCGGCGGCACCGTCGGTCTGCTGCTGAGCGTCGGCGTAGACAACCTGGGCCAGCTCGTAGGCCACGGACTGCAGGGACTCGCCGGCGGCCTTGATAGCCTCGACGTCAGAGCCCTCGAGCGCCTTCTTGGCGTCGGCGATAGCGGCCTCGGCCTTGGACTTCACGTCGGCGGAAACCTTGTCGCCCAGCTCGTTGAGGGTCTGCTCGGTGGAGTAGCACAGGCTGTCGGTCTGGTTGCGGACCTCGACCTCTTCCTTCTGCTTCTTGTCCTCCTCGGCATGAGCCTCGGCGTCCTTGACCATACGATCGACTTCGTCGTCGGACAGAGCGGTGGAACCGGAAATGGTGATCTGCTGCTCCTTGCCGGTGCCCTTGTCCTTAGCGGAGACCTTGACGATGCCGTTGGCGTCGATGTCGAAGGTGACCTCGATCTGCGGCACGCCGCGGCGGGCAGCCGGGATACCGGTCAGCTGGAACTTACCGAGCGACTTGTTATCGCGGGCAAGCTCGCGCTCGCCCTGGAGCACGTTGATCTCGACGCTGGTCTGGTTGTCGGCAGCGGTGGAGTAGACCTCGGTCTTGGAGGTCGGGATCGTGGTGTTGCGGTCGATCATCTTGGTCATGATGCCGCCCATGGTCTCGACGCCCAGCGACAGCGGGGTAACGTCGAGCAGCAGGATGCCCTCGACGTCGCCGGTGAGCACGCCGCCCTGGACGGCAGCGCCGTCGGCAACGACCTCGTCGGGGTTCACGGACATGTTGGGCTGCTTGCCGGTCATGGTCTTGACGAGCTCCTGGACGGCGGGCATACGGGTGGAGCCGCCGACGAGGATGACCTCGGTCAGATCGGAGAGCTTGAGCTTAGCGTCGCGCAGGGCGTTGGTGACAGGCTGCTTGCAGCGCTCGAGCAGGTCGCGGGTGATCTTCTCGAACTCGGCGCGGGTCAGCGTGTAGTTGAGGTGCAGCGGGCCAGACTGGTTCATGGTGATGAACGGCAGGTTGATGGTGGACTGCTGGGCTGCGGAGAGCTCCTTCTTGGCGTTCTCGGCGGCCTCCTTCAGACGCTGCAGGGCCATGGGGTCCTGACGCAGGTCGACACCGTTCTCCTGCTGGAACTTATCGGCCATCCAGTCGATGACGCGCTGATCCCAGTCGTCGCCGCCCAGGTGGTTGTCGCCCGAGGTGGACAGAACCTCAAACACGCCGTCAGCGAGGTCAAGGATGGAGACGTCGAAGGTGCCGCCGCCCAGGTCGAAGACCAGAATGCGCTGGTCGGTGCCCTGCTTGTCCAGGCCATAGGCCAGAGCAGCAGCGGTCGGCTCGTTGACGATACGCTTGACGTTGAGGCCGGCGATCTTACCGGCGTCCTTGGTGGCCTGACGCTGGGCGTCGTTGAAGTAGGCCGGGACGGTGATGACGGCGTCGGTGACGGTCTCGCCCAGATACTTCTCGGCGTCGGCCTTCATCTTTGCGAGCGTCATGGCGCTCACCTGCTCGGCGGTGTAATCCTTGCCCTCGATATCGACGACGGCACGGCCGCCCTGGCCCTCCTTGACCTCATACGGCACGGTCTTGATCTCGGAGGTGCACTCGGAGTACTTGCGGCCCATGAAGCGCTTGATGGAGAACACGGTGTTCTTGGGGTTGGTGACAGCCTGGTTCTTAGCGGCCTTACCCACGACGCGGTCGCCGTCGGCACGGAAGCCAACAACGGACGGGGTGGTGCGGTCGCCCTCGGCGTTCACGATAATGGTCGGAGAACCGCCCTCGAGGACGGCCATTGCGGAGTTAGTAGTACCAAGGTCGATACCAAGAATCTTACTCATTAGAAATTCCCTCTCTCTTGTGCGTTCGCGCCGCCTCGACGGTCTGCCGCGCGGCGCTTCGGCTTGTCTTTCAGGATGTAGTGTATCCCCTTATGGGCCGGAATATACAAAATCTAAGTCAATTCATATAAGATTTCTTATTGCTGAGAGTTTAGGTTCTTAAATGCGCAGGTAGATGCGCTGAATGAGTTCTCGGCAAATCTATTGAGATCTATGTAGAGATGGCTGAGGTTTGGGCTTGGGAGCGCACATGGCGGCCCCGGGCTTCCCTGGGGAAAGTTCGACCCGTTTTTCGGCCAAATAATGGGATGCGCTTTCCACAAGCACGCTCAATCGCTCTATATTTCAAGTCACCTATAGCTAACATTTGCGCAGCTCAACGGCCCCACCTGCGCGTTTTTTAGTAAACCTTGGCATACTCGGCGAACGGTATGAAGATGCCGGCCAGAGGGTATTGCAAACGGTCGCTCCCGTGGTATGTTTTTGCCCGAATCAAACCGGCGCGCATCGCCTGTAGCGTCGGTCAACAGAGAGGAAACCACCATGGCTCATCCCGTAATTGATGCCGACGAGTGCATCGCTTGTGGCGTTTGCGTCGACTCCTGCCCCGCTGGCGTTCTGGAGCTCCAGGACGTTGCTACCGTCGCTGACGAGGACTCCTGCGTCGCCTGTGGCGCTTGCCAGGACGCTTGCCCCGCTGGCGCGATCACCGAGATCGTCGAGGAGTAACAACTCCCCCACTTGCACACTCACAAGTACACCGTGCACAAAAAGGAGGCCTCCGCATCGCCGCGGAGGCCTCCTTTTTTGTGCGGATAACTAATTTGGCACCGTCGCAGGTTGAGCTCACGTCAGCGAAAACGCCCCTAAGCGAGCAAGGTGACGTGAAAGAGGAGGGAAGCGTACTTTGGTACGCGACCGACGATTGAACGTCAGATTGCCGCTTAGGAGCGTTTGCAGCGTCGGCTAAGAGAGATCGTCCTCGTAGGGCATTAAATCGGCAAGGTAGCCCTTCTCCTTGAGCATGGCCTCGATCTCGTCGAGGGTTTGCTCATCCTCTGCCGCAATGCGATGGAAGTGATAGCCGCTCGTCACCGTTAATAGTGGAAAGCTCTTGCCGCTCTCGATATCGTGCAGGTAGCGCTCAACATCGCGACGATTGCGAATGTCCAGGTCGGCCGTGATCTTACCGTACACGCGGTGATTGACGATCACGTTGAGCACGGCGCCGCCGGCGTCGACGATACTCGTGAGCTCATCGCCTGCCTGCTCCACGCTGTGGCGAACCTTGACCAAGCGCGTGGGCACGGCGGGGCTGCTGGGGGCCTCCTGTAGTACATAGCCGCGATTGGTGGCGACGATATCGTGCCCGTCGGCGCGCAGCAGGGCGATGTCCTGCACCACGACCTGACGGCTCACGCCCACCTCGCGGGCAAGCGCACTGCCCGAGACAGGATCTTTGGCTTCCTCGAGCACGGCCATGATGGAACGGCGACGCTCGCGGGCATTCATTATTTACCGTCCAGCAGACGCAGGTGCTTGAGCGAGAGGTCGAGAATCGGCGCAGAGTGCGTCAACGCCCCCGAGCTAATAAAGTCAACGCCCAGGTCGGCGAGCGCGCGGATATTGTTGGCGTCCACGTTGCCCGAGCACTCGGTCTTGGCGCGACCGGCGATAAGCTCAATCGCTGCAGCCATGTCGTCGTGGGTCATGTTGTCGAGCATGATGATATCGGCACCGGCCTCCACGGCCTCGCGTACCATATCCAGGTTCTCGCACTCAATCTCGACCGTCGTGGTAAACGACGCATGGGCGCGCGCCATCTCAATCGCGCGCGCCACGCCACCGGCGGCGTCGATGTGGTTGTCCTTGAGCATGACAGCCGTCGACAGGTTATAGCGGTGGTTGCTGCCACCGCCGATCTCGACTGCGGCCTTCTCGAAGACACGCATGCCCGGCGTGGTCTTGCGCGTGTCGACAAGCACGGTCTTGGTGCCTTCGAGCGCCGCTGCCATGTTGTGCGTGTAGGTGGCGATGCCGCTCATGCGCTGCAGGTAGTTGAGCGCCACGCGCTCGCCCGAAAGCAGCACGCGCGCGTCGCCGCGCACCTGGCCCACGTGGTCGCCGGCATGCACCTCGTCGCCATCCGAAACATCGAACAACACGGAGCTCTGCGGATCCAGCAGCTCAAAGGTGCGGGCAAACACATCCAAGCCGGCGATGATACCGTCGGCCTTGGCGATAAGCTCAACGGTAGCGGGACGCGCCGTGGGGCACACGCTCGCCGTGCTCACGTCCTCAAACGTAATGTCCTCGCGCAGAGCCTGCAGAATCAGATCATCGACGACGAGCTTCATGGTAATGGGATTCATGGTCTACTCCTCCACGGCCTGCGCGCCGGCGGCACGGGCCAAATCATCGATTGCAAGGGTATCGGCGCTCAGAGCGCGATGGCGGCCATCGAGCGCGGGCTCGCCCGCCTGCTCCACGGCAAGCGACTCGCCGGTACGCATGTGCCAGGCGGCACGGCGACCCCAGACCAGCGCCTCGAGCAAGCTATTTGATGCAAGACGGTTCTTGCCGTGAACGCCATTGCAAGCCGTCTCGCCGGCGGCGTAGAGCTCGGGCATCGAGGTGCGGCCGTCCTTGTCGACCCATACGCCGCCCATAAAGTAGTGCTGCGTGGGTGTGACAGGGATGGGCTCGTCCAGGATGTCGCGCCCGTCCTCCAGGCAGCGCGCACGGATATTGGCAAAATGCCCGGTCACCACGTCGCGCTCGACGGGGGCAAAGCTCAGCCACTCGTGCTCGGTGCCGTCCTGCTTCATCTGCTCGCGAATAGCGGCGGCGACAACATCGCGCGGCTGCAGCTCGTCGGTAAAGCGCTCGCCGGCGGCGTTGAGCAAAATCGCGCCTTCGCCGCGGCAGCTCTCGCTGATCAGGAAGGTGCGGCCCGGCTGCGGCGAGAACAGTCCCGTGGGATGGATCTGCACGTAGTCCAGGTGCTCCATCTTAATGCCATGCTCCTGAGCGATATAGCAGGCATCGCCCGTGAGCTGCGGGTAGTTGGTCGAGTGGTCGTATACGCCGCCGATGCCGCCCGTTGCCCACAGCGTATGGCGGGCATGGATCTTAAAGGGCTCGCCGGCATGCACGTCCTCAGCGGCATTTGTCAGCTCGTCGGCGGGGCGAGCTGAATCGTCCTCGTCCACGGAAACGGCGACGACGCCGGTGCACGCCGTGGCGCCATCGCGCTCGGCAGTCAGGATATCGGTCATGGCAACGTGTTCGAGAATCTGCACGTTGTCCAGCTTGCGGACAGCCTGGAGCAGTTTGGTCGTAATCTCCTTGCCCGTAATATCGGCATGGAAGGCGATGCGCGGGCGGCTGTGCGCGCCCTCGCGGGTAAAGTCGAGGCTGCCGTCGGCCTTGAGCTCAAAGTCCACGCCCATGGCCAGCAGGTCATTGATGACCGAACGGCTCGAGCGAATCATGATGTCAACACTCTCGCGGCGGTTCTCGTAATGGCCGGCGTGCATGGTGTCCTCAAAGAAGGCATCGTAGTCAGAGCCTTCGGGCAGCACGCAGATACCGCCCTGCGCGAGCATCGAATCGCACTCGTCGACGGCGCCCTTGGAGAGCATGATTACGCGCGTGCTCGTCGGCAGATTGAGAGCCGCATACAGGCCCGCCACGCCGCAACCGGCAATGACGACATCGCACTCCATATCGGGGTATTGTTTGGTTTCCACAGGAATCCTCTCCCTTGTAATGTGACATAAGGGATGGTCCCTCATGTCACATTGGCTTAGCGCGCCGCGTACTCGAGCATGCGGTCGAGCGTGAGCTTGGCCTGATCGGCGGCCTCGTCCGACACGCCAATCCGCACCTCGCCCTCGCCCGTCTCCAGGCAGCGCACGAGCTTTTCGAGCGTGATGAGATCCATGTTGACGCAGGTGGGCTGCACCGCAGGGAAGTAGAACTTCTTGCCGGTGCCCTGGCAGCGGCGCTCAAGTTCGTAGAGCACGCCGCGGACCGTCACGATGATGAACTCGCTCGCGTCCGACTCCTCGGCATACTTGATGATGCCGGCAGTAGACCCGATGTAGTCGGCCTCAGCCAGGACGTCGGCCTTGCACTCGGGGTGCGCTAGCACGAGCGCGTCGGGGTGCGCCTCCTGCGCGTCGACGATCTGCTCGACGGTGATGATGTGATGACGCGGGCAGTAGCCGTTGTTGAGAATGACGTGCTTTTGGGGCACCTGCTCGGCCACAAAGCGGCCCAGGTTCTGGTCGGGAATGAACAAGATGTGCTGCTGCGGCAGCTCGGACACGATCTTGACGGCGTTAGAGCTGGTAACGCACACGTCACTCCAGCTCTTGATCTCGACCGTCGAGTTGACGTAGCAGACGACAGCTAGGTCGTCGCCATACTCGGCGCGCGCCGCGTCGACCGTCTCGCGCTTGACCATGTGCGCCATGGGACAGTCCGCGCCCGGCTCGGGCAGCAGCACGGTCTTGGTGGGGTTGAGCAGCTTGGCGCTCTCGCCCATAAACTCCACGCCGCACAGCACGATAGTCTGCTGCGGCAGGCTCTTGGCGAGCTTTGCCAGGTAGAAGCTGTCGCCGACGTAATCGGCAACGGCTTGGACCTCGGGCGCCACATAGTAGTGCGCCAGGATCACCGCGTCACGTTGGGTTTTTAGTTGCTGAATGGCCTCGACGAGCCCTGCGGGCACCAGTGCCGCGCGCTCCGTTGCCGTCGTTGCCGATGCTAGGCCGGCCGCGATATCGCGTGCAAGCTCCGATGCATCCATGTTCGCGCTCTGTGCCATCAAGGCCCCTCTCTTTTGGCGAATCTTGGGGCTTTAGTATGACACCTAGGTTTACAGCTGACAAGACAGCTGTAAACCTAGGTGTAAAGTTGAAATAAAGATTCAATCATGCGGCAGGTCCATTTTCGAACTGGCAAGCTGAGGATAGCCGGGCTCTCGATAGCGCAGGAGGCATCTTTCGCCACCGCAATACCGCTCGGCGCGAGTTGCGCACCGTGGGGCGCAAACGGTGCGCACCCCCGCAAGCGGCACGCACCCAATGTGGCAAAATCGAACTACTAAGGGGGCTCAGAATGCTCAAGATTATTGCCTGCGACGACGACGTCGCTTTTCTAGATAGACTGCACCGGATGATCGACCGTTGGTCGACCGAAACGGGCACGGCGGTCGACGTTGCGTTCGTTACGCGCGGCGAGGACCTGCTGGCGCGCCATGCCGCGTCGCGCGCCGACATCATCCTGCTCGACATGATCATGCCGCTCGTCAACGGCATGGACACCGCACGCGAATTGCGCCAGGCCGACACCGCCGTGCGTCTGGTGTTCCTCACCTCGTCGCCCGAGTTCGCCCTGGAGTCCTACGAGGTCCGCGCCTTCGACTATCTGCTCAAGCCCGTGGCCTACGAGCGCCTGGCGCAACTGCTCGACGAGCTTTCGAGCATGCGTCCGGCGGCAACCGACGAGCTCGTGATCAAAACGTCCTTTGGCTACCACGCCCTGCGCCTGTCCGACATCGAATATGCCGAGGCGCGCAACAAGCACGTGGTCTTCCACCTGCGCGACGGACGCGATATCGAGGCACTCGAGTCGTTCCGCAGCGTCGAGGACCGTTTGGCGCAAAATGCCACCTTCTTTAAATGCCACCGTAGCTACCAGGTCAACTTGCGCAACATCGACCACTTCAATCGCACGGACATCGTCATGCGCTCGGGCGCGTGTATACCGCTCGCGCGCAGCTGCAAGCAGGGATTCCAAGACGCCTACTTTGCGGTGCGGTTCGAGAGCGGGAGACGCTGATGCTTTCCTCGGCAGAACTGGCACTTTGGGCAATCCACCATGCGACGACATTGCTCTTTGGCGTCTTTGCCTCGGCGGCGCTGTGCGGCGTCGAGATCAACGGCCGCCATTCACTCGAGTTGGTGGGGGTCGGAGCCGCAACCGGCGCTGCCTTTTCGATCGCCAATGTCGTTGGCGGAGAGCTTTTTGCCCGTCAGGTCTATCCGCTCGTCGTGCACTTGCCGCTTACCGTCTACCTATGCGCGCGCTACCACTTGAGTCCGCTACTCGCGACGTTGGGCGTCACCAGCGCCTATCTGAGCTGCCAGTTCAGCAATTGGATGGGCATCGCCGCATTTGCCGCAACCGATTCTCAGATCGCGTACTATCTGGCACGCATCGCTACCACGCTCGGCGTCTTTGCCGTCCTGCTGCATTGGGCCGGCGACATTGGACCCCGCCTGGCGATTAAAAGCCCCACCGAGCTGGGCATCCTTTTAATCCTGCCGCTCGTCTATTACATCTTTGACTACGCCACCAACGTCTACACCACGCTGTTCCACTCGGGCTCGGTGGTGACAGTTGAGTTTTTGGCATTTGCGCTCTGTGCCTTCTATCTTATGTTTCTTGCCGTTTACCTGCGCGAATACGAAGAAAAGGAAACCGCCGAGCGAGAGCGTTGGATGCTCGAAACCCGTGACAGCGCCGCCATCAAAGAGCTCGAGGCTTGGCGTCAATCTGGGCGCGAGCTGTCGATTCTTCGCCACGATATGCGCCACTTCCTACGCGGCCTGGCCACTTTAATTGAGGAGGGCCACACCGACGAGGCGCTCAAACGCATCGATGAGCTCTGCGAAGCCGGCGACCGCACCGCCGTACGCCGCTTCTGCGCCAACGAGACCGTAAACATCGCGCTTTCGTCATTCAACTCAGATATCAATAGAAACGGCATTACCGCCAACCTGCGCGCCGCCGTACCCGAAACCGTCCACGTAGGTGACGCCGACCTGTTTAGCGTGCTCTCAAATGCCTTGGAAAACGCTATCACCGCCGCAAGCGCCGCACCCCAAGGAAAGCGATTCGTCGACCTTGACCTGCGACTTGAGGACGGCCAGCTGTTGCTGTTAGTTTCCAACACGTTTGACCGCGCGCCGCACATGGTCGACGGCACGCCCGTGGCTCAGCACGCCGGTCACGGCTTTGGCACCAAGAGCATTAAACTCGCCGTGGAGCGCATGAACGGCAACTGCCAGTTCCGCATTAACGGCGATCGGTTTGAGCTGCGCGCTGTGATGTAAGGGCGCGGGCGCGACGGATTTGCGTTCCGCGGGTACGGCTCGCCCGCTCGGGGTCGTTTGTCGACGCGGGCTCGCTACAGCGGAGCGGCCGCCGGAGTCAGCTGCTTGATGTAGGCCCACATGCGCTGCTTGGCCGCTTTGTCGGTCAGCGCCGCCTCAAAGCCATCGAGCGCGAGCACGCGGCGGCCCTGCACATGGGCGACCAGGCCGGGCTTGAGCATGGCGGTGTCGAAGTCATCAATCGCCACGAGCATATCGGCGTAGGTTTCGCGCATGGCATCGGCCGCGCTGTTATCGAGCAGCAGCACCGCCTCGGGATCCAGAGCCTCAAGCGCCTCGCGGAACAGCTCGCACGGCAGAGTCTCGCCCACCGCGACCGCTCCGTCGCCTGCGCCGGCGACGCTTGCCAGCACGCAAAAATCCTCGGGCGCGTAGCCGATGGCCCCAAGCGCCTTGCGCAGCGCAGCACCGTCCGGACCGGCAGCCAGCTCGCCGCCCGAACGCTCGGCCTCGTCCAAATCGCCTTTGACCAGCACGATCGGCGAGCACGCGTTGCCCACGATGCGCACGCCACGGACCGCAAGCGATGTGAGCTCCTGCTCGGTCGCCTGGGCGATGGCTTCTTTTTTCTGGCTTTGTGACGTGGACATGCGCTCTCCAATCGTTTGCGTGCCCACCATTATATAAAAGAGCTGCCCGCGAGTGGTTGCTTTGCGGGCGGCTGGGTATAAGCACGGTCGTACTGAGTTTTACGCGGCCGAGCCGCGTCGTATTATGGAGGTCACCATGGCTGACATTAAGCAGATTACCCCCGAGAACTTCGATTCCATCGTTAACGACAGCCTGCCCGTGCTGGTCGATTTTTGGGCGCCCTGGTGCGGGCCCTGCCGATCGCTCTCGCCCATCGTGGACGAGGTAGCCGATGAGCTGGCAGGCAAGCTTGCCGTTGCCAAATGCAACGTCGACGACAACCAGGACCTGGCCATGAAGTATGGCGTCATGAGCATCCCCACGCTGATTGTGTTTAAGAACGGCGAGGAGATTGACCGCTCGGTTGGCGCTCTGCCCAAGGCGAGGCTGCAGGCGCTGCTGGAGAAGCATCTGTAATACGCTGGTTACATTTTGGCGTCCTGCCGCCGTCCATGAGCGCTTTTGCACCGCTCACCAGACTTCTGGGTGCACCGCGTGCGACCACGGATAGTATGGTAAATACAATCAGCCCCCAGTGAACGGGTGCGGGTCACACAGACTCGCACCCGTTTTCTTATGCGGTAGCGCCCCGCGCGGGCGTAGTAGAATCTGAACCACTGGATTGCCCCGAGCATAAGGAGATTTCCCATGCATGACGTCGGAATGAACATGAGCCAGCTTGCCATGAGCGTCAAGCAGGTCGACGACACCATCGAGCTCGCCCACGAGTGGAGCCATCAGCTGCTGCATGCGACCGAGAATTTTGACATGGAGCGCATTGGCGCCAAGCTCGAAGCTGCCATGGCCGCACTGCACGAGGCGCATGACGCGCTCGAGGGCTACGAGGAAGCCATCGAGGCTGACCACAACTCCGTCGGCTCCGTAAAGCTGGTGTAGGGTGTCCGAGCACGAACACGCGCACGGCTGCGAGCACGACCACCATAACGGCACGGGCGACGATGCGAGCTGCCGCTGCAGCGGCTCCAGCTCCGAGCTGGTCCGCTTTTCGGTCACCGCGCCCGACGACCTGCTGCGCCGCTTTGACGAGCAGATCGCGCGCCGCGGTGACGTAGCCAACCGATCCGAGGCCGTACGCGATCTGATTCGCGCCTCGATCGCCAAGGAGCAGATGCGAACGCCCGACGAGCATGTTATCGGGTCGCTCACCATGATCTATGACCACCATACCGGCGATCTGACGCGCCGTCTGGACGAGGTGCAGCACGACTACACTGACGAGATCGTCTCGACCATGCACGTGCATCTGGACCACCACAACTGCCTGGAGATTCTGGCGCTCAAGGGTCGCGGCGAGCGTGTCTACGAGCTGGCCGACCGGTTGCTGGGGCTGCGCGGCGTTAAGCACGGCGAGCTCACCTGCGCCGCCACCAAGCAAAGCCTGGGGCTGTAACGAGATTTCCCGCAGCGCACCTGCCATAAAGGGACAGGTTTATTTTGGCAGGTTTAGAAGTTTTACCGACCAAAATAAACCTGTCCCTTTTTGGTCGGTTTTGACGAGGGAGAGCCACATGCGGCATGTGCATATTCATGTGACGGGCATTGTGCAGGGCGTTGGCATGCGGCCATTTGTGTATCGCGAGGCTATGGCACATGGCATTTGCGGCTGGGTGCTCAACGCGGGCGATGGCGTGCACATCGAGGCGCATGCTTCGGTCGAGGCACTCGACGGTTTTGTCGCCGCGCTGTCGGAGCACGCGCCTGCCGCGGCCCGCGTTGAGCATGTCGCTGTTGCAGACCTGGAGCCCGACGCTTGGGATGCCGACGATGAGCAGGTCTTTCGCATCGTAGCGTCGCAGGATCAGACCGTGCACACGACGCTCATCTCCCCCGATATCGCCACCTGTGACGACTGCCTGCGCGAACTGTTCGACCCTGCCGACCGACGCTATCACTACCCCTTTATCAACTGCACCAACTGCGGCCCACGCTTTACCATCATCCGATCGCTGCCTTATGACCGAGCGGCCACGTCGATGGATTGCTTTCCCATGTGCCCCGAGTGCGCCGCGGAGTATGCCGACCCGCTTGACCGGCGCTTTCATGCGCAGCCCGATGCCTGCTTTGACTGCGGGCCACATATTACCTGGCGCGAGGCGGCGGGCGACATGGAGCTCGAGGGCTCGGGGGCGACGCCAGCCGTCGGCAGCACGCGCGAGACCAGCGACGCCATTATCGACCGCTGTGTCGAGCTGCTGGCCAGCGGCGGTATTGTCGCCATCAAGGGCCTGGGCGGATTCCATCTGGCCTGCAACGCCGCCAATGAGCGGGCGGTGGTCGAGCTGCGCCGTCGCAAGCGCCGCAGCAACAAGCCGCTTGCCGTTATGGTGCGCAGCCTTGCCGATATTGAACGCCTGTGCCATGTCGATGATGTCGAGCGCGGTTTGCTGGCCGGCAGCATTCGTCCAATCGTGCTGCTGCGCCGGCGTGCTGTTGGCGAGGAAGATTCCCCCGACGCCCTTACACTCGCGCCATCCGTCGCGCACGACTTGCCCGAGCTCGGCGTTATGCTCCCCTATACACCGCTTCAGCATCTGCTGCTTGCAGCTGCCGCGTCGCATGACATGCACGCGCTGGTCATGACCAGCGGCAACCTGAGCGAAGAGCCCATCGAGACCGATGACGATCTTGCCTGGGAGCGCCTCGTTGCCGCCGGCATCGCCGACGCGTTGCTCGGTAATGACCGCGCGATCCTCTCGCGCTACGACGACTCCGTGGTACGCGTGGTCGACGGCGTCGTCATGCCCGTGCGCCGTGCCCGCGGATACGCTCCGCAGCCGTTACCGCTGCCGGCATGCGACGGCACTGCACCCTGCATCCTCGCCTGCGGCCCGCAGCAAAAGGCCACGATTGCGCTCACGCGTGAAGGGACGAACGGCGAGGCAACCTGTTTTGTGTCGCAGCATATCGGCGATGTCGAAAACGGCGGGACCTTCGATGCCTGGAACGCCGCGCGCACGCGCTTGGAAGATCTCTTTGACTTGGCGCCCGCCGCCTTGGCCTGCGATTTACACCCCAGCTATCTATCGGGCCAGTGGGCACGAGAGCAGGCGCGAAAATGCAATCTGCCACTCGTCGAGGTGCAGCACCATCATGCGCATATCGCGAGCGTAATGGCCGAGGCTATCGCCGCGGCCCAGCTTACAACCGACGCGCGTGTCCTTGGCATCGCCTTTGACGGCACGGGCGCCGGAACCGATGGGACCATTTGGGGCGGCGAGTTTCTTGTTGCCAGCCTTGGCGGCTTTGAGCGCGCCGCGCATTTGCTCACCTGGGCGCTCCCCGGCGGGGCGGCCTCCGTACGCGACGCTCGACGCAACGCCTTTGCCCTGCTCAGTGAGCTCGGCCTGCTCGAGCACCCAGGTGCCGCTCGGCTTTTGGACAGTCTCGACGAGCAAACGCGCAGCGTGACAGCCACCATGATCGAGCGCGGCATCAACAGCCCGCGTACCAGCAGCATGGGGCGCCTCTTTGATGCCGCGGCAGCAATTCTGGGCATCTGCGACAAGGCAACCTACGAGGGCGAACCCGCCATCGAGCTTGAGGCCGCCGCCTGGCGCGCGTTCAGCAGTGAAAGTGCCTGCCCCACCGGCAATATGGCCAGCTTTTCCGTAACCGAATCATCCCGTCCGGACGACTGCCATGTTCTGAACTCCAGGCCGCTTTTTGAGGCGCTTTTGGAGGGAATCAGGACCGGCGTGCCCGCCGGCAAGCTCGCGCTCGACTTCCACGTCACCATCGTACGCGCGTCGGCCCGCATCGCAAGCGAGATCTGCGTCCGTGAAGACCTCGACACCGTCGCGCTCTCGGGCGGCGTGTTCATGAACCGACTTTTGCTTCAGCTCCTTACCCACGAACTCAAAGACGCCGGTCTTGCCGTCTTGGCCCCCCACGCCGTGCCCGTCAACGACGGCTGCATCGCCTACGGTCAGGCCGCCATCGCTCGCGCTCACCTCGCGCAGACAGCATCGCGATAGGCTGTTTTGCCAGCCTGCGCGCCGCCGTCTCACAGGTGTAACGCGTTTGCTCGTGACTCCCGCGAGCGCTACCATCAACTGATGGGTAATTAGGCGCCTATCCAGCGCAAAACGTATAAAAGGGGAACATTATGTGCCTTGCCGTTCCCGGTAAAGTGGTCAAACGCGACGACAACCTTAAGGCGACCGTCGACATGATGGGCATCGAGCGCCCCGTTTCGCTGCGTCTCGTGCCGACGGCGCAGGTAGGCGACTATATTCTCGTACACGCCGGCTTTGGCATCCAAATCGTCGACGAGCAGGAAGCGCAAGAAACGCTCGAGCTCGTTAATGCCATGACCGAACTGGCCGAAGAAGACCAACTGGCCAGCAATCCGGCCGAGGCATACTAGTGGCGGCCGGACAGCCGGCGCGCTCCGGTATCGACTTTTCGGCATTCCGCGATCCCAAGCTGGCTCGCGAGCTCATCGATCGCATTCATGAGCTTGTCGGCAACCGCAGCATCAACCTTATGGAAGTCTGCGGCACGCATACCGTGAGCATCGGGCGCTATGGCTTTCGCTCCATTATGCCTGCCGGGCTCAAACTGCTGAGCGGTCCGGGTTGCCCCGTCTGTGTTACCGCCAACCGCGATATCGACCATGCAATCGCGCTCGCCAAGATGGACGGCGCCATCATCACCACCTTTGGCGACATGATGCGCGTGCCCGGGTCGTCTACCTCGCTCGCCGCGCAAAAGGCAGCGGGGCGCGATATTCGCATTGTGTACTCCCCGCTCGATGCACTCGATATCGCCGAACACAACCCCGATCGCCCGGTCATCTTTATGGGCGTCGGCTTTGAGACCACGACGCCTACCATCGCCGCCGCCATTTTGGAGGCCGATGCACGCGGACTCCAGAACTTCTCGGTCTATTGCGCCCATAAGACCACGCCGCCGGCGCTGCGCGCCATCGCCAACGATCCCGAGACCACTATCGACGGCTTTATCCTGCCGGGCCACGTCGCCACCATCACGGGCCTGGCGCCCTTTAGCTTTTTGGTCGACGAGTTTAAGACCCCGGGCGTGGTCACGGGATTTGAGCCGGTCGATATCCTGCAGGGCATCTGCATGCTGGTCCAAATGGTTGTCGAGAGCAGGCCGACGATCGACAATGCCTACCGCCGCGGCGTCAATGCGAACGGCAACCCCGTGGCGCGCCAGCTGGTCGAGCAGGTGTTTGAGCCGTGCGACACCACGTGGCGCGGACTGGGACCGATTGCGGCTTCGGGTCTTTCCATCCGACCCGAATTCGCGCGCTTTGATGCCGGCGCCCGCTTTGATGTGCCCGTTGAGGCGACGGTCGAGCCACGCGGGTGCCGCTGCGGCGACGTGCTGCGCGGAGCCATCACGCCGAGCGACTGCCCGCTGTTCGGCCACGCATGTACGCCCGAACACCCCGTCGGCCCCTGCATGGTGAGCTCCGAAGGCAGCTGCGCGGCGTACTTTAGATACCGCGACTAGCCCGGACGCCCCCGCGTACCGGCACCACCCACGATTGGAGTTTTCGATATGTCCCGTAATGCCACCGATAGCACTGTCCTGCTGGGCCACGGCTCCGGCGGCCAGATGATGAAGCGCATTATCGATGAGGTCTTTCTGGATGCCTTTGGGTCGCCCGAGCTGCTCGCGGGCAACGATGCCGGCGTCGCTGCGCTGCCCGCAAGCGGGCGAATCGCCATGTCGACCGACAGCTTTGTGGTAACGCCGCAGTTCTTCCCCGGCGGCAATATCGGCCGCCTCGCCGTATGTGGAACCGTCAACGACGTCGCGACCTCGGGCGCCAACGTACGCTACCTCTCATGCGGCTTTATCCTCGAAGAGGGCTATCCCATGGACAAGCTCCGCCAGATCGTTCAGACCATGGCCGAAACGGCACATGAGGCAGGCGTGAAGATTATCACCGGCGACACCAAGGTGGTCGAGCGTGGAGGTGCCGACGGCGTCTACATCAATACCGCCGGCGTGGGCGAGGTGCCCGCAGGCGTGACGCTCAGCGGTGCCAACTGCCGGCCCGGCGACGCCATCCTGGTATCGGGTACGCTAGGCGACCACGGCATCGCCATCATGAGCCAGCGCGAGGGCCTGGCGTTTTCGAGCACCATCGAAAGCGACGCCGCACCGCTCAATCATCTGATTGCCGACGTGCTCGCCGCCGCCCCCGACACCCGCTGCTTCCGCGACCCCACGCGCGGCGGTCTGGCATCCACGCTCAACGAGTTTGCCCAGGCCAGCGGCGTTGCCATGGAGATCGACGAGGATGCTGTGCCCGTGCGCCCCGACGTGCAGGCGGCATGTGCGATGCTCGGCTACGATGTGCTGCAGGTAGCAAACGAGGGCAAGATGGTTGCCGTGGTGCCGGCCGAGCAGGCCGATGCCGCACTGACGGCCATGCGCGCCGCGCGCTACGGCGAAAACGCCGCGATTATCGGTCGCGTGCTGCCGCTTGCCGAGGGCGCCCGTCCCGCCGTGCGCGTGCGCACCGGCTGGGGCTCGACCCGTATCCTCGACATGCTCGTAGGAGAGCAGCTGCCGAGGATTTGCTAGCGGGCGAGCGCCGGCCGGCGCGGCTTCGCTCCGCCACCAGGCCGTCGTCCCGCCCTGCCCGATCCGCTGCCACCCCAAGATTGAGCGAGCCAAATGTTCACCCTGGAAATGAGCGGGGCACACGTGCGGCAGAGAGCATGTAAATCGACGAATGCATTTCCCCCAAATATCAAATAGCCCCGCGACCGGGCTGAAATCGGTCGCGGGGCTTTGCATTTTCAAGCTTTGCTGTTGTCTACGCTCTGAACTTTGGATACGTCAGCAGCATGAGCGCGACGCTCACGCCCAGCTGCATGAGAATCTGGCGCACGTCGCCGGCACCTCCTAACGCCGCGGCGCGAACCAGATTGGCGACGCCGAGTGGCATGCCGCCGCCAAACCAGAGCGAAAGACCTAGCAGCACCTTGTCACCCATATCAGGCTCAAAGGGCACCGAGGCCACCACCGCCCGATACGCTCGCACCTCAAGGAAGATCAACGCCACGATGAGCAGCAAGGTAACGAGCATCGACGCGATCGATGCAGAGGACGCCGCAGAGCCCGTAAGCTCGCCCACAGTCGCATCCATAAGTAGAACGCCCACCGCATAAATCAGTGACATGACCCCCAGGGTCGTAAGCGCCGAACGCGCCCCAACGCGCCCCGCGCCCCTAGCGCCAACGTTTCTTGCCGTCATCGTTAACCTCCCTAAGCAAAGGGCCCGCCGGCGCGCACCGGCGGGCCAATCTTTCTGGAGCCAGCCCACCTTGGGTGGCCCAAAGCGCATCGGCGCGGCTTTTGCCCGCCTACTCCCCGCAGCCACTCTCGACAAGCGCCACGAGGGCATCGACGGCGGCCGCCTCGTCGGCGCCGTCGGCCGCAATCACAATCTCGCAACCGCAGATCATCCCCAGGCTCATGACCATCAAGATAGACTTGGCGTCCTTGGCGTCTCCGCCCACCTTGCCAACGGTGATCGAGCTCTCGTACTTGCTTGCCTCCTGCACAAACAGCGACGCAGGACGCGCGTGGATACCGCTCGGATTCTTGACGACCGTCGTCTTGGAAACCATCTCTGCTCCTTACTCCACCACGATGTTGTCGGTTGCGGTATCGGCACCATTGCTAGCGATAAGTTTCTTATAGTAGAAGAAGCTCTTCTTCTTACCGCGTTTGCCGGTGCCGTTGCCGTGGTCGTCCTGGTCGACCGAGATCTGGCCGTAGCGCTTGGTCATCTCGGAGGTGCCGGAGCTGATCAGGTCGATAGGGCCCCACCAGGCGTAACCAAAGACGTCGACACCGTCGAGAATCGCCTGGTGCATCTGCTCGACGTGCTCCTTCATATACTCGATGTGCGCGTCGTCGTCGCAGAAGCCGTTCTCATCGCGGTTCTCGGTCATGCCGTTACCATTCTCGGCGATGAAGATCGGTAGGTGGTAGCGATCGTAGATGTGGTTGAGCGTGATGCGGAATCCCACGGGATCGATCGGCCAGCCCCACTCGGTCATCTCGAGGTATTGGTTCTTGATCTCGGTAACCAGCTTGCCGCTCGGCTCGGGGGAAATTTTGCCCTTGTAGCGCATGATGTAGGTCATGTAGTAGCTGATGGAGATGTAGTCAACCACGCCGGCCTTGAGGGTTTCGAGGTCGCCGTCCTCCATCTTGATATCGACGCCGTAGTCGCGTAAGAAACGCTTCACGTAGTAGGGGTACTCGCCCTTGGCCTGGATATCGGTGAAGAACCAGTTGAAGTGGTCCTCAAAAAGCACCTGGAGCTGATCTTCCGGCTTGGAGGTCTCAGCGTAGTTCTCAAGACGGCAGAGCATGTTGCCGATGTGAGCCTCGGGGTCAATCTCGCGCAGTTTGATAACCGCCTTGGCGGAAGCCACGAGCTGGTTGTGAGCGACCTGGAACTTCTCGGGCCAACGGCCGGCATAGGGGTTGGAGCCGTCTTCTTTCTCGTCCCAAATCACGCCGCAGCAGGTGCAGGGGTTGGCGTAGACGTGGTTGATTTCGTTGAAGGTCATCCAATACTTGACCTTGCCCTTGTAGCGGCGGAAAAGCGTCTCAGCATAGTGCTCAAAGGCGTCGACCACGTGACGGCTCGCAAAGCCGTTGTACTCCTCGGCCAGGTGAAGCGGCATATCAAAGTGGTTGAGGGTGACCATGGGCTCGATTCCGTGCTTACGGCACTCGTCAAAGACTTTATCGTAGAAGGCCAGACCCTCCTCGTTGGGCAGGGCGTCGTCGCCGTTGGGGAAGATACGGCTCCAGGAAATGCTCATGCGAAAGACGCCGAAGCCCATCTCGCCCAAAAGCGCAATGTCCTCCTTGTAGGTGTGGTAGAAGTCGATGCCGCGTCGTTTGGGAAAATCATAGGCCATCTCGTCTGCCTTGCGAGCTGCGAGTGACTGTCGCGTAACGGAGTTGAGCGGGCCGCCCTCGACGATGCCCTCGCGGGCGCAGGTCTCGCGGTCGAGCAGAATCACATAGTCGGAGACCGCAGGGCCGCGACCGCCCTCGTCCCATGCGCCCTCGATCTGGTTGGCAGCGGTAGCGCCGCCCCATAGAAAACCCTCGGGAAAAGTCTCACCAAAGTCATAGGTAGAAAGGTCGATCATGGTATGTCCTCATCTCTCTTGGTTGGGTTGGGGATGCGAGCCGCAGGGCGCGACCCGCAATCGGGAGACGCGTTAGCGGGCGGTCAGCGCGCGCACTACGGGCATCATCTTCTTGGCCATGTGCAGCTCGGCGCTGATGGTCATAAGCGTATCCTGGGCGTGCACGAACAGCAGGGAGTACTCGACCTCCTCGCCGCCCGCCTGGCGCTGGATCATCTCGGTCTGCGCTTTGTGCGCCTCAAGGATCTTGGCATCAGCCTCGGCAAGATGCGCGTCTGCCGCATCGAAATCGAACTCCGCCAGGGCATCCATCGCCTTGTCGATGCAGGCGCGGCCGTCGCCAGCGTTGATGATGACGTTCATCGCGACTGCAGGAACGTTGATTGTCTCATCAGCCATCATGGCCTCCTATTCTTGGGTACCGGCCGCCTCCACGGCCGGTACTGAAACATCTGGTAGCAACTAGGCGACGAACTCTGAGTCGCCCGTAGAGGTTTACTCGACAGCAGCTGCGGCAGCGGCCTTGGCGGCTTCCTTGGCAGCCTTCTTGGCCGCTTTCTTTGCAGCCTTCTCGGCAGCCTGCTCTTCCTCGATCTTGCACTGGTAGTTATCGGCAGCCTTAAAGAACGGGAACCACAGAATCGCGGCGATCAGCAGGTTGACGCAGACAAGTGCGATATTGCGCACGTCTCCGCCCGACATAAAGAACGCCGAGACCGCATTGGGCAGGAAGTTCATATCGAAATTCTCGACGTGCAGGCTCGCCCAGCCCATGCTCATCCAGAGGTAGGCGTTGGCAGACAGTAGGATAGACTGCAGCACCATGGGGATGAACATAAAGGGGTTGGCGACGATCGTGGAGAAGACCAGCGGCTCGTTAATGTTGAACAGCGACGGGATAATCGTTGCACGGCCGAGCGTCTTGTTCTTCTTGGACTTGGCAAAGAGCATGTAGAAGGCCAACGGAAGCGTTGCGCCCTCGCCGCCGATCATGATGTAGCGAGTAATGCCGTACGCGTTAATGTTAGTGGGAGCGAGGCCTGCGGCATAGGCGGCCATGTTCTCGGCAAGAGCAGACTTTTGGATGGACTGCTGGATCGGCGAGAACACCCAGCCGGAGATGCCAAAGAAGTAGAAGGTGTCCATGACAAGCGGGATGGCGATGGTGCCGGGCAGCGTCTGGGCAAAGCCGGTAACGGGCGAAAGGATGATCGCGACCGCGCTAAAAACGTCGACCTGGAGCATGTTGGTAAAGAGCCAAGCCACAAAAAGCGACAGCAGCACCGCAATGATGTTATCGAACCAGTTCTTGACGAAGTCGGGCACGAGGCTGTCCTCGGAAAAGAACGTCATGCGCGCCATGCGCTTGTAGATAAAGCCAACGACAAATCCCACGACCATCGCGGTGAACATGCCACCCGCGCCAAACTTGGCCATCTGGAAGACATAGCCCTGATCGGTGATGGTGGGGTTCATGCACAGCATAAAAGCGCCTATACCGGTAAAACCGGCAATCATGCTGCGGTCTTTGCGATCTTCCTTGACCGCAACGTTATGCGGGATGATAAACGCCATGAACATGCCCACGAGGCCAAACGAGAACGTAGTGAGCGGCGACAGGTCGGGCAGGGCCGGGACAAAGCGACGGATAATGTTCCACAGGCTCGGGATGGCCGAGACCATGGAGAAGGGGACGATGTAGAGAACTGCGTCGGAGATAACGCCAAACCAGTAGGTTGAGGTAAGCTTGTTCATCACGGGGACGACATGCTCGGTAATCCACGCCTGGATCGCTTCCATGAACTTTTGCAGCATGTTGTCCCCTCCTAGTCTTCGTCAAGCAGGTCGTAGGCATCCTCGAGGATGCTCTCGCCGTCGAGTGCCGCGTAATAGTCGGGGTCGATGGCCATGACCTTCACGCCGTGAGATGCCACTTGAGACTGGATCTCGGGCACCTCGGAGGCGAAGTGCGGACCGAGCAGGAGGACGTCGATCTTGTCGGCGTAGTCCATAATCTCAGACTTACTGACTGCCTTGATGGTGCAGTCAAGACCCTTGGACTTTGCGACCTTGCGCATGCCTGCCGCCATAAAGCCGGTCGAGGCACCGATGCCGCAAGCGAGGAGAATGCGAACGGTGCCGTTCTCATCTGCCATGGGGTACTCCTTTCCCAATAAGCGGGCTCGAGGCAGCTCCGATGCCGCTGCGATCCCCGCTGTGTTCTTGGGCGCCCGTGTCGACCCGGCCGCCCTTGACCGTGACTGCACTATACGCGGCGGAGGGCTCTTGCCGCCAACCGACTTTTTGCCGCATAGCGGCAAGGCAGCAGATTTTCCGCCCGCACGGCAAGCCGGGCGATTTTCCGCTTGGGCGGCAAATTGGAAAAGACACCCTTTCTTAACCTGAGATACCATGGGGCGGTACACCCTGTCTGCCGTTCATCTCCTGGAGGAAAGCCATGGCGAGCGCCAAGCAGAACCGCATTAACCGCATGATCGACGTGCTCGAAAACAGCAGCTCATGGGTGTCTTCCTCGATGCTTGCAGGCCTTTTGGGCGCGAGCGAACGAAGCATCCGCAACTATGTTGTAGAGGTCAACGAGGCCGGCTCACGACATATCGAATCGTCTAAAGAGGGCTATCGCCTTACCGCGGCGGCACCGGCTGCCACCAGCGCTGCCGCAAGTCCTCGCGAGAGCGTCGATGCCCTCCCCGCGAACGCGGACTCCAGGCGCGCCTTTACTATCTCCCGCCTCGTCAACGCACGTAATGGACTCTCCGTCTTTGATATCGCCGATGAGCTCTTTATCAGCGAGAGCACGCTTCAGAGCTCCGTGATGCCGCAGGTGCGCGCACTCGTGCGGCAGTTCGGCCTCAATGTCGAGACACACGACTACCGCATGACGCTCACGGGGCGCGAGGCCGACAAGCGCAAGCTTCTCGGCCACATAGCCACCCACAACTCCTATGGCTACTTCACCTCGACCAAAACGCTCGAAAACATGTTTCCCGACTTTGACGTGCAGGCGACTCTCTCGAGCTTAGTCGAGATCTGCCAGCGCTCGGACCTGTTTATCAACGACTACGCGCTCTCCAACCTGCTCGTGCACCTGCTGGTGATCATCATCAGGCTCACCTCGAACAACGAGCTCAGCGAGGTGGACGGCCCCATCGACGCAGACGGCCTAGTAGCACAGCTCAGGCAGCGCGAACAGATCGTACGCTGCGCCCAGCGCATTGCCGCCTACTTTGAGAAGGAGTTTGGTTGCGCCATCCCACGCGCCGATTTTCAGCAAATCCTGCTGCTTTTGGCGCTTTCCGTCGAACGTTGCGATTTTGACGAGCTCAGCCGCGAGAAGCTCTCAAGCATCATTGACCGCGAATTTGTAGACATGGTTCTGGGGATCCTCGACGAGTGCGGAAAGCGCTACGACCTGCCACGCTTTATCGACGAGCCCATGCGCCTACAACTCGTCCTGCATATGTTTAACGCCTACCAGCGCGCCGTCTACCGCGTAAGCTACCCCAACCCGCTCGCCGCGCAGATCAAAAGCGAGTACGCACCGGTCTACGATATGGCGGTCTATATCGCCCATCGCTTCTCGACGGCCATGGATATCGAGGTAGGCGAGAACGAAATCGCGTTTATCGCCTTTCACATCGGCGCCTATTTTGAAAAGTTTTCCGCACCCGACGGCGCCATCACCTGCACGGTCATCATCGAGGAGTATCACGACTTTGCGCGCAGGCTTGTCGACGACCTTAAGGCCGAGTTTGGCGACGACATCAGCGTTGTTGCCGTGAGAAGCTGTGATAGCTACCTGGCCGATCCTCCCGAGAGCGATGTGGTGGTCACTACGGTCGACGTGCCGGTCTGTGGCGGTAGCACCAAGATCTTGATCGGGCCCATCCTCACTAAACAGAACGTGCGAAAGATCCGCGACCGGCTTTGCGCCATCCAAGAGCGGCGGCGGCGCCTCTACGCTCAGGGCCTTTTGGGGCACCTGCTACGGCCGGAGCTATTTATACGCAACATAGACGCGGCTGACGCCACAAGCTGCATCGACCGAATGGGAGAGCTTTTGGCTGCTCAGGAGCTCGTAACGCCCGAATTTATCGCCAACGTCCATCTGCGCGAAAACGTCTCATCGACAGCGTTTACCGACTGCCTTGCCATACCCCATGCGATCTCGGTGTATCCCAAGCGCTCGTTTATTGCCGTGGTCCACAATGACGCCCCGATTCCTTGGGGACGCCACGACGTGCGATTTGTGCTGCTTATAGGCACCGCGCGGGAAGACATGGGGCTCTTTAGAGATGTGCTCGACCTGATTATCGAAGTGTTCTCCTCGGTAGAGACCACGATGAGGCTCATGCAGACCGACACCTTCGAAGAGTTTCTGGCTGCGTTTACGCATGATATCGGGTAAGGACTCGACCCGCATCCTCGACATGCTCGTGGGAAAGCAGCTGCCGAGAATTTACTAGGGCGGAATTGCACGGCTGGCGCGATGTGGCTTGATATCCCTGGAGATGTTCAGATTCCAGCCACGCCAGACGCGTAAGCCCAGTATTATGAGGTGCGTTTTAAACCCAATGACGGGAGCTTTCATGGCAGCAGCTTTTTCCACCGTGATCTTTGACCTGGACGGCACCATTCTCAACACGCTCGAGGACCTGGCGGCCGCCGGCAACCATACCTGCGAGATGCACGGCTGGCCCACGTTTGCCGTAGACGAGTACCGCTACAAGGTGGGAAACGGCATGCTCAAGCTGGTTGAGCGTTTTATGCCTGCCGAATATGCGGGCGACGGTCGCATGTTTGAGCAGACGCTTGCCGAGTTTAGGGCTTACTACGGCGAGCACAAGGAGGACCACACCGCCCCCTATGCCGGCACGATCGAGATGCTCGACCGCCTACGCGCCGCGGGCGTTCAGCTTGCCGTGCTCACCAACAAGGACCACGTCTCGGCGGCTCCGCTTATTGAGAAGTATTTTGGTTCCGAGCGCTTTGCGCTGGTACAGGGCCGTGTCGATGCGTTTCCTCCCAAGCCCGAGGCGCCTGTTACGCTGCATGTGATGGAAGAGCTAGGCGCCGATCCGGCAACCACACTCTATGTAGGCGATTCCAATGTCGACATCCTGACCGGTCACAATGCCGGCCTCAAGAGCGCCGGTGTCACCTGGGGCTTCCGCGGCCGCGCAGAGCTGGAGGCCGCCGGCGCCGACTACGTGGTGGACACCCAGGACGAGCTCACGGCGCTGATTCTGGGCGAGTAGCGGGGCTGTCGCTCAACACGGCTGCATAGATTCTGTCGCGCGGAAAGCGCATCCCGTTTTGCCGCCTCAGAATAGGATGCGCTTTCCGGTTGAGCCTTGTCGGGGAAACGGCATCCCGTTTCAGAGCAATATTCCGGGTCGCACTTTCCGCAACCCACCCCATCCGGAAACCGCGACCCGCTATTCGGCCAAATACCGGCTCGTATTTTCCCGAGCATTCGATGCAACGCTGGCGCAAGGAGCGTCCCCAACTGCCGGCAGAAAAGGAACGTCCCCAAGTGCCGCCCCAATGACTACCATGGCAACGCCGCAGGTAGAGGACGGACAGACACTATGACCCAATCCAGGGGCACGGAAACGACAGGAGCCCCCGCTCGT
>CAJLPX010000016.1 GCA_905208635.1 uncultured Collinsella sp. | reverse complement strand
GGCGGTGCCGGATGCTTCGGGCAAAACCTTCCGCAAATCGGTAAGGTCTTCCATCAACTTGCTCCAGCCCTCGCCCGGATTCCGCTGCGCGGTAATGCAAACACTCGGCATCCCTCGCATTCGCATTACCGCTCCGCTCTCGCTACAGCGAATCTCTAACACTCAGCATCCTTCGCGTTAAAAATTCGCTTCCGCTCACGGTCTTCGCTGACACTACGACACCGCGAAGCCTTTCGCTCGAAACGAGGCCTCTCATTTCGTGTCTACGCTACGCTCCGCCCAATCGCCGTAGCAGGCGATTGCAAGATGACTGTGGGTGGTGTTTTTGTGGGTCCATCCGGACCCCAAAAACACCACGCCACAGACCTTGCTTATCGCCTGCTACGGCGATAAGGTTGTTGTGAAGTTGAAGCTTCGCGATAAAGAATCGCGAAGTCGATTCTTCACTTTTGGAACGACGCCAGCCGTTCCTCATCAAAAGGAAAGCGAATCGCATAGCAGGTTTTGATCGGAGGCCTCTTCGATCGCTGATTCGTTTTCCGGAGGAATCATGAGCAGGCTCCGCCCACACACCGTCAAGGCGTCTCTTTCCGATGAAGAGAAGAAAGCTATCACCGCAATCGCAAAGCGACATGAGATGAGCGAGGCGGAACTCATACGCCTCGTTTTATGCAATGCTGACGATCTCGATATCGATTTTAGTTTTGCGGAAATCGCTGACCAGAAATTCCGAACCGATGACATTCACGTCCGGGTCTCGCCGGAAGAAAAAAAGAAAATTGAAAGCAATGCTGATTCCCTTGATATGACTGTCAGTTCGTATGCTCGTCGCGTACTGCTCAAAGGGAATGTTGAGAAAATCGATGTCGATCGGGCGTCGATCGACAAGATTTATCACGAGCTTTTAAAGGAAGGAACAAACCTCAATCAGCTCATGTACTTCGTAAATGCACAAGGTCTTCCGGCGTATAACGAGAAGGCGGTTTTCCGAACACTTGAGAAGGTCTATCAAGTTGGGCGTAAGCTAGACCGTTTCATCGACGAGCTCGAGAAGCGCTATTTCGTCGGTGGTGATGTGAAATGACGGTTATCAAACAGAAAAGCGTTTCGAGCGACCGCTACGCAAAGAACGTCCGTAAATACATCAACGGAAAAGATGCGCTTGCGCGTGGCGGCTGGAACATCGAATACAGCGAGCGCTGGTTTTCGAAAATGGATAGAACCAGAAAGGTTTTCCATCACGACGAACCATCGAGAGCCGGAGCCAAAAACGTAATCCTGCTTCATCAGATCCTCGCGTTCCTTCCGGAAGAATGCTCATGCAACGGGGGCAAGATGACCCCCGATGCATGTTTGGCCTACGCGGAGCAATGGCTTGCGAAGCACTATCCGCATCAACAAGTGATTCTCGCGCTGCACGAAGAAAGCGATAAGGCGGGAAAACGCTACGCAGTGCACATGGCGATCAACCGTACCGATTTGTTAACCGGCAAGCGTTGCGAGACGGGCGGGCGGCATGGAAAGTACGAACGCGCCTCATGGGTCCGAGAACTCGATAAGGACTGGAATCTCGCCCAGCTCGAAAAGGGAAAGAAGAATTCGAAGATTCGCGATCGCCAGCCGCGGGACACAGAAAAGGAGATTATCGGTCGCGGTGAGTACAGTTATAAAAACAATCTGCGCGAGTTGATCCATCTTGCAATCAACGAAGGTCATCCGAAGAATATGGAGCAGTTTAAAAAGTTACTTGCCTCATGGGGCGTAGACATTTTCATTAAGAACAATCGAGTCTATGCGACAGATCTCGATATCAAGGAGGCCGGCAACCCGAAGTGCACTTTCAACCTGACTCGTCTTGACGGGAGGTTTGCGGTCAAGCAACTTGAGGCGGCCTTCAAAAATAACGTGCTGGAGGCCGAGCGAGCCCTTCCTTATGAGAGGCGTTGCGAGATTTACATTCAACGGCTTAAGAAGGCGTATTCGGCGTGGGTCGAGCAGGCAAAGGCGAGCAAGGGCGTCGCCTACAATCTCTTTCCTAAGTTCATCGCACCGAAGTGCGATGAAGATCTGCTCGAGGATCCGGCGGTTCGTGATGAGCTTCTTGCCCGGCGCGGTTACGCAAGGGAGATTCGCAACCGTTACGCCGGCGCCGTTCCCGATGCTGGCGATGACCGTGTTCGCGCCGCCGGCCAGGCGCACAGCGGTAGCGCCGTGTCGCGACAGATGGACGATCGCGTTGTCGATCGCGGTGATTTCTCACGCGGAGACACGCCTCGCTAGTTTTGGAAAGCCTATCGTCGGTGCCCTAGCGCGCTGCCATCCAGTGCCGATTCTTTCATGCTCGCAATTCGGCGAGGGTGAGGAGTATGAATTGATCGGCGGGAGTCAGCCGCTCTGATAGAATCGTCCTTGCTGGCGGCAGCCCTCGTGCCGGGCAGAGCCCTCCATCCGATGGGAGGTGATGCCCATGACCGATTTCACCGAGCTCGTGAAGCTCCTGACCGCCCTGGTCTCGCTCCTCACGGCCCTTGTCGGCCTTTCCAAGGCACTCAAGCAGGGTTCGAAGCCCAAAAAGAAAGGCCACCGTCGTTAAGACGATGACCCAACTTCATTAAGCAACGGCTCTGCCCAGCTCTCTACAACTTGGGCTGCCGTCGGCACCATTTTACCCTCCTGACGAGGAATTCGTCCATATTTCAAAAATCAAATCCTGTTCGCGCGTGGGCGTAAACTTATATAGTTGGGCAAATCCGGCAGATTGGAGCTTGAAACATGAGGGATATGCACCTCATGTCGCTCATAAAACGTCTCCTGACCTCGAAGGAGAACGTTTTTTAGCGATAAAAGGAGACATAAAAATGATCTGGTTTACCAGCGACACCCACTTCGGGCATGAGAACGTGCTGAAGTTCACCGACCGCCCGTGGGAGACGATTTGGCAGATGAACGACGCCATCGTCGACAACATCAACGGCAAGGTTGCCGTGGACGACGAGCTCTACATCCTGGGGGATTTCTCATTCAAGATGACCGCCCAGGACGCCTACGGGCTGCGCAAGCAGATCGCCTGCAGGCGCATCCACCTCGTCCCGGGAAACCACGACAAGGACTGGACCCAGCCGGCGGTCACGGGCGCCTTCACCGTGGAGCCGCCAATCTGCGTGCTCAAGATCGACGGGCGGAAGATCGTCCTGAGCCATTACCCCATGGCCGACTGGCAGGGCATGAACCATGGATCGTGGCACCTCCACGGGCACATCCACAGCAGCGGCGGCGCGTACAACGAGTTCAACCGCAAGCAGGGCCTTCTGCGCTACGACGTCGGTTGCGATGCCAACGGGCACTCCCCGGTGAGCCTCGATGAGCTGAGGGAATGGTTCGCCGGAGTCGACGAGCCGTGCGGCCGGGTGAAATGGCCCTGGTGGGTCAACGAGACCGGCGACAGACAGGTCGAGCGCGAGCTGGCGGCGTACAAGAGGGAAGAGGTGATTCGATGACGGTCTATGTGACGGGCGACATCCACGGTGGACTCGACATGCAAAAGCTCCGCGACTGGGAGCTTGGCGATAGTCTTACCAGCGACGACTGTCTCATCGTTGCCGGTGACTTTGGCTTTCCGTGGGACTTTTCTGCCGAGGAATGCGCCGACATCGCTTGGCTGGAGTCGCGCCCCTACACGGTACTGTTCGTCGACGGCAACCACGAGCGCTTCGATCACTGGGAGGAGCGCCCCATGGAGCCGTGGCATGGCGGGCTGACGCAGCGCCTGTCGGACACCTCGCCCATTCGGCGCCTGACGCGCGGCGAGGTCTTTGAGCTCGACGGTTCGACAATCTTCACCATGGGCGGTGCCACGAGCGTGGACAGGGAATACCGCGTGCCGTATTCCAGTTGGTGGCCTCAGGAGCTCCCGGATGAGTGCGAATTCGATGCCGCGCGGGCAAAGCTCGACGAGGCCGGCTGGAAGGTCGACTGCGTCATCACCCATACCTGCGCCACGCGTATGCTCTCGCCGACGCTCTACCCGGACCCAGGCTGGGAACGCCCTGATGTGGACCGGCTGACCGGATTCCTCGATGAGCTCGAGGACCGCCTGGACTATAAGCACTGGTATTACGGCCATTTTCACCGAGACGGCAACCCGGACGAACGGCACACGGTGCTGTATGACCGAATCGTGAGACTCGGGGACAAACTCCTGCCGTGGGGTGCGTACTGATGACGGTCTATGTGACAGGCGACGTGCACGGCAGGGCCGAGTACGGGTCCAGCCGGTTTGCATTCAAAAATTGGCCGCTGGGCCGGACCCTGACGCGCGATGACGCGGTGATCGTGGCCGGCGACTTCGGCTTTGTCTGGGACGGCTCGAATGCTGAGAGGTATTGGCTCGATTGGTTTGAGTCAAAACCATGGACCACGTGTTTCGTAGACGGCAACCACGAGAACCACCGGATGCTGGCAGAACTGCCGGTGCGGGAGTGGAACGGCGGCCTCGTCCATGAGGCGCGACCGCACGTGCTGCACCTGATGCGCGGAGAGGTGTTCGATATCGACGGGTTCACAGTCCTTGCCATGGGCGGCGCCGCGAGCAACGACAGGCAGTATCGCAAGGAGGGGAGGAGCTGGTGGCCCGAGGAGATGCCGAGCGAGGAAGAGATGGACCACTGCCGCGCCTCGCTCAACCGCGTAGGCTGGAGGGTCGACTACGTGGTGAGTCACGAGGCTCCTGCTGCCCTGGCTAGAGAGCTGTGCCGCGAGCGCGGACGTGAGTGCGGCGGGGATACGCTGCAAACTTTCCTGGGCGAGCTCGACGGGCGGCTCGACTATCGCATCTGGCTCTTCGGGCATTACCACGGCGACGAATGGCGCGACGACAGGCATCGCCTGGTCTATCGAGACATCGTGCCGATCGAAAGTGCTGCGCCCGGTTCTCAGTTCTAGAAACCCCCTAGAAATGCTCTAGAGGGTTTCTAGAAAATTAGATGCTATGCGACCTACTCATCCTTCATCTGGGTCATGGCCTCGACCTTGGCCTCGGCCGCGGCTGCCCGCTGCTCGGAGGCGGCGAGGCGGTCCTTGAGGGCGGCTACCGCGGCCATCAGGTCGTGCTGGGCCAGGAGCGCATCGCTCAGCTCGGCCTGGGCTTTCAACGCGGCGTCACGCTCGACGCGCAGGCGCTCGATCTCATCGGCCATGGCTTCAGCCTCGGCGCGGAGCTGAACGACCTGCCTGTCGAGCTCCTTAGCACGGGAGAAGTACCTGACGCTTGCGGCGTGGAGCTCGTTGTTCTCGAGCTCGAGGCTCGCGGTATCGAGCTCGAACTTCTCCTCTATAAAGGCAATCCGCTCATTGCAGTCGGCCTCAAGTCTTTCGTTCCGATCCGTCGCCTCGACGAGCTTGCGGCTGAATTCATCCACCTGGGCCATGAGCAGTGCGTTCTCGGTCATGAGGTTGCCCGTCTCGCGCAGCAGCTTCTCCCGCCATGTCGCCTCGATCCGCTCGGCGGCCTCATCGAGGACGGACTTCACGCCGGGCGTCTCGCTGATTTTTCTCTCGTTTGGGTTGTCTGTCATCGTGCGGCACTCCAATCAACAATGGGCATGGCTCCGCCATGCCGTACGGCTGGGAACAAATACGCGGCCGCTGTTGAGTTGTGTTTGTCCTGCGCTTGGTGAGTTCTAAAAGCGTCTCAAGTCATGCGTTCACGCAGGTTTTCGATTGGAGAAATACCGCACGCTTTCATGGTATCACGTGCCTTAAAGACCATGAATGGACGGCCATATCGATTCGTTGAAAATGGCACCTACGACGTGCTGGTGGCAGGAGGTGAGGGCGTTAAAGATGTCGAGAATGATTATGGGAGTATTTTAGATGCAGGTATGAGAAAGGGTCGAATCGAAGTGTCTGGCCGGACGCCAATTGTCCGGGAACTGTTCCGGTTCGACCCTGCTTCATTTTACATCCGCGGCATGTTTTTGTAGACGCCTGGCGATTACCGACCTTCACGACCTCGATGACGGTTTCCCCGTCCTCGATTCTTGCCAGATTGCGGTGGACATCGCTGCGCGAACGGCCGGATATCATTTGAGCCAGAATCCTCTTCTATTGAAGCGGATTCTGGCTCAGTGGTTTTTAACTCGGTTGTTTGACAGAAGCCCACGTCGATAGTCGGTCTGTGGACTTAAGATTTCGGGGGCTCCCAAGCGTTTTCGATCGCGGCGCGGTAGATTGCAGCGTAATTAAGCATCCAGCTGCCATCACCCGCTTTTTGAATAAACCCCTTATTCTTCAAAGAGGTATAGGCCCGGGAGATCGTGTTCTTACTTAGGTGGTAGCGCTCCTCAATCCATTTGCTTTTTGCGTAAAAGCCCATGGCTCGTTTGTTTTTGGAAGGATTTCCAAGCTTCCATACGAGGCCGAGGATGAGGCGCTCGGCAGCGACAGTGGTGGCACAACACGCCCAGTCGGGCACCGAAATAAAATTCGCGTTATCCATTTTCCTTCTAATCTCTCGTTGCTCAGTAACATCATCGGAAAATTTGTCGGAAATCGACGGTAGCTCGCTCATGTTTACCACCTAGTCAAGGTGGGCGGTACGACCTTCAAGCTGCTTGAAAAGCTCATAAAACGAGCTTTCAAACATGTAATTCGAGCGATGGATTTGGATGAGCTTGCCGGACTCGCGCATGAATTTGCGTGCGGTGTTTTCGCTCCAGCCAGTGAGTTCGCGGATATCGTTAACGCGGAGCAACCGATCGCACTGAGCGGCACCAGTGGGGAAAGTCGGTGTGGACGCCTGAGTGCTAATCTTTGGAGTAGCCATGATGAGCTATCCTTTCAATGAGGGCCCTCCCTGTGCTTGTAAGACTTACCAGGTTCATAAGCACTTGGGGGGCCGGTTTCTATGACTACATGCGTAGCCATCTGACAGCTTTAGCATGTATTAAAACTCATTAGTTGTCAATCAAATATAGCATCTACCTGCGGAAACGGTATTATAGTACCGTAATATTATGAATAAAACGATGAATGAAAAACATGCTATTTCTCGCTTCTCTGTATATAGGCGTTGATGAAGTCTTCGTAGCCTTTAACTGCTTTTATTTCTGATTGTTGAACGAGGCTTGTATACGTTTTGAGCGTGATATTGGGGTCCGCGTGGCCAAGAATACCTTGCACGCTTCTAACGTCCGATCCGTTCGCCAGCATAAAAGTGCTTACGCAATGCCTGAGCTGATGCGGGCAGATGCCCTTATATAGTTTTCCGCCAGTCGAATTATTCGGCTCATAGATTCCAAGATTGCAGCTAACTGCGAAATCGCGAAACCAATGGTTGAAGATGTAGTTCTTCATGTGACAGACAGTAGGGACCCCTTGCTCGACAGCAATATCGCTAATGATGGGAGTGCTGCCAGTCTGGGACAGCCCCAGAGAGGCCAGGAGCTCTTTTTGTATGGCTGACCATGATTGAAGACGTTCGGCCGGGGTTTCTCCAACGGGGATTTTGCGTTGGCTTTCTTGTGACTTGGGTGCCCTCAGTTCATGATCGTTGGTGTACTGCCTGTCAATTTTCAAGGTTTTATTGGCAGGGTCCCAATCGCGCCATTCGAGGCCCAGCATCTCGCCTTTTCGCATACCCGTATACACTAGTACTAGCGTACCAACAGCTTCGGCGGTGAGCTCAATGTGTTGAAGATGTGTGCATAGGGTAGCTACTTGCTCGATTGTCAGTGATTCTCTTTTGTTGCGTGGTCTGCGAACATGAACGGTAGCGCAGGGGTTTCGGTCAATTATTCTCTTTGCGACTGCATTCGACAGAATCTGGCGCAGTTTCGCATTGATTCGTACAAGCTCAGATGGTTTGTATTTTCCCGTACGACAAGCTTCGGCATATGTTTCTTCGATTAGATCGGGAGTTAGCCCCTCAATTGTCTGAAACGCACCGAATAGGTCTTCGATATGCCTGCAATCGTACGCTTCTCTTTCATAGCTCGTTGGCGCAAGCTCGGTGTCCCTATTTTCATGAAAGGCCCAGCAGTAGGACGCAAGCAAAGTGGGCTTTTTAGTTTTAGTGATCGTGCCAGAGGAGTTGATTTCAGCCAGCTTGGCCTGCATTGCAGCCTTAGCTTCTGTTTTAGTCTTGCAACGAACCGTATAAGTTGGGGATCGTTTGTAACGCCCTGTCTTAGGGTCCTTGACCCCAAGGGAAAAATAATAGCGATAGGTGTTAGGTGATCTCTTGTCTTTCCAACACGTGCCTCTTCCGCTAATTAGTGGCTGTTCTGACATCTTTGCACTCCGTTTCTTTGAATAGTTTTCAACAATTCATTGAGTGCAGTTTAGCTAAAGCTGTTAGTAATATGTTTGTAAAAGCGTAGGCGCAGCTACCGGAGGTAAAAGACACAAACTGCTATGTTTATCTGCGGTTATATGGTGTTCAATGATGCTTGATGAACAGTAGGGGGTAGCATTAAATCATATCTCCTAAAGCGGGTGTCGACGGTTCGAATCCGCCCGGGGGCACCAGAGATTTGTCGAGCCCGGTACCACCACGGTGCCGGGCTCTTCTGGTTCATGCCATGTCAAAAACGAAGCGCCCGCTTGCTGGGGGAGCAAGCGGGCGCCTGTGAGCGAATATGTTTGCGGCGAGAGCCGTAATGAGCGGTTGGGTTGCGACTAGTTGGTCGTACCGGAATCGTCGCCCGTGCTCGTGCCTGAACCCGAACCCGAGCCAGAAAGTGCAACCGTCAGCGTAATCGTGCTGTCGGTAGACTGCTTGCCGGTGGGGGAGACGCCCGTAACGGTGGCGTTTTCGTTGCCGCTCACGGGGTTACCGTTCTGATCGCAGAATGCGATGTTGTAGAACCCGGCGTTGTTGAGCGCGGTAACGGCGGCGGAGATGCTCTTGCCGTACAGGTTGCCCGGAACGCTGGCTTTGCCGGACTTCTTGGCAATGACGACGGTAATCGTGGCGCCAGGCTTCTGCTTGCCGCTGGGGTTCCAGCTAATCACGGTGCCCTCGGTAACCGAGTCGTTCTCCTGGTAGCTCACGTCGACGCCAAAGCCTGCCATATCGAGGGCGTTGCGCGCCTGGGCCTCGGTCATGTCGGTCAGGTCGGGGACGGACGTGGTATCCGGGCCGCTCGAGACCTTGTACGAGATGGTCGTGCCCTTCTCGACTTCCTTACCGGCTTCGGTGCCCTGCTCAAAGACCTGGCCCTCATCGGCCTCGTTGGCCTCCTCGGAGGCGTTGCCCTTCAGGCCAACGCTTGCCAGCGCGGCTTCTGCCTGGTCCTTGGTCAGGCCGACCAGCCGGGGAACCTCGACCTTCTCGGAGGGCTTGGGGCCCTTGGAGATTACCAGGTTCACCTTGGTGCCCTTGGCCTTCTTGGTGTTGCCGTTGGGCGTCTGCTCGGCGACCTTGCCCTCGTCGACATCGTCGTTGTAGCTTTGGTCGATGGTGCCGACCTCGAGGCCGGCTTCCTTGATCTGCTCGACGGCAGTCTGCTGGTCCTTGCCTAGCACATCGGGCACGGTGACCTGCTCGCCGCCAAAGAGTCCTGTGGCAAAGGCCACCACGATACCGATGACGGCAACGGCTGCCACCACGGCGGCGATGATCTTGTTCTTGTTGGATTTGGGCTTTTCGACCTCGTAGGAGCCGGTGGAGCCCGAAACCGAGCTACGGGCGGTATTCTGGCCGCTCACGCCCGAGACGGGACGCACCATGGCGCGCGTCTGATCGGAAAGCTCGCGAGTCTTGGTGGCGCCCAGCTCACCGGGGGCACCGATGATGCGCGTGGGCTCCGAGATGTTGACGGCACGGCCCGACAGGTAGCTGTTGAGCACCTGACGCAGCTCGTCGGCGGTCTGGAAGCGGTTTGCCGGGTCCTTCTCCATGCACTTGAGGATGATGCGCTCAAGGTCGGCATCGACGCCGGAGTTGATCTGGCTCGGCGGGATGGGGAGCTCGTTGACCTGCTTGAGCGCGACCGAGATGGCGTCGTCGCCGTCAAAGGGCACGCGGCCGGTGGCGCACTCGTACATGACGACACCCAGCGAGTAGATATCCGAGGTGGGGCCGAGGTCCTGGCCGCGGGTCTGCTCGGGGCTTACATAGTGGGCGGTGCCCAGAACGTTGTTATCCTGCGTGAGGTGGCTGTTCTTGGCGCGTGCGATGCCAAAATCCATTACCTTGATGTTGCCGTCGGGTAGCACCATGATGTTTTGCGGCTTAATGTCGCGGTGGATGATCTCGTGCTTGTGTGCGACCGAAAGTGCGGAGCTGATCTGCGAGCCGATCTGCGCGACCTTCTTGGGATCGAGGGCGCCGTGGCTCTTGATGCCGCTCTTAAGGTCGGTACCGCGCAGGTACTCCATGACGATGTAATAGGTGTCGCCGTCCTTGCCCCAGTCGTAGACGCCCACGATATAGGGGGAGGACAGGCCGGCAGCTGCCTGAGCCTCCTGTTTAAAGCGGGCGGCGAAGGTGGCGTCGCCGGCATACTGCGGCAGCATGATCTTGACGGCAACCGTGCGGTCGAGGACCTGATCCTGTGCACGGAAGACGGTCGCCATACCGCCTGTCCCCACCTTATCCTTGAGGAGGTATCTTCCCCCGAGGACCCTCTGTTCCATTCCTGCTCCTAACATAACTATTCGCTCAACGATGTGTGTAGTACCAGATGTGTGGCCGCTGGGGCCGTGTGGCGTGTTGCCGCTAGCTCATCGGCCGCGGCGCGCCATAAGTATCCGCTTTGATCATGGGCATCACGCTCCCTGTGCGGCGAGCGCCGCGGTCAGGACGATGCCGGCAATCTTGGCCGCCTCGACGTCGTGTTTGTCGTAATCCTCCAGGGCTACCGAGATGGCAACCGTGGGTGAATCGTAAGGTGCAAAGCCAACAAACATAGAGTTGACGTTGGTGCCGCCGGTCTCGGCCGAACCGGTCTTGCCGGCAACCTTGACGCCCGGAATCTGGGCATCGGTGCCGGTACCGGACTGGACGACGGCGAGCATGGCCTGCTTGACCTGGTCGGCCGTGGCAGAGCTGACAGCCTGGCCCAGCGAGCGGGACTGCGTGGTCTTGACCACGGTTCCGTCCGGGGCGAGTATCTGGGACACAAAGAACGGGTCCATGACCACGCCGCTGTTGGCGATAGCGGCAGCGATCACGCAATTCTGCATGACGGTGGTCTGCGGGCCAGGCGTGTGGTCCATGCCGACGGGCTGGCCGGCGCCTGCCCAAGCGGTCTCCCACTCGGTCATAAGCGACGGGTCGGCCATGATGGAAGCCGCGGTGGTCAGATCCTGGCCGAGCTTTTGGCCGTAGCCAAAGGCGTTGGCAAACTGGACGAGCGAGCTGGCGCCAATCTCGTTGGCCACCTGGCCAAAGACGACGTTGGACGACACGGCGAAGGCCTGCTGCAGGCTGATGGTGCCGTAGCTCTCGTTGGCAGAGTTGGTGACCGGCGCGTTGCCAATATCCATGGAGCCGGGCGCCTGGTACGTGCTGGTAAGGCTGGCGGTGCCGGTTTCGAGCGCCGCGGAGAGCGTGACGACCTTAAAGGTCGAGCCCGGGGTGTACAGCGCGTTCATGGCACGGTCGTACATGGAGCCGTCCTCGCCGCCGCCCGACTGGAGCAGCGCATCGATGTTGGTGTTGTCGTAGGTGGGCGAGCTCGCGCACGCAAGAACCGCACCGGTGCGCGGATCCATGACCACCACAGCGCCCTTAAAGCCCTTGAGCGCCTGCTCGGCAGCCGTCTGGATGCGCGAGTCGATGGTGAGCTTGGCGGTATTGCCCGGCTGGGTCTGCCCCGCAAGCGACGCGATGGCGTTGTTCCAGCTGGAGTAATCCTTGGAGCCGGTGAGCGTATCGTTCATGACGCTCTCGATGCCGGCGGTGCCGTATTGCTGGCTCACGTAGCCCACCACGTGCGCGGCCATGTTGCCGTTGGGGTAGGAACGGGCGTAGGTGCCGTCCTCCTGCTGCAGCGACTCGGCTAGCGTCACGCCGTCGGACGTGATGATGGAGCCACGCTGGATGTACTTGGAGCGGGCGATGGTGTGGTTGTTGGTCGGCATGTCCTGGTAGTCCTTCGCCTTGATGACCTGGACATAGGTGAGGTTGCCGATAAGGATGGCGAACAGCGCCGTAAAGGCAAACACGGCACGAGTTAGACGGTTGGCAAGTGCCACGCGGCCGAGCACGCCGGACTCAGGCGTGTCGAGCAGGCGACGACGCATGCGAGAACCCGCGGAGTGGTTGCCGTGGCCGTAGGAAGGTGCGCTGGCAAAACGCGTACCGGTCGGGGCAGCGGCGGATGCGACCTGGTCATCGGTGATGGCGGCCATGGTGCCGGTGCCGGTGAGCTCTGCTTCGCGTCCGGTTGCCTCGTCGCCGGCGCGCAGCAGCAGCGCGACGATGATAAAGCTCGCCAGCAGCGAGGAGCCGCCCTGGCTCATAAAGGGCAGGGTGACGCCGGTCAGCGGGATCAGGCGGGTTACGCCGCCAACGATTAAGAAGGCCTGGAAGCTGATGGCTGCCGTAAGACCGGTGGCGCTAAAGGCGGCAAGGTCGGACTTAGCGCGGGCAGCCGTGGTGAGGCCACGCACGGCAAAAAGCATAAACAGGATGAGCACGGCGCCGCCGCCCAAAAGGCCCATTTCCTCGCCGATGGCCGAGAAGATAAAGTCGGACTCGACGACAGGGATGTTGTTGGCCATGCCGTTGCCGATACCAACACCGACCAGACCGCCATCGGCAAGCGAGAAGAGCGACTGGACGATCTGGTAGCCCTGGCCCTGGGCGTCCTTAAACGGATCGACCCAAACCTGGAAACGCACCTGAACGTGAGACAGGAACTTGTAGGCGCCCACGGCTCCAACGGCTAAGAGCGCAAGGCCGATAACGACATACGAGAATCGTCCCGTGGCAACGTAGAGCATCAGCAAGAAGATGGTGTAGAACAGCACGGCCGAACCCAGATCGCGTTCGAAGACGACGACGAGCAGGCACACACCCCACACGGCAAACAGCGGCAGCAGCAGTCGCAGGCGAGGGATCTTAAGACCTAAGATCTTGCGGTTGGAGATGGAGAGCAGCTCGCGGTTCTCGGCCAGGTACCCGGCCAGGAACAGCACGATAAAGACCTTGGCGAACTCGCCGGGCTGGATGGTAAAGCCCGCGATGCGAATCCACAGCTTGGAGCCCGAGATCGTGGTGCCAATAAAGATGGGCAGCATCAGCAGGATGATGCCGATGATGCCAAAGGTGTACTTGTAGCGCATGACCACGTCGAGGTTTTTGACCAGTGCGAGCGTTCCCACCATCAGGGCCACCGAGACAAACAGGATGATGAGCTGTGAGATGGCGAGAGCGGGGGCGAGGCGTGTCACGAACGTGATGCCGATGCCCGAAAGTATAAATACGATGGGTAGGATGGCGGGGTCGGCGCCGGGCGCCAAGATGCGCACGGCGATATGTGCCGCGGCGAAGGCGGCAAAGAGGCCGATCGGCACGGCGAGCGTCTCAAAGGAGATGGCGGCGCCCGCGGTGAGCACGTACATCGCATACAGCAGGATGACGGGGAACGCCGAGGCGATGAGCAAGAGCAGCTCGGTGTTGCGGCGACTCATAAGCGGCACTCCCTTTCTAGTTCTTTTCGGAGGCTTCGGCCTCGGCGGACTGTTCGGCGGTTTTCTCGGAATCTGATTCGGAGGTCGATCCCTGATTGGTGTTGTCGCGAATCGTTTGCGCGTCAATCACCTGGCGGGTCTGCTCCTCGTCGATCTGGTGGCGGTATTTGGATATCGTGTCCTGCGCATCGTCGACACTTGTTTGCGGAATGCCCGCCTTGAGGCGGTTTTGCGTGTCTTCGGGCAGGTCGGATAGCTTGATGCTGGTTTCGCTTTCGAGCCAGTGGAGCTTGAGTCCGAGCGGCTTGCCGGGCAGGCCGCGCCAGACGGCGACATTGCCCTGGTAGGTACCCAGGTAGTACGAGCCGGTGACACCCGTGTAGGCCCAGATGCCAGCTGCCAGCACAAAGACGAGACCTAAGACGACGCCGATGGTGACGTTGCGGCGACGCACGCGTTGCGCCTCGCGCATAACGCCATCGTCAACCAGGTCAACGACTACTACGGTCACGTTGTCGTGGCCGCCGGCGGCAAGCGCCGCGTCCACTAGGTTGTCGACGCAGATTTGCGCGGTTGAGGACTGCGTGGCGATGTTCTCGATATCGCTATCGGGAATCATGCTCGAAAGGCCGTCGGAGCACAGGATCAGGCGGTCGCCTTCCTCGATATGCAGAGTGAAGTGGTCGGCATACATGGCGGGGTCCGAGCCCAGCGCACGGGTGATGACCGAGCGGTTGGGGTGGACGCGAGCCTCGTCTGCCGTAATCTCACCGGCGTCCACGAGCTCCTCCACGTAGGAGTGGTCGCGGGTCACGCGGATGAGCGTGCCCTCGTGGAGCAGGTAGGCGCGAGAGTCACCCACGTGGGCGATGGCGAGCGTGTCGTTTTCGATATAGGCGCAAGTGGCTGTGCAGCCCATGCCGGGCTTGCCCAGGCCGTTCAGGGCCGCCTCGATTACGGCGGCGTTGGCTGCCTCGACGGCTGCGGCCAGGCGTGCTGCGTCGGCGGACTGCGGGGCCGTCTTGGCAATAGTCTCGACGGCAATGGAAGAGGCTACCTCGCCGGCGGCGTGACCGCCCATGCCGTCGCATACGCAAAAGAGCGGCGACTGCACCAGGTAGGAATCCTCATTGTGCGGGCGTACGCAGCCAACGTCAGAGCGGGCGCCCCACATGAGTTGCGTGGTGGTGCCGGCATCATAGGTCGAGTCGGTCTCGATGCGCTCCTCGGTCAGGGGCTCAAAGCTCATGGTCGAGCCGGGGTCTTTGAGCTTGGTCTCAACGGCGGCAACGTCGATCTCGGCTGTGTCACCGGGAGAGACGGTGTCGGTCTCGGCGTTTGATTCGGAATCGCCGGTGTCCGGGGAGCCGGGCTCCTCGGGCGCGCGGGCGGTCGACTCGTCGTCTTGCGGGCTGACGTCTATAGGCTCGGGCGCCGGCGTAGACGCGGGCGCAACCTCGGATGCCGGGGCTATGGGAAACGCCGGCGCGGCGGGCTCGGGTGCCGCAAACACCGCAGCGCTCTCGTTGATTGCCGCGGCGACGGGCTCTGCAAAGTGAGCCGGCGCCGGGGTTGCTTCGGGCGCTGTGGGCTGTTCCGCAGCATGTGCGCCGATGGGCGCCGCTACGGCATCCTCTTCGTCCTCGTTATCGGCGAGATCCGAAATATCATGCGTTACATGCGAAAGAGGCAGGGAGAACACGGTGTCCTCGGGTTCCACGGGTGCGGAGCCCGCCGGAGCGGCGTGGGCCGGCGCAGCTGTGGCGGCAGCCGGTGCCTCGGTCATAGTTGCGGACTTGTTCTCCTCGTCGATCATCGACGGTTCACCTTCATGACCACGTCGCCAATCTGGACTTCGTCGCCCTCACGCAGCGTCGCGGGCTCCACGAGCTGGCGGCCGTTGACGAGCGTGCCGTTAAGCGAGTTGAGGTCCTCGATGATGAGCGCCGGGCCCTGCAGCGAAAAGCGCGCATGCGAGGCCGAGACGAACGGTTCGTTGATGCAGATGTCCGAAGATGGCGAGCGACCGACGATGACGGGGCCGAGCATGTCTACGTGGATGCCACGGATGCCGCGCGGGCCCTTGTCCACATCGATCGTCCAGATAGCCGAGTCGCGGCGCTGTCCGCGCACAAGTCCCACGCCGGTCTTCATGACGGCGAACAGGAAGATATAGAGCAGGGCGACCAGGACGATGCGGCCTGCAAAAAGGACGATATCGATGTTCATAAGCGACTATCCCCTAAATTCAAAGGTGCTCAGGCCAAACGTCAGCAGATCGCCGTTGCGCAGCGGGCAGCGCGTAATGCGGCGGTTGTTGACGAGCGTGCCGTTGGTGGAATTGAGGTCCTCGATCGACCAATCCGAGCCCGTAAAGGTGAGCTGGGCGTGGCGGCGCGACACGTTGGGGTCGCGCAGGGCAATATCGGAAACCGAGCGCTCGCGACCGATAGTCACCTGTGCGGAGGTGATGCTATGGCTCTCGCCGCTCACGACGTCGACGAGCTGGGCGAGCGGGCGCTGCGGGGCGCGAGTGCTCGCCATGTTGGAGGCGATGCCGGCTGCGGCGCCTAGGCCCACGGCGGCACCGGTCGCGGCGGCTCCGCCCATGCCGGCAAGCGCGTCGCGCGAGACGGTCTGCGGCACCGGGATGGGTGCTGCGGCGGGGTCGGGGACGCTAGGCGCGAAGGGGTCTGCCACGGCAAGCGGGTCGGGAGCGGCGGCGCGAGGCGTCGGCTGCTGCTGGGGCATGGCGGCGGGGCGCTGCTGCTGCGGGGCAGCAAACTGCTGCTGGCCGGCGCGCGGGGCGCTGGCGGCACGGCTTGCCGCGGAGTTGTTTTGGCCCAGACCGTTTTGATAGGCGCGCTCTTCTTCGTACAGGCGGCCGAGCGTGGGGGCATCGACGTTCTCGGCAAAGACCGAGAACTTGCCGGCGCGCAGCTGCGGATCGATCATAAAGCGCACGAGGGGCTCGCCGACAAAGACATAGCGGCGCTTTTCGGCCTGCGCCTTCACAAACTCGCGGACCTCGCGCGAAAGCTCGGGGTAGAACGGGGCGAGCATGGGATCGTCGTCGGCGGCGATCAGGATGGTATAGAGTGCCGGCGCCGTGTTGACGCCGTTGATCACCAGAGTCTGATCCTCCATGTCGCGAGCGGCCTGCTTGGCAAGCTTCTTAAAGGAGAACGGGGCACGGGTGGCACCGAAGATGCCGGCCACGTGGTCCTCGAAGATGTTCAGGAAGTTCACGAAAGATCACTCTCCGTATAGGTTCTTTGGTATCCGAGCAAATATAGGCATATCCCAACGATTATAGAGGATAGGGTTCCCGCAACCGCCGCCTTGGCGACGACCGCGGCTGCAAGGCTGGCAATTTCCATATGGTGTGCAAGACAGGACGCCGCTGCGCAGCCGATGCCGGCGACAGCGATGGCGGCGATTACGGCAAGGTTTGAGCCCTGATCGGCACGCTTGGCATGGGCGTTGAGCAGCGCAGATGACGCCGCGGCAGTTGCCGCTACCAGCACAAAGGCAGCCCAAAGGAGTGGGTCTCCCAGCGCTGCGGCAACGTTACCGAGCCCCAGCACGCCTCCGGCTGAAAGCGCGACCGTGGCCAGACGGGCAAAAAGTGCGCCCATGCCCGTTGCCGCGGCGGCGCTTGCCGGGCCGAGCCAAAATGACGCGACGCCGGCGGTGACCCCAGCTGCCAGGAAGGTATTGCCGGTCAGACAGCCAAGCGCGAGTGCACAGGTGAGTGCGGCGCTCGCGGCAGCCTCGGTGCGACCCCAGGCGATCCACCAACCGGACATGGCGGCGGCAAAGATCACCGCGACGGGCAACATCGACAGGACGCCCTGTGCCTGCATGGTGGCGTTTGCCATGAGCACCAAAAAGCCCACAGCCGAGATGGCCGAGCCAATCTGGGGGGCCAGGCCGGCCGCCGCTCCGATCGCGATAGCCGCAATGACCAGGCCGGGAAGCGCCGCGACGCCGGCCGTCTGCATCAGCAAAAAGCTAAAGGCGCCGCACGTTAGCGCCGAGATAGCGTGCATGGCGTAGTCGCGCGCATGGCTCCAGCGCGTGCCTGCCCAGCCGAGTGCGGGGTCGACTTCGATGGTGTCGTCCTCGTAGTGCGACGGCTCGATATCGTCGAGCTCCTGCTCGTCATCCGAAAGTTCGCCAACCATTTGCTCCAGGCTGCGACGGCCTTCGCGCACGCTGCCCAGACCGGCAAGGAGCTGGTCGCAAAATGCCTCGATGCTGTTGGGGCGGTCCTGCGGCATGGGGGAGAGCGCGCTCATGAGCGCGGCCTCGGCTCCCGGGGGAAAGTGTGGTATCAGCTCGCTGGGATAGGTGGCGCCGCCGATGATGCGGCCGAGCGAGTCGGCGGGCGTGGCCGCCATAAAAGGAGCGCTGCCGCACAGGCCCTCGTAGATCACACAGGCGAGGGCAAAGACATCGGCGCGCTCGTCGACCGTGCCGGTCTCGATATCGAGCTGCTCGGGCGGCATGTAGCCGATGGTGCCGCCGCGTGAGCCGCCAAAGCCACCGGCGGACGACAGCCGCGCCATGCCAAAGTCGGTGAGCTTTACATTGCCCGAGTGGTCGATGAGCACGTTGGCGGGCTTAATGTCCAGGTGGAGTACGCCATTACTGTGGGCGAAGGTGAGCGCCTGGCCCAGGGCATCGGCAATGGCCGCGGCCTCGTCAAAGGTAAGTGAGTGGCCGTCCGCGCGGTGCAAAAACTCGGCCAGCGACATGCCATCGACATATTCCATAACCAGGTAGGCATAGGCTGTGTCGTGCGTAAAGTCGATAACCTGCACGATGTTGGGATGTTGAAGCATGGCGGCAGTGTGCGCCTCGCGCAGGACATCCATGATGTCGCTAGCGGGCATGCCGGCACCGTTGATAAGGGGGATGCGTTTAATGGCGACGCGGCGGCGCAGGTGCGTGTCGCGGCAGATCTCGATGGAGCCAAAACCGCCGGTCGCAAGTGTCTCGAGCGGCTGGTACCGCTTGAGCAGCTCGCGAGAGCTGGTGCCCTCCAAAGGAACGTCCGGCGAGAACCGGGCGGTATGTTGCGAGAAAAGCGGCATGGCCAACCCTCGTGCGTTTAAAGTTCGTTTGCGAGCGGCGGGCGCGGGGCCGAGCCGTTCGCGGTGGCATAGATGCTGCTAGTGTAGCACGCTCGGGCAGATGGCGAGGATAGCGGGATGCGAGGTGGCCCGATCGATTCGGCCCGTTTCGGCTCGTTTGGAAAGCGCATCTCAGTTTTCAGCCAAATTATGGGATGCGCTTTCCAAATGGGGTGGGCTGCGGAAACTGCATCCCAGAATATTGCCCTGGAACGGGATGCGCTTTCCGAACCGGCGTCCAAAAGGAAACCGCATCCCGCTTTGATGTGGGGACTGCGAACAAAAGCCGGACCGTGATCTGGCGCGGATTGGAGTTCGCCTGAATCATTGATGCTGGCTGGTGTGAGAACAGAGATAAACGAGCGGCTCGAGCGATATAATGACACGCTATGGAGGCCGTATGCTCTTTTCCCGCCGTTCTGCTACATTTGCCTGCGCCATTGCGCTTGTCGTAATGGCGGTCACCCCTTATCACCGGTTTTCATCTTCAATCGGCCTAGCGTCAGGTGCAATGACCTGGCTCGTTATCCTGGGCGCATGCCTCGCGGCGTTTGTTCATGGTGCTGCGCTATGCAAGGGGGGAATGAGAAGGCCGAGGCATCTCGGTGCCATCGGTGTTTTCCTTGGTGTTATTGCAACGGTTCCCGAATGGGCCGACCTGGCTTTCTATGCTCGCGGAGACTCTATTCCAATCGTGTTTGCACCGATTTGGTTGTTACATGGCGTTTCGTGTGTCTCGTGCTTTGTTGGGTCGCTGCTTCTCTCATATGTTATTTGGGGCACGGCGGACTCTCCTTTGACGCAGAGGTCGACACGGACTGACGAAAGGGAAACTCGTCACCCGCAGGACGCGATTTTTACAGAAACAATAGCCGTCATGTCTTGCCTGCTGTTTTGCTGTCGAGTTTCATGGAGAGTCGTTCCCGAGCCATGGGGGATGCCCCCTGTAACGGCCGCGTCAATTGGCCTTGCGCTTTTAATTCCGTTGGTCTATCTCGCATTGACTGTGGCCCCGCCGTTTTGCCGCCCTCGTGCCTTTGGCCATGGGCGGCGCGACGTGTTTGCCTGTTCTGTGCTCGTAGCAGTTCCTATTGGTCTTATTCCGGCTGTTGAGGCGGCATACTTCGCAAGCGATGCCGTGGTCATTGCATTGCTGGCGATGGGGTCCGTTATCGCTGCTGCCTTCGTATGCATGTTGCTAAGGGGGAAACGGGACAACAATTCGGATATCGCCTGTGCGTCCGACACATTCGATGCGGGGGTGTTTTCCCCTGCCCTGTCGCCTAGAGAAGAGCAGTTTGTTCGACTGCTGCTCAAAGGGAAAACGCCGGCGGAAATTGCCAAGGAGACGGATACGAAGCCATCGACGGTGAGAACAACGCTTCACCGAGCATACGGGAAGGCGTCGGTTGCGGGCTCACGCGAGCTCGTGGCGCTGTTTGCGGGTGAGGGCGATACTGTAGGGCATGAGCTACCGCAGCGGCATGCTGACGATATAGTGGCATCAGCTCGAACGCGCCGGCTGTTTCGATACCTGCTCACATTATTCTTTATCCTCCTTGCGGCGGGGCCCTTGGTAATGGCGGATAGCGATTGGGGGTCCGGTGTTTCGCGGGCTGTCGCCTTTTCCCTCTTAAGCTACGCATTGGGTCTCGGACTGCTTCTGTCGCTACGCTACGCGGGTGGAAAAGCGAATCGTGGCGCTGCGCTGGATAGAGCGGGTGAAGCGATTTGGCTCGGAAGCCCGTACGTATGGGCGGTGCTATCTGCTGTGGAATGGTCTTTTATCTATATCGCGGCATTGATGTGCATACGCGTTCCGTTGATGGCTGTGCCGGTCCTGTTTTGCGGCGTGGCGTCTACGGCTTCGCTCGCTGTTGGGCTGCGTCCGTTTAAGGTGCATGCCCATGCTCGGGCTATCGTGCCGTTGGTGTCAATGGGCATGGTTGCCTTAATCTATGCGGTCGCTAGGGGGCGAATCCATGGACTTGCGGTGCTGACGGGGGTGCTGCTCACATATATAGTGATGCGAAGCTGTCCGCAGCGCAAAATGCTTGGGATATGGATGCTTTGCTTCGGGGCGACGGCTCCTGTTTGGGCTGTCTTGCTCAATATGGTGCAGGATCTGACGGTTTTCGAGCCGTTGTTCCTCGCGTCGTTGTTGGGGCAAAGTTCGGCTGTCAATGTCGTCGTGGCAACGGTGATTGTTTGCTGGTCTGTGCCCATGTTCGTTACGCACATCGCGCTCGCCCGCTCGGTTGAGGACGAGAAGGCCGTCTTGGAGTACCGGGCGAACGGGTCCACCGAAACGGCCCGCGTGCGCCAGCTGGCCCTGCTTACGTCGCGCTCCCTTTCTGATGTTCAGTCGCAAATTTTGCTGATGACGGCAGAGGGGGCAACGACAAAGGCCATTGCGGAGGATGTCGGTTACGCTGCATCTACGGTGCAAGCGCTGCGGTCTGCATCTTACCGCCAGTTGAAGATCAAGAATAAGGCGGAGCTAATTTTATTGTTATCGCAGGTAAATAACGTGTAAACGCCTGAGCAATCAACTCAATAGCGGGTGTTTACAGACATCTTTCTCTATTCATGCGAAGGTTGCCGTGCGTCGACGCATTGTTAACCGCTTTTGATTGGAGAAGGCCATGATTAAGCCAAGGAGCGCTATTGCTCGAATCGGAGTCGGCTTGGTGATTGCAGCTGGTCTGTCCCTAGGGGTTCCCGCTGCATCGTTTGCACAAGAGGAGTTTGACACCTCTCAGGTTTCCAGCATTACTCAAAACGCCGATACGGGAATTACGACCTGTACGAACAATGCCGATAAGGCATTTAGTTTTCAATGTGCCGGGACGAGTGCAACTGGCTACCGTCAAAAGGATGATTCCTCATCGCTCTATCTGGATATCCAGGGCCATACGGGAAATCCGCTTCGGTTATATACAGACGGTGCGTATAACACAAGCGGTAGCGGCAGCATGAATTGTACTCAGGGAACGTATCGTTCGAATCACAAGGGACAGTGGGAAATGTATAACCTCGTCCGTGAGAACGGGCGATCTGCGGCGCGACTGACTGCATGGGCGGAGTCTGGCTACGGCACTGTTATTGGCGTATGGAGCCCCGACTGCGTCGGGCATTTCCACAAGCTTCCCGCATAGTTGTTTGAAATGGCTCCCTTCCGGCTTTCTGGGTCGGAAGGGGGAGGAGGACGTATGAACCAAAAGCTCGCAAGATACGAACTGTCGAAAACGATTAGACGTCCAGCTTTTATCCTTGCTCTCTTGATTGCGGTCGCAGTTGCAATAGCTGCCGCGCTGGAGCCGTGGGCAAATTTGGAAAAAGAGCGCCACAACCTTCTTTCTTTTGGTTACGGCGTTGGCGTGCAAGCCGAAAATTATCTCGGTCAAACACGTGAAAGCAGCTTCGGTAACTGGATTGTTGTGAGCGCGAACGCGCCACTGTCTGCGTCGGTGTTTTTCTATGCACTGCCCCTGCTTGCAATGTTGGCTGGATCTTGGTCGTGTCTCTTTGAGCGTTTGAGTGGTTATGACATGCAGATATGCACGCGCGTTTCCAGAAAGGCGTACGTGAACGTAAAGATGCTGTCTGCTTTCCTCTCCGCGTTTACAGTGACTGCCATTCCTCTGCTCGTCAATTTCCTGATCGTCTCGATGCTTTTTCCTGCGTATCTTCCTCGGGTCGATGAGTCGACTTACGTAGGACTTTACCTGCATAGCTACTTCTCCGGTCTATTTTATTCGCATCCTTTGTCATATGTGCTCGCATACACGCTGTTCGATGCTGTCACGCTCGGGACTTTATCCATGGCTGTAACTGGCTTCTCAATTTTGTTTCGTAGCAGAATCAAAGCGATAATTGTCCCGTATCTGCTAATGGTTGCGTGGCATTTTGCAAATGGCTGGATCTTCGGCGTAATGGCTTGTGTGGGGTTTAACTGCAATATCCTCAACAGCATCAGGTCGGAATCGCTGAATAACTGGCCAGACATTCGAGCCGGTTTTGCGGAAATCATATTATTGACCCTTGCTTCGTTGGCTTTTTCTGGGGCGTGGAAAAGACGCGAGGTGGTCTGATGCTGTTTAGGCTGGTCGCCGCGGACCTGAGGACCGTTTTGAAGAAGAACATCATCACTTTTATTGCAATTGCGGCAGTGACCGTTGCGAACTTGGTGTACGCCTACGGATTGTCTTCTGTGTATGGGGTTAGAACGGATACCTTGGGGTTTGCGGATTATCTTGCGCTCGTGTTTGCCGGATCTGCTCCGTTTGAGCCTAGGCCCGGGGTCATGTTTGTGCCTCCGCTAGGATGGCTATTTCTCATTCTGCTTATTCTCTATACAACACTCGACTATCCGACCGAATCGTTGCACGGGTTTGGTTTGCAAGCGCTTGTTCGATGCCGGGCAAGAACCCTTTGGTGGGTCTCGCGTTTTATCTTGGTGGCGGCAGTAACGGCATTTTCACTGCTCGTGGTGGTTTGCTCTGTTGTGATTTGGAGCTTGGTGGTGAGCTCCTCGTTCAGCGCGGTCATTCATGGTGAGTCGCTTCAACTGGCTAATTTGGCGCCGTGGTTTCTCAAAGCTGCCGAGGCAGATGCGCTGCCGTTTTTCATAGGTCTCTTATTTGCTTTTGAGGCGCTTGCGTTTGCGCAGGCAGCGGTTGGGTTTGTGCTTGGGTCGTCAGTCTCGTTTGTGGTTATAATGAGCTACCTGATCTGCTCGGCATATGCACGACATTGGGCGCTATTGGGTAACGCCTTGATGCTGTTGCGCTGGGGTGGAATTGTCAAAGAGGGAATCGCGGCGGGCTCGAGTGTCTTGTCATCAATTGGGCTTATGTCGTTATGCCTATCGTTGGGTGGACTGTGGTTTCGAAGGGCCGACCTTATAGAAAAGGGGGACAAGATATGAGTGTGATCGTAAGGGGCGTATCGAAGCGCATGGGTAAAAACGATGTCCTGCGCAACGTGTCCATCGAGGTTGACCCTGGGACTGTGGTCGGGCTTCAGGGGATAAACGGTTCGGGTAAGACCATGCTCATGCGAGCGGTTTGCGGGTTGATCAAGCCTACCGAAGGCGAAATCTCTATCGATGGCCAAAGGCTTGGGGCGGACATCTCGTTCCCGCCGAGTCTGGGGATGTTGATCGAGGCGCCTTCCTTTTTGGGATATCTGTCTGGCTACGACAATCTGAAGCTCATCGCTCAGATCAAGGGCGTTGCCACCCCCGAGGACATTCGCTCTGCCCTGCGGCTCGTGGGGCTCGATGCAGACGAAAAAAAGAAGTTCCGAGCATACTCGCTTGGGATGAAGCAGCGTCTGGGGATAGCTGCGGCAATTATGGAGAAGCCGAAGCTGCTTGTTCTCGATGAGCCAACGAATGCCCTCGACGAAGCGGGCGTTGAAATGCTCAAGCGCGTTGTGGCGATGGCGGCATCAACGGGTCGTGAGGTCCTTCTGTCCAGCCATGACGGAGAGGTGCTCGAGGAACTGGCCGATCGGGTTTACTGCATGCGCGACGGTGCCGTTGTGAAAGTTCGGGAAAGGTCGTGAGCGCGATGAAGAAGACCCTGTGGACGAGAAGATCGGCGCTCGCGCTTTTTTGCTGTGCTGCTGCCGGCCTTGCGGGCATGAGGGTGAGCGTCGTTAACGGGAACCGGACGGTCATTCCTGAGAAATATTACGCGGAGGGCGAATGGCTCTCGATGGATGGAGCGTTTCTGGGGTCGAAGGATGTGGTGACTGATGGGTATTCGTTTTGCATAGACGGGGCAGAGTTGCTCACGCCGCGCGAGTATCTCAAACGAGCACATGACGATTATTCAAAATATGGCACCGTGGATACGAAAACGAGACTGAAGGATGCCGACATCACGTGCGTTATCGCCGTAAAGATGCGTGTCAGAAATAGGGATAATATCGACGGTGGAATCAAAGCGTATGTTTGGCATCTGGTTCCGGAGTCTGCGCCAAACTATGATTTTGTAGTCAATACCGATCTGATAACGCAAGCCATGCCGGTCCTTGGCGGCTCTGCTGCGTTTGCCGTGGAGGTTGGGGCAGAAAACGAGTTGCTCGTCCCATTTATGATGCAGAACACCAACGACTATTTCGAAGGTTACGAGACCGTCCGTTTTGAGAAAGCATTTCCCGGGACTTACACGATGAAGATGACCGATCTGCCGGAGCGGAGGCTCTTAAGGTTTGAAGTGAAATAGCTCGAGAGCAAGGCAAAACGGGTCCATTGGCGGTACGCGCGCCCGATTCCAGGCGCCCCGGCCCGGAATCGGGCGCGGGACGAGGCGCCTTCGGTGTCGGCCGGCCTACCGCTTCTTCTTGCTCTTCTTCTGCTTGCGCTGCTTGCCCTTGGTCTCCTGGGGCTTGTCGCCCTGTTTTGCTTCGGCAGCGGCCTTTTCTGCCTTCATCTTCTTGCGTTTGGTCTCGATGCGGAGTTTTTTGTTGATGCGCGCCTTAAGGAAGGGACCGAACTGCTCGGCATCGCCGCGGACAAAGGTGTCCTTAGGGATCGTCACGCCCTGGTCGGCGAACATGGCCACAAAGATGCGCTCGCCGTCGAGCACGTGGTCGAGCTTTTCAAACGGGAAGAACTGCGACTTGCCGCTCGTGCCCCAAACCATCAGGCCGTCCTCGTTGGCGGCGACGCGGCGATAGCGGCCACCCATGGACTCGTCGGCCTCAACGGCGTCGATAAAGTCGCGGGCGAGGGTGTGGTGCAGGTTTTTGCTCCACCAGGCCAAAAAGGCGCCGAATACGATCAAGACGACGCCAAACTTGATCCAGTTGCCGCCGGCCACCAGCATGCCGATGCCGATGAGCGCGGCAATTGCCGCGGCGACATACAGCGAGCCGCGACGCCTGGGCGAGGCGACCAGGCGGGCGAAGTCGGTGACGAGGTCGTTTTCGTATTGGTACTCGTTGAGGTACAGGATGCCGTCGTCGGCTGCGGCCTGCTCCTCGAGCGCGACCTCGACCTGGTCGGCTGCTTCGGAGGGAACGAGGTTGCTCTCTGCGTCTGCCATGCTCTTTGGACTCCTATCGCGGCGGGCTCGCCGTACGGGTTATTATGGAATGCAGTATGCCGTGCGACCGCATGGCCGCCGCGGCAACAAGACTCAGTATACCCGGGGGAGCACCCATGGAATCGTTGTACCGAAAGTATCGCCCGCTCACCTTTGACTCCGTGGTGGGCCAGCAGCATATCGTCTCGACGCTCGAGCACGCCATCACCGAGGGGCGCCTGTCCCACGCCTACCTGTTCTGCGGACCGCGCGGCACGGGCAAGACCACCATGGCGCGCATTCTGGCCAAGGCGCTGCTGTGCCGCAATGCCGAGGCGGCGCGCGCCGAGGGTGCAAGCGGCTGCATGCCCGACGGTACTTGCGAGGAGTGCGAGCTCATTGCCGAGGGTAACCACCCCGATGTCTACGAGCTCGATGCCGCCTCCCGCACGGGCGTGGACAATGTGCGCGAGGAAATCATCAACTCCGTCAACTTTGCCCCGGTGCGCGGCAAGTACAAGATCTATATCATCGACGAGGTCCACATGCTCACGACGGCGGCGTTCAACGCGCTGCTCAAGACGCTCGAGGAGCCGCCGGCACACGTGATCTTTGTGCTGTGCACCACCGACCCGCAAAAGATTCTGGAGACCATCCTCTCGCGCTGCCAGCGTTTCGATTTCCATCGCATCGGCAACGAGGATATCGAGCGTCGCCTGGCATACGTGTGCGAGCAGGAGGGCTTCGATTACGACGATGAGGCGCTGGCTATCGTGGCGCGCCATGCCAAGGGCGGTATGCGCGACGCGTTGTCCACGCTGGAGCAGCTGAGCGTCTTTGGCAACGGTTCTGTGCATGCGGACGACGCCCGCTCGCTTTTAGGCGAGGTTTCGGACCAGATTCTGGGCGAGTTTTCCCGCGCCATTGCCGATCGCGATGTTGCCGAGCTCTATGGACTGATCCGTGCGCAGGTCGAGGAAGGAAACGACCTGCTGGAGCTGACGCGCGACCTGGTGGCGCATGTGCGTGACGTGTACGTTGCCTGCGTTGCCGGTGCCCGTGCCGAGCTGTTTGAGGGCGGCTCCGAGCAGGCCGAGGCGCTTGCTGCCGAGGCCGCTGCCTTTGGCGAGCATCCTGCCGACCGCCTGGCCCGTGTGCTGACGGTGCTCGACGATGCCGCACTGGAGATGAGGGGCGCGAGCGACGTGCGCCTGGTGCTCGAGATCGCCTGCACGCGCCTGGCACGTCCCGAGGCCGATTTAACGATTGAGGCATTGGCCGAGCGCGTGGCCCGCTTGGAGGCCATGGTTGCCAACGGCGCCGTGCCGGCGAGCGTGGCTGCTGCTCAGGCCGCCGCGCCTGCAGCATCCGTACCCGCTGCTGCCCAACAGCCGACGCTAATTTCGGGCGCTCGTGCTGCCGCTCCGGCGGCATCCGCTGCCCCCGCTGCTACGTCCGCGCGCCAGGGCGGTATGCCTTGGGACCGTGGTGCTGCTGTTCCGGCTGCCCAGCCTGCGTCCCGTTCTGCGTCCGTGTCAGCTTCCAAGCCTGCAGCGCCTGCACCTCAGCCTGCGCCGACTCCGACGCCTCAGCCCGTTGCGGCTCCCGCGCCTGCCACCGCTCCGGCACCTAAGCCCCAGTCCAACAATGCCGCCCAGGTTGCCGCCGCCGGTACTGCCGAGACGCCCGCGGTCGAGGATGCCGGAGAGCTGCAGCGCAAATGGGCCGAGGTTGTCGAGCGTGTCAAGGCGCGTCAGGCTTCCTACGCGGGGCTTTTGCTCAATGCCCGCGCCACGGCTGACGACGGCTCCAGGCTCACGGTCTCGTTCCCCGCGGGCTCGACCTTTGCCATCAAGATGCTTGGACGCGCCGACACGCAGTCGGTGGTCCTGCCGACAGTCAGTGCGGTCTTCGGTCGTCGTACCGTCGACTATGTCCTGGATGGGGGTGGCACGCCGGCTCCTCAACATGAGGAGCATTCTCCATCTGCACGGGCTGCGGTATCTGCGGACCCGCAACCCGTGTCCTCGGCGGCCCCTGCATCCTCGAGCGCCAGCGCGACGCAGCCAAAAGCAGCACCGATAGCGGCGCCGACCCCGTCGGCGCCTAAGCCCGTCATGGCCAAACCGGCTGCTCCGACACCCGCGCCCAAGCCTGCCTCGCCCGCGCCCAAGTCGTCTGACCTGGGCAAAGCCCCCTGGCTGCGCTCCGACAACCCCGCCGGCGCTCCTGCCACGGGCAAGCTCCCGACCGAGCCCGCGCCCCGAGCGCCCGAGCGCGCGTCCGCTCCCAAGGCTCAGCCCGCCGCGCCGTCTGCGCCATGGGAATCCGAGCAGGTTCCCTACGACGATGCCATGGTTGGCGGTTTTGTTGCCGATGCTGGTGGGGACGATCTGCCTCCGTTCGACGTGCCGGGTGCGGCGTCCGCGCCCAAGTCCGCTGCAACTGCCCCCAAAGAGGAGGACGCTCCTGCAGCTCCCTGGGAGTCCAACTCCGGTGCGGGCGGCCCCTTCGGCCATCAGGGTGCAGCCCCGAGCATCCCGCAGACCGAGGACGAGGCCAAAGCCCTCATCCGCAGCGTCTTCGGCCAGTCCACCATCTTCAAGCCGGTGGAGTAGCTGCGCAGGCGGGTATACTGCTCAAGAAGAGAACCCCTTGCCCGGGCGCATCTGTATTTCGGACATGTGCAACGTGGTGCCGCGTATATCGCATTCGAGCAGACAGGCGCGTGACGGTCGGCCTAGGATGCTGAGGTCGATACGATACGTCGCATGGCTGTCCGTGTACTCGACTTGCTCGGCGTTGACGGTTGCTCCGATTGTAAATAAAGAGCCCAGTTCGGCATCGACAATCTTGGAGTCCTTTATCTTGACCTTGAACTCTTGGTAGAGGGACGGGCTGTTGTAGTAAATGGTTCGGGTTCCGTCGGTGCATTCATCGGTCGTCTCCCATTTGACGACGGGCTGGTCCGAGCTGGCTATCAGCAGTTCTGCTCCAAAAGCTATGGCATGGGTGATGATAACCAGTAATACCCAGACGACAAAGAGATAGAGAACCACATATGCAACGGGGTGTTTTGAGCGGATGTTTTGGAGTACGGCTGGGACATTCACGAGGGCACCTCCAAATCGTCATCTATGACAATCAAATTATACCCAGCCGCCATGCGTGCCGCCTCGAGCAGCGGCTCGGCATTTTGCCATGTAGCCTTGTAGCCCTACGCATAAACTGCCTGGTTCCAGCTCTGCTAGATGTAGCTTGAGATAATTATGCAACCTTGCATAATTCGACCTTGCATAATCTTGGGCGTGCGTCACGCTCAAGGACATGTATATCGACTGAGGTAGCGTGTCCGCCCCGCTTGCTTGCCCCGCGCCGTGGTACGATTTTTGAGTTTGAAAGTCCCGTCGCGCTCCGGCTGCCCTTGCAGCTTGTCGCGCGGCCGCACGTAAAGGAGCCATCATGGCCGGTATGAACATGCAGCAAATGATGAAGCAGGCTCGCAAGATGCAGGAGCAGCTTGCCGCCGCGCAGGAAAACCTTAAGTCCCAGACCGTCGACGCCTCTGCCGGCGGCGGCATGGTCAAGGTGACCGTTAACGGCGAGATGGAGCTCGTCAACCTCACCATCGACCCCGATGCCCTCGATCCCGAGGACGTCGATATGCTGCAGGACATGATCATGGCTGCCGTCAACGAGGCCGTCCGCGGTGTCAACGAGCTCGCCAACAAGCAGATGGGCGCCATCACCGGCGGCCTCAACATCCCGGGCATGCCGTTCTAAGACACGCATATATATGAGTGCCAACCATAGTCTGCAAAAATTGCTCGATGAGCTGGGCCGTCTGCCGGGCATTGGTCCCAAGTCGGCCCAGCGCATCGCCTATTACCTGCTCGAGGCCGATGCCGAGGAGGCGCGCCGCCTGGCCGAGGCTATCCTGGAGGTTAAGCAGGAGGTTCACTTTTGCAGCCGCTGCTTTAACTACGCCACGGCCGACGAGTGCTCCATCTGCCAGGATTCGATGCGCGATACCACTCGCATTTGCGTGGTGGGCGAGCCGCGCGATGTCCAGGCGATTGAGCGCACGGGCAGCTACCACGGTCTCTACCACGTATTGGGCGGCGTGATCAGTCCCATGGACAAGATTGGTCCCGAGCAGTTGCACATTCGTGAGCTGCTGGCACGCTTGGGCCACGAGGACATCCACGAGGTCATCATCGCCACCAACCCCAATATCGAGGGCGAGACCACGGCGAGCTACCTGGCCCGCACTATCAAGCCGCTGGGCGTTGAGGTGTCGCGTCTGGCGAGCGGCCTTCCCGTGGGCGGCGACCTGGAGTATGCCGACGAGCTTACGCTTGGGCGCGCCATCGAGGCCCGTCGCACGATTTAGGTGGCGAGCCTGCTCCTGCCGTATGTCTTCATCGCGACGCACGGGGTAGCCATAATTTCCCCGTGCGACTGTAAGTTTGTTGTGCAACAAAGATGCTTTGTATCCGCTTATCGCATGGATGCTTCCACTCGCATCCTTAATTTGCCCATTCGTTGCGGAACCTTTTGGGTTCGCTGATACACTCAAATATGGATTCGAATGAATGCGCCGCTCCCGAGCGGCGTGTTTTTGTTGGAGGAGAACGCATGCGGCCCGGTGGCACTCAGACAAAGCGCGGCGCCGCGGTGCGCATGCGACGCCGACTGGGCTTGGCGCCGCGGGCGTACGCACTGCTGTCTTGCTCGCTGGTGCTGGTCATAGCTGGCGTTTCTGCCTATGGCATGACCGTGCCGTCCATGATGCAGGCACATGCCGCACGCGAACCGCGCGTGGGGCATGAGGTCAAAAGTGACCTGGGGACCACGACTGGATATGCTTGGGCAAGTGTGGTCGCGCATATTGTGTTTGGCACCGGCGACGCGGACGGCGCCGAGGCCCCGGACAACGAAGTCACGCTTGCCAATGGCAAAACCATCGTGCTCACCAACACCAAGATCATCGATCGGTTGTCCAACAATAGCGTGGCGGCAACGGTGAATAAGGTCGAGCAGCAGAAGGAGCAGGACGCCCAGCAGTCCGGAAAGCCCGGTAGCTCGGATACTTCTGGCTCCGGCTCGGATTCGTCGAGTTCGGGCGGTGGCTCTGGGTCGGGTTCCTCTGCCGGAGGGTCTGGAAACGGCGGCTCGACGGGCGGCAACACTGACAACGATGCAAACTCCGGTGGCCTTTCCGCTGCTGAGGAAGAGAGCATTCACAGCTGGCTTGTGACCAAGTACAACATGCTCGACGGCTATGTTTCTCGTGCCAATGACGTGGTCTCGACCTATAACTCTACGGGAGATCCCAGGCCGTGCGACAGCCTGGTCGGGGAGATGTTTGTCATTCGAGCCGAGTTCGGTCGTCAGACATTCTCGCCCCGGTCAAAGTGGTATCAGCAGTATGCCAATCTGTGGGGCTGTTACACCAACCTATGTCAATGGGTCGGCCATTACGGCGATGATGACGTCGCGCTCGGTAACTTCAACAATAACGTGGCGGCGCTTGCCCTATGATGACCGATCTTGCATCCACCACACCACAATCGCTCGGTCGCGATCCCATGGTCGGCCTGCGCCTGGCGCGTGTCGACGGGTTTGAGCCGGCCATTGCGCTCGGTCAGGACGAACTGCCTGCCTATCTGCGTCGTTTTACGATACTGTTTGCCGACGATGCCACCATGCGCCGTGGCGGTATCGGCCGCGTGACGCGTGCCGTCAACGCCCAAGGCGAGGCCGTGGCACTCAAGCAGCTCATCTTGCCAACGTGCGATGAGTTTGACGATGCCGCCGCCCATGAGGCGCTGGTCGCCAAGTTCAAAGCGGCGTTTCGCGAGGAATACGAATGCCATCGCGCCCTTTCGGGCCTTAAGGGCTTTCCCCGCCTCTATGGCTGGGGCGAGGTCGACGGTGTGCCTGCAATTGTCATGGAATGGGTCGAGGGCGAGACGCTCGCCCGCTTGCGCTCGCGCTTTGCCGTGGACGATGCCGGCCGCCTATCGCCGCTTGTGGCGGCGCGTCTGGGTCGCGACCTGTTCGATCTGCTCTGCCGTATGAGCCTGGTGGGCGAGGGCTTTGTCCATCGCGATATCTCGCCCGCTAATATTATGGTGCGTACGGCGCGTCTACCGCTTGACCGGCAGCTTGCCGAGGGCACCTTTGACCTGTGCCTGATCGACTTTGGCTCGTCGCTGGCGCTTGAGCCTGCGTCGGCCGTGGCCGGTACCGGCGGCAAGGCGTCGTTTACGGAGCGCTATGCCACGCTGCGTCGCGCGACGGTTGCCTATGCCCCGCCCGAGATGCTCACCGACGATATTCCCGACCTGCGCGCTTTGCGTATGTCGCCGGCGATCGACGTCTATGCCGCAGCAAGCACGGTTTACGAGCTCATTGCCGGCGCCGCGCCATACGAAGCCGCGCCGAGCACTTCGGGCACCTCGGGTTCGCGCAAAAAGACGCGCGACATCGCCAGCCCCTACCGTCTCAAGATGGACACGCTGCCCGACTATCCCATTGGTGCCCATGCGCCCGGTTGCGATTTGACTCAGCTGCTTCGTCGTGAGCCCGATGTGGCGCTCGCTGCGGCCGAGCAGGCCCAGCAGCTGGGGCTTGAGCCGGATTCCGAGGAGCTACGCGATGCGCTGGCGTTTGTCGATGCCCAGCTGTTCGACGTGGTGATGGCCTGTCTGTCCAGCCATCAAAAAGATCGTCCCGAGCCGGCGGCGGTCGAGGCGGCGCTCTCGGCGTTTTGTGACCACTATGCGCAAAATGTCGGTCGTTCGCTCCGCGGCGAGCCGCTCACGCCGTGCCCCATGGATGCGTCTGGCCGCGCGGTTCGTCGCGCGCTGATGGTCGGCGCGACGGTCGTCTGTGGCGTGGTTTGGGCTGTGGTCGTGGTTTCGGCCGCGCTGCTGGCGTCGGGCGCTCGCGTGACGGCGACTTTGGGATCGCTCGTGTGGTCTGGGTCGCTACCGGGTATTATTGCCGCACTGGCGTTGGCGCTGCCAGGCATAGCCGGCGTTGCCGCGGGGGCACTTGCGCGCGATCGGCGCTCGGGCTTCCTGCAGGGTGTGCTTGCGCTTTCTGCCTGCGAGGTTCCGGTGCTGGTTGTGGCTGCATGTAGCGTATTTTCCCAACGCGCCGTGATGGGCGGCCTTGTTGCCGCTCTGGTTGCAACCTATACGCTTACGTGGTTTTTGCTTGCGATGGGCTTTGCCTTTGAACTTCCCGTTTCGGCACCGCGACGCACAAAAGCCCAGATGGCGACTCCGCTTGCCGGTGGAGCCGCAGCTGTCCGTACTTTTGGCGGACCTGTCGAAGTATCGTCCGATTCTATTTCTACGACCAAGGAGGCCTAGGTCATGGCATCTCAAGTTGAGCTCACCCCATGCGGGGCCATGTTTGACATCTTTAAGCGCGCAGCGCATCTGAGCCATATCGAGCTGTGCGGCTTGGTGCTTTCGTCCCGTCCGCTCGCCGACGGCCGCAGCCCGCAGAGCCGAGCCGCCGATCGCTCTTGGGTTTCCCGCTTTATCGTTCGCGCGCCGGTCGGCACGCTTCAGCAGCGCTACTTTGCCGAATATGGTACCTCGGCTGCGCGTATTATGTCGCAACTGGCCCTGCGCCAGCGCAATCCCATGGACTCCACGGCTGTAATCAATATGGTGTGCGGTCCTGCAGGTGAACCGATGGTACGCGCGCTCGAAGAGTGCCACCAGGACACGAATCTCTATCGCAACGCGCTCGATCGCCTGTCCCAGGCGGCGGAACTCATGCCCGCCGAGCGCGCCGAGGTCGTGCTGGTGCTGTTTGTCGCCGTCGGTTGTTCGGCGGATGTGCGGTCCTCGGTGAACTATGCCATCGACTACGCGAACGCGACCTGCGGCGGAGGCACATCCACGCCGCGTTCGCTTGGCATGTCGCTGACTGCGGGCGAACGCGAACCCGCCCCGGCGCACCCTTTGGGCTTGCTGCGCGTGCAAAACAGTTTTGTCGTGAGCGCCCCGCGCTGGATTCAGCCGAGTGAGCAGGGTGTTGAGATTGGCGCGCTGGCCACTGGTGAGGGCGATATTACCGACGTCGGCGACGATGTCTCGGCCCGCCATGCCCATATCTGGTGCGATGCTCAAAATATCTGGCACGTCGAGGACTTGTCGTCCACCAACGGAACCGTGGTGGTAAACGGGGCCACGCGCGTTTGCATTCAGGTCGAGCCCGGCCGTTCCGCCCAGCTCAATCCCGGCGACGAGCTCAAGCTCGGCGAATCCACTACCTATGCCATCCTCTTCGGTGCCCTCTAGCCGGCAGTTAAGGACGTTCCTTTTCTGCCGGCACTTGGGGACACTCCTCGGCGCGCCAGAGCCGGTCGCCTGGGGATGGAGAGGCCATTTTGGCCCTTGGCGGTCAGTCGGGGCGAAACTAGAAGATCTTTCCGATTCGCGGCTGTTCATGCTTGTAGAGCATCTAAAACAATAGGATGTTATTCTGGAATATGCCGGGTGCGTGAACTTGCCTGTCTTAGCCTTAATAAGGTATAGGGGAGTTTGGCTCAGGGGTTCCGTGTTGTTCTTCAGCGCAGTATTGTGGGACAGATTTGCTGAGATTGGCGCCTTACACCGCAGAGCGCACGGAAGGCTCTCGATTTGTGTTCTGGCCCCAGAATACAGGGCCTGATACTTACCAACTGTGGCATGGATGTAACATCTGTAGAAATCAACCCTTTTGTTGTCGACCTTTGTAAGAAAAACACTGCCATCAACTCTTTGGATGACGAAACTAGGGTGCTTGAGGGGAGCCTTTACTCCCCTCTGAGAGATGACTCATGTTTTTCGCTTGTCGTTGTGAATCCTCCGTTACTGCCGATTCCGGATGAGATTCCTTATCCCTTCGTTTGAGATGGAGGACAATCGGGTCTGGATAAAACACTTCGTATTCTTAAGGGTGGCGATACGCATTTAGAGAAAAACGGTAAATACTGCTAATAGGGGTGACGACGATGGTGCGGGGGCGACCCGCGATGCTCTCATCAATACGTCGGATACTTGGGAAATCAGGTCTAGATGCATGTATGATGATGCTGTGTGGCTATTCAATTAATCCGCGTTCCGAATGGGTGCAGGGTATAGCTGCGACATCGTATGCTTTTGACCCGGCGCGATACTCAGATATTTCTGAGGCGGTTGACGAAGTTTATACGCACAATGCCGCGCAAGGCGTTTCGGAAGTTTGCACACCTACGTTACGGGCTTAGGTTTCTTCAAGCGAGCAGGCCGGTTGCGTTATTTCGAGCGATTTTTCTAGTCTAGACGACAAAAGGCAAAGGATTTGATGGGTATAAAACGCGGACGTTTGTGGGCGGATGCTCAAATCTATTGTGGCAATCGGGCGGTTGAAAAAGATATTTCAACCGCCCGATTGCCAGGTTCGTCGGAGGAGATGTCCGATTCCGACTCTCTTGTAGGAAGAGCTTGAGATCGTATTGGCCCAAGGCAATCTTAAAGCAGTCTCATTGGCAAATCTTCGCTCCTGTTGTGTTGAGGTGTAAGGTATCAGTGATTGATGTTTTGTGGCGGGTAGATTGGGGCCTTCCTTGATTCGATGCGTTCTCTCGAGGTTCATCAGAGCAAAAGGGGCTTTCGTCTTCATTGCTATCACGGTGATTGGAACCGCTCTCTCCTATGCCATGCCATACGTGAACGGGAAATTCTTAGATTTTCTTCTCGGTAACCGCAGCGAAAGAGACGCCGTACTCTTCGCGCTCCTGGTTGCGTCAATAGGAGTTTTCTCCACCCTCTTTACTTATTTTGCAGGAACACTTTCCATTCGCATAACCACGAGACTTTCCTTTGATCTTCTCAGGGAGGCCGTCTTGCGTTTTGAAAGAGACGATTACTTGGTGAGTCGGACCATCGATCCAGCCTATACAACGCAACGGATTATTTCCGACTCTAGCGTGGTCTCATCCTTCGTTTTGGCGAATTTTATCAGTGCGCCGCTGTCCATTGTAGCCATTCCCATCGTATTGCTTATCATATGGTCAATTGATTCAACTCTCGCGGTGTTTTCCATCATTCTCCTCATCGTGTATTTCTGTGTAATTACTGGGTTGAGGAAACTTTTGTATAGGGTCACGTATGAGAAGAAAGAGGCGGACAGCGCCTTTTACGCCGCAATTGCATCGCAGCTTAATCAGATTCTCAACATTCAACTGACATCTTCGTACGGCAAGAGCGAACAAGCGCTCGACGCTGGGTTTAAGAGCTATTTTCCCAAAGTTTTGCGCTCCGGAAAGCTATCATATTCTCTGACATCGCTCGATGGTCTTTTCGCAGCGTTGTTTCAAGCGGTGATACTTGTTGTTTCCGGAGTACGAATCATTAACGGAACTATGTCAATAGGCGAGTACACTATCATCGGTACATACTTCGCGGTTCTCTTTAAGACTTTGAAAAGTATGATGTCATTGTTCAAATCCTATCAAGATGCCAAAGCATCATGGGATAGGACGGCTATCGCGACGAGAGAAAAGGAGAGATCGGGGTGGAATCGGACCGATTTAGCTAAACTCGATGAAATAAATGACATTTCGGTATCTGATTTGGAATTCTCGGTTGCCCTTCCAGACGGATCTGTCCGAGAGGTCCTCGGCGGGTTTTCTTTCAAGTTTTCCGGTCCTGGTACATATTGCATAGTTGGGGAAAACGGAAGAGGCAAGACGTCACTTCTTTACTTGATGCTCGGGCTATACTCATCGAAAGGCAAAGTAAAATACAACGGCGTGCCAATCGAAGAATGCGACTTGGATTACATACGTGCGAGAGAGATATCGTGCTGCCCACAGTCGTGCTTCGCGCCGGACGAAACGGTGAAAGAGCTGTTAGAGTATTTCGACACGCCCTTTTCTTCCTATCACCGGGGTGTAGATGGCCTACTTTCGCTGGAAAACAGCGTGAAGGAGTTGCTCGGGAAACGTTGCTCCGCGCTTTCGGGCGGTGAGCTGCGCCGAGTGTACTTATGGTCGGCGATTTCACGCAAGTCGTCAGTTTTGGTACTCGACGAGCCCACGACTGGGTTAGACGCTGTAAGCCGCGCCGAGCTTGCGGCCTATGTTAAGCGCAACAAGCAAAGCCAGCTGATCATCATTGTCTCTCACGATGACGAGATGGTCGGCGCGGTAGAAGGGGTAGTGGATTTAGGCAGCATGTACCGGGGTAAATGCTGACAAGTGTAGTGCTACCCAACTGACAGAGATAACAAAAAAGCGATGCAGATGCACGTAGCATTCAGTCGGTTCGGACTCGGTGCCTTCACGCCATCGCAACGCTTTCAGATATAGTTCTCATTCTCTTACTAAAGGAAACTTTAGTCTACGTTGTCTTGTCGAGACAGAGGTGAAGCGAAGTGTTGTCGCGACGTATCTTATTCCAGGTGGCTCAGTATCATCGTGAGAATCACACCAAAGTGTACTTACAATTCTCGTGTCCCACGGACAACATGAGCTGAGCATTGAGGTTCCACCCTTTGCTGCAACTACACGGGGTTGGACGGCAATGAATATGCCGGGCCGCATGCCACGCGCAGCGGGGGTCCATGCCCCAGTATGTTGCCTACAGCAGCCTCGATGTCCACGCACACATCATCTCTGCCTTCGTGTTCAATCCGTTTGCCGGAGAGTGCGAGGGTTACAAGGCCGTAGAATACGAGCCGAACAAATGAAATGCGGTATCGACGCATAGGATTAAACTGACGATTGCTTTGCACCGAAAATACGCCCGGAAAGCCACTATGGGTGGCGGCCCGGGTTAAATTGAGAGGCCCGTCCGATCACTTTCATGTGACGAACGGTCGGGCTTCTTATTCCACTTGCCAATGCTCGGCTCATATTGGAAGAAAGCTACGCTAATGTTTGCGTGATACTCCTATTTTTTCCGAAGAAAGAATCGGATAATGAAGAATAACAATAAAAAAGGTGCCAGATATAAAGCAAGTACAAAGGTTAATCCAACGAGACCTTGCAATAATGGCATAACTCCTCCCAGACACGAGATTTTGGTATTTGTCCCCATCTTATTTTGAATTGGACCAAATAGTTCCTAGACACAAAAACTACTCGTCAACTGGATCGCACCAATCTGCTGGCAAAACACAGCTTGATTCTTTATCGACATAGCACCAATCCGCAACAGGGCACTCGGCGATGTCGTAAAAATTGCATATATCAACTCCAAGACAACAAGGCTCAACGGGAGTATGTTCATTTGAACCAACAGGATGGATATGCTTCATAACAGCTCCTCACCTTAATCCAATTAGAGACTACGTTTGATCAATGCCACAGTGATCTACAACGCAGATGCTGCCGCCATCCATGTCATAGTCGCAGTAATCGTATGCACCACAGCCATCTGCTTTATCATAAACAGTACAGATGTCAGTAATGCCCAAGAGGCAGTCAAAAGACATCGGCTTCACGCCTGCCTCGTCGCCACTTCCTGGATTAATCGGATGAATATGCTTCACGACTACCTCCCTTTGAGTGCAGAAAAACCTCAATATTGTGTATAACAAACCAAGATGTCTAGTTCACCATATTTCTAGAATGGTTTCGGCGAACGTAGCAATAAGCTTCGCAGACGGTAATCAGAAGAACGAACACCTCCACAATGGTGACAGCAATGCGCTGAACCGCTTATTCCGATACAGTAGCTTCTCGTTGATTTTTCTCCTGCGAAGATGAGTGGCGGGAAATAAGGTCAAAAGCCATCTCGTAGCACATTTTTCTATATTCACATGATGCAGGGTGTAGACTCTTGGGCAAGTAGCCGTGCTCGTCTGCAGCCTCCCAGCTACAGCCCCCACCACAGAAAGACCGAGCCCAACAGTCCGTACAGTCAATTCTTTTTTCGACACCCTGACTCCAGTTTTCAATATACCTAGTTTCGTCAATTCCGGTGACGATGTTGCCCATTTTGAATCGCATCATCCCGACAAACCTGTGACAGGGGTATACGTCCCCTTCGGGAGTCACGGAAATAAAACGCCTGCCAGCCCCGCATCCGACAAAGGCGATCCTGTTGCTCATAATCAAATCAACTGCAGTTTTCAATGTTCTAAACAAGGGCTTTTCCCCTTGATCAATCTGTTTGAGATATTGATCCGCCAAATCTATTAGGCCCGCCCTGATTTTGTTTAATGAGTGTTCGTCGAGTTTGATATTCTCATCGAATGAGCTCACGGGCGAGAAGTAAATCCTTCTGAAGCCCATCTCTTTAAACTGAAGATAGTCTTCAACAAGGTTACAGTTATTATTTGTTAAGGTCGCTCTTGCGCCGAAGGGGAACGACTCGGAAAAACGACGAACGTTTTTGTCGATATCGGAGAAAGAGCCGCCTCCCGTCTTGTACGGGCGCGATGCATCGTGCTTGCATCCTGTACCATCGAGACTAATCAGAACAGAAAACCCGTGCTCCTTGAAAGAATTCACAGCAGTGTCATTCAAAAGCGTTCCGTTGGTCGTAATAGAATAGGTAAAGTTTCTATTGGGGTATATTCTTTTTGAATAGTCGACCGTTTTCCATATCAGCGGCTCGTTAATCATGGGTTCCCCACCAAAAAAGACGATTGCAAGCGTTTCGTTTTCCGATGAACTTGCGACGAGGTAGTCGACCGCCTTGAAGGCTATCTCGTCTGTCATCAGCAGAGGAGACGTTCCATAATCTCCTTTACCGGCAAAACAGTAACTACAACCAAGGTTGCATGCATGTGAAACGTGGAGTTCGATGGATCTAAGTTTTCGAGGCGTGTCTTTTGTTAAGAAAGTCCGCTCAGACAATCGTTGATACTCATCAATGTCGTCTTCAAGTTCTGCTATGGTCGTTTGGTCGTAGCCTTTCGCAGCAAGTGACTTTGTTAGCAACTTCGAGTTGACCGTTCTTCCCGATGCTTCAAATATGCGAAGCGCATCTTCTGATGCTTGGTCAACCTGAAAGCAATTGCGAGTGACCTCATCGAAGCAGTAACGACGATCACTTACTGAGAAAAAATGCATACGTTCCTCAATTTCATGCTGGACTGGCACTAACCTTGTTTATTGTTACGCAGCTATAAAAAACCACCAGCGGGGATTCGGTGTGCGGCCCAATCGGACTCCCAAAAGGTTCTATTTGAGACTGGCAAGCTTTGTGTTGTTGGCACTTCGACAGCGCTCTTTATTCCAACATGGAGCCTCGCAGTTTGAGTCGACTTGCCTCTGGAAGGTCCGATCTCAACTTGATTTAGGATGAAAACAGATTACAGGCGCGCTCCTCTAGAAAGAAAGGAAACCAATCGCCGCCTTTCACCAGGAAAGTTTTTATAGCCCACCTCGAGCAAAATGAAAGATGCGAGAGCGATTGGGGAACAACGCGAATCTCCCCTTTTGGGTGGGAGCGAGCCTTCAGCCACCGGCGAACGACTCGCCCTGGTCAGAATCTGGAAGTGGTGCCGGGCCGCTTGGGCCTCCCCGGTGACTTCGTGGGGCTTACCTGCCTGACGTCGAGGAGTACATCCGCAAGATTCGTTCCCTATGCCGTTTGCTCTCACGCCCGCCTTGGTTCCAAGTCGGGCGAGCACGAGGTCGCGCCGGCGCATCCGCTGGGACTGCTGCGCGTGCAAAACGGCTACGCGGTGAGCGTCCCGCGCTGGATTCAGCCGAGTGAGGAAGGCGTCGAGATCGGCGCGCTGGCAACGGGGGAGGGCGGCATCACCGATGTGGGCGATGACGTTTCGGCTCGCCATGCCCACGTGTGGTGCGATGACCAAAATGTCTGGTACGTTGAGGACCTGTCGTCCACCAACGGAACCGTGGTGGTAAACGACGCGACGAACGTCTGCACCCAGGTCGAGCCCGGCCGCTCCGCCCAGCTCAACCCCGGTGACGAGCTCAAGCTCGGAGAATCCACAACCTACGCCATCCTCCTCGGCGCCCTCTGACTCATCTCCTAAATAAGTTGCGGTGAAATAGGGGCTGTTTAAGGCTACGGCCGGCAAAAACAGTTCCTATTTCACCGCAGCTGCCATTTGGTCCCTCGGTGACGGAAGGATCAATTTTGCCCTTGATGGTCACCCAAGGTAAACCTTTACCGCCCGCCTATATTTGCCGAAATTACACTTGACGGCGGGGTACAATAAACCCGCATGCGGATTTCCGTTGCGGGCGCTTCCCATCGCCGGGGCGTGCCCGGGAGCATCCGGCATGCGGCCTTTGCGGCGCTCGGTCATGTGCAAGACGGGTAGCTGGGCTTGTGGAGCGCGTGCAGCCCTCCTCGCCTCGGCATGCCTTCTCTCCACGCTATGTACCTGCTGCTGAGCCTGCCTGCCAGATGATTGGAAGCAACAGCGAAAATCCCATCACGCCAACATCCCGGCGATCGCCGGGGCCTGTATACCTATATGAGAGGAGAGGGGTATATGGCGCGTAAGTTTAAGTCTATGGACGGCAACGAGGCGGCCGCATATGTTTCGTATGCGTACACCGAGGTAGCGGGAATCTATCCCATTACGCCGTCCAGCCCGATGGCCGACCATGTCGACCAGTGGGCGGCCCAGGGTCGCAAGAATATCTTCGGCACCCCGGTCAAGGTCGTCGAGATGGAGTCCGAGGCAGGTGCAGCCGGTACCGTTCACGGTTCGCTGGGCGCCGGTGCTCTGACCACCACCTACACGGCTTCTCAGGGTCTGCTCCTGATGATCCCGAACATGTACAAGATCGCGGGCGAGCAGCTCCCGGGCGTCTTCCACGTCTCCGCGCGTTGCGTCGCTTCCCACGCCCTGAACATCTTTGGCGATCACTCCGACGTCATGGCCTGCCGCCAGACCGGTTTCGCCATGCTCGCCGAGGGCAACGTCCAGGAGGTCATGGACCTCTCGCCGGTGGCTCACCTTGCCGCCATCGAGGGTAAGACCCCGTTCCTTAACTTCTTCGACGGCTTCCGCACCAGCCACGAGATCCAGAAGGTCGCCATGTGGGACTACAAGGATCTGGCCGAGATGTGCGACATGGACGCCGTCCAGGCTTTCCGCGACCACGCGCTCAACCCTGAGCACCCGCACACCCGCGGCAGCCACGAGAACGGCGATATCTTCTTCCAGAACCGTGAGGCCTGCAACAAGGTCTACGACGAGCTTCCCGCCGTCGTCGAGGGCTACATGAAGAAGATCAACGAGAAGCTCGGCACCGATTACGGCCTGTTCAACTACTACGGCGCTCCCGATGCCGACCGCGTCGTCGTGTGCATGGGCTCCTTCTGCGACGTGCTCGAGGAAGTCATCGACTACCTCAACGCTCACGGCGAGAAGGTCGGCCTGGTCAAGGTTCGCCTGTTCCGTCCGTTCTCCATCAAGCACTTTGTCGACGTTCTCCCCGAGACCGTCCAGAAGATTGCCGTCATGGACCGCACCAAGGAGCCGGGTTCCATCGGCGAGCCGCTCTACCAGGACGTCGTTTCTGCTCTCTACGAGGCCGGCAAGACGGGCATCAAGGTCGTCGGCGGCCGTTACGGCCTGGGCAGCAAGGACACGCCTCCCGCGTCCGCGTTCGCTGTCTTCGAGGAGCTCAAGAAGGACGAGCCCAAGCGCGAGTTCACCATCGGCATCGTCGATGACGTGACCAACCTGAGCCTGCCCGAGGCCGAGGATGCGCCCAACACCGCAGCCCCCGGCACCATCGAGTGCAAGTTCTGGGGTCTGGGTGGCGACGGTACCGTCGGCGCCAACAAGAACTCGATCAAGATCATCGGCGACCACACCGACAAGTACGTCCAGGCCTACTTCCAGTACGACTCCAAGAAGACCGGCGGCGTCACCGTCTCGCACCTGCGCTTTGGTGATTCCCCGATCCGTTCGCCGTACTACGTGACCAAGGCCGACTTTGTCGCTTGCCACAACCCCAGCTATATCGTCAAGGGCTTCAAGATGGTCCGCGACGTCAAGCCGGGCGGTACCTTCCTGGTCAACTGCCAGTGGAGCGACGAGGAGTTCGCCGAGCACATGCCCGCTGTGGCCAAGCGCTACATTGCGAACAACAACGTCAACGTCTACCTGATCGACGCTATCGACCTGGCCGCCAAGGTCGGCATGGGCAAGCGCACCAACACGGTGCTCCAGTCCGCCTTCTTCGCGCTGGCCAAGGTCCTGCCCGCCGAGGACGCCCTGCAGTACATGAAGGACGCGGCTACCAAGTCCTACATGAAGAAGGGCCAGGCCATCGTCGACGCCAACCACAAGGCTATCGATGCCGGCGCTACCGCCTTCCGTAAGTTCGAGGTTCCGGCCGACTGGGCAACTGCCGAGGATGCTGCCCCCATCGAGCTCTCCGAGGAGACCAAGTCTGCCATCGCCCAGCAGGTCAAGAACCTGCTCGAGCCCATCGATCGCATGGATGGCGACAGCCTGCCTGTTTCCGCCTTCGTCGATTGTGCCGACGGCCAGTTTGAGCTGGGCGCCTCCGCATACGAGAAGCGCGGCGTCGCCGTGGTCGTTCCCCACTGGGACGAGACCAAGTGCATTCAGTGCAACCAGTGCGCCTATGTGTGCCCGCATGCCACCATCCGTCCGTTCGCGATGACCGAGGACGAGGCTGCCGCCGCGCCCGAGGCTACCCGCACGCTCGACGCTATGGGCCCCAAGGCCAAGGGCATGAAGTTCACCATGGCCGTGTCCCCGCTCGACTGCATGGGCTGCACCAACTGCGTCAAGGTCTGCCCCAAGGGCGCCCTCGAGATGGTTCCCACCGAGCAGGAGATGGACCAGCAGCCCGTTTGGGACTACATGGTCGAGAACGTCTCCGAGAAGAAGGAACTCATCGCGGCCAACGTCAAGGGCAGCCAGTTTAAGCAGCCCTACCTGGAGTTCTCTGGCTCCTGCGCCGGCTGCGCCGAGACCGCCTATGCACGTCTGGTGACCCAGGTCGCCGGCGACCGCATGTTCATCTCCAACGCCACCGGCTGCTCCTCCATTTGGGGCAACCCCGCTGCCACCGCTCCTTACTGCAAGGACAAGGACGGTCACGGCCCGGCGTGGAACAACTCCCTGTTCGAGGACAATGCCGAGCACGGTCTGGGCATGGCCGTTGGCTATGAGGCCGTTCAGCACAAGCTGATCGCCGCTACCCAGGACATCATCGCTGCCGATGGTCCGTCCGATGAGCTCAAGGCCGCCGGTCAGGCTTGGATCGACTCCGTCAACGACGCCGAGGCCTCCAAGACCGCTGCCGCTGCCTACGTTGCCGAGCTCGAGAAGTGCGGCTGCGACGCTTCCAAGGCAATCCTCGCCGACAAGGCTTACCTCACCAAGAAGTCCTTCTGGATCTTCGGCGGCGACGGCTGGGCCTACGACATCGGCTTCGGTGGCCTGGACCACGTCCTGGCTTCCGGCCACAACGTCAACGTCTTCGTCTTCGACACCGAGGTCTACTCCAACACCGGCGGTCAGGCCTCCAAGGCCTCGAACCTGGGCCAGGTCGCTCAGTTCGCCGCTGCCGGTAAGGTGACCAAGAAGAAGTCTCTGGCCGAGATCGCCATGAGCTACGGCTACGTCTACGTGGCACAGGTTGCCATGGGCGCCAACCCGGCTCAGACCCTCAAGGCCATTCACGAGGCCGAGGCCTACGACGGCCCGTCCCTCATCATCGGCTACAGCCCCTGCGAGATGCACTCCATCAAGAAGGGCGGCATGCAGAACTGCCAAGCCGAGATGAAGAAGGCTGTCGAGTGCGGTTACTGGAACCTCTTCCGCTTCAACCCCGAGGCTGCTGCCGGCAAGAAGTTCTCGCTCGATTCCAAGGAGCCCGCGGGCGGTTATCAGGAGTTCCTGATGAACGAGGCCCGTTACGCTTCGCTGACGCGTTCCTTCCCCGAGCGCGCCGAGGAGCTCTTCAAGGAGAACGAGCAGGCCGCTATGGACCGCTATCAGCACCTGCTGAAGCTCAAGACGGTGTACAACGAGGCTTAAGTCTCCCACCGCAGGATCTGAGGGCTGACCTTCGCGGACGTCCTCGGACATGAAAGAACCCCCGCTGCGCACTACGTGCGACGGGGGTTCTTTCGTCCTGCGGAGTGTCCGCGAAGGTTAGCCCTCAGATCCTGCTACGACTACGTCCTCGGATTGTGGGGCTGAATGAAGGACGTGGCTGTGGGGGTGCCTTGTCCCGGTCGCTGTTTCGCGGCGTGGCCGCGAAACCACGCGCCACTTTGGGCATGGAGGGCTAGCTGATTGTGGCCTTCTGCTGCCCCAGTGCTGTTTCGCGCTTTGCGCGAAACATCGCAGCACTTTGGGCATAGTGGGGGAGTTGGTTGTCGCTGCCTTCTATCCCCTTGCTGTTTCGCGCCTTTGGCGCGAAAGGCGCAGTACTTTGGGCGTGGGGGCTGGCTTGCGGACTCAGATGACCTAGAGAGATATGGGTGCAAACGAGAAATCGTTGTTGGGGTCGTCCTTTTCCATAAACTCATCGAGACAGAATGTCATATAGATTGGAACGTAAAGGATCTTGCCCTCTTTGCAAAGGTTTTCGTGGCTCAGCACAACGGCCTCGGGAATTTTGTACTCGCCCACACTCATCAAACGGTCGAGGGCTGCATGTGCTCGAACTTTCTTGCCCGATTTGACTTCGATTGGGACAACATGCCCGCGGGCACCTTCGATTACAAAGTCGACTTCACCGACCTCACGCGTTTGGTAGTACCACGTATCTGCTCCGAGGGCAACGAGTTCCTGTGCGACCACGTTCTCATAGAGGCCGCCGAGGTTGGGGGTTTTCATGTCAAGGTAGACGGCGCGTGCCGTGCTGCCGGGATACCGCGATGCGAGCATACCTGTATCGGACTCGTATAGTTTAAAGGCCGTCGTTTTCTCCGTCCTCTTGAGAGGACTTCGTGCCTCCGTCACCTGGGGGACCATCAATCCAACGCCTGCGTTCACCAGCCATAGGAAATCCTGCTCGTATTTTTGAAGACGAGCTCCCTCGCCTAGAGACGAGACGATAAAGCGATGGGACTCCGCCTCAAGCTGAACGGGAATTTGCTCGAAAATGGAGCGAACGTTAAACGCTCGAGTCGATGCATATTTAGAGATATCGCTTTTGTACTGATCGACTAGCTGAATTTGAAGCTCACGCGTTCTCACGAGCGAATAGCCCGAATCGATATAGTTCTGAACGACCTCCGGCATGCCGCCGCAAACGATATAAGCTCTAAAGTTTTTGAGCATCGCCTCATGAATAAAATTTTCGACGGGACGCCTCTCGACAAGGCAGCTGCGGATGTCTGCAAGCACATTCTCGCTGATGCTGTTTGCCCAACAAAACTCTTCAAAATCCATTGGCCGCATAACAATGTGCTCGACATACCCCACCGGGAAAGAAGAGATCCCCTTAAACTCAGTCCCAAGCATAGACCCCGAGAAGACATAGCTAAAGCGTCCGTCCTCGACCAGCGCCTTCATAAGTGTAACGATCTGCGGATACTCCTGAATCTCATCGACGAAGATAAGCGTGTCTCCTTCAACAAGCGGTGCATCCGCAAGAAGGGCCACACGGTTGATGAAGTCAATGGAGTTCTTAGCGCCAACAAGTACGTCTCTTGCCTCGGCATCAAGTAGCAGATTGACCTCATAATACGAAGCGTAGTTGCTCTTTCCAAACGCGCGAATCGCATAGCTCTTGCCAATCTGACGCGCACCGGTAACAAGCAGGGCCTTATGGGAGTTATTCTTCCAGCTCAAAAGCCTATCAGTGACCTTGCGGCGTAGCATTAAAACACCTCATTGACAAAAATTGGCAAATAGATTTGCCCCTAATCATACAAAAATTGACAAATAGATTTGACCCAAATCATACAAAAATTGGCAAATAGCAAAGCTCACTTAGGCCTCAAAGCCAGCGAACCAGCACGGTACTTTGCGAAAAGGCTGGCGGCGCCGTTGTTGAGGGTGGCCAGGTTGACAGTGGCGCCGTTAGCGTTCTCGGCTGCTTGGGCGCGCAGGAGCGAAAGGGCGTCGGCAGCGTTCATGCAGAAGCCGACGGTAAAGTTCCATACTGCGAACTCGCAGTCGCTTGCCGCGGGGTGAAGCGCGATCGGCTATCCCTTATGTTGGATGAAAAGCCCCATGTTTTTGCAGGGGTGCATACTCGTCAAATTAATGTATAGAATCGCGTATAGTGCGAGTAAGATATTGCGCTGTCCGTTTTGTGTTTAGCAAAGATATAGTTTGCATAATCTGGTCTAATCCCTGCTCTATTTAAATAAAGTTGCACGTAAATGGCGTAGATATGCCTGAACTGGGCTTCTTTACGCTGAGCGGGTAAAATCGACCGTTCGCCGCTTAGGTATTTTCAAAATGAATAAAATGAGCGATAAAGAGAATATAAACCTTAATAAACTCGCGTATCGCACGGACGCGGGTTATTAATGGGTTGTAGGCCTTTTACAGAAAGGATTCCAGCAATGTCTAAGCCTCTTGGCAAGCCCGATCGTATTGTCGTCGCCCTCGGCGGCAACGCCCTCGGCAACAACCCCGTCGAGCAGATCGAGGCCGTGAGCAACACCGCCCACGCTCTCCTTGGTCTTATCGAGCAGGGCAACGAGATCATCATCACCCACGGCAACGGCCCGCAGGTCGGCATGATCCAGAACGCCTTCGCTGCTGCCCACGATGCCATCGGCACCCCCGAGATGCCGCTGCCCGAGTGCGGCGCCATGTCCCAGGGCTACATCGGCTACCACCTGCAGCAGGGCATCGGCCGCGAGATGCACAAGCGCTATAAGCGTTGGCACGCCGCCACCGTCGTCACCCAGATCGAGTGCGATCCCGACGATCCCGCGTTCAAGAACCCGACCAAGCCGATCGGCCCCTTCTACACCGAGGAGCAGGCCAAGGAGTTCATGGCCGAGGATCCCTCCAAGGTCTTCGTCGAGGATTCCGGCCGCGGCTGGCGTCGCGTCGTCGCCTCTCCCGATCCCAAGAAGATCGTCGAGGCCGACTCCATCCTCAACCTGCTCGACAACGAGTTCATCGTCATCGCCTGCGGTGGCGGCGGCATCCCCGTCGTCCGCGACTACGAGAACAAGGGCTGCTACAAGGGCGTTCCCGCCGTCATCGACAAGGACCTGGGCGGCGAGCTGCTGGCTGAGGACTGCGACGCCGACGTTCTGTTCCTGCTGACCGCCGTTGAGCATGTCGCCATCAACTTTGGCAAGCCCAACCAGGAGGAGCTCGAGGACCTCACCGCCGACGAGGCCGAGCGTCTGGCCGACGAGGGTCAGTTCGGCAAGGGCTCCATGGAGCCCAAGGTCCGCGCCGCCATCAAGTTCGCCCGCTCCCGCAAGGGCCGCACCTGCATCATCGGCGCCCTGGACAAGGCCGCCGAGACCATGGCCGGCCTCTCCGGTACCCGCATCCACGAGTAGTCCCTACTCCGTTGCCTCTCCCGTGGGCGCCAGGCAAAGCGCCCACAAACTAGCCTCTCTTCATGAGCCCTGCAGTCCGCTCCGACTGCGGGGCTTTTGCTATCGGTAGTCATTGGGGACAGACTTAAATGAGTAGCACCAATCAACTGCGGAAAGTGCATCCCACAATGAGCGTCCAAAATGGGGCACAGTTTCCCCGGGGCCCTCAACCGGAAAATACATCCCGGAATTTGCCCGAAAAATGGCCCCCAGTTTCCCAAACGGGCCGCTAACGGAAAGCGCATCCCGCTATTGGGCCCCAAAGCAGGATGCGCTTTCCGTGCTAGCAGTTCCAAGCAGTTCGGGATGGCCCTTTTCGTCTGCTCTCGGCCGGCGTCCGTAAGACTGTCCCCGACGACCACTCATTTAAGCCTGTCCCCAATGAGTGCCCAATGACTAGTAGTAGGCCCACATGGCTTCGACTTCGTTAAGGACCTCTACGACGCCCCAGCGGCGGGCGCTGCGGCTGGCCGAGTTGGGATCGAAGACTTCAATCTGATCGGCGTCGTCAATACCGTAAAGCACAATGTAGTGGCCCACGTTGGTAAAGGTGCCCGGCCGAACGGCGGCGATGACGGGCGCTCCCGAACGCAGCGCCCGAGTCATCGAGTCGCGATCGTTATGGAGCTCCGTTCCGTTAAGTCCCAACTGCCACGCGCCGTTCGTCATAAACGACCATTCGGTTGCACCGGTGGGGGCGTAATTGCCTGCCTCGGAAAGCGCGCACATATCGACGGGAGTCATATCGGTGCGTCCCGTCTTAAAGATATAGACCATGGTGAGGCACGTAGGCCCGCAGGCATTTTGGCGGATGGTGCCGCCGGCGTAAGGCAACTCCGACCACGCGGGGTCGATCTGATAGATATGGGGCATCGTGCCGGCTTGCCATTGCGAGCGCGGGGTCGAAAAGGCGAAAGAATAACCGGGCGCGACGGGGGCCTTGAGCAGCTTGTCCTCGGCGGTGGGCTCGAGACCGGCCGAGCCGTGGGACATACAGGAGCTCATAAGCACAAAGACCAGACAGATGAGGATAGAGCACAGTGCGAAGCAAAGCCGACGAGCCGGCAGGGCGGGGGCATTCACGAACGATGTCGAGCGGTAGGGCTTGCCGTCGCGTCCGCCTTGGGGATGCGAAAAGAAGCGGTTGATATGGATGCTGGGCTGACGTGCGCCGTTGCGGCGCAGTTGCGGAACCTCGGCTTGGCGCTGTCGAGTGCGCGCGCCCAAGCGGCTATCTTGCTGTGCGCTTGTGCCCGTGCTCGGACGGCCACTCTGCCGTGTTCCGTTTGTCTGCTGCCGAGACGAAGGCCTGGGTTGCTCTTGAGGGCGTTGCGGATTGCTGCTCGTGGCACTTCTGGGCGTCGGCGTGGTGCGGCCAGCAAGGCGAACGCTTTGTCGCCGTTGATCACCGTCGTTGTATCCGTATGCCATTCGTACCGCCTTGTCTCATGTATAACCTGTCTATCCTACAAAAAAGATGTGCAACAAATGGGTCCGAGCGTCAAAAGCTCGGTAAACGGTACGAAAGGCGCAAAACACACGGCCTCAAAAACATCTCTCTATGCGTCCGATGAGCGTACGCCCGTCGGACGGGCGACAACAATGAGCGGCAAACCGTGCCGTTCGTCCCAAAAACGGCGCCGCTCGTTTTGCAGTTCTGCCTTCGGTCGAGCCACAAGCGGCGCTGCTGTGCCAAGGCCGTATCTTAAAGCCACGAAATAAAAGCGCGCGGCAAAACAGACCGCGCAAGGGGTGACGCCAAAGAGGCGTCAATAAGGAAAGGAGGGGAACAATGGCGGACAAGAACGCAGAAGTTGCAGTCGAAGGTAACGGCGGCATGAAGAAAACGCTTTCGCTCTGGAACTTCTTCACCATCGGTTTCGGTGCCATCATCGGTACTGGTTGGGTTCTGCAGGTCGGCGACTGGATGGTCGTGGGCGGCGGTCCCGTTCCCG
>CAJLPX010000015.1 GCA_905208635.1 uncultured Collinsella sp. | reverse complement strand
GGGGCCGCTCCTGCGACCTCACCTCGCTCGAGGCCGTAACCGAGGCCTTTACCCAAGCTGCCACCGATATGGGCGGCCTGGACACGGTCGTCAACAATGCCGGCATCTCCCAGCGCTCGCCCCTTTTGGACTACACTGCCGAGGAGTTTGCAAAGGTCATGGACCTCAATGTCGTCGCCGTCTTTAATGGCCACCAGGCTGCCGCCAAGATCATGACCGAGGCCGGCCACGGCGGCACCATCACCACCACGAGCTCGATGGTCGCCAAGTACGGCCAGCCCTCCGGCGTCGGTTACCCCACGTCCAAATTTGCCGTCAACGGCATGGTCCAGTCGCTCTCGCGCGAGCTCGCCCCCATGGGCATTCGCGTCAATGCCGTCGCACCTGGCGTGACCAAGACCGACATGGTCGCTAACCTGCCCGAAGAAGTCATCAAGCCCATCATCGCCACCATTCCGCTGGGTCGCATGGGCGAGCCCGAGGATGTCGCCAACGCCTTTGTTTTCCTGGCGAGCGACATGTCCTCCTATGTCACGGGCGCCGTGCTCCCCGTCGACGGAGCCGCCCGCTCCTAAGGAGCCACAAGCTTTGGCTTCAAGCTTCAACATAGCTCAACCAAAAAGGCGCGCCGTCTGAATCAACTGCAGACAGCGCGCCTTCTCCTGTTATGAAAGGGAAACTATGTCCCAGTATTTCGGATCAGAACGGGGCACGGTTTCCCCCAGGACCTCCTTGCGGAAACTGCATCCCACTCTGAGCGCCCATTCCGGGACACAGCTTCCCAACGGCCCCCGTTTCGGAAACCACATCCCGTTCCGAGCCTTCAAAGCGGGACGCGGCTTCCCCGAGAAAGTATCGACTACTTACCGTCGTCGTCTTCGGCTTCTTCGCGCGCATAGAGCTCCAGCATGCGGCGGCGGTATTCGCGCACAGCGAGCTTGGCGCGCTCCAGGCGGCGGCGCTCACGCGGAGTCAGCTCGGACGGGTCGACCTCGTCTCCATAGGTCTTATCGGCAAGCAGGTGCGCCGCGTCCACGATGCGGGCATCGATGTGGCCGCTCGCTGCCTCGGCGGAAAGACGCTCGGCAATCGTATCGAGCGTAGGCAGGCCCTCGAATACGCGACCATGGCCATGCGAGGTCAGCAGCTCGTGCTCGCGCGCGAGCAAGCTCGCTAGGTCGTGGTGGGCGCGCAAGATGTCGAGCGCATCGGATGGATGCTCGGCAACCTCTGCCACGGCGGCGACCGGTGCGGCATCCACCACGCGGTAGAAGAGCTGCGCGAGCAATGGCATCAAGAACACCGTGATGGCACCGGCGGCAACCATGACCGACGCAATATCTTGCGACAGCGCGCCCGCGTTGACGGCAACGCTCGTAACGGCAACGATGATCGGCAGCGCCGTGGTGCAGTACAGGGCCACGGTAATGCGACCATACGCCGACACATCGCGCGTCGCAGGACAAATGCTCATGGAAATAAGAATGGGCACGGCACGAATAATCAACAACGCCACGATAAAGCCCGCGAGCAAGCCCGGGCGCGACGCCACGGCCGTCAGGTCGATCTTTGCGCCCGACACGGTAAAGAACACCGGAATCAAAAAACCGTAGGCCAGACCGTCGAGCTTGGTCTCGAGCGTATGGTTGCCCTCGGGGATGATATAGCGCAGGACAAAGCCGGCGGCAAAAGAACCCAACACGATGTCGAGATCAAAGACAGCCGAGAATGCCACGAGCGTGACCAGGATGAGCACCGTCAGGCGCACGAAGGTCTGCGACGTGGTATCGGCGCGCTCCTCAACAAATGCAAAGAAGCGGCTGCCGACGCGCTTGGAGCGGCTCGGGACCACGGCCAGCAACACGCAAACCACCGCAAACAAGCCAAGGATAACGAGCGTTTGGATGCCAGTGCGGGCAGACAACAGCACCGACATGGCGAGCACGGGACCGAGCTCGCCCCAAGTGCCATACGCGAGAATCGAGTCGCCCACGCGCGTGCCGGTGAGCGAGCGCTCACGCATGATGGGCACAAGCGTACCGAGCGCCGTCGAAGTGAGGGCAAGCGTCACGGCGATACCGTCGAAATGACTGACTGAGAACCACGGGGTAAAGCGCACGGCAAGCCAGGCGATACCAAACGTGACGACCCACGTCGCCAAGCCGTAGCGCCCCTCGACGCCCGTGATGCTCTTGGGGTCGATCTCAAAGCCGGCAAGCAGGAACAAAAAGGCCAGGCCCAGCTCGGACACCAGCGAGACCTCAGCATCTACATGGATGACGCCGAGCATATGGGGTCCCAGTACCGCGCCGAGCACGAGCAAAAAGACCGTCTCGGGAACGGGTTTTCCGGGAATCGCCGAGGCGATAAAAGGACTCGCAAAGGCCACGAGTGCGATGATGGCGAGCGAAACGAATGCCATGTGATGCCTTTCTCTTGTTTGCGCTTCACTGTAGCACCCTCGCCGTCCTCAACGCGCCGCGAGCTGTCGTATCATAGTGAGGTTTACAAACATGTGGCTCAAGGCGACCGCAGGGCAGACCCCGCAAACCGACCGCTGCCGCATACCGTACCGTACGCCCAACCGATCAGGAAGGCAGGAACCAATGGTCTCTCGTATCTACGTGGAGAAGAAACCCGGGTTCGACGTCGAGGCTCAGCAGCTCAAGGGCGAGCTGACCGAAATTCTCGGCATCAAGGGCATCGAGGCCCTGAGGATTATCAACCGCTACGACGTCGAGGGCATCGACAAGGAGCTTTTCCGGTCCTGCGTGCCGACCGTCTTTAGCGAGCCCCAGGTCGATGTGACCTACGACGAGCTCCCCGCAAGCGATGGCGCCGTCTTTGCCGTCGAATTCCTGCCTGGCCAGTTTGACCAGCGCGCCGACTCCGCCAGCGAGTGCGTGCAGCTCATCAGCCAGGGCGAGCGCCCCGCCGTGCGCTCCGCCAAGGTCTATATGATCTCGGGCGCTCTGGACGAGGCCGCCATCGATGCCATCAAGCACTACGTGGTGAACCCCGTCGAGGCGCGCATCGCCTCGCTCGACCTGCCCGAGACGCTGTACATGGAGACCCCCGAGCCCCAGCCCGTCGAGGTGCTCGACGGTTTCCGCGAGCTCGACGAAGCCGGCCTTGCCGCCTTTATTTCCGAGCGCGGCCTTGCCATGGACGAGGCGGACATCGCCTTCTGCCAGCAGTACTTCCGCGATGAGGATCGCGACCCCACCATCACCGAGATCCGCGTGATCGACACCTACTGGTCCGATCACTGCCGCCACACCACCTTCGGCACCGTCCTGGACGACGTGACGATCGACGACGCCGTGGTGCAGCAGGCCTTCGACCGCTACATGGAGATGCGCCACGAACTCGGTCGCGACACCAAGCCCGTCTGCCTCATGGACATGGGCACCATCGGCGCCAAGTACCTCAAGAAGACCGGCGTCATGACCGATGTCGACGAGTCCGAGGAGATCAACGCCTGCACCGTCAAGGTAAAGGTCGATGTCGATGGCGAGGACCAGGACTGGCTGTTCCTCTTTAAGAACGAGACCCACAACCACCCGACCGAGATCGAGCCCTTCGGCGGTGCCGCCACCTGCGTGGGCGGCGCTATCCGCGACCCGCTCTCGGGCCGCAGCTACGTGTACCAGGCCATGCGTGTCACCGGTGCCGGCGACCCCACCGTCCCCGTGTCCGAGACGCTCGAGGGCAAGCTGCCGCAGCGCAAGCTCGTGACCACTGCCGCCGCCGGCTACTCCAGCTACGGCAACCAGATCGGCCTTGCCACCGGCCAGGTCAACGAGCTCTATCACCCCGGCTACGTCGCCAAGCGCATGGAGGTCGGCGCCGTCGTGGGCGCTACCCCGGCAAACCACGTGCGTCGCGAGTGCCCCGCCCCCACCGACAAGATCATCCTTTTGGGTGGCCGCACCGGCCGTGACGGCATCGGCGGTGCCACCGGCTCCTCCAAGACCCAGAACACCGAGTCCATCGAGACATCGGGCGCCGAGGTCCAGAAGGGCAACGCCCCGGTCGAGCGCAAGCTGCAGCGCCTGTTCCGCCGCGGCGATGCCTGCCGTCTGATCAAGCGCTGCAACGACTTTGGCGCTGGCGGTGTCTCGGTCGCCGTAGGCGAGCTTGCCGACGGCCTGTATGTCGACCTTGATACCGTGACCAAAAAGTACGACGGTCTTGACGGCACCGAGCTCGCCATCTCTGAATCCCAGGAGCGCATGGCCTGCGCCGTCGCCGACGGTGACGTCGAGGAGTTCATGGGCTACGCCGCCGAGGAGAACCTGGAGGCGACCGTTATCGCCGAGGTTACCGCCGAGCCGCGCATGCGCATGGCCTGGAACGGCGTCGCCATCGTCGACCTGTCCCGCGAGTTCCTCAACTCCAACGGTGCACCCAAGCACCAGGTCGCCCACGTCTGCGCCCGTAGCGTGTGGCAGCCCAGCTGGGCCGGCACCACGCTTGCCGAGCGCATGACCTCGCTGGTCACCGACCTCAACGTCGCCTCCAACAAGGGCCTTTCCGAGCGCTTTGACTCCACCATCGGTGCCGCGACCGTGCTCATGCCCTTTGGCGGCAAGACGCAGCTCACCCCCAGCTCGGCCATGGTCGCCAAGTTCCCCGTGGACGGCGAGACCACCACGGCGAGTGCCATGGCATGGGGCTTCAACCCTTATCTGATGGAGGCCGACCAGTTTGCGGGCGCCTACCTGTCCGTGGTCGAGTCCATCGCCAAGCTCGTGGCTGCCGGCTTTGAGCACAAGCGCGCCTATCTCTCCTTCCAGGAGTACTTCGAGCGTCTGCGCACCGAGGCCGAGCGCTGGGGCAAGCCCACGGCAGCCGTCCTGGGCGCCCTCATGGCCCAAGTCGACCTGGGTGCCGGCGCCATCGGCGGCAAGGACTCCATGAGCGGCTCGTTTGAGGACGAGGCCGGCGAGCTCAACGTTCCGCCGACCCTGATCAGCTTCGCTGTCGCCGTGGGCAAGGCGGCCCGCGCTGTCTCCCCCGAGTTCAAGGGCCTCACACACCGCGTCGTCCGTATCGCCCCCGCCACCTATGGCGAGGACTACCGCCCCGACGCTCAGCAGCTGCTCGCCGCGTTTGACGCCGTCGAGGCGCTCACCGCCAACGGCGACGCCCTGGCCGTCTCCACGCCCGGCTACGGCTGCGGCGTCGAGAGCCTCTTTAAGATGTGCGTCGGCAACCAGATCGGCATCGAGCTTGCCGAGGACGTGGACGTGGAGAGCCTCTTCACCCCGCTCTACGGCAGCTTTATCGTCGAGCTCGCCGAGGACGCCGAGCTGTCCGAGGTCGCCGACGGCGTTGTCGTCGAGCCCCTGGGTACCACCGTCGAGGGCTATGTCATCGACACCGGCTCCGAAGTCATCGAGCTCGCTGAGCTCCAGGAGGCCTGGGAGAGCGGCATCGAGGGCGTCTTCGCCTACCGCAGCACCGGCGAGACCGCCGAGGTCGAGACCATCGACTTCCGCGCCAAGGATATCCACGTGTACGGCGGCGCCAAGATCGCCCGCCCGCGCGTAATCATCCCCGTGTTCCCCGGCAACAACTGCGAGTACGACAGCGCCCGCGCCTTCCGTGCCGCCGGTGCCGAGGCCGACACCTTCGTGATCAACAACCTCACGCCCGAGGCCGTCGCCGAGAGCACCCACGAGCTTGCGCGCCGCATCCGTGCAAGCCAGATCGTTATGATCCCCGGCGGCTTCTCGGGCGGCGACGAGCCCGACGGCTCTGCCAAGTTCATCACGGCGTTCTTCCGCGCTCCCGAGGTCACCGAGGCAGTCCGCGACCTGCTCAAGGCCCGCGATGGCCTGATGCTGGGCATCTGCAACGGCTTCCAGGCCCTGATCAAGCTCGGCCTGGTGCCCTACGGCGACATCGTCGACGCCACGCCCGATGCGCCCACGCTGACGTTCAACACCATCGGTCGCCACCAGAGCCGTCTGGTGCGCACCCGTATCTCGTCCAACCTGTCCCCGTGGCTTTCGCAGTGCAGCCTGGACGACCCCTACACCGTCGCCATCAGCCACGGCGAGGGCCGCTTTGTCGCCAATGACGAGGTGCTCGCCCAGCTGATCGCCAACGGCCAGGTCGCCACGCAGTACGTGGGCGAGGACGGAAAGCCCAGCATGGATCTTTCCGTCAACCCCAACGGCTCCGCACTCGCCATCGAGGGCATCACGAGCCCCGACGGCCGCGTCCTGGGCAAGATGGGCCATGCCGAGCGTCGCGGCGACAACCTGTACCGCAACGTGCCCGAGCATGTCCCCGGCGATAAGTTCATGCCGATCTTTGAGAGCGGCGTGGCCTACTTCGCTTAAACCTTTCCCATCGGGTACAATCCCCTCGGGTAACAACACCCGCCACCGACACATCCGGTGGCGGGTTCTTTTTTGCTTCGCGCATGCAGGAAGGACATCATGGAAAGCCGCAAGCCGCATCTCGCCACCCTGCCCGGACTCATCCTGGGCTGTCTTGTTTGTTGCGCGCTCTGGGGATCGGCCTTTCCCTGCATCAAGATCGGCTACGCACTCTTTGGTATCCCGGCGCACGATAGCGCCTCGCAGCTGCTCTTTGCGGGCTTGCGCTTCACGCTTGCCGGCGCCCTGGTTATCGTTGGGATGAGTGCGGCCCAGCGCCGCCCCCTCATTCCGCAGGCTCGCGACATCAAGCCCATCTTTGTCTTGTCGCTCTTCCAGACTATCGGGCAGTACTTCTTTTTCTATCTGGGCCTCTCGCACGCCAGCGCCATGTCGAGCTCCATCATCGAGGCCAGCGCCAACTTCCTCGCAATCCTCTTTGCCGCCCTGGCATTTCACACCGAGAAGCTCAATACGGCCAAGGTGCTTGGCTGTGCGCTGGGCTTTGCCGGCGTCGCGCTCGTCAACCTCTCGGGCGCAGATGGCACCTTTGGCTTCAGGCTCGATGGCGAGGGCTTTATCCTAGCCTCCACTGTCGCGGGTGCTCTTTCGACCTGCCTGATCGGCATCTTCTCGCGCAAGCATGACGGCGTCTTGCTCGCCGGCTGGCAGTTTTTAGTCGGAGGTTTGGTCCTTACCGCCATCGGGTTTTTGATGGGCGGCGCGCTCTCCCCCACCGCGATCATCCCCGCCATCGCACTCATTATCTATATGGCACTCATTTCCGCCGTCGCGTACTCGCTATGGTCGCGTCTGCTTGCCGTCAACCCCGTCAGCCGTGTGTCGGTCTTTGGCTTTATGAATCCAGTCTTTGGCGTACTGTTGAGCGCTCTGCTGCTCGGCGAAGGCGCAGGCACGAGCCCCGTTACCGTCATCGTTGCCCTGCTGTTGGTCTGCGGCGGCATCATCATCGTCAACAGGCCCAAAAAGGCCTAGCGAGCTCACCTTTTTAGGGAGGATGTTCGCACACTTTAGCTTAATGGAGTACATCGGAGAGCCGAGGGCCGCCATGCACGCAAGCTTGCACCCCTTTATCTAGCGTATCTGGATGCCAGCTTTCTTTTTCTCGGCCTTGACACGGTAGAGCTCCGCATCGGCAGCGCGAAGCAAGTCTTGCCAGGTATCGACGCCATCACCAACCCGTGCGTAGCCGATGGACATCCGCAACAGATACGGAACCTCGGCGCGCGCGAGCTCATCGTTGATTGTCGCGCACAGATGCATGATATCCTGTTCCGCCACTGCCTTTTGGAGCACCACGAACTCATCGCCACCATAACGTGCGATAAAGCCGCCAGACGCCGAGCAGACTTCTTTGAGCGCAGCGGATATGACCTGAAGAGCGTGGTCGCCCTCCACATGCCCATAGCGATCGTTAATCTGCTTAAAGCCGTCGCCGTCCATCATAAGCAGATATACATCTTCGGCCTGATCCACATTTGAGAAGAGCGACAGCATATAGGTCTCAAAACGGTTGCGATTGTTAAGTCCAGTCAACGGGTCGGTCGAGATGAGCTGCTCCTGGTAGATGATGTAGAGCAGCAACATGCTAATCATTATGCCGACACAAAGGCCGGGCACCGAGTATACGACCTGAAAGGTACCGCCCACCAGGGCCGGAATGGCGAAAAATGCCAAGGTTCGATAGATGGCCTTCGTCTGCAGGCTCTCGACCCTGCGAGATTGCACAAATGCATGCAGGGACGTATGTATAACGTAACAGTAGCTGACGATGGGCTGGATCATATAGGCAAAGCCGCGACGATACACGCCCTGCGAATCGATATAGAACAGGGCGTGCGTCCAGTAACTGGTAAACGCCAGCACGACCACCAGAGCCGTAGGCAACGCTACAAGCACCACCCTATAGCGCGAGGTCAAAAGGCGAGAACCCTGCACCGTCTCGGAATAGATAAACCAAATGAGACACGCGATAGCAAAGAGCGAAAACGAAACCGCGTTGGAAATCCAGTTGGCAGCAATGCCCAACGTGCCGTCCACACCGTCCGAAAGCGTCCAGATCATATCGAATAATATGTACGCGGCAGAGGTGTAGCCAAGCATGCTAAACAATAGCTGCTGGGTGCTCGAGAACAAGGAGCGACGACTTCGCACGGCAAGCCCGATAAGAACAATCATGCATAGCACGAATATCTCAATCTTAAGTGCCTTAACCACTAGCGCCATCCCTTCAATACCCAAGTGGTCAGAATCGCCCAATTCGAATCAGGGCAATAAACACCCCTTTACTCCGCAGGGGTAAAGGGGATAATAGCAGAGCGCCCGAACATCACTGCAAAACAGTTTCTGTTCGGGCGCCCATACGGCGCGAATTGCACACGCCGGCATCATTGATAGGTATCGATTGCTACTCGCCATCGATGTCAGTCGCGACGGCTTCCTCGATGGCCTCGACACCGACAGGCGACAAATCCTCCTTGCCTTGGCAGAACTTCTTGTCGACCCAGCCAGTCAGAATCGGAGCCATGACCGCCGTGATGATAACGGCGGTGGCGATCTGAGCGTACGCGGTGGGCGCAAGCTCGGCGTAACGCGGTGCGACCTCGGCGAGGGCAACCGGTGTGGTCATAGCCGTGCCGGCAATGGTGGAGCAAGCCACAGCGGCCTTGCCATTGCCGCCGCACAGACGCTCGAACGCAAAGGTGATGGGACCGACGACAAACAGCGTGACAAGGCCCAGCAAGATGCCGGAAATACCGCCGGTGATAAAGCTCGACAGGCTCATGGACGCACCGAGCTGAAATCCGATGACGGCAATCGCGGGATTGGCACCGGGAACCAGCAGGTTCTTGATAAACGGGAACAGGTTGCCCAGAACCATGCCAATAACGAGTGGCGAGATGGAGCCGATAATGGTGCCAATGGGAATGTTGGCGAGGCCGGAAACACCGAGGATGATCATCGTGACGGCGGGGCCAGCCGTAAAGAACAGGATACCGACGGCGCCCTGCTCGGACTCATCGCCGAACTCGCCCATGATGCCCGTATAGAGCGCCATGTTGCAAAACGTGATGCCGCCGATGATAGACACGGAGCTCAGACCCAGGAAGTTGTCGTTAAAGAAATATGCCACGCCCAGGCCGAGAGCCGCTGCGACGACCAGCTTGGGGATCAGCACGACGATACCGGTCTTGATGGCACCCGGCGTGGACTTAAAGCTGATGCCGGCGCCCACAAACAGCAGGATCGCGGCGACGATGGTATTGGAGCCACCGCGGCAGGCAGCCGTAAAGAAGCCGCCGATCTCAAAAACCTGCGGGCAGAAGGTGTTGAGCAAAAGACCGACGATCATCGGATAGATCATGATGTCGCCCGGGATGCGCGGGACCTTGAATTTCTTTTGCTCGTTGGCGGTCGCTTCCTGTGCCATGAAACCCCCATTTCCGCTGACGGGGTACAAAAGCCCACGTCACGCTTTGCTACAGTAAAGTTTGACCATGGTACCAGAAGAAATAGACCAGCTCGGTGAAAAATTGGATTCGTTGGCCGGGATGCTAAACGTGTCCCGCTCTTATACGAGGCTCAAAACGATATAGAGCACGATGCCCGAAACACAGCACCACAACATCGACTTTGTCCTGATTGCCACCACCACGACGCCGGCAGCCGCAATCCAGGGAACCAAGGCAGGCCAGAGCCCCGCGTCGAACGCGCCGGGGCTCACCAAGTCGTTGGCGACCAGCGCGGCAAAGGCAGCGGGCGGGATATAACCCAGGGCCTCGGTAATGCGGGGCGACAGCGTTCTCCCGCGCAAGGCAAACGCCGGCGCGATGCGAAAGAACGCGATAGCAGCCCACGACGACAGCCACAGAACCAAGAACTCGTTAACGGGCATCGCGGGCACCTCTTCCGTCAAATACAGCATCGCACGCCAACGCAATGGCAATGCCGGCCACGACGCTTGCCGGCACGGCAATATTCGTGAGGCCCAAGAACTTGCATACGGCGACGGACACCGCGCCCGAAACCGCCGCGACAACGTTGCCGCGCGACAGCCGCTGCGAAAAGAGCAGGCAGATAAAGAGCGAGGTGCAGACAAAGGCTGCAATGGCGGTGGGAACATCGACAACGGCGCCGACGATGGCGCCCATCGTACACGAAACGCCCCATGTTGCGATAAGGATCACGTTGAGCACGAAGGACTCGCGCGGGCCCCAATCCTCCCCTTCAACCAACTTGGCAAGCGAGATGCCGTATGCCTCCTCGGTGAGCGTCGCGGCAACAGCCAGCGTCTGACGCTTCGAGGCGCCCGCCAGATGGGGTGCGATCGATGCCGAGTAAAGAGCGAAGCGCGAGGAGATGGCGGCGACGCTCGCGATAATCGAAGGTGCCGGTACGCCCGCCAGCCAAAGATTGCAGATCATAAACTGGCCGCTGCCCGTCACAAACGTGCTGCTCAGAGCAAAGACCATCCAGGGCTCCATTCCCGTCTGCCCCATGATCATTCCGCACGGCGCGCCTATTGCAACATAGGTAAGCATCACTGGCCAGACGATTTTAAAGATCCTAAGGACCATGCCACTCCCATTCTGGTAAGTCGTCTGCAGCGCGCCTTGCAACGCAGCAGAAATATCAACCGGTGGCAATAAAGTTCACCTACAATTGCCACCGGATCGAAAGACACAACTTTTTAGGAAGTCATTATGACAGCTATCGATCGAGACCGGGCGCGCGCGGCCTTCAAAAGCTACACCGATGCCTACGACGCCACCAACCCACGCATCGCGCTCAAAATCGAGCATACGTACCACGTGGCCGAGGCATGCGATGCCGTAGCGCGCGAGCAGGGCTGGTCGTCAGAAGATATTGACCTGGCATGGCTTTGCGGCCTGCTGCACGATATGGGCCGCTTTGAGCAGCTGCGACGCTGGGACACCTTTAAGGACGCCGAGAGCATGAGCCATGCAGTGCTGGGCATCGAGGTCCTCTTTGGCGAGAATCCCGCCGATGCACCCGCCGTAATGAGCATCCGCGACTTTATCGATGACCCGGCAGAAGATGAGCTCATCCGAGCGAGCATCGCCTATCACAGCGATTTCCGTCTACCCGCACAGCTCGACGAGCGCACGCGGAGCTTCTGCGACATCGTGCGCGATGGCGACAAGATCGACATTATGCGCACCATCGCCGACAGCACCGTCGACACCGTCCTCAAGGTGGATGAGGACACGTTTCTCGCCAGCCACTTCTCGACACCGGCGCTTACCGCCTTTGACGAGCACCGCTGCGTCGCGCGCGATGAGCGCGATGAGCCCGCCGACTTCTTGGTGGGGCTTATCTGCTTTATGTTTGAGCTCGTCTATCCGGCAAGCCGCGCGCTGGCGCGCGAGCAAGGCGATATCTACCGCCTGCTCGACGCGCCCTTTGGCATTACGCGGCCCTTTACCGACCCCGCCACGCAGGCAACCTGGAGCCGCCTAAAGGACGAGATGCGCGACTGGCTGGCGCGTGCCTAGCGCTCAAACTGGGCCAGCAGCTCCTCGACGACCTCAACGGCATCGCCGACGACCTTGTACTGGGCGGCACCAAAGATGGGGGCATCCGGGTCCTCGTTGATGGCGATAATGCACTCCGCCCCACCGATGCCGGCAAGATGCTGGATGGCGCCCGAAACACCGATACTCACGAGAAGCTTGGGCGAGACCGATACACCCGTCTGGCCAATTTGGTGGCGATACTCCAACCAGCCTGCCTCCACAATGGGACGCGTGCAACCAAGCTCGGCACCCAGGGCATCGGCGAGCTTTCGCATCAGGGGCAGATTCTTCTTGGAGCCGATGCCGCGGCCCACCACGACCAGACGCTCGGCATCGGCAATTGAGGCCTGCTGTCCCCACTCCTCGGCGGGAATCGAGATCTCGACGCGGGCCTTAACGTCATCCGCAAGCACTACCTGGGTAATCGTGCCGGAGCGGCTATAGTCAAACTCGGGCGCCTTAAAGATGCCGGGGCGCACCGTTGCCATCTGAGGACGGTGGTTGGGGCAGATAATGGTGGCCATCAGGTTGCCGCCAAACGCCGGGCGCGTCTGCTGCAGCAGACCCGTCTCCGTATCCATAGAAAGCACCGTGCAATCGGCCGTAAGACCCGTCTGCAAGCGCACGGCCACACCGGGCGCCAGCTCGCGACCAAAGGCGGTCGCGCCGTACAGAATGGCCTCGGGCTTGCGCTCGGCTACCAAATCGCAGATCAAGCGAGCGTAGACCTCCGCGTCGTTCTGACGCAGGCGCTCGTCACGACAGACCAGAACTTCGTCCGCACCGGCGCAAATCAGATGCTCCAGGTCCCCGAGTGAGCCCTCGGGGCTCATGCCGACCAGTGCCACCAGACGGCAGCCGCGGGCATCGGCAAGCTCGCGCCCCTTGCCCATGAGCTCGAAGGCCACGGATGCAACGGCATCGTGCTCGTCAGTCTGCACGAAGATCCAGATGTCTCGATATGCGTCAAGGTCTGCCGCGCCGGCGGCCTCGTCGCGCTCAATCGAGATGGCGTTGACGGGGCAGGCGTCGACGCACCCACCGCACAGGATACAGCCGTCGGTTACGCGGGCACAGCGATTGGGGCGCTCACCCTCCACCACAATGCCGCCCGAGGCGCAGGCGCGAACGCAGCGACCGCAGCCGATACAGGCTTCGCTATCGATAATCAGCCCGCTCATCTATGCCATCCCCTCAATAATCTTGGCAAGTTTTACCGCCTGCTCGGACGCCGTTCCCTCAACGGCCTCGCACGTTTGGTCACGGTCGGGCACAAACGAGCGCACGACCTGCGTCGGTGATCCGGCAAGGCCGCAACGCGAGGGATCGGCGTTTACGTCGGCAGCGCTGGCCACACGCACGTCTGCATCCTCGGCCGCGCGAATACCGGCAATACTCGGCATGCGCAGCTGGCCAATCTCCTTGGCGGTCGTCATCGCACACGGCATCTCCAGGTACACCGTCTCCTCGCCGGCATCGCAGCCGTGAACGAGCGCCAGCGAGCCACACGTCGTAAATCCCGCGCTCTGCACACAGCTCACGTCGGTCACGCAGGGGACCCCAAAGGCGCCGGCCAGCTCGGGGCCGATCTGGGCCGTATCGCCGTCCACTGCCATCTTGCCGCAGATGAGCAGGTCAAAGTCCTCATCGAGTGCCTCGATGCCGCATTTGAGGGCATAGGTGGTGGCTAGGGTATCGGCGCCCGCAAAGGCGCGATCGGTCAGCAGCAGCGCGTCGTCGGCACCGCGGGCGATGCAGTCGCGCAGCAGCGATTCGGTCGCGGGGATGCCCATCGACACCACCGTCACACGCACGTCCATGCCAAAGCCGATAAAGTCGTCCTTCAGCGCTAGCGCACATTCGAGGGCACTTGCATCGAAGGGATTAACGACCGCCTGCTTGCCATCACGCACGATAGTATTGGTCTTGGGGTCCATCTTGACCTCGGTGCTTCCGGGCACCGCCTTGACGCACACCACCATATGGAAATCACTCATCTTCACGCGCCCCCTTTCTGGACGAGTTCATCCAAGAGCTTCTCCGTAAACAGGTTGCCGCGACCCAGCTGGCCGGCAGGATCAAGCTGGAGTTTGAGGCGCGCCGACTCGACCATGGCCTCGTGGCCGTACATCGTCTCCAAGAAGCCCGCCTTGATCTTGCCGACGCCGTGTTCGGCAGAAACGGCACCGCCCATGGCCGTGACCTCGGAAGCCCACTGGGCAAAGAGCTCTCCACCACGACGGTAGTCTTGCGCATCGCGCGGCAGGATGTTCACATGCAGATGGTTGTTCCCGATGTGTCCCCAGGCAGCAGACTCAAGCCCGCTTTCGGCCAGCGTGCGGCGATAGAGGGCCACGACATCGGCAAGGCGTGCATTGGGCACCGACATATCCGATCCCAGCTTGGTAATGGTGGGGTCGGTGCGGCGACGCTCGTCAATGAGCATGTTGACGCTCTCGGGCACCGCGTGGCGGAAGAACCGCTGGCACTCGCGATCGACTTCGTTGCGGGCGACCCATGTCGCATCGTCGCGGCCGCCCGCAAGCTCCAGCACCCATCCCAAGTGGTACAGCTCCTCGGTCGCCTGCGCCTCGTCATCGCAATCGAGCTCCACGTAGACACATACCTTGGCCTCTTTGTCGAGCGCCGGCAGCGAGGCAAACGCCGTCGACTGCTCGCGCTGGCGACGTAGAATATCCAGGGCGCCAGCATCGAAGTACTCGATGGCAGCCGCATGGGACAGGACAGGGCGCACGGAATCGGTAAAGGACACCGCCTTGTCCTCGCTATCGAAAAAGCAACTCACACCCCAAACGACCGCAGGCGCCGCCTGCAGGGCAATCTCGAGCTCGGTGATAACGCCGAGCGTGCCGCACGCGCCGATAAAGAGGTCGATGGCGTCCATATCGTCCGCAACGAAATAGCCTGAGGCATTTTTTGTCTCGGGCATGGTATAGCCGGGAAGATCGAGCTCGAGCGTACGGCCCTCTGCCGTCACGAGCGACAGGTGGCGGCCCTGGGCAAAAGCCTCGCCGCGCTGAAGCTCAAGCAAATCGCCATCAGCCAGCGCGACGTGGAGTCCCGTGATATGCGGGCGCATGGGGCCGTAAGCGTAGCTGCGGGCGCCGGAGGCGTTGCATGCCGCCATGCCACCCAGACAGGCAGATGCCTCGGTGGGATCGGTGGGAAAGAACTGCTCGGGGGACTCTTGGAACTCCTCGTAGGCCTCAAGCGATGCCTGGTCCCAACCAGCGGTCGGCAGTACCTTCTTGCTCAGCTGCTTACGCAGCTCCGAGAGCACAACGCCCGGCTCCACGCGCAGCAGAAATTGGCTTTGTTCATCGCGGCGAAGGCCCAAGTAGCGATTCATACGGGAAGTATTGAGGATATGCCCACCGTGGGGCACGGCACCGGCGGCAAGGCCGGTTCGGGCGCCCTGAACCGTTACCGGGACACGCTCGGCATGGAGCGTTTCCAAAATGGCACGGACCTCGTCTTCCGTTGTCGGAAACGAGATGCTCGATGCTTCGCCCGATGCACGAGATTCATCGCGGCCATACTCTTCGAACTCATCGGTGAAGGGTTTAATGGTTGCAGACACGCGAACTCCCCCTTTAGCTAACTACAGTGTTTGCAGGGAGATGTTACCGCATCGTTTCGTCGACGTGTTCGAGACCGTCTCCATAATTGGCGATTTTTACGTTTGTGCAATTCGGCGAACGGCAAGGCTTCCTCGGCAGACGATGCTTTTGACACATATCGCCCCGCCGTCGCCGACCGCTCGATTGTCGCTCGAAAAAAGTTGAAGTAATTTTTTCCACCTTTTACCTGCGGAGATGTCAATCCGTCAAGCATTTGGTCAGAAATTGGTCAAGTAGCGGCTGATACGGTCGGCGTCGACAACCAAAACCGATAGAAGTTTTGGCCCCAGAAGCAGGGAGGTTCCCATGGCATATTACTGGCCCCAGTACGGCGTCGCCATCGAGGTCGACGACAATCCCTATCTCCTGCCTTTCGACGAAGAGGCGTTCCCCGATACGGCGGTCTACCACGTCACCACCGATGTTATCTGCGACCCCGAGTCGTTCTCGGCGCTCGCCCACCACATCGCGCGTATCCACGACATCGAGCTCCCTCACGACTTTGACGAGCTCATCTACTCGCGCCGCCTGATGCTTCACATGCTCTTTGGAGCGGACCCGTCCACGTTCGCACGTGTCTACACCACCAAGGACGCCGCATGAGTGCGAAGAAGCCGCCCCGCCTCGCAGGACTGGGGCGTCGCAAGAAACTCGTCGTTGTCTGCCTGGCTATCGTCTGCGCCCTCATCGCCGTAGGGCTATACGCCTGGCAGTCGCAGCCCGTGCCCGAAGCGGGCGCCTCAGTCACGACGGCAGAGGGCAAATCGCGACAAGAAATCCAAGATGAGCTCGATGCCATCGTCCGCGACAACATGATGACGATTTCGGTCGCGCCGGTCGCTCAGCTACAGGAGGACGGCAAGCTGCGCGTCAACGTGCAAAACGTCCAAGACAATAAATTTCCCCAGCGATTCCGCGTCATCCAAAACGACGAGACCATGTACGAATCCGGTGTGGTCGAGACCGGCAAGACAATCGAGACGTGCCCCGCCGGCGACATCAAAGAAGGCGAGGCATACATCGAGATCCAGGCACTCGATGCCAAGACCCTCGACAGCCACGGCAATCCGACACGTGTCAAGGTACGGGTTGAGCAAGCCGAGAACTAGCTTTTTCGGCCGACGCGGCACCGCACGCAATTCACCAGCATTCGTCCAATCATCGCGGGGACGGCCCGCGGCGAATAGAAAGGAACGACCATGGACATCACCAGGAACATGAACGGAGCCAGAGCGCTCGTCGTGGGCGCAGGGCTCGCGCTCGCGCTCGCAATGGGCGCCGCCCCGACGCCAGCTCTGGCAGCCGGGCGCGTTGGAACCACGAAAGTAATGGTCAGGACCGAGATCGACAACGTAGAGTTCAAAGTTCCGACGGTTATTCCCTTCGTCGCCAAGGCCGACGGCACGCTTCAGGGCCCCTCAGAAGACGCGACCACCATCGACAATCATTCGGCCTACGGCATCCATGTCACCAACATGAAGATCGACGCCATGAACACCTGGACCATTGCCGCCGACGCCAAGGCCGGAACCGCGCAGAATTCCATCGACTTTAAGGTCGGCCCCGACGGTGCACTCCAGAACGCCAGCGCCGCAATGCAGGAGACGGGCCTCGATCTTTCCAAGAATGCAGCCTTCGACATGGGCTACCAGGGCATTGCCGGCGGCACGGACAAAATTAAGCTCAAGACAAGCGGAAACGTCGCCCGCGTCACGCGCGACATCTTCCGCGTAACCGGCGAAGGCGATCAGGTTGCAACGATCACCTGGACGGTCGAGCCCGGTGCGCACACGGCATAAGGCCGTCGCCCTGGCCGCCGCCGTCAGTATCCTAGCGTTTGGGCCAGCCATGGCCTTTGCCCAGCAAGAACAGGCGCAGGCCGCCACGCAAGTGACGGTCGACCTCTCGGAGCTCGACCGCGGCAACTGCAAGGAACCGTTGGCACAGACAGACGACAGACGATGGCTCTTGGCAGCAGGCGCCACGGCAGCAGGCGCGGGAACCGCCGGCCTCGGTCTGCACATCAAACGCAGCCAGAAACGAAACACGGACAGGCCGCACTAAATTAGCTAAGGAGACCCCATGGCATCGAAGAACCTTTTGCCCGTCGTCGCACTCTGCGGCGCGCTCGCAACCGGAACGCCTGTCGCCGCTTGGGCGACTCCCGTCATGGCAGATTCCTTACCAGCAGCCCTAAGCTCCGCACCAAATCCGTCGAGCGCCATTGCGTGCAAGCGTTTTTCGATCGCACAGGCCGCAATCTCAACCTCGGGATGCCTTCGTCGTAATACGGACGGCTCGATAGTCGTGGATATCAATCGTTCGAACAAGGCAAACGGCTCCCAGGCGGGGTGCGCCGTCTGCACGTGGCGCTCGATTGTGCTCGATGCAGATGGCGATCCGTGCGATTTGGGGTTGCGCATCGATATCGCTTCGGTCGATGACTCGGCGAACGGAGCGAAGGTCGCCTTCGACGGTGCGTTTTTCGAGAAAGGAGGCGGTATATGTCTGGGCTGCGCCGCCGCGAATGCAGACGATGTGCAGCCCACCCTCTCATTCACGGCATCGCTGCGGCTGACCAAGGCGGGCACCGATGCCATCGCGGCGGGAGAAGCATCCCTGCTGTTCTACGCCGCCAGTACCGAAGACACAGACATTCATTTCGAGAAGCCGGCCGGATCGCTCGGCCTTACGCGCGGGACGGAGGCAGGCCCTATTGCGATCGATACCCACACGCTAGGCAGGCAACGCATTCTTGCCGACCCGGCGCTTCTCGAGATGGAGTGGAACGGATCCGGAGCCGTCGGGATTGTCCCCTCCGCGCTTGACGCCAAGACGCTCCCCTCAAACGACGAACCCATCAACGCAACCATACAAGAAGAGAGCACGGACAAAGAAGCAGGTGCGGGCGACACGCCGTCGCCGACAAACAGCGTCCCAGCTTCTTTCGAAGCACCGAATGAGCCCGCTACCGGTCCAAACGATCCAGAGCTCGCGGGCAGTCTGGGGCTTGCTGATCCTCAGGAGATCGATGAAGGTAACTGCTGCGTGCTTGCCGCCCTCGACCACACAGAGGTCATCGATGCTGCAAACATCGAAGTTGCCGCCGTCAATCAGCCCGTCCGCAAGTCGGCCATCATCGCATTTCCCGAATCCATCGAAGTCGTCTTTTTGCCATCGGGCGAGGTCGTGGCCCCAACACTGCTCACCTTGTTGGGCGCCAAGAATACTCGAAACGAAATTAAAAAGGTCACGGTTGTCGACCCTGCAACCACCGCTAAACTGCGTCTATACGCCGTTGCCCCAGACGGAGGCAAGACCTTGGAATTCGATGGCGACACACTTCTAGCCTGGCGACGTCTGGACATTATGCAAGACGTCTCGTATCAGATCGAACTCGAAGGGTTTGATCGTGCCCGCGATGCCAATATCATCGCCGCGGCTATTGAATCCCCGCAGCGGCTTATGACACTGCGCTTTGACTACTACCCCTATGTCCCGACAACCACCTGAGGCTTAAATGCTGCGCATCATTCCTAATACCACTTATATAACGTATTAGATGAGTCGCGATGTGCCTCGCATTTCGTTCTGCTACGATTGCCACGTTGGCATCAATACAGGAGGGCTCATGCCGGGCTTGGGAACAATCATCAACGTTGCGCTTTTAGTTGCGGGCGGTCTTTTGGGATTAGCGGGCGGCCGCTTCATTACACCGCGCATCCAAGACACGCTCATGAAAGCATCGGGGCTGTGCGTCCTGTTTATCGGCCTGGGCGGCACCATGCAAAAGATGCTCATCATCGATGGAAAGGCGCTAGCGACCACCGGTACCACCATGCTCATCGTCTCATTTGCGCTCGGTTCGCTCATCGGCGAGGCCATCAACTTGGAGGCCGCCATCGAGAACCTTGGCGAATGGCTCAAGCGCAAGACTGGCAGTGAGGGCGATAACGAGTTCACCAACGCTTTTGTCTCGACTTCACTCACCGTGTGCATCGGCGCCATGGCCATTGTGGGATCGATCCAGGACGGCCTGCTCGGCGACTGGTCAACGCTTGCCCTCAAGGGCGCACTGGACTGCATCATCGTCTGCACCATGACGGCCTCGCTTGGCCGCGGCTGCATCTTCTCCGCCCTGCCCGTCGCCGTGTTCCAGGGGACGATCACGTTGTTTGCCGGCGCGCTCTCCCCCATCATGACCACAGCAGCCCTCAACAGCCTTTCGCTCGTAGGCTCCATGCTCATCTTCTGCGTCGGCGTCAACCTCATCCGTCCTCGGACCTTCCGCACGGCCAATATGCTTCCCTCCGTCGTCATCGCCGTCATCTACGCCCTTCTGTTCTAAAACTATCTACGCAGCGGTATCTCGAACATCTGTTTGATGCTGTGCTATGATATGAGGTCACCGTAGCTGCGTTTGAGAGGAGGAGCGGTGGCCGACCAGGACATCAAGATGCTCATCGAGCGCATTATGGCCGAGGCCCGGACCCATCAGTCCGCCCGCTTCTCAAACGAAATCTACGCAGACGAGCCGATTCTCAAGACCGGCCGCCAGATGCAGAACTTCCTTCCCGACCAGTACCGCAAAATGCGTGAGATATCGCGTTGGCAAGAAGACCCCAAGGGCGGCGCGGGGCGTTGGCTTTCGGAAGCCGAGCTTTTTTACCGCCAGGGCCTTCTGATGGCCGACTTTGAGGACGACTGTCCCTACAACGGCACCTTTAAGTCGTACTTTCCCACCTACAACGCCATGAGCGACCGGCAGCTGCGCGGCTACTTTACCTGGCGTGCACAGGTGCGCCGCGGGAATATCGAGGAGACATCGACCTCGTTTGCCTTTCTGTATCTCTATGAGCTGATTTGCGGCATTGGCGTAGATAATCCGCTCGATGGTTTTAACCTGATCAAGGCTTTTTGGGATGTCTATCGCGCCTTCGAGCCCGGCATCGACCGGTTTGCGCGCGTGTGGCTGCAGGATTACGCCGTGTTCCACGGACTCGACCCCAAGCTGCTTCGTGACTCTAAAACCGTCATGTTCGATAACGCCCTTATCGAGCTGCGACGCGCGGCACGAGACCTTGTACCAGCACCGACGCCGTCGGACCCGGCACCCAAGCGTCGCAAAACCTCCGAGCCCACGCTCCCCCTTCCGCCCGATGAGGTGCGCGAGGAGCGACTCATGGCCGCCATCAACGCCCTCTCCACGTACAACCTAAGTAACTCGCGGCTCGACCGCAGCCACCACCGCGATCTGCGCCACGTGGTATGCGCCGTGTATGTCCGCATGGCGCGCTACTATGACACGCACCGAAAGGCCGGCATCGTGGCGAGTTTATTTGGGGAGGAGACGGCCATGCCCTACACCATGTTTGCCTCGGCCGTATTCTTTGCGCCCGAGCGCCACGAGGACTGCGAATACCGCCTGGATCCTATCCATATCTACCGTTGCCAAAACGGCTTTTGGGAATGCATGCGCATCCATGGTAGTAGGCAAAAGAGCAGCAAGCTCGGTGAAATGATGCGCGCCTGCAACCAACGCCTGCGCCTGGCGCTGGACCCCGCCCACCCCCTTAAGGAAGAAAAGGTCCCCAAATATCTGGCCAAGATTATCGATGACGAGATTGTGGCATGGCTTTCGTGGGACGCCGCACACCAGCCCGTCAAGATCGATATCGATCTGAGTCAGCTGGGGCACATTCGGAGCGCCGCCGCGCAAACGCGCGAAGCGCTTTTGATCGACGAGGAACGCGAGGACGGCGCATCCGCAGAGGCCGAGGCAGCGGACTCAGGGCAACCGGAAGCCGAGCCCGTAACCGACGCGATTGTCGAACCGGTCGTGGCACCCATTCGGCAGGACTTGACCGACGAGCCGACCATATCCACCGAACAGTTTGGTGTCGTGGCACCGCTTCTCGCGCCGACGCCCGCGTTCGCAGCTGCTGCGCCCGCTGACGCCACAAACGAACTCGCGCCCGCCGCAGATGCCTTCCTTCGCGCACTGCTCGAGCAAAACGCAGCGCAAGCGACATCGGCAGTGGCGCACTCGGGACAGAGCGAGGACATGCTCGTCGATAGCATCAACGAGGCGCTCTTTGACCTGGTGGGTGACACCGTAATTGAATTTAGCGCGGCAGGGCCGCAGATTATCGAGGACTACAAAGCAGACGTGAGAGGATACCTAGACCATGAGTGATACCGCATCCGCAGCACCCCGCGTGCCCAAGCGCGTCGCTGCCGTCATTCTCAACTCGCTCAAGGGCGGCGTGGTCCCGCGCATCGGTCTTCCCTACATCACCGTAGGGCGCGAGGTCGAGATCCGCGCCCTGCTTACCGATCTGAGTCTCATCGCCGATGGCGGCGCAAGCTTCCGTTTTTTAGTCGGTCGCTACGGCGCCGGCAAGAGCTTTTTGCTCCAGACCATCCGCACGCACGCCATGGGCGAGGGATTCGTCGTCGCTGATGCCGACTTGTCGCCCGAGCGACGCCTGCAGGGCGGTCAGGGGCAGGGCCTTGCCACCTACCGCGAGCTCATCCGCAATATATCGACCAAGACGCGCCCCGAGGGCGGTGCGCTCAACCTTATTTTGGATCGCTGGGTCGCCTCGTGTGCCGACGTCGACGAGTCGGTCGTCAATGCCCAGCTGGCCCCGCTCGAGGAGATGGTCCACGGCTTCGACTTCGCCCGCATGCTCCGACGCTATCGCACGGCCGTATCCGAAGGCGACGAAGAGGCCATGAGCCGCGTGACCAAATGGATCCGCGGCGAATACCGCACCAAGAGCGAGGCTCGCGCTGAGCTGGGCTCCTCGACCATCATCAGCGATGACGACTGGTACGACTACGTCAAACTCATCGCGCGTTTTTTGGTTTGCAGCGGCTACAAAGGCATGCTGGTGCTCATCGACGAGCTCGTGAATCTGTATAAGATTCCCAACGCCATCACGCGCCAGTACAACTACGAGAAGATCCTGACCATGTACAACGACACGCTCCAGGGCAAGGCGCAGTACCTGGGCATGATCATGGGCGGCACGCCAACCTCCATCGAAGACCGCCGCCGCGGTGTGTTCTCCTACGAGGCCCTGCGCAGCCGACTCGCTCAAGGCCGCTTTGCACGCGAGGACCTTAAGGACATGCTCGCGCCCATCATCCGCCTGCAGCCACTCACCTACGAGGAGTTGCTGGTGCTGATCGAAAAACTCATGCAGATCCATGCCGGATACTTTGGCTGGACGCCCACGCTTACCGAGAATGACTTGGTGGACTTTCTCAAGATTGAGTTCGGCCGCGTGGGAGCCGATACACACCTGACGCCCCGTGAGGTCATTCGTGACTTTATCGAACTGCTCGATATCCTGTGTCAGAACCCCAATGCAAATGTGGCCGAGTTGCTGCAAAGCGTCGGCGGCGACGCGCTGGCGCCGGCAGCCGCAACAGGCGACACCGGCACCGCAGACGGCGACCGTAACTTCGCCGAATTCACCATCTAACCTGCCAAAAAGGGACAGGTTTATTTTGGTAGGTTCTATCTGGGCAAACGTTGAGACTGTAATGCAGCAAGCCGTTGCCAGCCGCGTTAAGAGATTCGTTTTTGAGAGGAGGCCCCGTGAACGCCTTTGACCGCTACGCCCCGTTTATCCAAGACTTCATCTACTCCCACGATTGGGAGAGCTTGCGCTCTATCCAGGTTGCGGCGGCAGATGCCATCTTTAACACGCAGGACAATGTGCTCCTGACGGCATCCACGGCTTCCGGCAAAACCGAGGCAGCCTTTTTTCCCATCCTGACCGAGTTTTGGGAGAGGCCGCCCGCAAGCGTGGGCGCCCTCTACATTGGCCCCCTCAAGGCGCTCATCAATGACCAATTCGTCCGCCTCAACGATCTGTGCGAAGAAGCCGATATCCCTGTCTGGCACTGGCATGGCGATGTCTCGCAGTCGCACAAGGCTAAGCTCATCAAAAAACCGAGCGGCATCTTGCAGATTACGCCCGAGTCGCTCGAGGCGCTCTTGATCCATAAGCACATGGCGATTCCGCGCATGTTCTGCGATCTGCGCTACATCGTCATCGACGAGGTCCATTCGCTTATGCGCGGCGATCGAGGCGGGCAGACGCTCTGCCTTATTGAGCGCCTGTCGCGCATGGCCGGCGTACAACCCCGCCGCATTGGCCTTTCGGCTACCATCGGCGACCCCGAGCGCACGGGTGCCTTTCTCTCGCAGGGAACGGGACGCGACTGCGTTATCCCTCGTTTTGAGGAACCGCGCCGCGTGTGGCGTATCTCCATGGAGCACTTCTACAACTCGGGTCCCCAGGCGCAGCAGCGGGGATTCAAGAGCATGGGTCCTCAAGAGGCCGAAGTGCTTGCATGTGAGCGCATTGAGGCAGCGGCACCCGCGGCACTGCCCGTCAGCACCCAAGACATGCGCCATAGCGGACAACTCACACAGGAGGAACGCCGCCAACGTCGCGAGCAGGCACGGGGCAAGGCTGCCCCCAAGGACAGTCGCGCTTCCTCGGCCCCCGAGGGCGAAGTCGACATTCCCCGAGCACCCGAACAGGCATTACTCAACCCCACCGACACAGCACCAGACAACGCCGACCCCGGCATGGGCTATATCTTCGAACACACCCGCGGCCGCAAGTGCCTGGTCTTTGCCAACTCGCGTGAAGAGGCGGAGGCCGTATGCTCCATGCTGCGCAGCTACTGCGAAAGTCGACACGAGCCCGACCGTTTCCTCATCCATCACGGCAATCTTTCGGCATCGTTGCGTGAGACGGCAGAAGAGCTTATGCGCGACGAGGAACAGGCACAGACGACCGTTACCACCTCTACGCTGGAACTCGGCATCGATATCGGCCGTCTGGAGCGTGCGTTTCAGATCGATGCGCCGTTTACCGTCAGCTCCTTTTTGCAGCGAATGGGCCGCACGGGGCGCCGCGATCTTCCGCCCGAGATGTGGTTTGTCATGCGCGAGGAAGAGCCCGAGCCGCGCACGATGATGCCTGAAACGATACCTTGGAAACTCCTCCAGAGCATCGCGCTCGTACAACTCTATCGCGAGGAAAAGTGGGTCGAGCCGCCTGAGCTCGATCGACTCCCCTACAGTCTGCTCTATCACCAGACCATGTCGACCCTCGCCAGCACCGGAGAGCTCACGCCGGCGGAACTTGCCCAGCGCGTGCTCACGCTCAGCTATTTCCATCGCGTCTCGGCCGATGACTATCGCGTGCTGCTGCGTCACCTCATCAAGATCGACCACATCCAGGTCACCGAGGGCGATGGGCTCATCGTGGGCCTCGCGGGCGAGCGCATCATCAACAACTTTAAGTTCTACGCCGTGTTCCAGGAAAACGAGGAGTTCACCGTTCGCAGCGAGTCGGCCGAGTTGGGCACGATCGTCAACCCCCCTCCACCCGGTGAGCGCATCGCCATCGCCGGACACTGCTGGATTGTCGAGGAAGTGGACTGGAAGCGCCACACCGTCTTTGCCACGCAGGTCAAGGGCCGTGTGCCGGCATACTTTGGCGATTGCCCCGGAGACATCAATACACACGTACTCGAGCGCATGCGCAAGGCGCTCAACGAACATGCCACGTATCCGTATCTTATGGGTAACGCGCGGGCCCGTATGGCGCAGGCTCGCCATACGGCTGAGATTTCGGGTGCGGGAACTAGGCCGCTCATTAACCTGGGCGGCGACACCTGGGCGCTCTTCCCCTGGTTGGGAAGCTACGCCTTTCTGGCGCTCGAGCGTATGCTTAAAATCAAATGCGCAGCTGAGCTGGGCCTTCGCGGACTCGACCCGTCACGCCCGTACTTTATGCAGTTTAAGATGAAGGCCGACGAGGAGACGTTCTTTGAGGTACTCGCCGCCGAGGCCGAGAAAGACTTCGATCCCATCGAGCTCGTCTATCCTGGCGAGGTGCCTTACTTTGACCGCTACGACGAGTTTGTTCCCGAAGAGCTCGTGCGCAAGGGCTTTGCCGAAGGCGTGCTCGACATAGAGGGCATGAAGCAGCGCGTCCTCAGCTGGCGCGACCACGCCTAAGACCAGTCTTTTTGGGACGGAGAGACTTACTTGTCGTGAAGGGCGGTGCCGAGGAAGTCGGCGTCGAAGGGCACGGCTTCGGCAAAGACATAGTCGCCGTCGCTGGCGATGAGCAGGTAGTTCTCCTCGCCGCCGAACTCCGCATCGCCACAGGGGACCACCCAGACATGGGCGAATACCTCGAGTGCCGTGGCAGCGCAGTCGCGCAGGAACGTCACATCGCTCCCCTCGTTTGTGCTTACGATATTGGCAACGTAGACGCCACCGACATTTAGGCTGCCCCGCACCAAACGCAACGCCTCAACCGTCGCCAGCTCGCGTACGGGCCCGGCACCGCCAAAGCAATCGCTCACGACCACGTCGTAGCGACGATGACCAACACTCGTCACGCCCAGATAAGAGCGAGCCTCAGCGGTTATCACCCGCAGGCGATCGCCCGCCGTGCACTCCAGCTCGTCCAGATAGAACCAGCGGCGCGCCAGGCGCGTAATCTCTCCGTCATACTCGATGACGTCCATGCGCAAGCCCTCGTGCGACATCAGCGCGAACTTGGGATAGGCAAACCCGCCGCCACCCAGCATAAGCATGCGGTTGATACCGTGACCATAAGCATCACGCATCGCATCCTCGGACTCAAACACGTCGTCAAACGCACGATAGTACGCAAAGACGGGCTCCGCCCAACGCTCACCAACGTAACTTGCGCTTTGGTAGACGCTGCCTTGCACCAACACGCGAATCTCGTCGCCGCCCTCATCGTGCACGCGTTTCACACGCGCCAACCCATTGCGGGTTCGCGCAACCTGCAGACAGGCAGCACGAACAGCGACAGCGGCCGCACCAAGCGCCGCGGCTCCCAGAGCAACGCCGGCAACGACGCCGGCAGAAACACTCGGCTTGTTCATCTAGAGCTCCTTTTGCAGATAGAGTCCATGATCGTAAAAACCCAAATGGCGATAGTACTCGCGCGTACCAATCGCGCTGATCACGTTGATGCGCGTATAACCCGCATCCCGGGCAATCTCGCACGCACGCTCTACGAGCAGACGCCCCAACCCATGGTGCTGGGCTGCCTGGCCTTGATACCCCACGCGCGCCGCCATGCCATACACGTGTACCTCGCGAATCATCGCCTCGTCCGGCATCGTCAGCAACTCGTCCGCATGCGCGGCAACAAACGAATGGTCGGGCAGCGACAACCGCAAAAAGCCCGCGATCTTGCCCTGCGGCGTCACCCACTGCAAAAAGCGCTCGTGCGTCACCGGCGTCTCGTACGCCACCTCCTCATCAAGAGATAGCTCATCCAAGTCGGCACCCGCCGTGCTGATCTCGCGATAGCGAATCTCGCGCACCGTCGCACCGTCACCCCGAGCGGCCAAGCGGTTTTCGACGAGCTGACGCAGGTTGGGTTTCTTGTTGCCCACCATAATGTCGTCGGAACTAAAGTCACGGATCATGCGACTGATGCGGCAGAACGCCGGCGTCACCACGATGTCGTCGGCCAGCACATCGAGCAGCTCTTCCTCAGTATAGGGACGCCACTCACCGCGCTCGTAGCAGCCCACCAGACGCGAGCCCTCGATGAGCGCACACGGGTAAACCTTGACCTCGTCGGGCATAAAGGCCCCTTCGGTCATAAAGCGTTCGTAGTCGCGCTTGTCCCCCTCGGGCGTGGCGCCCAGCAAGTTGAGCATAAAATGCGCGTGGATCTTAAAGCCAAACAGGCGCGCAAGCGAAAACGCCCGCTCGATCTGCGCCACCGAAATACGACGCTCGTTGATATCGAGCAAATGTTGGTCGAGACTCTGAATACCCATCTGGATCTTGGTGCAGCCCAGGCAGCGGATAAGCGTGAGGGTCTGCGGCGTCACGGCATCGGGGCGCGTCTCGATAACGAGCCCCACCACGCGATGCTTCGCCGTCTCGTTGATGCGCTGCTGACGCTCAAGCTCCTCCATCGTTGCTGTCTGCCACTCGGCAACCTCACCCCACGGCGTACCAGGGCCGTACAGACGACGCACCGCGCGGTTGTAGCCGCCCACGGCAGCATCCACACGCTCCTGCTCGTCGGCAACGCCAGCAGCAAGCTCAGCCTTGTCTGTCGCAATGCCGGCAACCCGATAGCGCTCGCGGCGCTCTGTTACCACCGGCGGCAGCGCATCGGCGGGAGCGTCATCGAGCAGGCGCCCCGCCTCGGCACGGCTGATGCCCGGACGCGCCAGCATGGGGTTGGCCGCCACGCCGGCGACGGCATCGTCATTGAGCGCACGGAAAAGCTCCGACATAAACCACGTCTGATACCCTTGCGGATAGTCGCTCCAGGTGCCACCGAGCACGATGAGCTCAATCTTATCGGTTGCGTGCCCCATCTGCGAAAGCGCGGTCAGACGAGCGCTCACCTGCAGATACGGGTCAAAGCAATTTTGCTCCGCACGGGCGCACGCCGGCTCGGCGTGCAGGTAGCTTTTGGGCATGCGCAGATCGTTGGGACAAAACAGGCAATCGCCCGAGCATGGCCAGGGCTTGGTGATAACGGTAATGGTCGCCACGCCCGAAGCCGTGCGACGAGGCTTCATACGCAGCACCTGCAGCAGTCGACGTTCCAGCTCGGCATCGACATTCCACCCAGCCCAACGAGCCGGCTCCTCACGTTTTACCCGCTGGTAGAACGGCAGCAGACGGCGCTTGGCCAAATCGCGTTTGTCGGCACCCTCACGGCGCGCCTCGGCATGTATCAGTTTGACGAGCGCTTTGTCGTCCACGGTCTCGCCGCGACGCAGAGCCTCGAGTATGTTCAAGATAATCTGTTCCATGACCCCATTGTAAAGGCAAAGGCGCCGGAGCCCGTCACGGCTCCGGCGCCTCCATCAAACAGCGCAGCTATGGTATATAAGTCTTCGATAACCGCCCGTCACTCTGAATCAAATGACATGTCGCCCGAACCGACCTCAAAACGATACGTAGCAGACTTATCGCCGTTATCGAATTCAAGATTCAAAATGGTCTCGCCGTCGTAGCCAAGCGGAAGGAAATCGCTCTCGAAGTCGCCGCTGCCCAAGGTAAGGCTCGCCTTAAAGCCCGTCGAGTTCGGAACCATCATCTCCACATCGCCCGAGCCCACACTCACGTCCATCGACTTCGCGGGGGCCTGGTAGAGCTCGAACGTCACATCGCCCGAACCGACCTCAGCACTGAGCGCATCAGTCACGCTGCCCGCAAACTCTACATCTCCCGCACCCAGGAAAAGGTCGAAACCATCACAGGTGACACCGGCAATCTGCAGATCACCCGAGCCCACGTGCGCGTTGACTCCCTTCAGATGTTCGGCAACACGGCGCGGCAGCTCGACCGTAACTGAGCGATCGATTGCCTTACCGTCATCACTTCCAAACTGGGAAACCTTGAGCGTCGAGTCCTCGACGGATGCGATGTTCTGCGTCGCGGCCTTGGAGGCATCCATACCATTGGCAACGCGTCCCCGCTCGATAACGCGAGCCTTGTTACCATCAATAACCTTGACGTCCACCGTAGCCGCATCGATATCGAAATCGAGGTAGCGAAACTCATCGGCATCAAAGGTCGTACACGAAAGCTGTTGAGGCCGAGCGGAATAGTTACCGCCATCGTTCATAAAATCGTCGTCATCAACCACATCGTCCATACCGGACAAGCCGGGTATAACATCGTCGAGATCCCACGGGCCATCAAAATGAATCAAAGTCCGCGAAACGCCAAAAACAAGCCCGATAATCAGTACAAACGCTCCGATGCCGACGCCCAGGCGCAGCTTGGATTCATGCGAAAGCTTCATCATTCGTCACCTTCTTTGGCACATGGCTCAGCGGTGGCCGCGGTAGCCACGTCAGCATCAGGTTCCGCAGAAGTATCCTTCCCCTGGGCCCTGACCGCCACCGGTGCCGGACCAACCTGAATATCCCCACGCGCCCAATCACCATCGAGTGCACGCGCCACCCAGTGATAGATGGGAATCGTGAAGAAGATCAGCGCAGCAAAGGGGCAGGCACCAAACAGGAACATCAGTAAAAAGAACAGCAGCCAGCACACGGCCCAATACGGGAACGACTGGAACGGGCCCTTCACCGGAGTCGGGCCAACTGCGCCGCCACTCGTCGCCTGCGCCGTAGCGGCATTGGCGGCCTGCGCACTCCAGCTTGCCGCCTGCGCCGCCTTGGCTGCCGCGTCACTTGCCTGCGTTGCCGCCTCGGTGGCGCGCGCCGCCGCCTCATGGGTGCGGGCGCGCTCTGCCGCCTCGGCCTCGCGCTGACGAGCGCGGTCCTCGTTCTCAAACTCGATATCGTCCTCAATCTCATCGCTCGGATTGAGCAGCTCGTCCAGACTCACACCATAGAGCTTGGCGAGCGAGATCAGGTTCTCGGTATCGGGCGAGCTCTCCGCACGCTCCCATTTACTGACCGCCTGGCGCGACAGCCCCAGCTTTCGCGCCAGCCCTTCTTGGCTAAAGCCCTTGCTGCGGCGAAGGTCGGCGAGCCGCTGCGCAGTTTCTACATTCATGGTTCCTCCTATGTGATGCCAGCCGTGCCGCCGGACCGTTTTTGTTCTTAAGGCGCCTTGCACAGTTAAAAATCTATCCGCCACCGCCAAAAGCATGCCACCTATTCTAGTGAGATTTTTGACAACCGGCGGTTGCGGGTGCATATGAGCTGCGGAAATGTGTCCAAACAAAGCAATGACCCGTAGCTTGGTTGTCCCCGTTGCTGCGTTAACGGTAGTATGGTCGTACTGTTTATTCCGCACCGCCAACGGAGGGAGTTCCGCGCCGTGAACCGCGATTTCGCCTCATCGCTCATCCAGCTCAATAACACGTTCTATCGCGAGCACTCCGCCTCCTTTTCCGATACGCGCCAAGCCCCGTGGCCCGGCTGGGTGCGCACCATGGACATCGCGCTCGAACAGCTCGACGTCGCCACGATCGAGCATCCCGTCCGCGTCTTCGATCTTGCCTGCGGCAATATGCGATTCGAGAACTTTGCCGCCGGCGGCGCACTTGCCGCCAAGGGCGTCGATGGCGCAAACCCCTCGGCAGATGCCAGCTGCCCGTTTGAGTTCTATGGTGTTGACTCGTGTCAGGATTTGGCTATCGATGCGCACGGTCACGCCCTGCGCATTCCCAACCTGCACTTCCAGGAACTCGACGTGCTTGACGCCCTTATGAAGCTCAACCCCGCCGAGACGCCCGACGTGCTTTTCGACGCCCCGCTCGCCGATATCTCGGTCTGCTTTGGCTTTATGCACCACGTGCCGTCGTGCGAGTACCGCGTACGCGTGCTCGACGCCCTGGTGCGGCAAACGCGCCCGGGCGGCATCATCGCCATCAGCTTTTGGGAGTTTATGAACGACGAGCGCATGGCGCGCAAGGCCGTTCGAGCCGAAGCCCGCGCCGAGCTCACCCCGCCGTTTGAGGGTTACGATTCCGCGCAGTTTGAAGCCGGCGACCACCTCATTGGCTGGCAAAACGACCGCCACGCCTACCGCTACTGCCATCACTTTGACGATCAGCAGATCACCGACCTGGTGCGCGGCGTCCGTACGTTCTACAAGAGCGGCGAGGTCCCCGTGCGCGAGCTTGAGCGCTTCCATGCCGACGGTCGCAGCGGCGAACTCAACCGTTATGTGATCCTCAAGCGCCTGTAGGCACCGACGACTCGCCGTCGAGCCGTACCGCATCTTTCGGGCAAATAATGCCCACCCCTTTTCAACCCATTGACGGAACGCGCAGCTATGCGTTCCATATTTATGACCAAGGAGCCTCATGGGAGTCGTCCACGTTCGCACGCCTAAGAACTTTGTGCTCGAGGAGCGCCTGGAGCGCTACGCCGATGCCATCGAGACGAGCCCCGAGAGCTATACCGGACATTGGCGTGAAGCATGTACGCCGGCTGGTGGCAAGCCCTTCGCCCGCCTTCACCTGGATCTGGGCTGCGGCAAAGGCACCTATCTGGTTGAGCGAGCCCACTGCGAACCCGACACTCTCTTTATCGGCATGGACCAGGAGCCCATCTGCATTGCCTATGCCGCCCAGAAGATTTGCGAGCAGGAGCTGCCCAATGCGCTTGTGCTGCCCCGAGGCGCCGCATCGCTGCCGCGGCTGTTTGCCGCAGGCGAGCTCGACGCCATAACCATCAACTTTCCCACGCCGCAGCCCAAGGCCAAGTACGCCAAAAAACGACTCGTCCATGTCGACCATCTGATGCTCTACCGCCCGCTCTTTTCAGCCGGCGCCACCGTCACACTGCGAACCGACAGTAAGCCATTGCGCGACTACGCCCTAGGGCAGTTTGCCACGGCCGGCTACGACACGCTTTGGGTAAGCGACGACGTCCGCCGCGACCATCCCGGGCATCCCGAGACCGAATACGAATGCCGCACGCGCGAGATGGGTGCCGTCGTCTATGGCATTTGCGCCACACCCGGCGCGCAGCCCAGCAATGAACAGCTCGCGGCGGGCCGCGCGCAGGAGCAAAGCCTTGCCTGCTACCTGCCCGAAAACCTCGATGGGCTCACCTATGTACCTCTGGGCATGGAAGAGGCCGTCGAGAACTTTAGAAACCGCGCCCGCAAAGGCAAAAAGCGCCTTCCGCAGGAGTCATAGGGGCTTCTGATGGTCGCGGCGTCGGCAAACAAGCGCAAATTGGCGCCAGCGAACGGCCCTCAAACCTAAGTGAGTAGACTTTTTTGCAATAGCCAGGCACAGCCCGCATAGCGAAACATAAAACCGCAGGTAGAACCCTTGCGCAAAAGTCATGTGCTCGCAATATCGCAAAAAGTCTACTCACTTGGCTAGCGACTACACTAAACGGCTGGGCAGAACGCCCATTTCCTGCATTTTCTTGCCTGCGAACGCATCGATGCGACGCTACGCCATAATAGTTGGCGGACAATCGCGAGAGAAAGCAAACACATGGCACAGACCACGACAGATATCGCCGCCAGCACCGTCTCCGGTGCCGGAGCCGCCAGTTCATTCTCGGGCGGCACGGGAACCGAAGCCGAATTCGGCTCGCTCGGTGCGCTCTCCCCCACCTGGTGGGAGCCCGAGGACGGCAGCGAGCCCGAACCGTGGCTCACGCCCGACCAGGCCTTCGAGCGCTTCTTTGAATGGACGAGCGATCGCGGTATTGAGCTGTGGGACCACCAGGAAGAGGCCCTCATGGATCTAGCCGCCGGCGATCACGTCATTCTGGGCACGCCGACCGGATCGGGCAAGTCGCTTGTCGCGCTGGGCATGCTCTTTATGGGCATGGCACAGGGCAAACGCTGCTATTACACGGCCCCCATCAAGGCTCTGGTCAGCGAGAAGTTTTTCGACCTTGTGCAGGTGCTCGGCCGCGATAACGTCGGTATGATCACCGGCGACACGCATATCAACACCAAGGCACCCGTCATCTGCTGCACGGCCGAGATTCTTGCCAACGACGCACTGCGCGAGGGCGAGGACGCCGATGTTGGCTGCGTCGCCATGGACGAGTTCCACTACTTTGCAGACCCCGACCGCGGCTGGGCCTGGCAGGTGCCGCTGCTCACTCTGCCCCATACGCAGTTTATGCTCATGAGCGCCACGCTCGGCGATGTCACCGCCATCGCCGCCTCACTCGAGGAGCACACCGGCGCTGCCTGCGACCTGGTCGTCGACGCCCCGCGTCCTGTTCCGCTGAGTTACGACTATGTGACGACCTCCCTCGAGGGCACGGTCGAGCTCGCCATGCGCCGCGACGAGGCCCCACTCTATATCGTGCACTTTAGCCAGGATGCCGCACTTGCGACGGCACAGTCGCTCGCCAATTTTGGCATTGCCAACAAGGAGCAGCGCGAGGCCATCAAGGAGGCGGCCAAGGGCACGAGCTTCTCGACGGCCTTCGGCAAAATCCTCAAGCGCTTGCTCGGATGCGGCGTCGGCGTGCACCATGCTGGCATGTTGCCGCGCTACCGCCTGCTGGTCGAGCGCTTGGCGCAGCAGGGCCTGCTACCCGTCATCTGCGGCACCGATACGCTCGGCGTCGGTATCAACGTGCCCATCCACACCGTGGTGCTCACCGCGCTCACCAAGTTCGATGGCTATAAGATGCGTCGTCTGCGCGCCCGCGAGTTCCATCAGATTGCCGGTCGTGCCGGCCGCTCGGGCTTCGATACCGAGGGCATGGTCATCGCCGAGGCACCCGAGCACGAGATCGAGAATGCCAAGCTTATGGCCAAGGCGGGCGACGACCCCAAAAAGCTCCGCAAGATTAAAAAGAAGAAGGCCCCCGAGGGCTTTGTCACCTGGAACAAGCAGACGTTCGAGCGCCTGATCGAGACGCAGCCCGAGACACTCAAGCCGCGCCTGCGCATCACGCACTCCATGGTGATTAGCGTGGTCGAGCAGGGTGGCGATGCCCGAGCCCGCGTACACGACCTCATCGAGACGAGCCTGCAGACCCCCGAGGAAAAGGCTAAGCTCGAGGTTCGTGCCGACGAGATCTTCGCCACGCTCATCGATTCCGGCGTCGTCGTGCGCACCGAGGTGCCGCCCGCACCCGACGCTCCGGCTGACGCCGCGCCGGACATCGACTACGCACTGACGGTCGATCTGCCCGAGGACTTCGCGCTCGATCAGCCGCTCTCGCCGTTCTTACTTGCCGCATTGGAGCTGCTCGATCCCGAGAGCGAGACCTATACCATGGATCTGATCTCAATGGTCGAGGCAACGCTCGAGGATCCCAAGCAGGTGCTGCGCGCACAGGAGCGCGCCGCGCGCGACCGCGCGATGGCCGAAATGAAGGCTGACGGCGTCGAATATGAGGAACGCCTGGAGCGCATCCAGGATGTCACCTACGAAAAGCCGCTCGAGGATTTGCTCGACGCCGCCTTTGACAAGTACTGCCAGGAAGTGCCCTGGGCCAACGACTATCAGCTCTCTCCCAAGAGCGTTCTGCGCGATATGCTCGAAAGCGCGAGCGATTTTAAGGGTTACATTCAAAAGCTCGGCATCGCCCGCTCCGAGGGCATTTTGCTGCGCTACCTGGCAGAGGCCTATCGTTCGCTCGACCGCACCGTGCCCATCGAGAAGCGCGACGAACGCCTGCGCGACATTATCTCGTGGCTGGGCTTTGTGGTGCGCTCGGTGGACTCGAGCCTGGTGGACGAGTGGGAGAACGCCGGCAACCCCGCTGCACTCGACGCCGCACCGCCGCAGGGCATCGATGAAGTCGTGGCAGACCGCCGTGGCTGCACCCTGCTGGTGCGCAACGCACTCTTCCGCCGCGTGACCCTTGCCGCCCGCGAGCACATTCGCGACCTGGGCGAACTCGACGACGACTGGGGCATGAGCGAGATCCGCTGGCAAAAGGCCCTCGATGCCTACCATGAGCAGCATGAGGAAATTCTCACCGACGGAGACGCCCGCAGTGCCGCAATGTTTTCCATCGATGAGTCCGACGAGAAGACCGCGCACGTATGGCACGTGCACCAGATCTTTGCCGACGAGGATGGCGACCACGATTTTGGCATCATGGGCGATGTCGATCTGGACGCCACGCAAGACGGCGGCGAGGTAATCTTCAAAAACTACCGCGTCGGCTTTATCGAGGACCTGCTCGAGAACTAGCCAAACATACTGGAACGAAACAAACGGGGCCGTTGGCAATATCGCCAGCGGCCCCGTTTTTGCACTATATGCTATGCCTTATTCGGCATCCTCAACCTCATACGAATCCGCCTCGGCTGGCTCATCGCCTGTCTCGGACGTTGCCTCGCGCGCTTCGTCAAACGCTGCTTTCATGGTCTTGTTGCCCCACGTGAGCTTGCGAATGGTAAGCTCATCGGCCTTGTTGTGGGCCAGGCGCAGATTCTCGGTGCTGCGGCGCAAATCGTCCTTGGTCTTCTCGAGCTGCTTGATGGCGGCATCGATTTCCTTGATTGCCGACTCGAATTGCTTACTCGCCAGGTTGTAGTTGCGCGAGAAGCCGTCCTTGAACTTCTCCATCTTGGCCTCGAAGTTCGTGACGTCGATATTATGCTGTTTGTACTCCGCCAGCTCCTGCTTATAGTGCAGCGAACCCATGGCGGCGTTGCGCAGCAGCGTAATCATGGGAATGAAAAACTGTGGGCGAATCACGTACATCTTCTCGTAGCGGTAGCTCACGTCCACGATTCCCGCGTTGTAAAGCTCGCTCTCGGGCTCGAGCAGTGTGCAGAGTACCGCGTACTCACAGCCCTTTTGGCGGCGATCGTGATCGAGTTTCTTAAAGAAGTCCTCGTTTTTGTGTTTGGTCGCAGTCTCGTCGTTCTCATTTTTCATCTCGAACATGATCGAGATGATCTCGTTGCCGCTCGCGTCGCACTCGCGGAAGATAAAGTCGCCCTTGGTGCCCTCGGACGCATCGTTGTCTTTCTCGAAGTACGCATTAGGAAACGCGGTCATACGCAAACGATTGAACTCAGTCTCGCAGTGCTGCTCGAGCGACTCGCCCACCATCTTGGTGGACAGGCGAACCTTCATGTCCTTAAGGCGCTCAATCTCTTCATCCTTGTAGCGAATTAGGTCATCGCTCGCGCGCTTGGCCTGCGCAAGCTCAAGCTCATGTGCCGCCTTGGCCTGTTCCTCGCGAGAATCGCGCACTGCCAGCTCACTCGTCAGCTTGGCACGTGCCTCATCGCGCTCTCGCTCCGCCGCGGCGACCGCCTCTGATAGGTTCATTTTGGCCGTCAGCTCCTGTTCGCGCAGCCGTGCGCGCAGGCCCTCGGCCTGCTGCTCAGACTGAGCCCTTGCGGCGGAAAACTTCTCTTGTACTTTCGCCTGATAGTCGGCAAGTGTGCGCTCAGCCTCACTGCGAGCGGCATCGAGCTCACGCTGCGACTCAGCCGCAGCGGCGGCAAGCGCCATCTCCTGGGCCTTGTCCGCCGCGGCAAGTCTGGCCTGCAGCTCGGCAATCTGGGCATCACGTGCAGCTAAATCGTTTTGAGCAGCATTGCGCGCCGAAGCCTCGGCAAGCTTGGCTTCATCATCCTTGCGCCCCAACTGCGCACGCAAATTGTCGATCTCGCGCTGGAGCTCAGCGCTCTCCTTTTGAGCGTCGGCACGGGCCTCAACCGCCGCACGCTGGCTTGCGCTCTCGCGCTCTGCGGCAGCGCCCTCGAGCTTGGCGCGCAGCTCGGCAAGCTCCGCATCGCGCTTGGCGAGCTCTTGCGCCAGCTGCTGAGCTGCAGCGTTCTTCTGCTCGACAAGCTGAGCGTCGCGCTGAGACTCTGCCTTTTGCAAAGCAGCCGTCGAGCGTGAGCGTTCAAGCTCCAACGCCTGCTCGCCCTCGCGCTGGACTGCCTTCACACGCTCGTCCAGGTCGCGCGAGAACTCGGCATCGCGCACCTGCTTGACGATATCCGCATAACCGGACGCATCGACCTTAAAAACTTCGCCGCAATGCGGGCACTTGATCTCGTTCATAGCAGCTCCTCGATGGACGCAAATTTCAACCTTCTACACTCTACCGCGCCACGCGGACAAAAAAGGCGCCGCAGCCATAATGGCAACGGCGCCAGATCCACCGCGAGGGTGCCTATCCCCTTTGTGGTGGCTTGGGTCCTTACAGGTCGCGGTAGTCGATCAGGCGAAGATCGGATTGAGACTCAAGCCAAGCGCGAAGCTCGGGGTCGATCAGCGCATCGACTTCCTTGGTGCGATCGGTCGTAAGCGAGCTGTTCTCCAAGATAAAACGATCGAGATAGCCCGGATGGCACACAAAGACGACCGTCTCGCCGTCCGCCATCTCGCGAACCGTCCGCATAATCGAGTCCTTGGGTTCGTAGCCCGGCTCCATCGAGTGCATCACCATGCGCAGGTCGGTGGCGCCGCATCGCACAACCGCCGTGGGGTCGAAGCTCGCCTTCTGTTCCTTAAGGCCCAGTTCCTTAGCAACCGCCGAGATCGCTCGGTTAAGGTTTTTGCTCATGACGGCATGGGGCTCAAAGTAATCGGGTTCGCGGCCCACAATCTCTACAAAGCGGTCATGCTGCGCGCGGATCTCGATGCAGGCCTCATCAAAGTCGATCAGTTCTTCGCCGCGCTTAAAATGCTCGCGGAAGGTACGGCTGCTATGGAACTCACCGCTCTCGTTGAGCATACTCGGAATGAGCTCCGGGTCGGCACACGGCTTGCCCAGGCACACGTTGGTATGCTGGCCCACCGCAATGCCGGCGTCCGCCACGAGCGACCAGCCACGCTCGGCCTCGGGCATATTGGCCATCAAGCCCGCCGAGCGCACCAGACCCTCATTGATACTGCGGGCAATCCCCAGGTTAACGGCATACGAATAACCGATATCGTCGGCACGAATGAGCAATTGCTTCATATTGACCCCCATCTACGGAAAGGGACACTTGAAGCGCAGCCAAGTGCCCCAGATAATTGTCCTACCGAACGGATGCTTTAGGCTTTGGCGGCAGCAGCGTCTTCGTCGAGCTGCTCCTTGGTAAAGCCAAAGAAGTAGGCGATGGCAGCGGCGGCAACAAATGCAGTGCCCGATGCAACGCAGCCCCATACGAGATTAGCAGTTCCGCCTGCAACATAACCTGTAATACCAAGGATATTAGTTGCGCCCAAAACATACGTGGTCACATTAGTGAGAGCCGCGATCAGGCCGCCGATAGCGCCGCCCGCGACCATGGCACCCAGGCAGCGAGTATACTTAAAGCCGCAGCCATACAGCGCGGGCTCCGTCACGCCACCGACAATGCCGGAGAGCGAGAAACCAAGCATAGCGCCCTTTTCGTCGACCTCCTTAAGGCGCAGGAAGGCACCGAAGGCCATGCCCCACGTGGCGAACTGAGCGATAGCACCCGCGACCATAACGCAGGAGTCAGACCCTGAGGTGAGCACCTGCACAATGCCGAGGGCAATCAGAACCTGGTGCATACCGGTCATAACCAGGAACTCCCAAAGCGCAGCAATGGCGACGAGGGAGAGGATCGTGACGATGCCGCCAGCGTTTCCGAGGCCGAACATAAAGTTGCCGACCAGGTCGCCCAGAATGGAACCAATCGGAGCTAGGGCGCACAGGGAAACGGGGGTCATCACAGCCATGGTGCACACGGGCACAAACACCGTGGAGAGCATGTCGGGGATGATCTTCTTCATGAACTTCTCGACGACCATCAGCACCGGCATAGACAGCAGCATGGGGAGCACGGTCGCAGAATAGTTGTTCAGCTGAGCCGGGAGCACGCCGTAAACCATCGTGGTCGTAGCACCCGAATCCGCCGCAGCGTTGACCAGCGTCATGAACTCAGGGGCAATGAGCACGCCGCCGAGCATCATGCCGAGCGGCTGGCTGCAGCCGAGCTGCTTTGCGGCAGCCCAACCCAGATAAACAGGGAGGAAATAATAGCCTGCGTTGTAAATCCAGTTGTAGAAGAAGTTGTAGATGTCGGAATCAGCAGACCAGATACCGAGCATGCCGTCGCCGCAAAGTACGGCAAGTGTGCGGAACATGGCGGCGCCCATGATAATGGGGATCGTCATGCACATTGTCTTGGACAGGTAGTTAAGGGCCTTCTTGCCTGCAGTCTTGACCGTCAGTGGCTCCTTGATGCCGTCATCGAGGTTCTCGTCAATGGAGCCTTCGCCCTTGACGCCCAGCGCAATGGCGGCGTCATAGACCTTCGGCACGTTCTGGCCAATGATGACCTGATACTGGCCGCCAGACCACTGTGCACCCAGCACGCCCTTGATCTTCTTTACTTCATCGTCATTGGGAATGGACTGATCCTTGAGGTTCAGACGCAGGCGGGTCATGCAGTGCGTCGCGTTCGTCACATTGGAGGCGCCGCCGACGGCAGCAAGCACGTCCTCGGCAATCTTCTTGTTATCGACAGCCATGTCGAATCCCTTCTCTTCCAACTAAAGGCCGTGGGACTTCACGGCACCAAGACGCACAATTCCGCTCGCGCCTGCGCAGCGCGCGACATCAGTTGGCAAGAGATTGATTTGCATGTGATTCCCGGGTGGATCGACATGAAAAAGCCCCGCGCACAACCGACAGAGACCCAATTATGGCCTCGGCAGAATCGGTAGTGCCTCTCGGAGCTGCGCCGTGAGTAACACCCAACACACGGCGAGTATATGCGGCAGATGCGTTCGTTGCGGCTCAGATTACCGACGAACGGTAGCAAACGACCCGCGAACGGTCGCCATGACGGAAAGGAAATACCAGAGAGCCTATTTATCCGAGTGGACAGAAGTCACGCGATTCACATGCATGATCAGATAGACGAGCTCCTCTTGGGCCAATGGCTCGCCAAAGGTCTCTTGAATCAGATCGTCGACACGGTGAGCGCAACGCGATGCCGCCGGATACTGCTCCACGAGCACGTCGTAAAGACCGGAGTTCTCGGTATCGATCGGCTCTTTCTTTGCCACGCGGTCGAGCAGATAGCGCACATGAGTGGCAAAGCGGGCAAAGGCGAACGACGAGCGATCGACCGTCACACCCAACTCTTCTTGAATAATCGCGACCGTCATATCGAGCAGTCGCTCCTCGTGCTGCTCGGCAAGCACGCGCCGCTCGCTCGGCTTAACCGATGCGTTGACAATCGACATGGCAATGCCCGCGGCCTCGCTTCGGGGCATGCGCACATGAAAGCTCTTCTGGATACCGCGAACAGCCAGCTCGCCCAAGCGGTATTCGATGGGATGCAGCTGCTCAAGATCGCGCTCAAGCGGCAACGACACCACCATGTGTTCGCGGGCACGCTTAATGGCAAACTGAATATGGTCTGCCAATGTAATGGGAAGGTTAGGACTCAATTCGTACGAAAGCTGTCCGGTCGCGATATCGGCCAGCTGAGCAGAAAACTCCAGCACCTCGGGATCGACCTCATCGATAAACGCCAGGTACTTTGAATCAATGCCGTAAAAGGTACGCGTGATGACATCCAGGTCGACCTCATGCGACATATCGCCAAAGCCGATACCACGACCCAGCGCGATAAGCTGACGCCCCGCGCCGTCTTCGCAGATGGCAGCGTTATGGTTAATGCGCTGGATAGCCCTCATGGATTCATCGCTCCTACTGAAACGCGCCGCACAGACCATCCGCGCGGCGCGTTCATTCTACCTGCACTTACAGCTACAGTCCAAAGAAGCCTAGGATTTGGTCACGGCTTACGGGCTTGTACTCGTTGGCATCGAGGCCGACATCATAGCGAAAGATGGGGCGCTCGCGATCGCGGTTGCGCGCGTTGGTGCGGTCTCCCCTGCTGTGGATATGCCCGTGCAACATGATGGCGCCACGCGCCTTGCCGTTCCAGCTGAGCATGGGGTAATGGCTCATTACCAGGCGATGGCCCTTAGCGTAACCGGGGGCGACCTCCAGATAATCGCGCACCTCATCCCAAATGTGCGGCGCGTCTGGATCTTCCCAGTCGCCGTCATGGTTACCGCAGATGAGCGTTACGTTCTGACATTCGATGCGCTCGCGCAGGCGCACCGCCTCCACCATGGGCAATCGATACGTAAAGTCTCCCAGGACATAAAGGCGGTCGTCCACAGCCACGCACTCGTTGATGGCATCGATGACACGGCGGTTCATCTCCTCGACCGAGTCAAACGGTCGATCCATGTCGTGCAGGATATTCGTATCGCCCAGGTGCAGGTCGGCGGTAAACCACATCATCGTCTCTGTCCTCATTTCGCAACGCGTATAAGACCTGTCTAGTATACAGACGCAGCGATGCGACAATTACCCAAAGAGCCCACCGAACAGACCTCGGCGGCGCTTGTCCTTTTTATTCGAACCTTTACCCCGGGCGTTCTTATCCTTTTGCTTTTTGCGGTCCTGCTCCAACTCATCGTCATCGAGCAGCGAATCCCACTCAAACGGATCGTCTACCAGATTGAACAGGTCATCGTCATCAAACATGACCGCCTCCATCACCGATTAGCGAGTATCCACCACATAGTTGAGAAGTCTACGGGTTCGTGCGGACACAAATTCACCCCGTCCGTGTCTTTCAATCGTTTGCCGCAACGCTTGCGCAACGGAACGCTTGCAGATAAGATAGGAACACGGATGGCACCCGTGACAGCGGGTCTTGCCAACTCCGATACACGTTTTCATCGTGAGAAATGGCCGTCTTCGCTTACGCGGGGACGGCCACTTTGTTTATCCCTATGTCATCTGATTCTAATGCACAAACATGCGCACGAACTTGTGCTTCCAGCTTGCATAAGGGGCATAGCGGAATGGCACGTCCAGCCATGTTGCTTTGTTCACGATGCTCTTCTTGTGGCTAAACGTATCGAAGCTCTCGCGGCCATGGTACTGGCCCATACCGCTCGCACCCATGCCGCCAAAGCCCATATGGCTCGTAGCCAGATGCATGATCGTGTCGTTGACGCAGCCGCCGCCAAAGGGCACATGGCGCACAAAGCGCTCCTGAACTGCGCGGTCCTGGCTAAAGATATATAAGGCCAGCGGTGTCGGACGATCCGTAATAAACGCCTCGGCCTCGTCTAAGCTCTCAAACGTCAGCACCGGCAAGATGGGACTGAAGATTTCTTCCTGCATCACGGCGTCATCGGGGGACACGCCGTCTAGGATCGTCGGCTCAATCTTGAGCGACGACTCGCGCGCCGTGCCTCCCAGCACAACCTTGTCGGGATCGATCAGCCCGCGCACGCGCGCAAAATGCTTGGCGTTGACGATGTGGCCGTAATCCTCGTTGTCGAGCGGATGCTCGCCAAACATGCGGCGGACCTCCTCCTTGATGAGGCCCAACAACTCATCGTGCACGTGCACGTCGACCAGCAGATAGTCGGGCGCTACACAGGTCTGGCCCACGTTGAGCCATTTACCAAAGGCGATGCGCCGTGCCGCGACCTTCAAGTTTGCCGTCGCATCCACAATGCAGGGACTCTTTCCGCCCAGCTCAAGCGTCACGGGCGTCAGGTTTTTACTTGCCCGCTCCATGACGAGTTTGCCGACCGGAACGCTGCCGGTAAAGAAGATCTTGTCCCAGCACTCATCGAGCAGCGCTTCGTTCTCGGCACGGCCGCCTTCTACAACCGTCACCAGGCGCGGATCAAATGCTTCCTCGCAAATCTGCCTGAGCACCGCGCTCGATGCCGGAGCATAGGCACTCGGCTTGATGACCACGGTATTGCCCGCGGCAAGGGCGCCGGCAAGCGGCTCGAGCGTTAGCAAAAACGGGTAGTTCCACGGAGCCATGATGAGTGTGACGCCATAGGGCACGGACTGCGTCTTGCACACACTCACGGCGTTGGCGAGGTCACACGGACGCAGGCGCGAGCGACTCCATCGAGCCACATGCGCAATCTGATAACGAATCTCGGAAAGCGAGGTGCCGATCTCGCACATATACGCCTCGTCATGCGACTTTCCCAAATCGGTCTTGAGCGCATGGGCAATATCGGCCTCGTGGGCCCGCACCGCATCGCGTAAACTCACGAGCGCACGACGTCGAGCATCGACATCAAACGTGGCGTGTGTCTTAAAGTAGGCGCGCTGATCGCCGACGATGCGCGCAATTTCCTCGGTGTTCATGGACCCTCCTAATTCTCGCCCTCAAACATACCACCCGCGACGACCTCGTACATACGCTCGAGCTCCAAACGGTCCATTAGAAGCGGAACGGGGTATAGCGGATTGGCCTCGGCATCGGCATGGGCCGCCATTTGTGGAATATCGGAGCGGCGAATGCCCGTCACATATTTGGGTATGCCCAAGGCGGCGTTCATGCGGTCGACCCAATCGATAAAGGCCTCAGCAGCCACGTTGTCCAGCGCATTAGCCGGCGCAATGCCGGCCATGCGGGCGAGATCGGCGAGCTTGGGAGCAGCAGCTTCGCCATAGGCGCGAAGCATGTGCGGCAGGATGATGGCGTTGGCCAAGCCGTGGGGAATCCCGTAACGCCCGCCCAGGCTGTGCGCGATGGCATGGACGTATCCAACATAAGAGCGCGTAAAGGCAACGCCCGCTTTATACGCCGCCGAAAGCATATTGCGGCGCGCACGCATGTTGCCACCGCACTCATAGGCCTCGAGCAAATTGTCGTGGATGAGCTGCACCGCCTGGCGCGCCATCTTGCGCGTATAGGGCGTGGTGCTGCACCCGATAAAGGCCTCGACGGCATGCGTCAGGGCGTCCATGCCCGTTTGCCCCGTAATGGAGGCGGGCAGGCCGCGCGTAAACTCGGGGTCGTGCACCGCAAAGCGCGGGATCAGCACAAAGTCGTTAATGGGATACTTGTAGTGCGTCTCGTCGTCGGTAATTACCGCTGCAAGCGTGACCTCGCTTCCCGTGCCCGCCGTGGTGGGAACGGCGATGAGCAGCGGCAGGCGACGATGGATACGCAACAGGCCGCGCATCTTGTTGATGGGCTTCTTTGGCTGCGCGATGCGCGCGCCCACGCCCTTGGCGCAGTCCATGGCCGAACCGCCGCCAAAGCCGATAATGGCCTGGCAGGTGCTCTCTCGATACAGAGATGCCGCTTCCTCCACGTTTGAGACCGTGGGGTTCGCACGTGTTTCGGCATAGACCGCAGCGCTAATTCCCTTGGACGCGAGCGCTGTCTCGAGCGGTGCCGTGAGCCCCAGACGGGCAATGCCGGGATCTGTCACGATAAGAACATGGTGTATTGAACGCTTTTGAAGCACTGCGGGCACTTCCTCAGCGTGCTCTAAAATGCGTGGCTCGGTATAGGGCAGCACCGGCAATGCGATGCGAAAAACCGTTTGATACGTTCGGCACCAGGCGCGGCGGGCTAGATGCATAAAGGAAGCTCCTTCATTTGTTGATTGGTCAACATTTGCTCGACCGATTGTACTCATCGGAGGTCGCACGAGGTCTAGCAATCGTTAATCAATCAACATCTACACATGCTTAAATTGTTTTATTAAAAATCATTCCTAATAGGCTTCACATTCGGTCTCATTTATGGATAATAGAACTCGTCAAGACGCACGTCCGGAGAGGGCCCTTACGGGACCGGACGAGCGCACCATCGCCATCGATCGAAAGGATCGAATCATGAAGTTTGTTTGCCCCGTTTGCGGTTATGTGGAAGAGTTCGACGGCGACCAGCTGCCCGAGGATTTCAAGTGCCCCCAGTGCGGCGTTCCCGGCTCTCGCTTCCTGAAGCAGGAGGAGGGCCAGCTCGAGTGGGCTGCCGAGCACGTCGTGGGCGTCGCCAAGATGGAGGGCGTCTCCGAGGACATCGTTGCCGACCTGCGCGCCAACTTTGAGGGCGAGTGCTCTGAGGTCGGCATGTACCTGGCCATGGCTCGCGTCGCCCATCGCGAGGGCTATCCCGAGATCGGCCTGTACTGGGAGAAGGCTGCCCACGAGGAGGCCGAGCACGCCGCCAAGTTCGCCGAGCTTCTGGGCGAGGTCGTGACCGACTCCACCAAGAAGAACCTCGAGATGCGCGTTGAGGCCGAGAACGGCGCCACCGCCGGCAAAACCGATCTTGCCAAGCGCGCCAAGGCCGCTGGCCTCGATGCCATCCACGACACCGTGCACGAGATGGCTCGCGACGAGGCTCGCCACGGCAAGGCTTTCGCTGGCCTGCTCAAGCGCTACTTTGGCTAAGCCAACTGCCTGAGACATAACCTCTAGCTCGAAGAAGGCCCGGACCGTATTGGTTCGGGCCTTTTTGTGTCTCGAGGACTCGTTAACGCCCTGAAATAGAGCTATCTTCGGCATCGGTTTCTCGTCAAAAACTAAGTGAGTAGACTTTTCGAAACTTGCCGAGCAGACCATCCGTATTGCTTTATAAAGTCGCAGGTAAATGACTTGTTTCAAAACGGCCTGGTCGCCAAAGTGCCAAAAGCCTACTCACTTAGAACCGCAGCCGTCCACGATCGAGCTGTTTTGTGTCTAACGGGCATCTTTCCGTCAATTACTCCCAATTTTGTCCAGTCAACGAATAGTTCAGACCGGAGTAATGTCTCAGCCCTTTGCTCATCTGAGCTTTTATCACGGTATTCAGCATCGAGCATCCTGCATACGGCCTTAACGATCGCGTGGAATCTACCCTCATCGGATATCTGTCTGTGTGTCAGGAGAAGTACATCGTAGCCCATGGCCTGAAGGGCCGTCATGCGGTCAGCGTCACGCAAGCCATCCCCTGCGCGTCCGTGCGAGGCCTTTCCCTGACATTCAATGGCCACCTGTCGCCTGCCGTCCGGCGAAGAAAGAAGTAGGTCGATATATACACGGGACTTTCCCACAATCGCTCGAGCACTTGTGCTTAGCATCACTTCAACATTAAGCTCTATGCCGCAAAAACCTTCGCCTCCCAGGGATCGCGGCAGTGCAAGTAGCAAATACGCCTCGACCTCAAAAGGCGACGCGGCGCCCAATGGAACGAGTTGCGATACCGCTATAAATCTATTGCCGTAACGCATCCCGCAAACATCTGAACAAAAACGGTCAAGGTCTCCGCCCAAAACCAAAGCGTCTCGACGCCATAAATTTGAGGCGGTGCCGTCCTCGGACGGGCAGCGCACCCAACCGAACGTTGTCGAAATCGCGCCCGAATCAATTGCACGCGAAAGCTCCGCCTCAAGTGCCGCCGGCAGGGCACACACCGCAAACAAGCCACACATCTCCGCCAATACCAAAAGAAGCTGAAGATCCGTCAGATGCCGCAACATGATGAATGCCGTCAGTAGAGGAGACGTAATCAAAACCCCATGCTCCGTTTCCAGCACGGATTCCCTGGGAAGCTCACCAAGAAACAGCCGCTGCCTAATGCTGGCAGGACAAGTCCGTTTGTTTCTCGACCGAACCAATGTATACAACGGAAAACCGAGCGCGACCGCAGCCGTCGGGTTGCGGGCGAGATCATATCGCTGCCGGTCTTCTTCCGGTCGTGGAAGCGGCGGACACAAAGCGCGGACTTGAGGAGGCAAACGCCAGTACCTAAAAGCTGATATGTCACAAAGTAAATCCTTCATAGGCACAGGAAAACACGAATTTCAACCCAGTCAGTCACGCATTGGCGCGAACGCACCAAAAATGGCGCCGAACGGACTGCCAAGTTTTCAACAGCCCTCCCCAACTGGCCAAAAGCTTGCCGAGAGCTGGACGAAGCCCTGTTGAAAACCCCATTTTTTTCTCATGCAGGAGCTTTGCGCGGCAAGTGAGTAGACTTTTTTGAACATCCCGAGCAGGCCGGTCATCCTGCTTTTCAAAACCGCAGGTAGATAGCTTGTTACAAAACTGCCTGGTCGCCAAAGTGCTAAAAGTCTACTCACTTAGGTTGCAGAATGCCCCCCCCCATTAGCTGCAATTCCAAGGTAGTTAGTACTTTTGGACTCAGATCGTCATACTGAACAAGAATTTGAGTTGAGTTTTCAGGGACAGATGCGCCATCGGCACACCAAAAACAGTCACCGATATCGATAAAAGGGATGCTCGAGCGCGTGAGGGCCCGTGCAAAAGAGCTTCCGCCCGCGTCACGCTCCACGGCCACGACGCAGTAAAGGCCGGCGTCCGCGTACTCGATCGAGACTTCCCCTGCCGGAAACGCTTTCCGTACAAGCGCCGCCAGGCCATCACGCGCCTCGCGAGCACGAACGCGCACGCGGTTCACATGTCGCTCGTAATCACCCGATTCCAGCAAACGCGCCAAGGCAACCTGATCAACAGAACTTACCGACGAGGCGTAGAAACCAAGGTTGCGTTTAAACCTCTCCATTAGCTCATCGGGCAGCACCATGTACGCCAAACGCAACGCCGATGAAAGGCTCTTCGAAAACGTGTTGGTGTAGATAACCGACTGGGCGGCATCGATCGACGCGAGCGCGGGAATCGGCTTGCCGGCAAGGCGAAACTCACAATCAAAGTCATCTTCGATGAGATACCGACCTGGCCGCTCGGCGGCCCAGCTCAGCAGCGCATAGCGACGCGCAATGCTCGTCACAAGACCGGTCGGATACTGATGAGACGGCATCAGGTGAAGGACATCGGTCCCGGTTTTCTGCAGCGCGCTCAAGTCCACGCCCTCAGCATCCAACGGGACATGCCGCACTTCGCAACCCATGACCTGATAGATGCGCGTCAAGCGCAAATAGCCTGGATCCTCGACGGCATACACCTTGTCCGCGCCAAGCAACTGAACCAACATGGTATCGAGCAGCTGGGCGCCCGCACCGATAACGATGTTGTCGGGGTCGACATTCATGCCCCTTGTCCCGCGCAGATGGTGAGCAATTGCGCGTCGTAGCCGAGCGGTGCCCTGTGCCGGCGCGGTCGAAAAGATTTCGCGTTCGTCTTCGGATGCCAGCGTCGCCCGTAGCGCGCTTTGCCAAAGCCGCGCCGCCTCCAAAGCGGAAGGAGAGAGCGCATCGAATCGCTCGACCTGTCCGTTGACATCATACGCGCTGGGGCCCACAGAGACGGCATCTCGGTCGATGCCCTCCGCAGCCGAAGCCAAAACCGGTGCATCCGGAAGTTCGCAAGCGTAGTAGCCACGACGCGGCATTGAGCAAATATAGCCCTCGGCAAGCAACTGGCTATATGCATTCTCGATAGTAATGACACTGATTCCCAGATGACTGGCAAAGGCGCGCTTAGACGGAAGATGCTCCCCCGCCGCAATGCGTCCAGCAACGATATCATCTCGAATTTGCTGATAAATATACTCATAAAGCGATGCCTCGCCGCGTTTTTCCAAATTGTAGTCAAGCATGAGTTTGTCACCTGACCTTATTAAGTCATTCATTCTGGTATTAGTCTGACCTTGTAATTATCTCGAAAACTGAGTATTTCGCCATACCCAGCTCCCCGATAGGATGTTCCGTCAAGCAATGCACATGCCAACCAAGGGAGCAACCATGGCAGAACAGACCAACAAGGCCGATCGCGTCAAACTCAATCGCGAGCTCGCGCAGATGCTCAAGGGCGGCGTCATCATGGACGTCACCACGCCCGAGCAAGCACGCGTCGCCGAAGAGGCAGGCGCCTGCGCCGTCATGGCACTCGAGCGCATCCCGGCCGATATCCGTGCCGCAGGTGGTGTGTCGCGCATGAGCGACCCCAAGATGATCAAGGGCATCCAGGAGGCCGTCTCCATCCCCGTTATGGCCAAGTGTCGCATCGGTCACATTGTCGAGGCGCAGGTCCTGCAGGCCATCGAGATCGATTACATCGATGAGTCCGAGGTCCTCTCCCCTGCCGATGACGTCTATCACATCGACAAGACCCAGTTTGACGTGCCGTTTGTCTGCGGCGCCCGCGATCTGGGCGAGGCGTTGCGCCGTGTTGCTGAGGGCGCCACGATGATTCGTACCAAGGGCGAGCCGGGCACGGGCGACGTCGTTCAGGCCGTGCGTCACATGCGCAAGATCCAAAAGCAGATCCGCGACGTTGTTGCTCTGCGCGACGACGAGCTCTTTGAGGCAGCCAAGCAGCTGCAGGTTCCGGTCGAGCTGGTGCGCGAGGTCCATGCCACGGGCAAGCTCCCCGTCGTAAACTTTGCCGCCGGCGGAGTCGCGACCCCCGCCGACGCCGCGCTGATGATGCAGCTGGGCGCCGAGGGCGTCTTTGTTGGCTCGGGCATCTTTAAGAGCGGCGACCCCGCCAAGCGCGCCGCCGCCATCGTCAAGGCCGTGGCAAACTTCACCGACGCCAAGCTCATCGCCGAGCTTTCGGAGGACCTGGGCGAGGCCATGGTGGGCATCAACGCCGACGAAATCGAGATCATCATGGAGGAGCGCGGGCGCTAGTCCAGCAGAAAGGATCGCACATGAGCGATTATGCAGACCAAACGGTCGCCGTGCTGGCGGTCCAGGGCGCTTTTGCCGAGCACGAGGCAAGACTGTCCGAGCTGGGCGCACGTTGTATCGAGATGAGGCAGGCGGCCGATTTGCAGCAGAACTTTGACCGCCTGGTCCTCCCCGGCGGCGAGTCCACCGTTCAGGGCAAGTTACTTGCCGAGCTTGGTATGCTCGATGAGCTTCGTACCCGTATCGCTGAAGGCATGCCCGTCCTGGGCACCTGCGCCGGCCTGATTCTGCTGGCTCACGACCTTGCCGCTCATGACGATAAGGGCACGCCGCGTTTGGCAACCATGGATGTGCTCGTTGAGCGCAATGCCTATGGCAGACAGCTCGGCAGTTTTCGCACCAAGGGACAGGTAGACGGCATCGACGGTGAAGTGCCGCTGACATTTATCCGCGCGCCCCGCATCGTCGAGGTCCACGGCGACGCCAAGGCCTTGGCAGAGGTCGATGGCCGCATCGTCGCCGCCCGCCAGGGCAACCAGCTCGGCGTAACCTTCCACCCCGAACTCGATGAAGACACCCGCCTCCACGAACTGTTCCTACAAATGTAGGTAGAACAAAAACGAGAGTGGATAATCTCCCACTTTGAGCTTGAATGCAGACTCAAACCGGGAGATTATCCACTCTCATGCTATGTAGTCGTTGGGGACGTTCTTAAACGACTAGTCAAACAAGAACGTCCCCAATGACTACCTGACAAGGAGTGTCCCAAACTACCGGCAGAAAAGGAACGTCCCCAACTGCCACCCCCGGAGCAAGACAACGCCGCAGGTTGAGCATAAGTCAGCGAAAACGCCCCTAAGCGAGCAAGGTGACGTGAAATGAAAGGGCGCTGACCTTATGGTCGCGCCCTTGAAATTGAACGTCAGATTGCCGCTTAGGGGCGTTTGCAGCGTCAACTGGTTACGCGGTTCGTAGAACCGCGTAACTAATTAGAAGCGGTTGCCGCGGAAGCCGCCACCGTTGCGGCCGCCGCGATCGCCACCGCGACCGCCGCGGTCGTTACCACGGTTGCCGCCAAAGCCGCCACGGTTGCCACCGCGGTCACCATAACCACCACGGTTGCCGCCGAAGCCGCCGCGACCGCCACGGTCGCCGCCACGGTCACCAAAGCCGCCACGGCCACCGCGATCGCCACCGCGACCGCCGCGGTCACCGCCGCGGCCACCGCGATCGCCAAAGCCGCCGCGACCGCCACGGTCGCCGCCACGGCCAC
>CAJLPX010000014.1 GCA_905208635.1 uncultured Collinsella sp. | reverse complement strand
CAACATCATTGTCGCAGCCCCGACCCGCGGTCACGAGCGGGGGCTCCTATCTTTTTAGTGCCCTCGGATTGGGTCATAGTGTCTGTCGGTGCCATAGCATCGGCGTTTGCGTTGTTGACAGAAGGCCTCTCATGGGTAGTCGTTGGGGATGTTCTTAAATGACTAGTCGAAAGGGACACTCTTGTCGGCACTTGGGGACAGTCCCTGAGTGCCGGCAGATTGGGACACTCCTTTGCAAGATGGCTGCGAAGACTGTCCCCAACGACTAGTCGTTTAATGCGCCAGTTTCTGTCGAGTCGGTGCGGTTCGATGGTTGCTCGTATAATGGTCTGCGTATGAACCGCAACCAAGGAGTTCCAGTTTATGGACCAGAGCCTTTTTAAATTCGACCTGATCGCCGAGGACCCGACCACGCACGCGCGTGCCGGCGTGCTGCATACCCCGCACGGCGATATCGAGACGCCGATCTTTATGCCCGTGGGCACCAAGGCAAACGTCAAGGGCATCCCCACCGAGACCGTCAAGCAGCTCGGTGCGCAGATCGTGCTCGCCAATACCTATCACCTGTCCATGCGCCCCGGCGAGGACACCATCGCCGAGCTGGGCGGACTGCATAAGTTCATGAACTGGCAAGGCCCCATCCTCACCGACTCGGGCGGATTCCAGGTCTTTAGCCATAACGACGCCGTCAAGCTCACCGACGAGGGCGTGCGCTTTATCGTCAACGACTACGACGGTCGCCACGTGTTCTGGACGCCCGAGGACAACATGGAAATCGCCATGAAGCTCGGTTCCGACATTTGCATGCAGCTCGACCAGTGCCCCGGCTATCCCGCCACGCGCGCCTACGTCGAGCGCGCCGTGGAGCTGTCGAGTATGTGGGCCGAGCGCTGCTACAAGGCCCACACCCGTGATGACCAGGCACTTTTTGGCATCGTCCAGGGTGGCATGCATCTGGATCTGCGCCTGCGATCGCTGCGCCACCTGGAGGAGTGCGGCGACTTCCCCGGTTACGGCATCGGCGGCTACTCGGTGGGCGAGGACCACGAGACCATGTTCGAGACACTGGCGCCGCTGGTTTCCGAGTATATGCCTAAGCACAAGCCGCGCTACCTCATGGGCGTCGGCAACCCTACCACGCTCGTGCGCGGCGTTGGCGTGGGCATCGACATGTTCGACTGCGTGCTGCCGACGCGCACCGGCCGCATGGGTACGGCGTTCTCCAGCGAGGGTCGCCTTAACTTCCGCAACGCGCGCTTTGCGCACGACGACGGCCCCATCGATCCCACCTGCACCTGCCCGGTGTGCACGGGCGGTTACAGCCGCGCGCTCATCCGTCACATGGTCACGCAGAAGGAGATGCTCGGCGGCATTTTGCTCTCGATGCACAACATCTACTACCTGCTCAACCTTATGCAGCGTGCCCGTCAGGCCATTATCGAGGGCCGCTACGGCGCGTTTGTGAGCGACTGGATGAACAGTCCTGCGGCGGTGGACTACTAAGAGCGGCACGGGCGCTTGCAGAGCGCAGGCAACGGCAAGGGGCGAGCGCCGGCCGGTCATCACGTTCGCTAACACCGTCTGCGCGACCGATGACCGATAGCTTGCAAGCACTTGATGCATCGTGGGTACCATACCGAATAGTTGATGTTCGGGCGGATGTTTGGCGCATGGCGTCGACCCCGCCCGTTTTTCTTTTTCTCGATAGGAGCACCCATGATTAAGAACGAGAATGTCGAGGGCGAGCCAGCCTACGACGAGACGTACCGCCGCGGCCCCGTGGTCATGCGCGGCCCCATGATTCCCAAGGACAATACCTACGCCAACCTGCTGGCGCCCGAGGACTCGACCGACTGGCTGCATGCTGATCCGTGGCGCGTGCTGCGCATCCAGGCAGAGTTTGTCGATGGTTTTGGCGCGCTTGCCGAGCTTGGTCCTGCGGTGACCATCTTCGGTAGCGCCCGCACGCCCAAGACCGATCCGCTCTACAAGGCGGCGCGTACCGTCGGGCGCAAGATCGCGCAACGTGGCGTGGCGGTCATCACCGGCGGCGGCCCCGGCATCATGGAAGCGGCCAACAGGGGAGCGGCGAGTGTCAACGGCAAGTCGGTCGGCTTGGGTATCGAGCTGCCGCACGAGCACGGGCTCAACAAATACGTGAACCTTGGCATGGACTTCCGTTACTTCTTTGTGCGCAAGACCATGTTCGTCAAATACAGCTCGGGCGCCATCGTGTTTCCTGGTGGCTTTGGTACGCTCGACGAGATGTTCGAGGTGCTCACGCTGGTACAGACGCACAAGGTCAAGCGCATGCCGCTCGTTTTGGTGGGAACCGAGTACTGGCAGGGCCTGTTCGACTGGCTCAACGGCCCGGTGATGGACGCCGGTATGATCAGCCCGCTCGATCCGGATCTGGTACACATTACTGACGACTTCAACGAGGCCGTCGACATTGCGCTCGGCGGGTTGATGTAGAGCAATCGTGCCCACAGCGACATGAATATGCATGGCAATCTGATGCTATCTAACGTCAGGTTGACATTTATATTGGGTATACTGACGTAAAAGACGAGGGCGAGGAGGTCGCGTATGTCTACTGCAACGGTTAAGCCTACGACGGTTCGCATCGAAGAGGGGCTCAAGGAGCAGGCGACTGAGTTCTTGGATTCGGTCGGCCTCAGCCTCAATTCCTATCTCAATCTTGCCGTTCGGCAGCTTGTAAATCAGCGAAAGATTCCTTTTGAGATTGTAGGAAGGGCGGAGGTGCCTAACGAGGCGACGAGGCGTGCCATGGTGATCGCCGAGGCTCATGAGTTGGGGATTTTGCCGGACGATAGCCCGTCATTCAACAACGCTGATGAGCTTATGACATTCCTCGATGAGGAATAGCGATGTTCGAGATTAAAGTCGAGGCTCAATTTAAGGCGGACTACAAACGAACGATGCGCATGCATCCGCAGCTAAAGAGTGAGTTTAAGGCGGCAGTCGCAGAGCTTGCAGCTCACGGCTTGCTTCCCGCGGAATATGGCGCCCATGAGCTTTCAAACCCGGGCGGAAACTACAACGGCCACATCGATTTCCACCTATCCGATGGCTTGGTCGACGCGGTCGTTCTCTACTTACCGCATAAGACTAATCCTGTGATCCGGCTGGTCAGAATGGGCTCGCATGAGGAGCTGTTCCAGGGCCCGCAGGGCTGATTGCCGATTTCTAAGTTGCGGTGGAATAGGGATTGATTGACGGCTAATAAGTCAAAAACAGTCCCTATTTAACCGCAACTGCTGGGGGTACCCCGTTCGTCGCCGCGGCCTCCGGTTCCACTTTTCGCTGAATTTCGCTCAAAAGCTCGGCTGCGACTTCGCTGCTTTTGAAACGAATGCTGCAGTCTTCTTTCTTTGGGAAAGCCAGCAACGGAATAGCTCCGTACCAGACAGTTTCCTCGTCAATCACTGATGCGCACAGGCGTCCTTCGGCTTTGATGAGATAGTTGACGTTCATCTCGGCAAAAATCGCTTTCACGTCATCGCGTGGAGTTGAAGCAATAGAAATCTCAAGGGCAATTCCACGGGTAGCGGCATCCGCGAGTGCGGCGGCGAGCTTTTCAAGGCATGCGGCGGACGCGTAGGGTGCGGCAATAAAAATGCTTTTCGATGCGTTCTCGATGTCATTCGCTAAAGCCTCCACGGCTCTTGCCGACCTAACGAGGATATTTCGATCGTCCTGTCTGTTGTCGTTTGCCGCAAAGACTTTATATCCCAGCTTGGCGTAGGTCTTGAGCCTCTTTTGGTACATGCGCGCGAACATGGGTATCGACAGGTCAACATAGTCGAATATCTCAACCCGCTGTTTGCCCTCGTGGCTTCTGTGTAGCCTACCTGCCTGCTGCGTTATGCTGCCGTCCCAAGATATTGGAGTGGCAATGAGCAAAGTGTCAAGGTAAGACAGGTCGAAGCCCTCGCCCAGAAGACTTTCAGTTGCGACGATGATTCGATGCTCATGCTCAAAGCTGGGAAGACTCTTCAGTATTGCTTTTCTTTCTTTGGCGTCGATTTCTCCGGTTAAGAGTATGGGTTCGTGTCCACGGCTTTGAAGTAGCCTGCATAGCTCTTCGGCATGCTTTTTTCTTTTAGATAGCACAAGCGGATGCCGGCCGTTTGATGCGGCCTCGAGGGCGTCCTCGATAATTGCTTCGTTTCTCGCGGCGTGGACACACAGGAGATCGAGAATTTGGTTAAAGGATGCTCCTGGTTCGTAGGTGGGTAATCGAATTCCGGTGAAACGCGGTCTAACAATGCGCTGAATCCCCTGCTGGATTGCTTGCGTTTTTGGATCGACGACATAGCGAACCGGGCCGCAGAGCATCGAGAGTGCCCGTGTGAGTCCGTCCGAACGCTCGGGCGTTGCGGAAAGGCCATATACATATTTGGCAGGAGCGGACTTGAGGACAAGCTCAAGCTGTGGCGCGGCCGCATGGTGGCATTCGTCACAGATGATGAGACTGTAATCGCGAACGAACTCCTTGGCTAATGACTCGCCGGTTTGGGGATCCTTGCCGGATAGCGACTGGAATGAAGCAATGTCGATGAGACGGCTTATGGCGGTCTTGCCTCCTCCGATTTGCCCAATGAGCGGAGGCTGTCTTTTGCTGATTCGTCCCTTTGGGGTTCGGACGGGCTCTCTGTTGTCCGTGATGTCGAGAAATCGTTCGAGTTGGGATTTCCATTGGGCAATGAGCGCAGTTTTAGGAACGATGACGAGCGTTGGAAGACCAATGGCAGCAATAAGATAAGCTCCGATGACGGTTTTGCCGAACCCCGTCGGTGCGGACATGATCCCGTCTTCATAGCCGAGCATCTGTTCAGCGACAATTTGTTGTTCAGGGCGAAGAGTCCCTTTAAATGCCATCACAATTGGATTGCTCGACTTGCGTTTGTCTGAATAGTGGGCAGAAACGCCGGCTTCTTGAAGCAGCCGCTCAAGTTGAACCTTGCAGCCTCTGGGAATCGCGACGTAGCCATCTCTAAGTTCGCTGAGGTCTATGAACCGCGGTTTGCCGAATACCGATTGATGCATAGATTGTGCGCGGAAGAATTCTGGGTTGGCAAATGTTGCAAGCCTGCGGACTTCCATTTGAGCTGCGGGACTCAGAGATTTTTCGGGGATATAGAGCATATCGGCCTGCGTGACGGACAGCGATGACGGGAAGTCCCGCGGTGTGAGCGGGAGCCGCTTTCGCAGTCTCTGGGAATGTGGCACACCGGTGTTTGCCGCCGCAACAGCTGCTATTCCATGTGACCTATTTTCGATGCTCTCGATCAGATTTTGCACCGTCACGCGCGGGATTAACTGGATTTGCGAAAGGTAAAGCCATTGATCGGGAAAGGGCTCAAATTGCTCGTCAACAAATACGCTGTTCCCTTTTCGCTGCGCTTTTCCTTGAAAAGGCAGCGCTATGAGATTTCCAAAGCCGCCCTCAGGAATGGTGGACTGCGCGGGCAGCATTCGGTCAAATGCTTTGAAGGTGATTGTCTTGTTCAGTATCGCCGCTTCGGTGATAAGGCCGCTTCCAAAATCTCGTGCGGTCTTTGCGCTGACGAGCTCTAGGAAGAAAAACCAGACATGTGCGCCGTCGCCCGATCTCGATCGCTCGACTGCGACATCGATTCCGTGGCTTTTTGCGACATGTCGAATGGCATTCGTCGCTTCTTTCCAATCGGCTCCGTCAAAATCGATGACCAGGACTTTCGTGTTACTGTCTTTATCGAGCACATATTGGCCTATAACGTCTCGAAGCCTATCGTCATTGCCTCTGAAATGGGCGATGATCGCGGCATCGCTCAACTCGGGGAAGACGCGGCTGCTGCATTCCGTGCATTTGACTCTCTGGTGGCTTGCTTTGGGGCAAATGCCTGACTTCCACTCATTTGCGCAGACGGGCGTATAGCCGATTCCTCCGTCTTTTCTGCGGTACCCATGAGCGTAGACATCTTTGCGGCCAGAAAAGAGATTGCGGAAGAGCTCGAGTTTGTCGCGCGCTGGGCTCGCACTGGTGACGATACCCTCGACCTGCGCCCGTCTATCGAAAGATGTGCCAGCTTTCTCCCATTCTTCCAGCGTTGTATAACGGATGTCTGGACCGCTGCTGCAGATAACGATTTGCTTGCGCGGATCCGAAGCGTGGACGACCGTTTTATTGAATTTGAATAAGGCGCTCCCGAAAAGGGCGTATTGATGCGTGCCGTTGCTCATTTGAAAGCCATTCTTATCAGCGTTCATTGGGATGAGGGTACGTCATTTCAGCTTTATGAGATACGCGACTTCGATTTTGGTTCGGTAATAGTGGGGTACCGATCCGTGAGTGGCAATCAGCCGGTGCCAAAACGTGCGGCGGCTGTTGTTAAAGGTTTTTGACGGCTATGGGGCGGGTTGGCGGCGTGGGGAGGGGTTTTCGAATGACCCCGTGGTCAAATAACGTCAAATGTGAGTACTGCTGTTAATGTAGTCTCATAACATTTGGCAAGAATAGAATACCAATTCGACATTATTCTATATATCTAACCCACCAAACACGGCATTTTGAGCCTTGGCAAGGCGTGAAATTAATCGAAACGATCGATTCCGGCGAGATTTTGCTGCTACTAATTTGGTGGCAGTACTCATATTTGCCATTTTTTGTCCAGTGGGTACCGCGAGGGGGTCTGTTCGACTGGCCCAACGGCCCGGTGATGAGCGCCGGTATGATCAGCCCGCTCGATCCGGATCTAGTACACATTACCGACGACCTCAACGAAGCCGTCGACATCGTCCTAAGCGGGCTGATGTAGAGTAGCTAAAATGGGACGGGGCTAAAAAGACTGGTCTGAAACGTTTGATACCAGTCTTTTTAGCCCCGTCCCAAATGAACTGCTTCTAAGTTGCGGTGGAATAGGGATTGATTTGCGGCTAATAAGCCAAAAACAGTCCCCATTTCACCATAACTGATGTGGGCGTCCCTAGCGAGTTGGCTGGTAGCGGGGGCAGTAGCTGATGGCGATGGCGTCGACGCCTACATGGGTGGCGATGGTGCAGCCGATGGGGCCGGTGCCGGCGTCTACGTAGTCCTGGCCTGCGAGTGCCTCGTCGACAAGCTCCTGCTCCTCGGCGGCACCGGTCGTGAGCACGCGCACGCTGGAGCCCGGATGCTCGGCCAAAAACGCGAGGCAGTCTGCCATGGTGTTGGCGACGATGCGCTTGGCGCCGCGGCCCTTCTTGATGGCCTTGATCTCGCCCGACTGCCACTCCGGCGAAACGGCCAGGCGAATATTGAGCATCTGCGTGAGCTGGCCGGCGAGCTTGGGCGCGCGGCCGTTCTTAACGAGGTTCTCGAGCGTGCGGGGAATCAGCAGCAGGTGCGCGTCGGGCAGGGTCGCGCGGATCTGTGCCTCGGTCTCGTCCAGGCTGCGGCCGTCCTCGCGCATGGCGAGCGCGTACTCCACCAGCAGGCCCTCGGCACCCGAGCCGGTGCGCGAATCGATGCAGCGCACGTCGAGCTCGTGGGTCTCGGCGACCAGGCATGCGTTGGAATAGCAGGCGGACCATTCGCTGCACAGCGAGATAAAGATCGCGCTGTCGTGGCCGTCAGCACGCACGCGGTCAAAGAGTGCCTTGAACTCGCCGGCACTCGGCTGCGAGGTGTGCGGCAGCTGCTCGGAGCCGGCCATGCGGGCGACGTACTCCTCGGCGGTGATCTGTACCTGGTCGAGCAGGTCCTCGCCCTCGATAATCACATGCAGTGGAATGACGTAAATGCCAAGCTCTTGAGCACGGGCGGGGGAGATGTCCGACGTGGAGTCGGTTATGATGGCAAAAGACATAATTGCACCTTTCATTGGGGCGCTTGCGCGCCGCCTTCTGAGAGCAAAGTGCGACAAGTATAGTGGAGTCGTTCCACATTTCTAGGTTCAATTGTTGAATAGTCAACAGTTTGAAGTGTCGGTGTGGAAATCATCAACTGGGGAAGAGGAATGCCGATGGAGGCGTTGGAGATATACAGGCGGCCGGTTGTGCTGTTCGATTTTGACGGCACGGTGGCCGATACGGGCCGGGCGGTGATGAGCTCGACGCGCAAGACGTTGGCCGCGCGCGGGTTTTCGGAGGCGCAGATGGGTGACCTGCGCCGCATGATCGGGCCGCCCCTGTGGAAGAGCTTTCACGACTTTTATGGCTTCTCCCGCGAGGAGTCGCTTGTGGTGGCTGACGAGTACCGTGCCTTTTTTGATGAGCTGGGACCGGAAGAGTATCCCGTGTTCGATGGAATCCCCGAGCTGCTCGATGGCCTTGTCGCGCAGGGGCATCGCTTGGTCGTGGCGACGTCACGCATGGAGGCAAAGTGCATTGACATGGTGGGCGAGCTGGGGCTTTCGCAGTTTGAGGCGGTGGTTGGCATGAATCCGCCGCAGGGACGCGAGACCAAGGCCGATTCGGTTCGCGATGCCCTGGCGGCGCTCGGCGCGACGGCGGGCGATGCCGTGATGATCGGCGATCGCTTTAACGATGTGGAGGGCGCACACGCGATGGGCGTGCCGTGCATCGGCATCTATTCGGGCGCGGCAGCGCCGGGCGAGCACGAGGCGGCGGGTGCCGATGCAGTGGTGCACTCGGTGGCCGAGCTTGCTAAACTTTTCGCTATCTAATAGACATAATGTGAGGGGCGGGCGTACCCGTCGCTCATTGGTAAGGAGGTCGTCCATGAATCAGGTGGAGCAGAGCGTCGCTGAGTATGTCGACGAGGTCTGGGAGGATGTCGTCGCTGATATCGAGCAGCTGGTGAGTTATCCTTCCGTGGCAGTTTCTGCCGATGCGGAGCCCGGCGCGCCGTTTGGCCGCCCGGTCCGTGACGCGCTCGATTGCGCGCTCGGCATCGCGCAGAAGCTCGGCTATCAGACGAGCGACGACGAGGGCTATGTGGGAATCGCCGATATCCCGGGCCGCGGCGACAAGCAGCTCGCGACTATCTGCCACTTGGACGTGGTTCCCGCCGGCCCTGGCTGGAACACCGATCCGTTCGCGATGGGGCGTCGCGAGGGCTGGTTGCTCGGTCGCGGCGTGATCGACGACAAGGGCCCGGCAGTGCTGTCGCTTTATGCCGGCGCGTACCTGCTCAAGCACGGCATTGTTCCGCGCTACACCTTCCGCGCGCTGCTGGGCTGCGATGGGGAAGTGGGCATGTCCGACGTTCACCATTATCTGGAGAACCACGCAGACCCCGACTTTTTGTTTACGCCCGATGCCGAGTTCCCGGTCTGCAATGCCGAGAAGGGCCAGTTTGGGGCGACGTTCGTGAGTCCCAAGATCGACGGCGGGCGCATCGTGTCGTGGAGCGGCGCCGAGGCGAGCAATGCCATTCCGTCGCAGTCCATCTGCGAGCTCGCGATTGCCGCCGATGAGCTGCCGGCGCCGGTCGAGAATGCTGACCGCCTGGAGATCACGGCTCTCGACAATGGTCATGTGCAGATTTTCGCCCACGGTATTGGCGGTCACGCCTCGATGCCCGAGGGGACGATCAATGCCGTCGGCCTGATCGTGTCGTATCTGCGCGAGGCCGAGGACGCGTTTGGTGCCCGCGGCGAGCGCCTGCTGACGCCTGCCGAGCACGAGTTTGTCAAGTTTTTGGCCTTTGTGCATGCGGACGCCTATGGTCGCGGCCTGGGTATCGACGCGACGAGCCCGGCGTTTGGCCCGCTCACCTGCAACCCCGGCGTCATCCGCGTGGTGGATGGCCATATCGAGCAGGTCATCGACGTGCGTTTCCCTGATAGCACGAGCGCCGATACCATCCGCGAGCAGCTCGAGCCGCTCGTGGGGCGCTTTGACGTGACGTGTCGCCTGGGTCATGCAAAGGTGCCGTTCTCGGTGTCTGCCGACGATCCGGCCGTGAAGGCGCTTATCAATACCTATAACGAGTTTACGGGCAAGCACGCCGAGCCTTTTGCCATGGGCGGCGGCACGTACGCGCGCAACTTTGCCCGCGCCGTGTCGTTTGGCCCCGAGGAGACCGGCCTGGAGCTGCCCACATGGGGCGGCCAGATGCACGGTCCCAACGAGTGCGCCAACGAAGAGCAGCTCAAGCAAGCACTCAAGATCTATATTGTTGCGATCCTCCGTTTGAATGAATTAGAGCTTTAGGGTTTCGCGGTTTCCCAATCTAAGTTGCGGTGGAATAGTTCCTAGAATGGGCCATTTGATGGCCAAGCAGGAACTATTTCACCGCAACTTTGTTTTTATTGGTGTAAAAGGCGGGTCATGCTTGGTGGCGGGTTTGTTATTCGTTTGTAAAGCCGAGCCGCGCTTGCGGTAAGGGTCTATCAGATGCCCGTAATAAAGCGCAGCTGACGCGGGCGCTGCCCGATCGAGACCGTATCTTTCCAAACAGCAAAGCGGGCAGGGTGCCCGCGAGTCGCTTGTATGAAAGGAAGATCATGCTCGATCAGGCTTATTCTCGTCGTCAGTTCCTCGGCCTCGCTGGTGGTCTTGCCAGCATCGTCGGCCTCGGTCTCGTTGGTTGCGGCGGCGCAGGCGCAACCGACGCCGCCGACAAGGGTAGCGCCGCTGCTGCCGAGTCCGTCTCGGGCGAGGTAACCTACGACGGCGCCTCCTCGTTCCAGGCTCTCGTCGAGGCTGCTGCCGAGAAGTTTATGGATGCCAACCCCGACGTCTCCGTCTCCGGTTCGGGCAACGGTTCGGGCAAGGGCCTGACCGCTGTCGCCGCCGGCACCGTCACCATCGGTAATTCCGATGTCTTCGCCGAGACCAAGCTCGAGGCCGATCAGGTCAAGAACCTCGTCGATCACGAGGTCGCCGTCGTGGGCATGGGCCCCGTCGTCTCCAAGAACGTGACAGTCGACGACCTGTCCCTCGAGCAGCTCAAGGGTATCTTCTCCGGCCAGATCACCAACTGGAAGGAGGTCGGCGGCGACGACGCCAAGATCGTCGTTCTCAACCGCAAGGCCGGCTCCGGCACCCGCGCCACCTTCGAGGCCGCCGTCTTTGGCGACGAGGCCGTCGACTTTAAGGGCGACGCCGAGCTCGACAAGTCCGGCGATGTCCAGACTCAGATGGGCAGCACCGACAACGCCATCTCCTACCTCGACTTCTCGCACTTCGATGACTCCAAGTTCAACGCCATCATGGTCGAGGGCGTCGAGCCCAAGAGCACAAACGTCACCGACGACTCCTTCAAGATCTGGGCGACCGAGCACATGTACTGTGCTAAGGACGCCGACGAGGCCACCAAGGCCTTCCTGGAGTTCATGCTTTCCGACGACGTCCAGGGCAAGCTCGTCGAGGAGCAGGGCTTTATTCCCGTTTCTGCCATGAAGGTCGTCAAGGACGCCAGTGGCAAGGTCTCCGCTAAATAAGTAATCGCCCCCGGAAAGGTTTGCAATGGCAAAACAGCTGCCAAAGCGCGAGCTTGAGAACGTGGGCCTGGGCGTCACGGGTGCGTGCGTAGCGCTCGTGACGCTTGTCGTTGCCGCGCTCATCTTTATGGTCGCCCAAAAGGGCCTCTCGGCTTTTTTCAAGGACGGCGTCTCGATCATCGAGTTTTTTATCGGTACCAAGTGGGACCTGGCCAACACGGCCGAAAACGGCCTGCCCTACACTGGCGCCCTGCCCCTGATCGTCACCTCGTTTGCGGTCATGGTGTTCTCCACGCTCATCGCACTGCCCATCGCCATCGGCTCTGCCATCTTTGCGGTCGAGATTCAGCCTAAGTTTGGCTCCAAGGTTTTTCAGCCGCTCATTGAGCTTTTGACCGGTATTCCCTCGGTCGTCTTTGGCCTGATCGGTTTTCACGTGGTCGTCGGCCTTATGAAGAGCGTTTTCCACGTGAGCACGGGTCTGGGTATCTTGCCCGGCGCTATCGTGCTGGCCGTCATGATTCTGCCGACGATGACCACGCTTTCGGTCGATGGCCTGCGCGCCGTGCCCGATAGCTACCGCCAGGGTTCGCTCGCGCTGGGCTACACCCGCTGGCAGACCATCTGGCACGTGGTGCTCAAGTCCGCCATGCCCTCGCTCATGACCGCAGTCATCCTTGGCATGACCCGCGCCTTTGGCGAGACGCTCGCCGTGCGCATGGTCATTGGCGGCATCGAGGCCATGCCGACGTCGCTGCTGTCGCCGGCGTCTACCATCACCACCACGCTCACCACGTCCATGGCGGTCTATGCCGAGGGCTCGGCCCAGGACGACATCCTGTGGGCGCTCGGTCTTCTGCTGATGGGCATGAGCCTCATCTTTATCCTGATCATCCATCTCATTGGCCGCAAGGGGGCGAAGGCTCGTGGCTAGCACGCACATCCATATCGACGAGGCGAGACTCGGGCGTGTCCAAAGGCAAGACCGTATCGCCACGGGCGTGCTGACGGCGATTGTCGCCATCGTCATGCTTATCGTCGTCTCCATGGTGGCCTACATCCTGTTCGAGGGTATCTCGACGCTGTTCCAGCCGGGCTTTCTCACGCAGCCCGCACGCGCCAACGGAACGCAGGGCGGCGTGCTCTACCAGCTGTTCGACTCGTTCTATCTGCTGCTGATTACCCTGATCATCTCGGTGCCCATCAGCCTGGGCGGCGCGGTCTTCCTAGTTGAATACGCGCCCGACGGCCCCATTCGCGACATCGCCTCGACCGCCATCGAGACGTTGTCTTCGCTGCCCTCCATCGTCGTCGGCATGTTCGGCTTTCTGGTGTTCTCGGTGCAGCTGGGCTGGAAGTACTCCATCATCTCCGGCGCCGTCGCGCTCACCATGTTCAACATCCCCATCCTGGTGCGCGTGATTCAGCAGGCGCTCGAGGACGTGCCGCAGGCCCAGCGCGATGCGTGCCTGGCCATGGGCCTTACTCGCTGGGACGCCACGCTGCACATCCTGATCCCCGAGGCCATGCCCGCCATCGTGACCGGCATCGTGCTTTCGGCCGGTCGCGTGTTTGGCGAGGCCGCGGCGCTGCTCTTTACCTCGGGCATGAGCTCGCCGGTGCGTCTGAACTTCTTGAGCTTTAACCTGTCGAGCCCCACTTGCGCCTGGAACGTGTTCCGTCCCGGTGAGTCGCTGGCCGTGCACATCTACAAGATCTATGGCGAGGGCAGCCCCGAGGCCCAGCAGATCGTTTGGGGCACCGCCGCACTGCTGATGACCTGCGTGCTGCTGTTTAACGTAGTCGCCCGTATCGTGGGCAAGCAACTGGCAAGGAAGATGACGGCCGAATGAGCGATATGAATGCAACGCCCGCAACCGAAGCGGTATCGTCCGAGACCCAGGACTTTCTGTCGAGCGTGGGGCAAAGCGAAAAGCACGTGCGTGTGAGCGGCAAGGCCGTGAGCGACGAGGTCGTACTCTCCACCAAGGACGTCAACGTGTACTATGGCGATCACCATGCGCTGCACAATACGTCGCTCGACTTTCACAAGGGCGAGATCACGGCGCTCATCGGGCCTTCGGGCTGCGGCAAGTCGACCTTCTTGCGCAGCCTCAACCTCATGAATCGCGAGATTCGGGGCTGCCGCGTGGAGGGCGAGATCAACTACCGCGGGCGCAACGTGAACACCAAGACCGAGAACACCTACGAGCTGCGCCGTTCCATTGGCATGGTGTTTCAACAGCCCAATCCTTTTCGTAAGTCCATTCGCGACAACATCACGTTTGCGCCCAAGCGCCACGGCATCACCGACCGCGACGAGCTCGATCGCATGGTCGAGGAAAGCCTGCGCGGCGCGGCGCTGTGGGACGAGGTCAAGGACAAGCTCGACAAGAGCGCCTACGCGCTTTCGGGCGGCCAGCAGCAGCGTCTGTGCATCGCGCGCACGCTGGCGCTCAACCCCGACGTGATTTTGTTTGACGAGCCCTGCTCGGCGCTCGACCCCATCTCGACGCTGGCGATCGAGGACCTGATGTCGTCGATCGTGGCCGACCGCGCCATCGTCATCGTGACGCACAACATGGAGCAGGCGTCGCGTGTGTCCAACCGCACGGCGTTCTTCTACATGGGCTATATGGTCGAGTACGACGAGACCGATGAGATTTTCCAACGGCCCAAGGATAAGCGGCTGAATGATTACCTCACCGGCATGTTCTCCTAGTCCGGGACATGCTTGAGGCCCGCGGCGGCCATGGTTGCCGTGGGACTGATTGGAGAGGCGGGTCATCTCTTTTGCGAGATGGCCCGCCTTTTTGCTCTGCGACCGAAACGACCACCACAAAGGGGACAGGCACCTTCGTGGTGGTTTGGGGTGGGGCTCGCTGCTATCATGGACAACGTTGAATTTCTACGAAGGAGCAGGGCATATGGCGATTCTTTTGGGATGCGATTCCATCAGCCTAGAGTTTCCCACCAAGCATATTTTCGATAGCGTGACGCTCGGCGTGGGCGAGGGCGACCGCATTGGTATCGTCGGTAAAAACGGCGACGGCAAGTCGACGCTGCTGAGTGTACTCGCCGGCACGCTGGAACCCGACGACGGCCGCGTGACGCACCGCCGCGGCACGACGATCGGATTGCTCGGCCAAAAGGACCAGCTTGTCGACACCGATACCGTGCATCATGCCGTTGTGGGCGACACGCCTGAGTACGAGTGGGCGTCGAGCCCGCGTACGCGCCAGATTCTGGCCGGTCTTATTAGCGATGTGCCCTGGGAGGGCATGGTGGGCGAGCTCTCGGGCGGTCAGCGCCGTCGCGTGGACCTCGCGCGCCTGCTGATTGGCGACTACGATGTGCTCATGCTCGACGAGCCCACCAACCACCTGGACATGCGCACCATCAACTGGCTTGCGCGTCACTTAAAGGCCCGCTGGCAGCGCGGCCAGGGCGCCATGCTCGTGGTCACGCACGACCGCTGGTTCTTGGACGAGGTCTGCACCAGCATGTGGGAGGTCCACGACGGCCAGGTAGATCCCTTCGAGGGCGGCTACTCGGCATATATCCTGCAGCGCGTGGAGCGCGACCGCATGGCCGCCGTTACCGAGGAGCGCCGTCGCAACATGGCGCGCAAGGAGCTCGCGTGGCTGAGCCGCGGCGCCCAGGCGCGTTCCACCAAGCCCAAGTTTCGCGTTGAGGCTGCTCGCGAGCTGATCGCCGACGTACCGCCCGTGCGTGACGAGCTGGAGCTCAAGCGCCTTGCCGTGAGCCGCCTAGGCAAGCAGGTCATCGATGTCATCGACGTGGATGCCGGCTATGCGGATACCGATGGTGCGCCCAAGCAGGTGCTCACCGATGTGACCTGGCTCATCGGCGCGGGCGACCGCTATGGTCTTTTGGGTGAGAACGGCGCCGGCAAGTCGACCTTGCTCGACGTGATCCAGGGCAAGATTGAGCCCACGCGCGGCCGTGTGAAGATTGGCCAGACGGTGCGCTTTGGCGTTCTGTCGCAGCAGCTCGAGGAACTCGAGCCCTACATGGGTGACACGATCCGCGAGGTGCTCGGCAACTATAAGAAGTACTACGTCATCGACGGCAAGGAGACTTCGCCCGAGAAACTTTGCGAGCGCCTGGGCTTTACGACACAGCAGCTCTGGAGTCGCATCGGCGATCTTTCGGGCGGCCAGCGCCGTCGCCTGTCGCTGCTGCTGACGATCCTGGACGAGCCCAACGTGCTCATCTTGGACGAGCCCGGCAACGACCTGGATACCGATATGCTGGCGATTGTCGAGGACCTGCTCGACGGCTGGCCGGGCACGCTGATCCTGGTGACGCACGACCGTTTCCTCATGGAGCGCGTGACCGACCAGCAGTGGGCGCTGCTCGACGGCCACCTGACGCATATGCCCGGCGGCGTGGACCAGTACCTGCGCCTGTGCAACGCTACCGCCGAGGGCGAGCCCGTGGGCGCGCCGAGTGCCAAGACCGGCACGTTCGACACCGGTGCCGCGGCTGCGACGGCCGATAAGCCCAAGGCGAGCGGTCAGCCCAATGGCCTGTCCAACGCCGAGCGTCAGAAGCTTCGCCGCGAGGTGAGCTCGCTCGAGCGCAAGATGGAGACGCAGCGCGTCCGCGTTGAGGAGGCCGAGGCAGCAATGGCCCAGGTCGATCCCACCAACTACACGGCGCTGGGCGAGCAGCAGGCAAAGATCGACGAGGCTCACGCTGCCATGGACGAGCTGGAGATGGCGTGGCTCGAGGCGAGCGAAAAGCTCGAGGGCGAGGAGTAGGCGAGAATGATCAAAGCCGCGTTTTTCGATATCGACGGTACGCTGCTGAGCTTTAAGACCCACCGGATTCCGGCGTCGGCGCAGCAGGTGCTCGACAGCTTTCGCGAGCAGGGAATTGCGTGCGTGATCGCCACGGGCCGTCCGACCTACCAGATGCCGGACTGGCTGTTCGACTTGGGCTGGGATGCGTACATTACGCTCTCGGGCCAGCACTGTTTTGATGCCGAGGGCGTCTACCGTAGCTGCCCGATTGACCCGGACGACGCTGCGGTGATTGTGGACCAGGTGGCCGAGGGGTGCTACGACTCGCTGTGCATGCAGGGCGAGAACTCGTTTGTGAATCGCCTGTCCGAGCGCGTGGTGGCGGCCGGCAACAACGCGGGAATCGTCTATCACGAGGAGCCGTTTGACCACGCCTTTGACGCGCCGGTCTACCAGTTTTGCGCGTTTGTGGACCCGGCCGACGAGCATATCGTGGCCGACGCGGTGTCGCATTCGCTCACCACGCGCTGGTGCGACCTGTTCTGCGACATTATCCCCGCCAACGGCGGCAAGGATCTGGGCGTTGCGGCGACGCTGGAGCGCCTGGGCGTCGACGCGAGCGAAGCGATTGCCTTTGGCGATGGCGAGAACGACCTGTCGATGTTTTCTGCCGTGGGCACGAGCGTGGCTATGGGCAACGCGCAGGATACCGTGAAGGCCGCGGCGACCTACGTGACGACCGCCGTGGACGACGACGGGATCTTCAACGCCGCCAAGCACTTTGGGCTGGTGTAGCTGCGGATTCGGCACTTGGTGACGTTCCGTTTCTGCCGGCAGTTGGGGACACTCCTTGCGAGTGTGTCATCGCTCCGCCCCTGTGCTGCACATTTTGTGAAACACGGTTAACTTTTCAAACAATGTAGTAAGACATGGGCAACTTTTGCGGTAAAGTAAATCAGGCAAAAGTATCCAAAGGCTAACTAGAAGCCATCGCGAAAGGCGGCCCATGGCCCTACGTGAATCTGGAGAAGACTATCTCGAATCGATCTACGTCCTATCGGAACGTCAGGGCACCGTGCGCTCGATCGACGTTGCCGAATACTTGGGCGTAACCAAAGCAAGCGTCTCTAAAGCCATGGCGGCCTTGGAGAGCACCGGCTACGTGGAGATGGGCAAACGCGACGTGCATCTGACGGAACGCGGTCTTGAGGTTGCCCGTCAAATGTGGGAGCGCCACTGCTTTTTTGTAGGTCTGCTAGAGGACGCAGGCGTAACGCCCGAGGTCGCGTCGCAAGAGGGCTGTCACATGGAGCACTGCCTGAGCGAGGAGAGTTTCGAGAAGCTAAGGTCGATGCTGAGGCGGGAAGATGTAGCGGGTCCAAAAACAGAAGCCTAACTGACCCACAGTAGCGCGGAGTTCACGCAAAGCGCGAACCAGCGACCGGGACCAGCGGCCCTTTCGGCCAAGTCCATTTCAGCAAAGGAACCCCGCCAGCAAGCGATGCCCAAGAACCGCCAGCTGTGTCAATGCAGGCCGGGGCCGGGCTTGGTTTTGAAAACACTCCGCAGCGCGAGGCCCGCCTTTCCGTTGCTCCGCAGGAGCAGGAAAGACGGGCCTCATGCGCGAGGACGTTTTCAAAACCAAGCCCGGCCCCGGCCGGAGGGACCACGAGCGCTACAGGTTCTTGACACCCATCGCGCGCATGGCGTTCAGGATGGCGATGATCGCCACGCCCACGTCGCCAAAGACGGCAAGCCACATATTGGCGATGCCCAGCGCTGCCAGCACAAGGATGAGCAGCTTAATGCCCAGCGCAAAGATGATGTTCTGCCAAACAATCGACATGGTCTTGCGCGCCACGCGAATAGCGCGGGAAATGTCGGACGGCTTGTCGTCCATCAGCACCACGTCGGCGGCCTCGATCGCGGCGTCGGAACCCATGGCGCCCATGGCAATGCCCACATCAGCGCGCGTAAGCACAGGCGCGTCGTTGATACCGTCGCCGACAAAGGCGAGCTTGCCCTTGCCACTTTCGGCCGCGAGCAGCGCTTCAACACGCTCGACCTTGTCGCCCGGCAGCAGCTGCGCGTGGAACTCGTCGAGGCCGAGCTGCTTGGCCACAGACGCCGCAACCTCCTCGCGGTCGCCCGTGAGCATGACGGTGCGCTTGACGCCGGCGGCGTGCAGGTCGCGAATCGTTTGCTCCGCATCGACCTTGATGGTGTCGGCAATTACGATGTGGCCGGCATAGGTGCCGTCGACGAGCACGTGGAGGATCGTACCGACGACCTCGCAATTGGGAGCGTCGATACCGGCCGCAGCAAGCATCTTGGCGTTGCCGACGACGACATGTTTGCTGTCGATAGTCGCCGTCACGCCATGGCCCGCGTCGTTGGCGGAGTCGCTTACGCGCTTGGGATCGAGCTCGCCCTGGAAGGCGGTGCGCACCGACTGCGCGATGGGATGGTCGGAGAACGACTCGGCGAGGGCTGCGACCTCGAGTAGCGACTGCTCGGTATAGCCTGCCTCGGGGTGCACCGCGACGACCGAGAACGTGCCGTTGGTGAGGGTGCCCGTCTTGTCAAAGACGACGGTGTCCACATCGGCGAGCGTCTCGAGGTAGTTGGAACCCTTGATGAGAACGCCCAGCTTGGACGCGCCGCCGATGCCGCCAAAGAAACTGAGCGGCACGCTGATCACGAGCGCACACGGGCAGCTGACGACCAGGAAGGTCAGGCCGCGCAGGATCCAATCGGACCAAGCGCCAGTCACCAGGCCGCCGCCAAGCGCGAGCACCGCGGCAGCGCCAGTGACGGCGGGGGTGTAGACGCGGGCAAAGCGCGTGATGAAGTTCTCGGTGCGCGCCTTCTTTTCGCTGGCATTCTCCACGAGCTCCAGAACACGCGCGACGGTTGACTCGCCAAAGGGCTTGGTGGTGCGCACGTGGATGAGGCCCGTCATGTTGATGCAACCGCTGATGATATCGTCGCCGGTCTTGGCCGGGCGGGGGACCGACTCGCCCGTGAGTGCGGCGGTGTCGAGCTGGGTTTCGCCCTCGACGATGACGCCGTCGATAGGCACGCGCTCGCCGGGCTTGACCACGATCACGGTGCCGACGGCGATGTCATCGGGAAAGACCTGTTCGAGTGTGCCGTCGGCTTGCTCGACGTTAGCGTAGTCGGGCGCGATGTTCATCATGGCACTGATCGACTTGCGGCTCTTGCCCACGGCGTATGCCTGGAACAACTCGCCGACCTGGTAGAACAGCATGACAGCGGCGCCTTCGGCCATGTGCGGGTCGGTGTCGGGGAAGAGCACCATGGCAAACGCGCCGATGGTCGCGACGGCCATGAGGAAGCTCTCGTCGAAGGCCTTGCCGCGGCGGATGTTATTGAATGCCTTTTGCAGTACGTCGTAGCCGGCAATCAAAAACGGCACGAGGAACAGCACAAAGCTGGCGTAGATGTTGCCGGGCTCCCCAAATGCGATAGTGAGGGCGCCGAGCTCGTCGAGGGCATAAACAACGGCAAAAATGCCCAGTGCTACCAGGATGCGGTTGCGCTTATGCTCAAGGGACTCTTTCTTCTTGCGCTTCTTCTTTTTCTTTTTGGGATCGGCGGCTGTCATGATTCAAACCTCTCATTTGAGTTTATGAACACTCGCTCATATAATTTCGCGAGCAAAGGCCGCGGCAAGCGCGGCCTCGCAGGTCAACGTATGCGCGGGTTAGAGAATGATCTCGCAGTCCGGCTCGGCGTCGGCGGTGAACTCAACGACGCGGTCCAGGACCTCGTCGAACTTGGCGTCGTCGGCCTCGAGCGTCAGCTTCTGGGTCATAAAGTTGACCGAAACGGACTTGACGCCCTCGAGCTTGGCAAGTTCGTCCTGAAGCTCGCGCGCGCAGTTGGCGCAATCGATCTCGTCGAGCTTGAACTGCTTTTTCATGGTGGGTTCCTTTCCCTGTGTTAGCGGTCTGGGTGCCGGCCGCGCTGATACCGTGGTTGATTGCTATTCGCAGATATGGCTCATGCCCTGGTTAAGCATGGTGTAGACGTGATCGTCGGCGAGCGAGTAGAGAATGTTGCGGCCGTCGCGGCGGAACTTGACCAGGTGCGACTGCTTAAGCGTGCGCAGCTGGTGCGATACTGCCGACTGCGAGGTTGCGGTCGCTTCGGCGATGTCAGCCACGCAGAGCTCGCGGCCCATGAGGGCATAGAGGATCTTGATGCGTGTGGTGTCGCTGAAGACCTTGAACAGGTCGGCCAGGTCGTACAACAGCTCCTCGTCGGGAAGGTCCTCGGGCGAGCAGGTGGTGGGGACGATCAGCTCGGTGGCCTCGATGCCAGTCTTTGTTTCATCAGCGTGGCTGCTCATTGCAACATCCTTTCATATGAACATGCGCTCATATAACTTACTTCCGATTATATGAGCGCATGTTCATATGTCAATACTATTTACGTTAATTTCGATGACTGCTTGCCGCCTCTGCGATTTTCTGCGGGTTGGGAGACATCGACGCAATGCTCGCCAACATATTTCGAGATGTTCGGCCAGCATGCTAAGAAAGCCACCTTGAGAAGCATTAGAACTGTTCATATTTGTACTTTATCGTGTTAAATACCGCGAGAATCAGTTCTTCCTCTACGGGAGTTCCTGCAGAATCAGTTTTATCTAAAGTTATATTGAGCATTGCTGCAGCCAATCTGGCACATCGGTGGCCGAATAAGTCGAAAAATGTAGGTGGACATCCGCAGAGATCGCCTTTAGAAGAGCGAATTCTCAATTAGATCAATAATCGTGTCGTCTTCCGTGCGGTTTTCATCGATTTTTGCGAACATGTCGCATTCCCAAGGCCCATTGATTTCCTCAGCAAGGGCCCCGACGTGTTGCATGTCGTCGGGTTCTGGCACATCGTTGATGCTCGGGTCATCAGCTTGCGGATATTGGCTTGCAATTTCGCGCTTGGCGGCCTCTTCTTCTTTGAGTGTCTCCAGGACGCGGCGACCGTATTCGAAGTAGCGCCGCAAGACAAATTGACGAAGAGTTTCTTGCAGGATGGCGAAGTTATCCGGGAGTCGACCGGGCCATATCTTCTCGCGAATGCGAATCGCTTCCATGACCCGCCTAAAAGCGGACTGCTTGAAAAACGAATGACGACTAACTGTGATAACGGCATATCCCATGTTTCGCAGCGTGTTTCGGCGTTCCTCGTCAATTGATTGCTGTTCGGGCTCGTCGTGGTAAAAGCCGTTGTATTCGATATCGGTCATCGAATTTTCGAGCAGCGCGTCGAGGTAGAAAACCGTCCGTCGCGTTAGGGCGGCGTATCTTTTGGGGACTGGGATCGGATAGTCCGTTTTGATAGCGCGTATGGCTAAGCCACCCATTGACTTGGGCATTGTCAGCATCATGACAAACGCCGTTTCGAGTGGGGAGCGACAGCCTTCGCGTACATAAGAAAGTGCCTTAAGTGCTTTATTAGATCCACGATACCCCGATGCCTCTGAAAAGAAGGCTCTGAGCTCTTCAACGCTGGTTAGGGCTGGGCGCTCGCGATATTGAGTTTCGTCGGACGTTCCAAGCGCGTAGGAGCCGCAGATTTCAAAGTAATACTCAACGAGCTCCGAAAGGTTGAGGTCGGCTGCTGCTTCTAACGCGCACAGCTTGATATCGACGATGTAGACGTTCGGCTCGAGTTCTAGGTAGCTTTCTGCATCAAACGTATAGCGCGTGCAGTGGCAGATGCAGCCCTTGCGGTGCCTTTTGGCATTATTGGAAAACGTCAGCACATGGATGCTTTCAGAATCGACATTCTTTCTGTTGAGCCATGCTCGCGCCGCTTCCAGGTTGGACGTGGTCGGCGCAGACACCTTGATCTTTTCCATAGATATGGGATCGGTCGCGTGGCTTGCGAGCGAGTTGACTGTTTGGTATACAGCGCGTGCCGTGGTATGTGACAGAACGATTCCCATACGCGCATGATGGCATAGCGGACGCCATATACGCTCGAAACTTCGGGCAACGGTATTGGGGCGCGGCTTATCTTCTGCGAACGGTGGGTTTTTGAGCTGTCGTATTGAGGGGGGGCAGCTTCGGCTGGGGAGGTTTCTGTCGGCTGCCCCATTTTGGTGAACTTTAGTTGCGGATTCGTAGCTTCTAAGCGTTTTTGCCGACCGCTCAGATGCCTCACCAACATAATTTGAGTTATTCGGCCTTATCCTATACGAATGGTGCGATCGCAACGTCCTATTCGAATTGATTCAGGTAGATTTATAGGGCTTGGTTGCGAAATTGGGGCGACTATAGCGCTCGATTGCGGTTCAAGGGGCCTCGACTAGTGGTTCAGCTGGCCGAACAACTCGAAAAAAGTAGGTGGGCCAACCTGCCGACTATGTGAAGCATGCGTATTTGCTCGTTTTGATTAAAACTAGGGTGCAGCCATAAGACTGCGCCCTAGTTTACTGCGTGCCGGTGCGTCCAGACGGATTGCACTGTGCCTGGCAGGCGCTCCCGCAGATGGATCGGTTATTTCGCGAATAGGTTCTTGAGGTTGAACTCGGCCTGTACCGTGCGGAGCATGAGGTCGGTGTCGTCCAGACCCAGATGCTGCTCGTTGGCGTCGGGCGCGAGGGTGCCGCGACGGCGTGCCCAGTTCTCGAGCGCGGCGGGGGCGGACTCGCGGGGGAGCGAGCGCACGTCGGCGTCCAGGCTGCGGCAGATCTGGCGCGAGTCGATGACGATGATCTTACCCGCGCGGCGTGCCTCGGCGTAGCCGTCCAGGTGGATCTTGAACCAGCTGTCCTCAAACGCGGCGTTGTGTGCCATGTACGGGTACTTCTTCATGAGCTTGAGCAGCTGCTTCTGCAGTTCCTTGTTCTCGCGGAACGGCTTTTTGCCGTCGATGTCGTTCCAGGTGATGTGGTGGATATTCGACAGCGGTACATCCTCGCCGCGGTAGATGTCGGGCAGGCCACAGTAGTGCGCCTCGGCGTCGTGCGGGATGGCGTCGCTGGTGAGTTCCATGATCTCCCAGCCGACGTTGATGATATAACCGCGTTCGGGTGCACGGCCGGTGGTCTCGATGTCGATACCGAGCACGGTGCCCTGGATGGGCTTGCGGGCGTAGGCCACGCCGAGCGCGTCGCGGTCGCCGCGGATTTCGCGCATAACGGACGCGGCGGTGCGCTTTTGCATCTTGCCGATGGCGGCGCAGGTGTCGGCATCGGACAGGCCGCGCGAGAGCGTCGCGGGCGTCACGTTGCGCAGACGCGCCTCGCCAATCTGGTCGCACAGGTCGCGGTTGCGGTCGGCCAGGTCGCGCACGGTGGCAAAGTCGAAGCCGGGGTCGCCCTCGGCAGTAAAGTACTCGGTTTCGAGCGCCTTGAGGGCCTCCTCGCCCTTCTGGCGCTCGGACTCCATGGCGCCGTGATCGCCATAGATAAACATGGGGATAAACGGCTGGCGCTCGTATTCGAGTGCTTGCGAAACGTTCATAGGCTGCTCCTTGGACGGGCCGCGTTGTGCGGCTCGAGGTTACTGAGTTATGGCGAGATGATAGTTTACCATAGGCAACTATTGGCACCGCGCCTGGGACAACTACAATACCCTAGTTGACCGCTAGGACTTTTACAATGCTGCCGAAAGACACGAAAGGTTCCATCCGTCATGGATTTACTGATTGATATTCTGCTCGACGCCGGCAAGGACACGCTGTCGCTGCTGCCGTTTTTGTTGGTGACGTATCTTGCTCTCGAGACACTTGAGCACGTTGCGGGCGACCGCGTCAACGGCGCTATCAAGCGCGCCGGCGCTGCGGGTCCCGTGGTTGGCTCGCTGCTGGGCATGGTGCCGCAGTGCGGATTTTCGGCCATGGCAGCAACGCTGTACGCCGGCCGTGTCGTGACCTTGGGCACGTTGGTGGCGGTGTTCCTTTCGACCTCCGATGAGATGCTGCCGCTGTTGCTTGCCGAGCAGGTTCCCGTGCAGACTATGGCGATGCTTTTGGCTTCGAAAGCGCTGATCGCACTGGTCACGGGTTTTATCGTGGACGCTGCCATTCGCGGCCTGCGCCGTAACGCCCGCGCGCACGCGGCGATTCGCCGTACCGTGCTGGGAACCGCGGCCAACCCGGCCCACGTGAACTGCGCGCACGACGACTACAGCGGCGGTGACATCATCGACGAGGTGGCCGAGGCAGGCGTGAGCGCCGACCACATCCACGAGCTGTGCGAGCGCGACCATTGCGGTTGTGATGAAGACGAGGACGAGCACGAACACGGACATGGCCACGATCACGGTCATGAGGGCGAACATGAACACCATGATGGTCACGGTCACTCTCACTCCCACGAAGGGACGCCTGTCCTGTCGATCATCCGCAGTGCGATCTCGCACACCGTGCAGGTCTCGGTATTCATTTTTCTGGTGACGCTGATTCTGGTCGCCGTGCTCGAGACGTTCGGCGAGTCCGCGATCGAGCAGTTCCTGCGCGGCAACGAGACACTCGCTGTCCTGGGTTCGGCGCTTGTCGGGCTGATTCCCAATTGCTCGGCGAGCGTGGTCATTACACAGCTGTATCTGGAAGGCGCGCTGCAACTGGCGCCGATGCTCGCCGGCACGCTCATTTCCGCCGGCGTGGGTTATCTGGTGCTGTTCCGCACCAACCGCAGCGCCCGCGAAAATGCCGTGTTCCTGATCATGATGTACGTCATCGGCGCTGGCTGGGGCCTCATCCTCTCCGCCGTTGGCCTCTAAGTAGGCCTAAAAAATGGGCTTCAAATAGCCATGCTCAGCGCCTGCGCAATGCGGCGACGCATGGCATTTTGAAGCCCGTTTTTTGTTGAGCCATGGATTCCGAGCGCTCACACCGCTCAAAACAAAAAGGTAGATTTTAGGCATGTCTCAAAAATCTACCTTGGTTAGTGCAGCAACTCGGTGAGGTTGCGTTTAAAGCGGGCGCGGTCTTCGCTGGTAAATGCTGCCGGACCGCGAGTGCGTCCGCCGGCGCGGCGTACCTTCTTTTCCTCGTGGCGAATAAACAGCTGCATGTCGATAGTCGCCTTGTCGTACACGCGCCCGCGCACACCGATGGCGGCGGCATCGCGCCCGAGCACCATGCTCGCCAAGCCAATGTCCTGCGTCACGACCACGTCGCCCGCCTGCAGGCGTTCGACAATGGCAAAGTCGGCGCTGTCGGCGCCCACGCTCACGTCGAGCGTCGTGACCCAAAAGCCGCGTCGCGCGTGCTCGGCATCGCGCGGGTCGTCGCGGCGAATGTGTCGTTCCAGGTTTTGCGTGCTGTTGCCGGCGATAACAACGGCGACGCCCGCCCGCCGCGCGCAGTCAATCGACTCGCGCGTGACCGGGCAGGCGTCGGCATCAATAAAGAGCGTTCGCGGCATCTAGTGCACCAGTTTGCCAAATTGAATGGCGCGAACAATGAGCGTTACGCCAAACACCAGCAGCGCGGCGCCACTAAAGATGACAAGCATCTTGGCCGACCACAGCGGATAGATAAACACGAACATGCCGGCGATGATGGAGAGTGCACCGCTCAGGATGGCAAGGGCGCGGTTGGACGAAAGCTCGGACTCCAGAATGGACATGACACCTTCGACAATCCAGCCAAAGCCGGCCACGATAACCACCATCGTGGTGAGTGTCGCGGTCGAGAAGGCCTGGTTGCGCAGGATTATGACGCCGCCCAGGATAATGAGTAGGTTGGAGATGATGCTCGTCACGCGCCAGCCAGTGGGCAGCAGCGGCTCAAAAATGGCAGTGAACAGCCTGATGGCAGCGGTGATTACAAAGTAAAAACCCAGGACGGTCGTCAAAAAGACGAGGGACTTGGCGGGTGCAAAAAGCAGCGCGATGCCAGCAATGAGCGCCACGACGCCCGTGATGGCGTAGATCCAGCGCACGGCCTTGACGGCTTTGCCCGCCATACTTTTCTCGTCAAATCCAAACTGGCTCGATTTTTGGTCATCGTTCCTAAAGATACCCATAACGTCTCCTTTCCGTGCGGCGTAAGCCTTGATCGTTACAACCAGTATCGCTTAAAGGCGCTGACGTATGGGTCGGGGAGGGCGAAACGTAACCCAAAGGCCCCGAATTGTTTCCGTTGTTCCCCACGTCGCGATTTTCTATTCAACAGGTGTAGAACATTGCAGCCCTGTTCGTTATTGCCTACGTTTTAGGTTAGATTTTCCTAAGGACAATTGGCTTGTATTGGGGGTCCCTATGAACGAAGCAGTTCCCGAGGCACCGTCGAGTGTCGAATCGATGGCAAAGCAAGGTTGCGAAAAGCTCGGTCTGGAAGCGTTTGATGCGCTGGTCCGTCGTGCCCGTACGTGCCGCCGTTTTGACGAGTCCATGCGCGTGCCGCGCGAGTTTTTGCTCGAGCTGGCGGAACTGGCGCACCTGGCTCCCTGCGGCGCCAATGCTCAGCGTCTGCGTTTCCACGTGGTGAGCGGTGCCGAGGATTGCGCGCGTGTATTTGACGAGCTCGCATGGGCCGGCGCACTTAAGGATTGGCCGGGTCCTGCCGAGGGCGAGCGCCCGACCGGCTACATCGCGATTCTGGCTGAGCGCGCCGTTCCGGGCAAGCCTGCCGCTCCCATTACCGAGGTCGACACGGGCATTGCCGCGCAGACGATGATGCTCGCCGCCCGCAGCGCTACGCCCGAGGTGGCAGCCTGCATGTTCAAGGCCTTTACGCCCCATGCGATCGATGCCATGGGGCTCGATAACGACAAGTATGAGCTCAAGCTGATCATGGCCTTTGGCGTTCCGGCCGAGATACAGGTGATCGATGCGATCGATTCCAACCCCGATGGCTCCATCAATTATTGGCGCGACGAGGCACAGGTGCACCACGTACCCAAGCGTTCGCTCGCCGACGTGCTGGTGTAGCTGAGCGTCACCGCGGCGTGATCAGACGGTAAACCACCACAAAGGTGCCTGTCCCCTTTGTGGTGGTACGAGGGGAGGGCGTGTGGCAGATCTGTATTTGGTGCGGCATGGGCAGACTGAGCTCAATGTGCAGAGCATTTTGCAGGGCTGGCACGATTCGCCGCTTACGGCGCACGGGCGCGAGCAGGCGCTGACGGCGCGTACGGCGTTTGCGGCGCGTGGCGTGGCCTTTGATCATGTGTATTCCTCGCCGTTGGGCCGGGCGCGGCATACGGCCGAGCTTATCGTTGGCGAGGGCCGTTCCATTGAGCTGGTCGATGACCTGCGTGAGTGGCATTTTGGCTCGCTGGAGGGCACATCAAATCGCGAGATGCCGCCGCAGCCCTGGGGCGATTATCCGGTGGCCTTTGGCGGCGAGTCGGAAGTGCAGCTTCAGTCGCGCATGGTCGCGGCGCTGTCCCGTATTATGGCCCGGCCGCAGCACGACTGCGTGCTGGCGGTTTCCCACGGCTCAGCCTGCCAGGAGTTTCTTGAGTATGTGACTGGCGGGGGAGAGCTACCCGACAACGGTGCCGTGCTTCATTTTGGCTATTGCGACGGGGCGTTTTCGCTCTTGGGTTGGTAACGAACGAAAGGACCCCTATGAATAAAGATCTGTATCTGGTCCGTCATGGACAGACGATATTCAACCTTAAGCGTATCATTCAGGGGTGGAGTGACTCGCCGCTTACGCAGCTGGGTTGCGACCAGGCGGCGCGCGCCGGCATGTTTTTACGTGCGCGCGGCATTGAGCCCGATCATGCCTACACCTCTACGCTTCATCGCACCGAGCAGACTATCGCCAACTTGTGGCCGGGCTTGGCGTACGAGCGCCTGGACGGCCTGCGTGAGTGGTTCTTTGGCGACTTTGAGGCCGAGCGCGTGATGCTTATGCCCGAGCGCCCGTGGCGCGACTTCTATCGGCAGTTTGGCGGCGAGGGCCAGATCCAGGTGCGCACGCGCATGGTGGCGACGCTGACCGATCTTATGCAGCGTCCGGACCATACGTGCGTGCTCGCGGTAAGTCATGGCTCAGCTATCAAGGAGTTTTTGGACCACGTGCGGGGCGCGGCGGCCGACGAGCGCGAACGCGTGCCGGGCAACTGCTCAGTGCTGCATTTTGCGTTTGACGATGCGGCCGATACGTTTGAACTGGTCGAAGTCTTTACGCAGGAAGACTACGCGCGCGAGCTGGGGCTAGAGCCGCTCGTGGCGGCGGCAGGTCCGCAGCGTGGATAACGCTGACGTTGCGGCCCGGTTTACCGGCGTAATTGTTTGATGCGAAAAGGGCGGAGGTGCATGCGTTTGCTGCATCTCCGCCCCTTGTTTGTTTGGATGCTGGGTTTTCCAGCTTAGCGTTTGAGTTCGCTAGAACCGTGAGACCTGGTGAGTGAGCAGACCCGTCGGAACCTGCGGCGCGCTGCCGCTGACCTGCGCGGCGGGGAACAGCACGGCTACAGCAAAGTTGAACGGCTCTTTGCCAGAGTAGGCGCCGGCAGCGCGGGCCTCGTCGGCCAGAATCTGCGATGCCCCAGCCAGTGCGGCGACATAGGCGGAGTCACCGGCGAACACCGGGTCGGGCGCCTGATCGAGCATGGCACGGATGGCGGCAACGGCGTCCTCGCGCTTGACCTCCCACACGCGATGTGTGACGCCCGCGGGATCGGTGACGGCGTAGAGCGATGCGCCCTCTTTGGCAGCGCTCAAAATGATATCCATGACGGGCGACGCCTCGTAGGCGAGCGACACGGGGCGCGGCTGCACCTTGAGCTCGGCGATCGCGCGCGCGGTGGCGAGTGCGTCGATGCTCTCGGCGGCAGCCTCGTCGCCGCCCGTCAGCACGTTAACCGGGCAAATCGCCACGACACCCGTCACGCGTCCCGGCTCACCCGAGCATTCGTACACGTAATACGCCGCGCCTGGATCCTTGAGCATCAGACCATCGGCAATGGCTCCGCGCAGAGCATCGTTGCCGCTCAGGATGCTGCCCATTGCAGGCAGTGCCTCGAGCACGCGGTCCTGAGCCGGGCGGATGCAGGGAAACGGAAGTGCTTTCATGGGGCGGTCCTAACGCACGAGTCGGTTTGTTCGCGGCTTATTATGCCCCAACTTGGCCGCTCGCGTCCCAGAGCACGTTATCGGCGAGCGCGATTAGCACCTGCTGACAACGAACGATGTCGGCGTGGGGCACATATTCGTTGGGCTTGTGGGCGAGCGCGAGCGAGCCTGGGCCATAGCTCATGCAGTTACGGTTACCCGTCTTGCCGGCAATGACGGCAGTGTCGGTGTAGCCGGTAAAGAAGCCGACGGTCGTATCCGTGCCCGTTACATCGTCTGCTGCGCACTTGAGTGCAGCTAGAAGGGGAGAGACCGGATCGCGCTCGATGGCGGGGCGGTCGCCCGTCACGGTGTAGCTGCCATGGCAACCGGGAACGGTGGCTTCGGCGACGGCGATGGCATGCTCGACCATATTGATTGCGGCGGCCGTATCGGTCGGCGGGGTCAGGCGCATGTCGACCCAAACTTTGGCGCGGTCGGGTACGACGTAGGGGCGATATCCGCCCTCGATTTGGCCAAACGTGATGGTCGAAGGCCCCAGCTCATCGTGCGCGGGCAGCGCCGCAAACGCGCGACGAAGCGAACACACGACCTCGGCCATGGCGGCGACGGCATCCGCGCCCTTCCAAGGCTGGCTCGCATGCGCCGTCACGCCAGCCATTTCAATCTCGAACCACGTGCGACCCTTGTGCGCCACCTGGATCTGTCCGTCGGTGGGTTCGGTGTCCAGCACCCATTCGCGCGAGCCGACCCAGCCAGCATCGATCGCGGCCTCTGAGCCGCGCATGAAGTCTTCCTCGTCGACCGAGCAGATGAGCGAAAAGCCGCGGCGTGGCAGCGCGCCATCCGCCGCCACGCGCTCGAGCGTATGGACCAGTGCGGCAATGGCGCAGGCCAGGCCACCCTTCATATCGCAGGCACCGCGGCCATAGAGTTTATCGTCGCGCACAACCGCCCCAAGCGGTGCGATGTCTGCGTCCCAGCCATCGCCCAAGGTGACGGTATCCATGTGGCAGATATAGATCAGCCGCGGCTCGTCGCTTTGGCCCGGCACGGTGACTTTAAGGTTGCGGCGCCCGGGCAGCACTTCGAGCTCCTCAATCTGCACGGCATCGAGCGCAGAACTATCAAGTTGTGCCAGCTGCTGCTCAATGAGCCTCTTAATGAAGCGCTCAATTTCATCCTCATACGCGCCCGGGTCTGAGCTGTCGATCCGCACAAGCTCCTGCGCAAGCCGCCAGGCAAAGTCCTCATCAACCATATGCAACCTCACAATCAGTTTGCTTTCCAAACCGATTGTAAGCCTCCTGAGAGATCCGCGACGTGGGCGTGGCAGTATTTACCGTTCGCAGGCCGAGCCAGCGCGTTTGCCGTCCGAGCGGGTTCACAAGCGACGCAGCGGGTACGTACCCTTCATGGACGACATGCTGTGCGACATATCTGCCTTTCGGTATCACCGGATACCTCCACAGGTCTTGGCAATAATGCCGGACCTGCCCGATTCTGCGGACGATCCGCGCAGGGAGCACCTATGTGAGCATCCGCTCGTCACGCATTTCCTGGGCACCCCGTTACACGTGTTGGCGCAGGGCAGCTGCGGACGTAAGGGCGATCGCATTGTCAGGCATGTTTGGAACGGGGAGAGGCCGTTTGATTCCATGCGACAGACAGAGTTTGGCCTCGATGTCGCGTCCCCGCTCTTTACCCTGCTGACCCTGGCTTCCTCGGTCTCAAACGAGCGTTTAATCATGTGCATGTATGAGATGTGCGGCACCTTTGCCGTGTGCAAGATTGCGCCTCAGGTAAAGTCGGCACTTGTGCAGGCATATGGGGACCGGTGGGGTGACGCACGGTTGGGTTGGGAAAATGTAAAGGATGTCTCGGGGAATCCAACGGACCTGTGGAAACGACCGCCCTTGATCGAGTTCTCTGAACTTACAGAGTACGTCGATAAGATCCCGGGGCTCCGCGGTGCTAAATCGTTCACACGTGCCGCGAAATGCATTACGGGGGTGGCGGCATCGCCGCTTGAGGTCCAGGCTTCGATGCTGTTTGGCCTTACGAGGTTGCGCGGCGGCGAAGGCCTGCGCCTTACCAATAACGTCGAGATTCGTATGACGCGCAGCGCCCGCCTGATTTCGGGGCTTGATAGGCGCTATGCCGATATCCTGCTGGCAAATAAGGACGGCAGCCGAGAGTGTCTGGTTGAATGCCAGGGTAAAGCCATTCACGGATCCATTGAATCCAAGATTTCGGACTCCGATCGAACGACGGCGCTGCAAGCGATGGGATATCCCGTCATTCTGATGACCTATGGTCAGCTGGCCGACTCCGATGCCTTCCGCGTGGTGATGGGGCTCATCATGTCCTATCTCGATGTGCCGCTGAAAGACAAGACGCCGCGACAGCAGGAGCTCGAACGGCGGCTTCGTGAGGAGATTTTTATCGATTGGGCAGGAATGTAGCCGCGCGGGTGGAAAACGGTCGCGCGGACTAGAGTTTTGGTCACAAAAAGACTTATATTTCGCCTTGGAGGGGCCTTAAAAATGCTATCTAGAATAAGTTGTTTCGGAAAATGGACAGTCAACTTACATTCGGCACATAGAGATCGATTTTTACCTACTAAAGTCCCTGATAAAGCTGTTTATCAAAGCGGGTGTGCTTAGCGACTTGAGCCTCACTATCGATTATCTGAAAAAACTTGTTCTGGGTATCATTTTAAAGTCGTCCGGAGCAACAAAATCGGCCCCCGTTTCGTGAAAACGGGGGCCGAATGGGCTTCGTGGTCTGTCTGGCAGGATTGGCGCCGGCGCTATTTAATCACGCGCACACGATACATCGACGGAATTTGCTTAAGTGCCTCGATCGTGCTGCCGTCCAGGTGCTCATCGGTGTCGAACATGGTGTAGGCGTTCTCGCCAGCGGACTCGTTGGTCATGCGCTGCACGTTGGCGTTGTCCTTGGCGAGAATGGCCGTGATCTGGCCGATCATGTTGGGCACGTTGGCATGCAGGCAGGCAATGCGGCTTGCGGCGCGCGCCTTGCCCATGCTGCAGGCGGGGTAGTTGACGCTGTGCGCGATGTTGCCGTTTTCCAGGTAATCCTTGAGCTCGCTGATGGCCATGTCGGCGCAGTTGGCCTCGGCCTCGCCGGTGCCGGCGCCCGAATGCGTGGTGATAAACGTGTTGGGCATCTTGACGGTCTTGGGCGTGGCAAAGTCGCAGCTAAACCAGCCTAGCTTGCCCGCGCGCAGGGCGGCGTCGACGGCGTCCTCGTCAATGATGGTCTCGCGCGCGTAGTTGATGAGCACGGCGTCCGGGGCCAGCAGGTCGATCTGCTCGGTGCTGATCATGCCGATGGTATCGGCCTTGCTGGGCACGTGCACGGTGAGGTAGTCGCAGCCGCGGCAGAGGTCCTCGAGCGTGCCCACGCGCTGCACCTCGCGACTCAGCACCCACGCGTGCTCGACGGAAATGAACGGATCGTAGCCGTAAACGTTCATGCCCAGGTCGACACAGGCGTTGGCGACCTTGGAGCCTACGTTGCCCAGACCGATGACACCGATGCGCTTGCCCTTGAGCTCGCGGCCCACAAAGGCCTTCTTGGCCTTTTCGGCATCGACCTGAATCTCGGGGTCGTCGGCGTTGTCACGCACCCAGTTCATCGACTGCACGACGCCGCGGCTCGAAAGCACCAGCATGCCCAGGACGAGCTCCTTGACGGCGTTGCTGTTGGCACCGGGGGAGTTAAAGACGACGACGCCCTTCTTGGCGTACTCCTCGACGGGGATGTTGTTGACGCCGGCGCCGCAGCGGGCGATGGCGCGGATGCCCTCGGGCAGCTCGTAGCCGTGCAGGTCGGTGGAGCGCATCAGAATAGCGTCGGCCTCCTCGGCGGTGCCCACAAACTCGTAGCCCTCGCCAAATTCGACTTTGCCGTCCTTGGTAATGTCGTCGATGGTTTTAATCTTGAGCATGAAAAACTCCTTAGCGGATTTGTTTATAACAAGTAGTTTGAAGTGGCTGGTCGGCCCGCTCGTTGCGGGCTAGTTAGATCGCGGACTCAAACTATGCTGCGCTTCGAAGTCCTTCATATACGAGGCCAGTGCCTGCACGTCTTCCATGGTGACGGCGTTGTACACGCTGGCGCGCATGCCGCCGACGAGGCGATGGCCCTTGACGTTTTGAATCTGGTGCTCGGCCGCGCCTGCGACAAAGGCGGCGTCGAGGTCGGCATCGCCGGTACGGAACGTGACGTTGGCGATGGAGCGACTGTCTGTCTGTGCGGTGCCGTGGAATAGTTTGCTGTTCTCGAGCAGGTCGTAGAGCAGGTTGGCCTTGGCCCAGTTGCGCTCGGCCATGGCGGCAAGTCCGCCGGTCTGTTCAACCCAATGGAACACCTTGCCGCACACGTAGATGCCAAAGGTGTTGGGCGTGTTGAGCATGGAGCCCTTGGCGGCTTGGGTCTTAAGATCCATGTACTGCGGCGTCTGCGCATAGGCCGGGCCTTCGGCGATAAGGTCGTCGCGCACGATGACCACGGTGACGCCCGCGGCGCCGGCGTTTTTCTGCGCGCCGGCGTAGATGAGCCCGTAGCGTTCAACGTCGAGCGGCTGCGACAGAAAGCAGCTCGAGACATCGGCAACCAGCGGCACATCGCCGCAAGCGGGAAGCTCATGGTACATGGTGCCAAAGATGGTGTTGTTCTGGCAGATGTAGACGTAGTCGAGCCCGTCGCCCGCGGCCTCGGCGGCAATGCGCGCGTTGATGTCGGCCATGTCGGGGATGCGGTCGAAGTTGGTATCCTCGGAGCTCGCGAGCAGCACCGCCTCGCCGTACTTGGCGGCCTCCTGGTACGCCTTGCTGGCGAAGTTGCCGGTCACGACGTAGCCGGCGCGGCCGCAGCGCATAAGGTTCATGGGGATGCCCGCAAACTGCAGCGTGGCGCCGCCCTGCAAAAACAGGACACGGTAGTTGTCGGGGATGCTCAGCAGGCGGCGCAGGGTTGCCTCGGCGTCGTCGATAATCTGCTGGTACATGCTAGATCGATGGCTCATCTCGAGCACGGACATGCCGCAACCGCGGTAGTCCATCATCTCGTCGGCGATCTCGGCGAGCACGCTTGTAGGCAGTGCGGCCGGGCCAGCTGAGAAGTTGTGCACACGTGCCATCTTCTAGTTCTCCCTCATAGTCGTTTGAATGTTCGGGATACTTTAGCACAGTGGAGCGCTAGGCGCGACCGCATCACGGTAAAACTCGACTGCGCCGCTATGATTTACAGGATGGTTACATGGGGGAGGGTTGTCTTGAGGCTCGCATCTGATCCGCCTCGATCTTCGCTTGTTTCCAGGGTCGAATGCGACCGTTTACCAGATCGTCGTAGCCACGCGTGATGGCACGTTGAATGCGATACTCGCGTTCTTGGATGGCGGTTAGTGCGCCCGTCTGATCGGAAATAGGCTTTACGTCTGGCATATGAAGCTCCTTACATGGAATCATATGTATAACTCAATGTTGAGTGTAGTGGAGGGTGGGGGTCCGATGCGAGGTGGCTTTGGGCGTGTGCGTGTCTGCATTCGCAAGCGCGTTTATCTGGCAAGTGTGATTTGGGGCGATCTCGTCAAAGCTGCTGAGCTGCGAAAATAACCGTTAACCGGATTTAATTTTGTTGCTCAACATTTGACACTCTGGGCGTGGTAACTTTTTTACCAACAGGTATGATTATTGTCATGTGCGCCGCGCCTGCCTGCCGGGTTGCGGCGCACTTGTGACAGCCTTTGACACCCTTGGAGCGTGTACTGTGGATGTAACCACAAAAAGCGTTCGGGGGGGGGGTGCTCACCCGCGAGCAATTCCTCCCGCATGAGATGCGCATCGTCGCTGCCCTTCGTATGCAGGCCGCAAGCGACGAGCAGGTCATTGTACGCGTAAAGAGCGAGAACCTCTTTCAATATCCCACGGAGCGCATGGTTGCCAACCGCGCAACCGTGTGCCTTCGCCGCCTCGACGCCATGATGCCCACGGACGCCGCGTGCGCCGCGCGCGGCATCGACCCCAATACTGCCGCCGAGGCTGCGTTATCCCTAACCGGCCTTATGGCATCTGGTACTCCCACGCAGGCGGACCAGGCCATCTTTTACAGCATGATCTGCCGCTACGACATCGTGCGCGAGCTCGTGCTCGTCGAGGTGGGGGAGCGCCTGCAAAACTTCGACTATGCCTTCACGGCGGCTGACCTCAACGCCTTTATGACGCGCTTTACCACGGAGTATCCGGACGCGGCCCGCTGGACCGAGGCCACGGTCAAGCGCATTAAGGGCTCGCTGCGCCAGACGCTCCGCCACGCCGGCCTTATAGGCGAGGGTCAGGGCCCGGAGTCCGAACGCCTGTCCCCGCTCTTTCTCGACCCCGAGGTCGAGCAGGGCCTGGTCCAGCTGGGCGAGCAGCCTCTTATCGCGGCCCTTACCGGCAGGGCGGTGATGTAGCGTGGCTTCCGTCAACAGCGCTTCCGATTCCGTAGTCACCCCGGCGACCGATCTCACCACCAATATCGGCATCCATTCCCGCCAGAGTGTCGTGGCGGCGCATGCCCGCTCCGAGCGCGCCCGCCAAGAATTTGAGCGCCGCGCGCAGCTCCTGCGTGAGTGCCTGTGCAGCGAGGACTTTTTGGCCAACAAGGGCATAGGTAACGAGATCGGCTTCCATACCTTCTGCTACGACCCTGCGCTCGAGTTTGAGGCGCGTGCGTTATTTGACGTCCTTTCACGCGATGCCGAGGCCGGCAAGCTCCCGTGCACGCTCAAGGTCGTGAATCTCTACGACGCCGTGCTGGCAATTCTCGAAAAGCGCCGCGTCCTCAAGACCATCCCGCGCCAAGAGGAGCGTCGCGGTACCCAGCGCGTGCTCGAGGACGTGGCCAAGTTCGCCTCGCCCGAGAAAGTCGCCGCGTGCATCCTTGAACAAACCGAGCCGCACGTGCCCAGAGACGTCATCCTCCTCACCGGTGCAGGTGAGGTCTTCCCGTTCTTTCGCATGCACACGCTTCTCCACTGCATGCTCGCGGATTTTGATGATGTGCCGGTGATCGCCGCCTATCCGGGCAGCTTCAACGGCTCTTCCTTCCAGCTCTTTAACCGTCTGCCGGCCGATAACTACTACCGCGCCATCGATATCTCGTAAGCACGGCTCCCCGCATACAAGGCCCTGCCGCCGGTAACAACCCTTTGCCATAACGTTCCCAAACCCAAAGGAGCACCCATGGACAACACGATCATTCGCGACCTCTTTGCAAAAGACATCAACCGCTCCATCAACGGCGTGGTCAAGGTCCAGGATTCAAAAGATGGGTCCATCCGTCAGGAGCTTGACGAGTACGTGGTGACGCGCGAGTTGCAGAGGCACTTTGCCACGTTCTTCAAGGCCTACGGCGATGCCATCGATGTGCGCACCGACAAGATCGGCGTGTGGATCAGTGGTTTCTTCGGTTCCGGTAAATCGCACTTCCTCAAGATGCTGAGCTACCTGCTCGAGAATCGCCAGATCGGCGGCAAGAGCGCCATCCGCTACTTTGACGGCAAAATCGTCGACCCCATGGTCGCGGCTGCCATGGAGCGCGCCTGCTCGGTGCCCACGCAGGCCATCCTCTTTAACATCGATAGCAAGGCGGGCCAGTGGAAGCAGGGCGATACGGCTCCCACGGCGCTGCTTCGCGGCTTTGAGCGCATGTTCTACGAGGCGCGCGGCTTCTACGGCGAGGACCTCAAGCTTGCAAAGCTCGAGGACTACATCGATTCCCTGGGCAAGACCCAGGAGTTCCGCGAGGCCTTTGAGCGCGTCAACGGCGAGTCCTGGCTCCAGGCCCGCGACACCTACAGCTACTTTGAGGACGACGTCGTCGAGGTGCTGCAGAGCGTGCTCGGCATGAGCGAAAAGGCCGCATGGAACTGGCTCGAGGGTTCTGAGGACGAGGTTTTGGCCCCCGATGTCTTTGCCAAAAAGGTCAAGGATTACGTGGACGCTCAGGCAGCGGCCCACGGTGGCAACTTCCGTTTGCTCTTTATGGTCGACGAGGTGGGTCAGTTTATTACAAACGACCAGGACCCAAGCCTTATGCTGAGCCTTCAGACCATCGTCGAGGAGCTGGGTGCCGCCTGCGGTGGCCGCGTGTGGGTGATGGTCACGAGCCAGGAGGCCATCGACAACCTGAGCCTGCCCGTGGGCAACGACTTTTCAAAGATCCAGGGCCGTTTCAATACCCGCCTTTCGCTCTCCAGCTCCAGCGTGGACGAGGTCATCCAACGCCGTGTGCTCGAGAAGACCGCGCCGGCGGCCGATACGCTTGCACAGGTCTACGAGCAAGACGCCGCCGTCCTCAAAAACAACTTTACCTTTGAGGGGGGCTCGCGCTCCGACCTTGCCGGCTTCGCCAACTCCAAGGATTTTGTGGCCAGCTACCCGTTTGTGGGCTACCAGTTTAAGCTTCTGCCCGACGTGATGACCGAGGTACGCAAGCATGGTGTTAAGGCCAAGCACATGTCCACGGGCGAGCGCTCCATGCTGAGCGCGTTTCAGGAGAGCGCTCAGGCCATCCAGCATGACCAGACTGGTGCACTCGTGCCGTTCTGGCGCTTCTTCGACACAATCTCCAAGGATTTGGAGCACGGCATCATTCAGGTCGTCGTCTGTGCGGAGCGCGCGGCTGAAAACGCAGAGGGTCTTGAGAGCTACGATGTCCGGGTGCTTAAGCTCCTGTACTTGATCCGCTACATCGGCTACGTCAAGGCCACGGTCGAGAACATCTCCATCCTTATGATCGATAGCCTGGACGTGGACAAGCGCGCCCTTAAGGACCGCGTCAAGGAGTCCCTCGCCCGCTTGGAGCGCGAGAACAAAGTGGCGCGACAGGGCGATACCTACAGCTTCCTCACCGACGAGGAGCAGGAAATTGCACAGGAGATTGCGCGGACCCCGATCCACAACGCGAAGGTGATCGAGTACATCAAAAGCGCCTGTTCGACAGCATTTACAATGCGTACAAGTTCCATCGCGATCCTAATGACTTCCCCTTTGACCGCTACGTGGATGGCTCGATTCATGGATCCAGCAAGGGTGGTATGGAACTCTCCGTGGTGACCATGGCCGGCGACTTGGCACGTGCGGACGATGCCGAGCTAGCATTGAAATCCGTGGATAAGGCCATCGTGGCCTTGGGCGACGAGGTGGATTATTGGGCCCCACTCGTCAACGCCGCTAAGATTCGCATGTACGCCCAGACGCGCAATCTGCAGGAGCTACCGCCGAGTACCCGCCAGATTGTCGAGGCAAAAATGCGCGAGGCAGCCTATAACGAAAAAGAGGCCGATGCCCTTTTGAGCGAGGCCGTGCTCCATGCACGTTGCGCGGTCAACGGCCGTATGGTCGAAGTTCGCGCCACCAAACCCGCCCAGGTTTTTGAGCAGGTGCTCGCGCAACTGTGTGACGTTGTTTTTGAAAAGGCTGGCTACATCGGCGCGCCGGTTGAGGACGATTCCGATATTCGCTCCACGCTGGCGGGTAACGTCCAGGCGGGGCTCGATGGCATGGATGCGGGCAACACGCGTGCGCTCAGGGAGGTCGAGGACTACCTCAAAGTGCAGCATCAGCGCCATCTGGATACCGCTATGGGCGATATCCAACGCCAGTACCAGCAAAGGCCCTTTGGCTGGCGTGAGGTCGACATCGCCAATGTGGTGGCGCAGCTCGTGGTGGAGCAGCGCGCGCAGGTGTTGTTTGGCGGCCAGACGGTCCAGGCCAACGACAACCGTATGGTGGCACTCCTGCGCAAGGATGCCGATAAGGCCCAGGTGCGCTTGCGCGTGCGTATGAGCGACCGGTTGCTGCGTGCCACGGGCGAGCTCATGCGCGACCTGTTTGATCTCAAGACCGTGCCCTCCAACGAGGATAAGCTCGTGGCCGAGCTCAAAGAGCGCCTTGAGGGCTTGCGCGAGGCGTGCCTCGCCATAGCACGCGACTACTACACGGGCATCAAGCCGGCCTACCCGTATCCCGGTGAGGACGAGTGCGAGAAGATGCGCTCGGAGGTGGCCGACGTCCTTAAGGACCAGAACGAGGCCGAGGCGTTCTTGACCACGTTCACCAAGCATGAGGAGCGCTTGCTCGATGCCAAGGAAGACTTTGACAAGGTGGTTGAGTTCTTCGAGTCCAATCAACGAACAGCGTTTGACCACGCCAGGGATTTCTTGAACCGCACCGAGGGTATCGAGTATGCCTCCGATGACATTCCCAGCGCGGTGGAGAACGTGGCAAAGGTGCGCGAGATCCTCAAAGATCCCAAGCCCTACGGCCGTATTAAAGACCTGCAGCCGCTTATGGATCCCGTCGAGGATGACATGAAAAAGCTGCTGGGCATCCGCCGCAATGAGTTTTTGTGTCGCATCGAGAGCGATCTGCAAGACCTGCGGGCGCAGGCCGAGAGTCAAAAGGGCTTTGTCAATCAGGCCAAGGATGCCATAGCAGACGCCGGCACCAAATACGAGTCGTTCAAAAACCGTGCCCACAGCGCTCAAAGTCTCAACGAACTGAGCGTTGTTGCAACTAACTGGGGCAACTGGATCAGCGCAGCAACCAACGAGATGTACGACGCCGTGGATGAGGCCCGCATGCGTATGGACAACGAGCGCCGCACCACCGAGGTCACGAGTACGGGTGAAGTGGTCAAGAAGGTCTCCAACAAGGGCGCCGCATCGTCTGCTCCCGTGCCCGCGCCCAAGCCCCAGCGCAAGATCAAGACCGTGCGCCGCGCCGATCTGGCCAAGCCGAGTCGTCTCTTGTCCGCAGAAGACGTGGAGCGCTACGTGGACGACCTGCGCTCCCGCCTTATGCAGGCGCTCGCTGCAAACGACGAGATCCGTATCAACTAACCCGCGGAGCCACCGGTGCCAAAGCGCGCACCGGTGGCTTATGGCGTTTAGAAAGGCTCATCAACCATGAACGATTCTGCTCTTAAGAGCTTCTGCACCTGGGCCCGTACGGAGCTCATCAAAGGCGTGGAGGCGCAGATGGTGCGCTACGGCATCACCGAACCTGCACCCGCGCCCGTTGGGTCCGAGACCGTCAACGGCCTGCCCCTAAGTCCGGCTGAGATTGAGCAACGCGACGAGCTGCTGCGCATGCAGGCAGAGGTGGGTCACGAGGCGCTGCGCGACCGTGCGGCCTACACCTGGTTCAACCGCATCGTGGCCATTCGCTTTATGGATGCACGCGGATGGCTCCCCGGCCGTATGCGCATGCTAAGTCGTGCGGACGGCAGCCATGGCAGCGAGGCCGTGGAGAACGCACTGGATGTGGAGATAGCGACGGCCGATACCGATCGCATAGCCGAGCTCAAGATGGCGGGCTTGGATGAACCGCTGTGGCGTTACCTGTTTGTTGCTCAGTGCGAGGAGCTTGCCGATTGCCTGCCGGGCGTCTTTGAACGCGTGGGCGGAGCCATGGAGCTGCTGTTGCCCCAGGGCCTCATGATGGCCGACGGCGTGGTCGGCAAGCTCAACGCCGTCCTCGCTGACGAGGACTGGCGCGAGGGCGTGACCGTTCTGGGCTGGATGTATCAATACTACAACGCTGACGTTAAAGACGAGTTCTTCAAGTCCAAGCGCAAAGCAGCGGCGGAGGACATCGCGCCTGCCACGCAGCTTTTCACCCCCGAGTGGATCGTGCGCTACATGGTCGAGAACTCGCTCGGCCGTCTGTGGATGCTCAACAACCCAGGGAGTACGCTACGCGAGCACATGAAATACTACATCGAGCCCGATGCTGAGCACGAGGACTTTATCCGCATCTCGAGCCCCGAGGAGATTTCGCTCTGCGACCCAGCGTGCGGCTCGGGCCATATCCTGGTTTATGCGTTTGAGCTGCTCTTTGCCATGTACGAGGAGCGCGGCTATCGTGAGCGCGAGATTCCCGAGCTCATTCTTACTAAAAACCTCGCTGGCATGGAGATCGATCCCCGTGCAGCGCAGATCGCGGAGCTGGCGCTTGCCATGTGCGCCCGCGAGCACAACCGTCGCTTCTTTAGGCGCGGCGTCCGTGCCGACGTTACCGTGCTCACGAGCATCCCGCTGGGGGAGGACGAGCTCCCGGGCAACAAGAAGCTCGCCGAGGAACTGAGCCATTTGGGCGAGATCGGCTCGCTGTTCAATCCTTCAGAGGACGAGATTGACGAGCTTAAGGCCACCGCCGCGAGCTGTTCCGACGATCTTTTTGCCACTGCGACCAAAACTAAGCTCGAAAGCGCTGCCGCCATCTGCGAGAAGCTGTCCCGTCGTTTTACCTGCGTCGTGGCGAATCCTCCGTATATGGGCAGCAGCAGCTTTAACCCCTTCACGAGCAAGTGGATCAAGAAGAACTACCCCGACGTGAAGGGCGACCTCTTCTCCAGCTTTGTCGTTCGCATGTTCAGTCTCGCCAAGGACCACGGCGAGTGCGGAGTCATGTCGCCTTTCGTCTGGATGTTCATCGGAAGCTATGAGAAGCTCCGCAACGAGATTATCGACAACAGAACGCTAACCTCTCTCATCCAGCTTGAGTACTCGGGCTTCGCTGGCGCGACCGTGCCCATCTGTACCTACACGTTCCACAATTCGTTCGTCAAGGGCTACAAGGGCGGCTATGTGCGCCTTTCGGACTTCGTTGGTGCTGCTGTCCAGGCCCCGAAGGCCCTCGAGGCGATCCGAAACCCCGGCTGCGGCTGGTTCTACCGCCGCGACGCCGAGACCTTCAAGCAGATCCCCGGCACCCCCATAGCCTACTGGCTTGGAGAAGGGGCAAATAACTCCTTCGGGGCTGGGCAGCCTTTGGCAAAAATTGCGAAAACGCGCAAAGGAATGTTTACGGGTAATAACGACTTGTTTCTTCGGCAGTGGTACGAGGTTTCTTGTTCATTGATTGACATTGATTATAAGTTTTACTCCAAAGGCGGCCCCTATCGTCGTTGGTATGGTAATCGCGATTATGTTGTGCGTTGGAAGGACGATGGCAAGGAGATTAAAGCGTTTCCAGGCTCGGGTAATATCAACGAATCCGATTACTTCAAATCATGTCTGTGCTGGTCGCTAATTACCTCGGGTGACATTAGTTTTAGGGCTTTAAATACAGATGAGTTCGTCATGGGCGATGCCGGCCCAGCCTGTTATCCCAATCCGGAGATGTATTTCTACCTCCTCGGCCTTTTAAATTCATCTTCGATTCAGCTACTTTCCAAAGCGATAAATCCGACATTGAACTGGAGTGCTGGAGTCGTTGGCTCTTTTCCAGTTTTATTGCCGCGCGAATCGCTTGACGGCATCAAGTCTCTTGTTGCCGAGCAGGTCGTTGAATCTGAGGTGGATTGGGACTCGTTTGAAACCTCCTGGGATTTCAAGCGGAATCCTTTGGTGTAGGTGATTAGGATGGCAGGAAAAAAGAGCTACAACGAGAATTATCGTCATGAATGCCAGAATGAAGTCATTGGGCTTCCAGAAGCCGATATGAGCTGCCTATTTGACGGATTCTTTTCAGCGGAGGAGCTATCGGCTATTTTCGATTTTTACCTCGTGCATACGCCAGTCAAGAAAAGCAAAGAGGCGAAAAGTGACTCCGAGCGTTGGCTGGGCGAGTATGGATGGGCTGGTGCAAGCTCCTTGAGCAAACTCGAGGGAGAACTGCTCAAGTCCTCCGGTATTTCCTCCTTTTGCATTTTAAAAAGCGGTTCAATAAGTCAGACGGCAGAGGCAATGCGACTGAATGAGGAGATATGCCCATCCTGCCCGCGAGCCCTTTTCCGCATTAGTTGCAAACCAAAGCTTCGAGAGGACGGTTCTCTAGACGCCTCTCCTTCAGAAACGAGACTTGGATGCGTTTTTCGCCACATGCGAAATTGCATTGCGCACGGGCAAGTATATGGGCTGGATAACAGAATGCTGTACTTACGTGACAAAGACGAGGACGGTGCCATAAGCGCTGCCGTGGTTATCGGTCAGCAGACATTATTAGATTGGATAAAAGTGGTCGATAAAGATGGCGTTTTTTATCCAGCCGTTTGCAAGGGTTAGCGAACTAGCTTTCTATTTGGGAAGCGGTGGACAGCGAGTTCCAAATAGAAAGCGCGCTCAGTGAAGAGGGGTGTGCATAGCCCAATGTGGACCGACTTGCCATCTAAGTTAACTGATGAATTAATATAGATTGGAATTGTTTGCCATGGCAGTGTTTCTCGCCGATAAATACGAGACCCGCAAGGCCGAGGTCAATGCTCGCTTTGAGCAGCTTCGCGCTAACGAGGAAGAGCTCAACCGAATCTTTGCCAAGATCTACAACATGGAGGGGGAGGTGCCCATCGAGGTCGAGGATAAGTACGTCTCGGTGGCGCGCATCTTCGACACCGCCGACGAGATTCCCGAGAGCTATAAGGGCAACAAATACGTGCGCACTAAGCGCGACGAGATCACCTCGCTCATAAGCTATGCCGTGGGCTGCATGTTTGGCCGCTATTCGCTGGACGTGGACGGTCTGGTCTTGGCCGATCAGGGTGCCACGGTCAACGACTATCTGGCCAAGATGCCCGACCCGGCGCATGTGGCCTTTATGCCCGATAGCGACAACGTGCTGCCGATTACCGACGACGAGTACTTTGATGACGACATCGTGCGTTACTTTATCGACTTTGTGCGCACTGTGTATGGCGAGGAGACGCTCGAGCAGAACCTGGCCTTTAGTGCCGAGGCGCTCGGCGGCAAGGGCACCTCGCGCGAGGTAATCCGTTCCTACTTTTTGAAGGACTTCTTTAAGGACCACTGCCAGACCTATAAGAAGCGTCCCATCTACTGGCTGTTCGACAGCGGCAAGAAGAATGGCTTCAAGTGCCTTGTTTACATGCATCGCTACCAGCCCGACCTGTTGGCTCGCATCCGCACCGACTATGTGCATGAGCAGCAGGAGCGCTATCGCTCCCAGATCGGCTATGCCAACGACGCCCTTGCCAGTGCCGAGCGCGGCGAGCGCGTGTGTTTGGATAAGCGCGTCAAAAAGCTCAATGACCAGCTCAAAGAGACCATTGCCTACGAGGAGAAACTACACCACTTGGCAGACCAGATGATTAAGATCGACCTGGATGACGGCGTCAAGATCAATTACGCCAAGTTTCAGGATGTGCTGGCGAAGATTAAATAACTGCAGATACGGTAAGGATATTCATGCCCAAGATCGATGTAGAAGAACAGCTCAAGCTGCGATTTTTGCAGCCGTTGACCGCATGTATGCTGCGCCGTGTGGTGATTTGGCACGATGCGGACGGCGAGTTTGCTCCTGAGTTTGAGCGATTGGCTGCCGAGGGTTTCGACGGCGCGGGGGCCGATGACGGCGTTATGCCCGCTCACGGTGACTTTGAGCGCCCGGTGCGGTTTGTTGAGGCTTGCGAGGGCTGCATGTTTGCCGTAAAGAAGCTCATCAACCGCGATGACCTTGCGAACGATATCTTGCTGTATCGTCGTTGCCCGCGCGGCAGGCTTGAGGGCGATTGGCTTGCCGATGTTGAGCTGTATGCCGATCAGTTCCAGGCTGACTATCTTTCGCTTTTGGCCGATCAGCTGGGAATCGAGAATATCGACGCCGTGCGCGAGAGTCTGCGCGAGCACAAGACGTTCTTTGATGCCAAGACCCGCTGCGTTAAGTTTGCCGCGTGTGTTCCGCATGCTTCGGGCGCATCAGATATCGAACTCGGTATCCTTACGGTGATTTTTGGCGGTAAAGAGGTTGGCGACGCGCGCCCCGCGTTTGTGCTGCGCGGCTGTATGACCACGCTGCTGCACGAGGGCCCCGAAGCGCTGGCCGAGTTGGTGGACAAGTACTGCGTGCGCGATGTCCTCGCTGCCTTCATTGTACGTTGCTATGGGTTTGAGGGACCGCTGTATGAGCGCGATTCGCTGCTTGCGCTGGCATCTCATGTGCTCATCACGGCGGCATCCACCGTGCTTCCCGAGGGGGCGCTCAAAGGACTCGAAAGCTATGTGGCTCCCGCCTACGGACCCTATTGCCTTGAGGCGGTGCGTACGTGGGACCAGACTTCCGATGCTCGGGCGTCGAGCGAGGATTTATTTGAGATCTGCCGTTTGGTGGAGGATGCCCGCGGGCTCTTTGCACGGTTTGAGGCCCTGTCGATCGATGTGCTGACCTCGCTTGATGTGTTCCCGTGCGTCAATGAGGCCGTACTCTCGCAGCTGTTCTGCTCGTTTGCTCAGGGCGCGGACCGTGTCGCGGATGCGCGCGCCTTTGCGGCGCGTCGCTGCGACCTAAGCTGGTACCGCCGTGTCGAGAGCTACTTTGACCTGCTTGTCGCTGTGGCCGATATGTGTGCGTTTAGGCAGGCGCACGCGGGCGGGTTCCATCTGGCGCAGCCCCAGCAGGTGTGGGATGCCTACACGTCCGATTGGTATGCCATGGACGCTGCCTATCGCCATATGTGCACCGCGTATCTGCGGGCGCGCTCCGTCGAGTGCGATGTGCTCGAGGAGCCTGCCCGAGCTGTGGTGGACTGGGCGGAGAATCTCTACAGTAACTGGTTCTTGGCCGATGCTAATGCATGCTGGGCGACCGCTGCGCAAGGGGAGTGGGCCGATTGCGGCTACATCGATGGCCCTGCACGGCAGGATGAATTCTACTGGCATGTGCTGCCCACCTTTGTGGGGTCTGCCAAAACGACGGTCGTTATCGTAAGCGACGCGCTGCGCTATGAGGTGGCCCGTGATGTCGCGGCGCTTCTCGAGCGCGAGCGCGGCGGCAACGTCAGGGTTTCTAGCATGCAGGCGGTCTTTCCCTCCATCACCGAGGTGGGCATGCCCGCGCTGCTGCCGCACCAAGCGCTTGAACTTGCAGCGGATGGCTCGTTTGTGTTGGCTGACGGCATGCCCACTGCGACGACTCCGCAGCGCGAGGCCGTACTAACCCACGTTGAGCCCACGGCCCGCGCTTTGCGCTCGAGCGCATACCTCAACATGGCGGGAGTCGAGCGCAAAGCGCTGCTCAAAGACTCCAAGCTCGTTTATCTCTACCACAACAAGATCGATACCACGGGCGAGAAGGCAGCTACGCAGGATGACGTTTTCGATGCCTGCGCGGACACCGTGGAGGAACTTGCCGCGTTGGCACGCCGCGTGTGCACCGACGCCCCGGGCGCGCGTGTTGTTATGACGGCGGATCACGGCTTCATCTACACGCGTCGTGAGCTCAACGAGTGCCAGATGCTCGGCAAGCCAGACCTTCCCTTCCTGGACGCTCCCGTCATGCACGGCAAGCGTCATCTGGTGGTGCCCAACGAGGCCGTGGCCAAGCTTTCGGTAGAGGCATGCGGGGTGTTTGTTAATGTTGACATGGGACGTTTGGGTGCCGGTTTTGAGGGGTTTGCCCCGCGCGAGAACGTGCACTTCAAGCGTCCCGGCGGCACTAACAACTACGTCCACGGCGGCATGAGCCTGCAGGAGCTCTGCGTGCCCGTTATCGGATTTTGGCGTGCGCGCTCGGGTTCCAAGGACTTTGTCGATACGCGCGCAGCGACGCTGCGCGTGCTGAGTGAGGGACGTCGAGTGACCAACTCGCTCTTCTCGGTCAACTTGATCCAGGAAGAACCTGCCCAAGGTAAGGTCTTGCCGTGCGAGTACGAGCTGGTGTTTACCGATGCAAGTGGCAACGAGGTAAGCGATACGGTCAAGGCGCATGCCAACAAGACTTCTGTTAACTCGCAGGAGCGCGTGGTGCATGCCAAGTTTGCGTTGCATGCAGCGGATGGATTCTCGGCCAAGGGTCCGTACTATCTGGTCTGCCGCGAGCGCGAAACGGGCAAGATCGTTTGGCGCGAGACGTACACCATCGCTGTTTCGTTTGCCCCTGTTGCTGACTTTGGTTTTTAGGAGTGTGCCCTATGTTTGATAGCCATGACGACGATCTGTGGGAAGTTCCCTCGATTGATGTGAATGCGCCGGTGCAGGCTGCGGTGTCTGCAGAGGAGGCCGTGCCCGCCCCGGAGGCTGAGACTGCCGCAGAGGCCGTGGCTGCCGCGCCTGCCCCGGAGCCGACGGTGGCCGCGGTACCCGATGAGGTTGCGGCGCCCGCCGAGGACGAGTCCTCGACCGATGGCTATGCCCAGGCCGTGGCCGACGCTCCCGAGGACGACGGTTGCGACATGGATGTACTGGACGGCAAGCTGCTCGAGCACTTTGGCGGCAAGATCGTGCGCAAGGACCTCACGGCCCTTATGAAGCGTGGCGCCAACGTGCCTACCTTTGTGCTGGAGTACCTGCTGGGCATGTACTGCTCAACCGACGACGAGGACGCCGTGGCGGAGGGCCTGGGGCGCATCCGCAAGATCCTCACCGATAACTACGTGCGTCCCGACGAGTCCGAGCGCATTAAGTCCAAGATCCGCGAGCTGGGTCGCTTTACCATCATCGATAAGGTGACGGCCAAGCTCGACGAGTACAAAGACATCTACGTGGCGTCGTTTGCCAACCTGACCATTGAGCCGTTTGTGATGCCAGCCGAGTACGTGCGCGACTATTCCAAGATTCTCCAGGGTGGTATTTGGTGCATTATGAGCATCGAGTATCGTCGTCCCATGGAAGAGGAAGACGAGTTTGGCATGGAAGTCTTTGGCGACGATGCGCCGCGCCGCTCCAAGGCCAAGCACAAAAAGCGCGGGCCCGAGGACTCTCCGTTTAGCGTGGCGTCGCTCACGCCCATCCAGATGCCCAACCTGGACCTGGACGCCATGATCGAGGAGCGTCAGTATTTCTCGCGCGACGAGTGGTTCAATATGCTGCTGCGCTCTGCCGGCTATGAGCCCAGCGAGCTTTCGGAGAAGGAGCGCCTGCACTTTATCGAGCGCATGGTGCCGCTGATCGAGCGCAACTACAATCTGTGCGAGCTTGGTCCCCGTGGCACCGGCAAGAGCCATATCTACAAAGAGGTTTCGCCCTACGCCATTTTGCTTTCGGGCGGGCAGACCACCACGGCCAACCTGTTCGGCCGTATGAACTCCATGCGCGCCGATCGCGTGGGCTTGGTGGGTCACTGGGACTGCGTGACGTTCGACGAGGTCGCCGGCATGCGCTTTAAGGACACCAACGCCGTACAGATCATGAAGGACTATATGGCGAGTGGCAGCTACGCGCGCGGCCGCGACCAGATTAACGCCGATGCCTCCATGGTCTTTGAGGGCAACATCAACGACACCGTGCAAAACGTCCTTAAGACCACGCACCTGTTTGATCCGTTCCCGCCGGAGTTTAACAACGATTCGGCCTTTTTCGACCGTATCCACTATTACCTGCCGGGCTGGGAGATTCCCAAGATGCGCTCGAGCCTGCTGACTGGGCATTACGGCTTAATCACCGACTGCCTGTCGGAGTTTTGCAAGGAGATGCGCCGCAAGGACTTCACGCATCATATCGACCGCTACTTCCGCTTTAACAGCGACTTTAACAAGCGTGACGAGATTGCCGTGCGCAAGTCCTTTAGCGGCCTGGCCAAGCTGCTGTTCCCTGACGAGGCTATGGACAAGGACGACGTTCGTTGGCTGCTGGACTACGCCATCGAGGGCCGTCGCCGCGTAAAGGAGCAGCTCAAGATTATGGCGGGCGTCGAGTTTATCGACGTCAACCTGGGCTATATGGATGCTGACAATCCGCAGGACGTGCACGTGGTGCGCGTGCCCGAGCAGTCCGAGGATACGTTGATTCCCGATGGCCCGCTGCTGTCCGGTCACGTGTTTGGCGTGGGTAGGTCGCAGGGCGGCGAGGTTGCCGTGTACAAGCTGGAGAACAAGGCTGTCGCCGGCGAGTGCAAGTTTAAGCACGAGGGCGTTGCCTTTAACAAGCCGGTGCGCGATACACTGGAGGCCGCGTTCGACAACTTTGTGAACCTGGCGAACCGTGTGGCGCCGGGCATGCACATTGGCTCAAAGGACTACCTGCTGTTCTATAACGACCTGCAGAGCAAGGGCCTGTCCGAAGAAGTCTCGCTTGCCGAGTTTGTGGGCCTGTGCTCCGCGGCGTGCAACCGCCCGGTGATGTCTGCGCTGGCGGTTCCGGGAATCTTGCGCATGTCGGGCTCTATGGATGAGATCCGCGGGCTCGAGGACATTATGCGCGTGGCCAAAAACGCCGGCGCCAAGCGCGTGATATTGCCGCTGAGCGCCATCGCGGGCCTGCAGAGCGTTTCCTCCGAGATTATCTCGGGACTGAGCCCGGTGTTCTACATGGATGGCGACCCGGTCGATGCCGCGAAGAAGGCGTTGGATCTATAGGGATGCGAGCGTGCGGGCTTGCGTGCGTGGCGTTTGGCGCGCGTGAGTCCGCGGGTGCCCGCGAGTGCCCGCGTGAGCCCGCGGGCGTGTTGGCGCGTCGCGCGTGAGGAGGCCTTGCCATGGCGGAAGAGCATTCTGTTGGCGAGTTGCTCGATGAGCTGTTTGGCTTTGAGTCGGTAGCCAAGCGTCAGACGGCGCTTGAGCAGTACGATCGCGGGGAGTTGTTGCGCAAGGCGCGCCCCCGCGAGCTGCTGGCCGTGATCGGGGGCGTCGAGGCTGCCGAGCGTGCTGCGCGTGAGTCTGCCGTGCGGGCCGTTGACGGGTATGTACGCCGCGTTGAATTTGATTCTCTTGCGCGCGCTCGCAAGCAGGTAGGCGTTGTGGGCCCGTTGCAGATGGAGCGGCGCTACGCTGCCTTTTTGCGTATGGAGGACAAGGCCGAACTGTTGGCCCGCTTGGAGCAGACGCTTGCGTTTATCGAGGTAAAGCTGCGTGCCAATACGGCGGACAGGGTTCGTGCGGCATACGATGCTGCGGGGGCTTTGGTGTTGCAGGGCGCGGCGCGTCTGAGTGACGCGCGCGTTGTGGATGCCGCACCCTTGGATGCCGATCTGCTATGCACGCAGCTGGAGCAGCTGCGTTGCGCCGCCGATACAACGGACCTTGCCGGCATGATCACGGCGACGTTTGAGTCCGAGCTGAGTGCGACCGGGCCGCAGGGTGCTGACGCGTTTGCGAGCGATGTGGCTGGCGATGTGGCGCTGGAGCGCGAGCTTACTAATGTGCGCGGTGCTGCGCAGCGAGCGCGCTTGGCAGCCCAAGCGTATCGGGCCGAACGCGCTGCCCGCGTTGCAGGGAGCACGGTGGAGCCGGTATCGTTGCCGGGGCTTGTTTGCATTACGTGCGAGACGGGGTGCGATGCCGGGGAGCTTGCCGAGTTGCTCGCTCAGGTTAAGAAGTCGTTTGAGGCCTATAGGCGCGTTGTTACCGACGGCGGGTTGTTCTGTGCCTTTGGTGCCGGTTCGCCGCATGGGATTTGCCGCGGCAGTAGCTATTTCGACTACGATGATCGGTTTGACGAAGACGTGTTGGTGGGCGAGTATGACGGTGCTACCAGGCACAATGTTCGGCGCGAAGTTGCGATTCCCGAGCTTGTGGACGAGGCCTCGGTCGACGGCGGCGACTCGCTCGAGGTTGCCGTGGCGCGCATGCGTGAGTTTAACGGACGGCGCTACGATGGTGTGCTGGACGAAGATCCTGCGCGCCATGTGAATGCGTTTTGGTATGGACTCAAAAAGCTCAGCCAGTACTGCGAGGCCGCCGTGCGTGTGGACGAGCGTGCCTGGGATTGCTTTATCGATAAGGTGCAGTTTGCCTACGACGAGCCCGTGGGGCGTTTGGCCACGCAGATGGATGACAAGCAGGTTGCGGCTTTTGTTGCTGCTGTGGACGCGCTCGGTGCTAGTGAGTAGGGGCCTGATCCGGTAGGGAGTTTCACCATGAAGATCGATGTTGATGTTGACCAGCTGCGCGAGAGTTTGCTCGACCGCGCGGGGAGTGCAGCCGGTGTGGGCTTTCCCGCTGCCATGCTCGACGTGGTGGATATCGAGGACGAGTCGCCCCAAGAGTTGCTAGCCCGAGCCGAGCGAGAAGGCCTCGATCTCCGCGACTTTGCTGCCGACGACGACGCTGAATGATGGCCACCTTTGCTATTGACGAACATATGTTTGTATTTTATACTCATGCTTGAATATACGCCCAGCTTCATGGTATAAATTAGGTGGTCATCTCTTAAGAGAGGGCTTCCAAGTGCCGGGGACGTTTTCCCCGGCTTTTTTATTAAGGATTGCCCATGCGAGATCTGAGTATCTTTATTGATGAATCTGGAAGCGATGATCTTCGTGAAAAATACTATCTTGTTGCCTTTGTTTTTCATGAACAAAATATTCCCATCGCTGAGGGAATAGAGAAATATGAAAGGGCGGTAGCCGATAGCGGATTGCCGCTCCTTCCGTTCCATGCTTCTCCTCTCATGAATGGAAAAGATCAGTTCAAGGACTTGGACATCAGTGAGAGAAAAAGGCTGTTTTCACTATTTCGAGTTATGTTTCGACATTTGCCCATCTCGTACAAGGTGTTTGTATTCAAGACGCATCGGTATCGAACTCTCAAACAGATCGCTGATGCGATGCGGCGTGAAATCATCGATTTCATATTCGATAATTTGAGTTGGTTTCAGCAGTTTGATGCTGTGAAGATTTACTACGACGGAGGACAGGGTTCGGTTTCGAGTGCGCTTCACAAGGCAATCGATTACGCTTTGGCTAAAAATGCAGTTATCTATAAGCCGACAACTTCATCGGATTACTATTTGGCTCAGGCTGCGGACTATATCTGTACCATTGAGTTCACGAGTCTGAAATATCAGGCGAATAAGCAGACTAATACTGACCAGAAGTTTTTTGGTGGTAGTACTGCGTTTAAAAAAGGCTTACTAAAAGAAATGAGAAAGAAGGCTGTCGTCTAATGGGCAGGCCTCGTATTGCATAAAAAATGCCGGAGGTAAGACCCCGGCTCTTGGAGGCCCCTCTATTCGAGGGTACCGACATCTTTATAACAGAAACCGCATGTCGGGTCTACACGAGACATTTCGCTCGATTTCCTGTTGACCTAAAAACAAAAATGCCGGGGGAATCCCCCGGCCCTTGACTGCCCTCCATAAAGGAGCGCAATCCATTTATACCATGGTTGCGATGCGAGCGGTGGCTCATTCGGTCTTCTTTTTCCTCAGCTTCTTGCTGAAGTTCTATTTAATGTGACAAAGGGACTGCCCTTTGTCATATGGGGTGACGGGGTGTTTGTGCCCACGGCTGTGCGAAAATGCATGATAAACTGTCGCAACGGAGTCCAACGACGTCGCGGCGGTTCTATTATGGCCACCCGCCGGCTAAGTGAGTAGGCTTTTTTGGAAATGCTGAGCACCCGAAGTCTTTTCTTCAACAAACCTGCAGGTCACAGACTTGTGCTTTGGTGACGTGGTCGGCGATTCGACAAAAGCCTACTCACTTAGTCTTGAGAGACACTAACTGTCCTCAACGAGACCCCTGTCGGGGCGATTGATGCTCAAATGTAGCCAATACGGGACGGCTGTCCCTGGCCGCTACGACGCCAGCGTGGCGATGACGGCTTCGTCGCCAGCGTATATAAGGGTGTTGCCGTCGGGGATGATCGTTTGGCCGTCGCGCTTGAGCATCACGACGATAAAGGGGTGCTTGCCTTGCGGCACGTCGCGCAGACGCTGTCCAGCCAAGCGACCGTGGGGAGTCACGGTAACCTCGCGCAGCGTAACCTCGGCACGCTCCTCAAACGTTGGAGCGGCCATAACCAGAAGGTCGCCTTCTTCGATCATGGTATCCCCGTTGGGCAGCACCGGGTGCGCGCCGTCGCGCAGTACCAGGACCACGAGCATGTCCGTGACGCTGCCAATGTCCGCGAGTGAGCGCCCGGCAAACGGATGACCCGCGCCCACCTTGAGCTTGACGAACGACATGCCGTCTTCGTCGCGGTAGTCGTTAAACGTGCGGCGCACGTCGCCTTCTGCGTCGATCATGTCGAGCTTTTTCGCCACCGCCGGCAGCAGCGAGCCCTGCACCACAATGCTCGACACGGCAATTACAAAGACCAGGTCAAATAGGTCATGTCCACCGGGAACACCGGCCACTACGGCAAAGAGGCTAAATACGACCGAAGCCGCGCCGCGCAGACCCGCCCAGCTTACGAGTGCGACCTGGCGAGGGTTGGTCCTAAACGGCGCCAACAGCAGGCCGACGGCGATGGGGCGGCTCGCAAAGAGCATAAACGCCATGAGTGCCAAGCCCGGTGGCAGCATTTGCGGCAGGCGGGCGGGTGTGACGAGCAGGCCGAGCAAAAAGAAGATGGTCATCTCGGCCATTTCGGTGAGGGTATCGAAGAAGTGCGCCATCTCGACCTTGCCGGTGATGTCGCTGGCACCCAGCACGATGCCGGCCAGGTATACGGCCAAAAAGCCGTTGCCACCCAGATAGCCCGGCAGCGCGTAGGCAACGATCGCCACGGCGAACAAAAAGATGGTCTGCGCGCCCTCGGCCGTTGCGCGTGCGCGCTCTATCAGGCGGCTGGATGCCCAGCCGATGGCAAGACCCAACCCCACGCCCAGGATGATCTGCTTGGCCAGCAGCATGGGGATGTCGATGTTGCCGCCGGCCGCGAGGGTCGCGAGCACCGCGGTGAGCATGTAGGCGACGGGGTCGTTTGAGCCCGATTCGACCTCGAGCAGCGAGTCGGTGCCGCCGCGCAGCGACAGGTTGTGCTCGCGCAGCACGCTAAAGACGCTCGCCGCATCGGTCGATGCTACGACTGAGCCCAGCAGCAGGCCGCCGATCCAGTCGAAGCCCAGTACAAAGTGCGCAAACGCACCCGTAATGCCAGCAGTGATGACGACACCGAGCGTGCTCAGCAGCACCGCAGGCGCGGCGACAGGTTTGGCACGGTCGATGTTGGTGTTAAAGCCGCCGTAGAACATGATGAACAGCAGCGCCGTGCTGCAGACGGTTTCGGTGAGCGCATAGTCGCTAAAATCGATGTGCGCCGGGCCGTTGACACCCAGCAGCATGCCGAGCGCGATAAAGATGAGCAGGGTGGGGAAGGGGAGCTTTTTGCCGACGGGTTTGATGGTCAGACACAGAATAATGACGAGGCCGATAAAGAGAAGTATCTGGTTCATGGATGGTGTCCGCTCCTGGGTGGTTGGCGTGGCACGGTCAGTTGTCTGCGGTTATTTGTACCCAAAGGTGGTGGGTTTATGGGCCTGGATTGCGGGCGTGCGCATTTTCGACACGAGGCTGCGATGCGAGCGTCGCTGGTCGGGGCGCTGGGCCAGACGGCGTGGCGTGAGCGGCGCGGGTTGGCAGGCGTGCGCTGGCGACCGTTGACGGTATGCAACCCTTTCCAGCTTTATTACAACGGAGTACAATGGGTAACGTTTAAGTTCAACTTGAAGTTTTAGTTGCGGCTCCGGGCTTCGGCCGCAATGTAAAGAGAGGCGTTCCATGGCGATCTATGTGACATCTGATGCTCACGGGCACGTGCGTGCGCTTGACGAGGCCCTGTCCAAGATTTCGCTGGCGTCCGACGATACGCTGTACGTGCTGGGTGACATGATCGATCGCGGGCCCGATCCGGTTGGCGTTATTAAGCTCGTGCGCTCGCTACCCAACGCTCGCGTGCTCAAGGGCAATCACGAGCAGATCATGCTCGATGCCATCATTGGCCAGGATCCGCTCGATGCCGAGACCTGGGATATCAACGGCGGTTGGACTACCCGTCAGCAGCTCAACGATATGGAATTTGAGGCGTACGAGGAGCTCGTGCGTTGGATGGCGACGCTGCCGCTCTACGCGGTAGCCGAGACTGACGAGCGCCCGTACCTGCTGGTACATGCCGGCATCCAGACCGAGGCGGCGCGGGCGTTTTTGCTTGAACATGGGGTTGATTGTGCCGATGGTGCCGGAGCGGTTAGCGCCGATCGCGAGCTACTACAGCAGATGCTTGCGGTGCAGTCGTCCGATGACTTGCTGTGGATTCGTCATGGCTACTGGGATGCGTCGACGGGGCTGCTTTCTGCCGAGGGCAAGGGTCCGGTCGTGGTGAGCGGCCACACGCCCACGGTGTCGCTTGGACGTTATTGCGAGGTCGGCGGCCTGGCGGGGCTCGATGAGGAGTCGGGCCGTGGGCAGATCGTGCGCCTGGGCGGCGAGGACACCGCCGGCGTGCCCGATCGCATCGACATCGACTGCGCCGCCGCCACTGGTTCCGAGTTCGGCCGCGTCGGCATCCTGCGCCTGGATGATGGTGCGGAGTTCTACGCAAATATCAAGCCTGGAGAATGATGGCGCAAGGGGTCGCTAATTTGGGACGGGCTTTTTTGACTGCTTTTGCCCTTCTGCCAACCAAATGATTTTTCTGGGACGGGGATTAAATAATCATTTGGCTGCCCGCTGGCTAAGTGAGTAGACTTTTTTGGAAATGCCGAGCAGCCGGCAAATTTGCCTCAACAAAACCGCAGGTCACTGACTTGTGTTTTGCCGGTGTGGTCAGGGATTCGGCAAAAGTCTACTCACTTAGTTTTGCGTGTCGCAAATCGTCCGCAACGAGACCCCCCCATTGCGCCAATTAGGCGCCGTACGGGTTGCGGTCGCGTTCTATGCGCTGGCGAATGTGGGCGTATTCGACAATCAACAGCACCAGGAGTAGGGCCATGATGGCTAGGTAGCTCACCACAGCGCCCATCAGACCCAGTAGCTTAATCAGGATCACCGGCAGCACCACGCTTACGGCGAAGCAGATCAGGTAGATCTTGGTGACGTCTCCAGCGTGGCGCAGCACCGTGATAATGGCGTAGATAAAATCGATGGCCGCGGTTACGCCGCCGGCGACGACCATCAGCAGCGCCAGCGTACGGTAGCGTTCAAAGCTGAGGCCGTACATAAAGCTCATGAGGGGAATACCGGGACCTGCCAAAAATGCGGCGCACACGCCGGTGATGACCACGATCAGCGCCATAACGGCAACAATAATCAGGTCAAAGCGACGACGCTTGCGAGGATTAGCCCAAATGCTCGACAAGCGCAGGAGCTGCGGTTTATAGATAAATCCAATGCTCAGCAAAATAGCCTGCGCCGGAAAGAACAGGGCATTAAAGTACAGCTGATATTTGTATGCCAGCGTGCCTTCCATCACAAACTTGGGCATGCTCTCAATAAGGTTGAACAGGAACAGTGCACCAAAGAGCGGGGCGCACTGGACAAACAGGTGGCCGACCTCGCGCAGGCTCACGTGGCGCGATTTTTCGGTCTCGAGCAGGGCAAGCGGCGCGGTGACCAGCACGAGCGAGGCGATGGCGGTGACACCCATGGCCATGGCCGCGATGGGCATGCTGCGCGTGAGGAACAGTGCCACGCTAAAGACCGCGATGACGCCGGCGGAACGCAGCGTTTGGCTCATGCCGGCCAAATAGAGCTTGTCGGCCTGCTGCAGGCGGCCCTCGTACACGTCGGCGATGCCGTCGATCACCTTATAGAGGTAGACGCCCAGGCCGATCGTGGCCATCTGCGCATCGTAGCCGCGGGCGCTGCTGTATACCAGGCCGCATGCCAGCGCGAGCGCTCCGCAGAGCCAGCGGTTGAGCTGGTAAGAGGCAAAGGACGTCTTTTCGTCGATGTCCGAGACCTGGAAATTGCGCACGCCGTAGTTGCACGCGATCATGATGAGCGTGCCGGTGACAAAGGCGATGGAGAACTTGCCGGCCTCCTCGGCGCCCACAAGCTGCGTGGACACGATGGTGAGCAGGGGAAACGCCATGCCCCACACGGCGGTGCCCAGGGTATTCCAAAGGTAGTCGCGACGGGTGGCGTGATCTTCGTACTCGGCTTCTTGCGTGGAGAAGCCGCCGCCGTAGACGGCTCCGAGCAGGCGGTTCCACCAGGCATTGACCATGCGGTGGATGGGGCCGGGCTGGCGATTGCGCTCGCGGCGACGGCGTGTGGCCTGGCTGCTGTCGGGACCGCCGGCGTTACGCTGGCTTAGCTCTTGGATTCGTGCGAGCTCCTCGGCGGTGTGCGATGCGGGGAACAGGCCGTTCTCGATGCGTCCGCCCTGCCCGTGCGCCCCGTCCGATACGGTGGGGTCGGCGACGCCATTGCGGCGGGCGATGGCGCGGCGAATGCTATCGATGGGCGTGATACTCAAAGCGGAGTCCTTTCTATTGCTGCGCTCTAGTATAGACGCGACGGTGTTCGTTCGTGTTTTTGAACAGGTTGTTCGATAATTTCGGCGGCGCCATTCAGTAGCCGGCACTCGGGGACGTTCCTTATGTGCCGGCACTTTAGGAACGTCCCCGAGTGCCGGCATCCGGGGACGCTCCTTGGTTGTTGCCTGTTCAAGAGTGTCCCCAA
>CAJLPX010000013.1 GCA_905208635.1 uncultured Collinsella sp. | reverse complement strand
GGCCCTCGCGGCCTAGTCGCTATTTAGGGCGTCCAAGATTTGGGACGCAGTTCATTTTCACTCTGGTTTTGCATTCCTGGATAGATAGAAAAGAAACCGCCTTCTCAAAAGAAAGCGGTTTCTTATAGTTCTATATGAACGCGAGGTCTTTGACCCGGAGAGTCCGAGGTACTTGTTGGTAAGACCTTATTTAGGAGCGCGCAACCTTGCCAGACTTGAGGCAGGTGGAGCAAACGTTCATCTTGCGACGGTGACCATCGACGACGACGTAGACGCGCTGGATGTTGGGGCGGAACTTACGGTTGGTGACGCGGTGAGAGTGGCTGATGGAGCGACCGGCAACGGGGTGCTTACCGCAAACTTCGCAAACTTTGGACATAACTGACCCTCCTTGGGCGACAAACGAACATGTCGCGTTAACAAACAAGCCTGAACTATAGCACAGAAGTTGCTCCCTGTGCGCAATCTACACAGAGATATTCCTCTTTTGGCGATAGTGCCCACGCTACGGCCCTGGACGTAGATCCGATTTGCGTGCAACAGAGGGGATTATGCCAGCTCGTGCGTGTGTTTTCAAGCTCGTCCCACAAATATATATAGGTTTATGGAGCATTGGGCTCCGTTTACGGATTGCTCTGTATTTATGCTCGCAATTAAGCTCGAGGTTGGCTACACTATCCCTTGACCATTAAAGGGGTACGAGATACCCACATGGAATTACATAGCTGTCAAAGAGCAGCCTTTCCTGTGGGTGTCTGGTCCGCTTTAAGCGGTCGGGCATCTATTTTTTTGACTGTGTCAGCAGTCAAGACATGTGAGGAAGGAGATCGATGGGCACGACTTCCCCCAAGGCGGTCATCATGGACGAGACCGCCGTCAATCGAGCGATGACCCGCATTGCGCACGAGATTCTCGAGCGCAACGAGGGCTGTGAAGACCTCGCTCTGGTCGGCATCGTCACGCGCGGCGACCTTCTGGCAAAGAAGCTCGCCGAGGAGATCAAGGAGATCGAGGGCGTCGACGTTCCGCTCGGTAGCCTCGACATCAGCTTCTACCGCGATGACTACGCCACCAATTTCGCTCCCGCGATCCACGCCACCAACATTCCCTTTAGCGTCGACGGCAAGCGCGTCGTTTTGGTGGACGACATCCTGTATACGGGCCGTACCATTCGCGCCGCTCTGGACGCCGTTATGGACCTGGGCCGTCCGAGCCGCATTGAGCTGGCAGTCCTCGTTGACCGCGGCCACCGCGAGCTCCCCATCTCGCCGGACTTTGTCGGCAAGAACGTTCCCTCGTCGCATGAGGAGAACGTGCACCTATATATGAAGGAAGTAGACGGCCGCACCGCTGTCGAGATTAACGACGTCGCGCCGGGTTCCCACGTGGGCTCCGCGCCGCTGGGAGGTGAGTAGTACCGTGGCGTTCAACCATAAGCACCTGATCGACATTACCGAGTACTCCGAAGAGGACCTCAAGCTCATCCTCGAGACCGCCAAGGCGTTCTCCGAGGTCAACGAGCGTGCGATCAAGAAGGTCCCCACGCTCAAGGGCAAGACCATCGTCAACATGTTCAACGAGCCCTCGACGCGTACCCGCAGCTCCTTCGAGCTCGCCGAGAAGCGCCTTTCGGCCGACAGCCTCAACTTCGGCGGCTCCTCGACCTCCACGGTCAAGGGTGAGAGCCTCGTCGACACTGTCGAGACCCTCAACGCCTACAAGATCGACTGCATCGTCGTGCGCGATAAGCACGCCGGTGCTCCCTACATCGTCACGCAGAACTCGCCCGCGAGCGTTATCTGCGCCGGCGACGGCAAGCACAACCATCCCACGCAGGCCCTGCTCGACCTGTACACCATCTGGGAGCACAAGGGTGACTTCCACGGTCTGAAGGTCGCCGTCGTCGGCGATATCGCGCACTCCCGTGTCTGCGGCTCGCTGATCCCCGCCCTTAAGATCATGGGCTGCGAGACCTACGCTGTCGCCCCCGGCACGCTGCTGCCGCCGGCGCCCGAGGTTCTGGGTTGCGACCACGTGACGAGCGACCTCGATTCCGTCCTGCCCGAGCTGGACGTCGTCTACATGCTGCGCGTGCAGCAGGAGCGCCTTGAGGGCGCTCCGTTCCCCACGATTCGCGAGTATCACAAGCTCTTCGGCCTGACCAAGGACCGCGAGAAGCTCATGAAGCCCGATGCGATCATCTGCCACCCGGGCCCCATCAACCGCGGCGTCGAGTTCGACTCCTATATGGCCGACCACCCGCAACGCTCCGTCATCCTGGAGCAGGTCTACGCCGGTATCTGCGTGCGTATGGCTATCCTGTATCTGCTGCTTGGAGGTGCCGATAATGGCCTTGCTTCTTAAGAATGCCCACGTCGTCGATCCGTCCGTCGAGCTTGACGGTGTCGTCGACGTCCTGATCGACGGTGACAAGATCGCCGAGGTCGGCGAGAACCTCGCCGCCGAGGGAGCCGAGGTCCGCGACCTTTCCGGCAAGTATCTCGTCCCCGGCCTGGTGGATATGCACGTGCATCTGCGCGAGCCTGGCTACGAGGTCAAAGAGGACATCGAGAGCGGCACTCGCGCAGCTGCCAAGGGCGGCTTTACCGGTGTGTGCTCCATGCCCAACACCGATCCCGTCACCGATAACGGCACCGTCGTGGAGTTCGTCAAGTCCCGCGCTGCCGAGGTCGGCCACTGCCGCGTCTATCCGTCGGGCGCCATGACCCGCGGTCTTAAGGGCGAGGCCATGTCCGAGATGGGCGATATGGTCGCCCACGGCGCCGTCGCCTTCACCGACGATGGTCGCGGCGTGCAGGGCGCGGGCATGCTCCGTCGCTGCATGGACTACGGCAAGATGTTCGGCAAGGTCTTTATGAGCCACTGCCAGGACGAGGATCTGGTCGGCCACGGCCAGATCAACGAGGGCAAGGTCTCGACCCGTCTGGCCCTCGAGGGTTGGCCGGCCGCCGGCGAGGAGCTCCAGATCGCCCGCGACATCGAGATCGCCAAGCTGACCGGTGCCAAGCTGCACATCCAGCACATCTCCACCGCCCATGGCCTGGAGCTCGTGCGTGCCGGTAAGGCAGCTGGCGTGCAGGTCACCTGCGAGGCCACGCCGCACCACATGTTCCTGACCGAGAACGACCTGGACGAGACCTACAACACCTCGCTCAAGGTCAACCCGCCGCTGCGTACCGACGAGGACGCCGAGGCTATCCGTCAGGGCGTCATCGACGGTACCGTCGACGCTATCGTCACCGATCACGCTCCCCATACTCCGTGGGAGAAGGCCCGCGAGTTCGAGCTGGCGCCCTTCGGCATGATCGGCCTCGAGACTTCGCTGTCGCTCGTGCTCACCGAGCTGGTCAACACGGGCAAGATGAGCATGGGTCGCATGGTCGAGCTCATGGCCATCAAGCCTCGTGAGATCCTGGGCCTCGACCAGGTTCAGGTCAAGGCGGGCTCCGTTGCCGACCTGACTGTCTTCGACGCGTCTGCCACCTGGACGGTCGGCGAGGACGGCTACGAGTCGCGTGCCGAGAATTCCGGTTTTGCCGGCCGCACGCTCACCGGTCGTGCCACCGATGTGTTTGTCGGCGGCAAGCAGACGCTCGCCGACGGCTGCATCTGCTAGCATAGCCTTATCGCTTTTGTGCGCGGCGCCCTTGCGGTGCCGCGCTTTCTGTTCGCCTGAACCATGCAACCGCATGGGGGATTGGAGCGTCTATGCCCACACCTTCCACTGCACGCATGCACGACTTCGAGGTCGTCTCGAACCGGGAGATCGCCGACGGCATCTTCTCGCTCGTTATCTCGGCCCCCAAGCTTGCAAGTGCGCTCAAGCCCGGTCAGTTTGTGAACATCGCCGTCCCCGGCGATGCGTCTTCTCTGCTTCGTGTGCCCTTGAGTTTCTACCGCGCCGACGCCGAGGCCGGCACCGTCGAGCTGTGGTACGCCGTCGTGGGCGACGATACCCGCCGTTTGTCCCAGATGGGCCCTGGCTCCACCTCTAACCTGTTGGGCCCCGGTGGCCGTGGCTGGATGGTACCCGAGGGCACCAGGAAGGCACTGCTCGTCGCCGGTGGCATCGGCGTTCCGCCTGTGCTGTGTCTTGCCGGCATGCTTGCCGAGCAGGGTGTTGATGTGGACGTGTGCCTGGGCTTTGGCACCGCTTCCAAAGTCGTGGGTGTCGATGAGTTCCGCGCGCTGGGCGCCACGGTTAACGTGTGCACCGACGACGGTTCGCTCGGCACGCACGGTTTTTGCACCGATCCTGCCGCAGAACTGCTTGGCGAGGGCGGCTACGACTACGTGGCCAGCTGCGGCCCCGCCGTCATGATGAAGAAAGTCGCCGCCGCTGCCGCTGAGGCCGGTGCGTACTGCGAGGTGTCGCTCGAGCGCATGATGAGCTGCGGCTTTGGCGCCTGCAACACCTGCAATGTCGAGACGGTCGACGGTATGAAGGGCGCCTGCATGTGCGGCCCCGTGTTCGATGCTTCCAAGGTGGTGGTCTTCTAGTGGGTACCGTGAACATGGCCGTCGATTTCGGCGGCGTCAAGATGCAGAACCCCATCAACACCGCAGCCGGTACCTTCGGCTACGGTTGGCAGTTCCAGAATTTCTTCGATGTTTCCCAGCTGGGCGCCATTACCACCAAGGGCTGTGCCGCCGAGCCCTGGCCGGGCAACCCTGCGCCTCGCATGGCCGAGATTCCTGGCGGTATGATCAACTCCGTGGGACTGCAGAACCCCGGTGTCGCCGCCTTTGCCCGTGAGTCCGGCCCGTGGCTCGAGCAGCTGTCCAAGGACGGTTGCCAGGTCATTTGCCAGGTTGCCGGGCACTCCGTTGACGAGTTTGTCCGCGCACTCGAGATGTATGTCGAGCTGTGCCCCTGGGCTGCCGGCTACGAGATCAACGTGAGCTGCCCTAATATCGCCGCCGGCGGTGCCGCCATGGGCTCCACGCCCGAGGGCGCCTCTTCCGTTATGGCTGCTTGCCGCAAGGTGACCGATAAGCCGCTGTTCGTGAAGATGGCGCCGGTCAACGTCGCCGAGATCGCCAAGGCCCTCGAGGCTGCCGGCGCCGACGGCCTTTCGGTCATCAACTCCATCCAGGGCATGGCCATCGACGTCCATACCCGCAAGTCCCGCGTGGCCAAGCCCAAGGGCGGCCTTTCGGGCCCGCTGTGCCACCACATCGCCGTGCGCATGGTCTGGGAGGTTGCCCAGGCCGTCGATATCCCCATCAACGGTGTCGGCGGTGTCATGACTGGCGAGGATGCGGCTGAGTTTATCCTGGCCGGCGCCACCTGCGTGTCGGTCGGCATGGCCAACTTCGTCGATCCGTGCGCTTCGCTTAAGATCGCGCATGAGCTCGAGGCCTGGGCCGAGTCCCAGGGCGTAAAGGACATCAACGAGCTGGTGGGTGCTTTCGAATGCTAGAGAATGATGCCCGCGACCGTGTTATCGTCGCCCTCGACTGCGACCGTGAGCGCGCGCTCGAGCTCGCCCACGAGCTTTCGGGCCATGCCGCCTGGCTCAAGGTCGGCATGACGCTCTATTACGCTGAGGGTCCCCAGATCGTCAAGACCTTTAAGGACCTTGGCTTTAAGGTCTTCCTCGACCTTAAGTTCCATGACATTCCGCATCAGGTGCGCGGCGCTGCCCGCTCGGCCTCGCTTGCCGGTGCCGACCTGCTTTCGGTCCACGGCCTGGGCTCGGGTGCTATGCTCGCTGCCTGCCGCGAGGGTGCCGAGGAGGCGCGTGAGGACCGCGCCAAGCTCGTCGCCATCACCGTGCTCACGAGCATGAATCAGGATGCCTTGAGCGAGATCGGCGTCGAGTCTCCCGTGGCCGAGGAGGCCGCCCGCTTGGCAAAGCTTGCTCAAGCCACTGGCATCGATGGCATCGTGTGCTCACCGATGGAGGCTCACGACATGCGTGAGCTGCTGGGTCCTGATGCCCTGATCGTGACTCCGGGTGTGCGTCCGGTGGGTGCCGCCCTTGGTGACCAGTCCCGCGTGGCGACGCCTTCCCAGGCTATCGAGCGTGGCGCAAGCCACATTGTGGTGGGCCGTCCCATCACCGGTGCCGACGATCCGGTTGCCGCCTTTGACGCCATCGTCGCCGAGCTGGTCGAAAACGTTGCGTAAAAGATTCCCCTAAGTCACCACTTTTGGGTCTCATTAGCACAAAATAGCCCCTGTGCCTGCGTAAACTTTCCCATCCTTTGTGTGGAATCGCGGGTCAGGGGCTTAACTTTGGGCGCAGTATATTGCACTTTTTGCGGGTATCGTCTAACCTATGGAGCCGCGATTAGGCATTTTGTACGTTCTACGTGCTAAAATGCCAATTATTGAATCAGATATAACCCAACTATTTGGAGGTACGAATGGCACTCCCTCAGCTTACCGACGAGCAGCGCAAGCAGGCTCTTGAGAAGGCTGCTGCCGCACGTCACGCCCGCGCTGAGCTTCGCGAGCAGATCAAGAAGGGCGAGAAGTCCCTCGAGTCCGTGCTCAACTCCGATGACCCCATCGCTTCCCGCATGAAGGTTTCCACCCTCATCGAGTCTCTCCCTGGTTATGGCAAGGCCAAGGCCGCCAAGATCATGGAGGAGCTCGGTATCTCCGCTACCCGTCGCGTCCAGGGCCTCGGCGTCCGTCAGCGCGAGCAGCTCCTCGAGCAGCTGACCAAATAAGTGAGCGCTCAGGATTCCAAGCTCTTTGTGATTTCTGGACCGTCAGGTGCAGGCAAGGGTACGCTCGTCACTCGTGTGCGCGAGCGCCGCTCGAACCTGGGCCTGACGGTTTCGGCTACCACGCGAGCACCACGCAAAGGTGAGGTCGACGGCGTCAACTACTTTTTTCTGACGCGCGAGGAGTTCGACCGCCGCGTGGCAAACGGTGAGTTTGTTGAGTGGGCCGAGGTCCACGGTAACTGCTACGGCACGTTGGTGAGCGAGGTCACATCCAAGCTCGCCTCTGGCGCATCTCTGATTTTGGAGATCGATGTCCAGGGCGCCCTGCAGGTGAAGGAGCGTTTCCCCGAGGCCGTGCTGATCTTTATCAAGCCGCCTTCGCTTGAGGTACTCCGCGAGCGTCTAGTCGGTCGCGGTACCGAGACGCCCGAGACGATTGAGCTGCGTATGGCAAACGCCGCCGATGAGCTTGCCCTTGCCGACCGCTACGACGACGTCGTGGTTAATGACGATCTCGACCGCGCGACCGATGAGCTCGTTCGCGTTCTCGATATGCATGAAAGGATCTGAGGTCCGTGTCCGTTGTAAAGCCTTGCATTGACGATCTTCTGGAGAAGACCGATCACAACCGCTTCCTGCTCGCTTCGCTTGCCTCCAAGCGCGCCTGCGACATCAATAGCATGCTGCGTGGTCAGCACAACCGCGTGCTTGCCGTCCAGGATGTCGATGACATCACCATCGGGCTTTCCGGTGCAGATACCATCTCGATGGCTATGGACGAGATTGTCGACGGCGACATCTCTTACGACGAGGCCCGTTACGAGAAGGCGCTCGGCCACAAGGTTGCTGAAGCCTAAATGGCGGCTCGCGTCTGCCTGGTCCACTATCACGAGGTTGGACTGAAGGGCAAGAACCGCGCACATTTTGAGCATATCCTCATGGATAACATCAAGGCGGCCTTGGCCGCCTTTTCCGTGAATGCCGTGTCTCGAATTTCCGGTTATATCCTCGTGACCTTTAACGAGCATCAGGCCGATGAGGCGGCGCGTGTCATTCGCACCGTTCCCGGCGTTGCTCGTGTGTCTTTGGCGTATCACACCAACCGCGACCCGCAGGAGTACTGCGCCGCCGCCGTCAAGGCGCTGCGCGAGTTTGGTTCCTTCGATTCGTTTAAGGTGCACGCTAAGCGCTCCAATACCGACTATGAGCTCACCTCGATTGACATCAATCGTCAGGTGGGCGAGGCGTTGTGTGAGGCCTTCCCCGATAAAAAGGTTCAAATGCACGACCCCGATGCGATGGTGCACGTACTGGTGGTCCAGGGTAGCGTTTATGTGTACGCGCGCTCCGAGCGCGGCGTGGGCGGTCTGCCGGTGGGTTCTGCCGGCAAGGTCGTGACGCTGCTGTCGTCAGGTATCGATTCTCCGGTGGCGACCTGGATGCTCGCGCGTCGCGGCGCGGTGTGCGTGCCGGTACATTTCTCTGGTCGTCCGCAGACGCCCGATACGAGCGAGTATTTGGTGCAGGATATCATCCGTGCGCTTGAGCCGGGTGTCCAGATCGGCCGCCTGTACGTGGTGCCGTTTGGCGACTGCCAGCGTGAGATTTCGGTCACCTGTCCCAGCAACCTTCGCGTGATCATGTATCGTCGCATTATGTATTCGGTTGCCGAGCGCATCGCGCATATCGAGGGCGCTAAGGCCATCGTTACGGGCGAATCGCTTGGGCAGGTTGCCTCTCAAACGCTTGAGAACATCATGGCTGTCAACGAGGCCGTGAAGATCCCCGTGTTCCGCCCTCTCATCGGTTCGGACAAGCAGGAGATCATCGCGCGCGCTGAGGAGATCGGTACGTTCGATATCTCGACTGAGGCCGCTCCCGACTGCTGCACGCTATTTATGCCGCGCCGTCCCGAGACGCACGCTAAACTCGATGCCGTGCATGAGGCCTGGGAGTTGTTCGATCACGAGGAGATGATCGAGCGCCTGCTCAAGCAGACCGAGTACATCGACTTCGAGAGCAACACGTATAAGGCCCCTAAGACCTTAAAGCGCAAACATTCTGAGCTTGCTCCGCGTGAGATTTACCAAGATCACGAGTAAATTTGTGCATAGACCGACGATGCGCCTGCATCGTCGGTCTTTTGCTATCTGGGCATTTTGCGGCTAAGTGTTCATTTGCTGACGTGTGCCTGAATAAACGGGCACATTTGCGCAAGGTTTTGGTTAACTTTTGGTTTGACCGCGAAAACCGGCGTGGGCGTGCGGAGGCTGCGGCGTTCGTTTCCTGACACGATGGTGTTGGGAGGTGTTTGCTATGGCGCAGCGCGAGCAACACGAACGGGTTAAACGGATGGACCGCTGGGCAGAAAAGCTGCTCGGCCACAAGGCGATGGTCCTGGCGATTCTGGTTGTCATTGCCGCCGCGAGCGGCTTGGCAATAGCAGGTTTTGGTGGCCACTCCAGCGACGTGTCGTTTGAACGTAGCGATGAGGCGGGCGCCTCGGATGTGCGCGGGGCCGGGGATGCGTCACCTGACGATGCCGATGAGTCGTCTGACAAGAGCTCTTCTGCTGCCGAGGTGTACGTCGATGTTGATGGCGCCGTTGTGAGGCCTGGCGTTTACCGGCTCAAAGATGGAGCACGGGTATCCCAAGCGATCGACGCCGCCGGAGGGCTTACGGCCGAGGCGGATGTGACAGGGCTTAATCGCGCGTCCAAGATCACGGATGGACAAAAGATCTATGTTCCGGCGGTGGGGGAGCAACAAGCGGCTGCGGCGGTCGGCGGGGGCGAAAGCGGTGCCGCCGCGACTTCTGGTGTGGGGTCTTCGTCGGGACTCGTGAACATCAATACGGCAAGTGCGGCGGAGCTGCAGACGCTTTCGGGCATCGGGCCTTCTATGGCTCAATCGATTATCGACGAGCGGACGCAAAACGGGGCTTTTACCTCGGTCGATGACCTCATGCGTGTGTCGGGAATCGGCGAGAAGAAGCTTGCCAAAATCAAAGATTCCATCTGCGTATGAGTGCGACCGAGCGCGAGCACGTGATGCCTCCGCGGCCCCTGATGCCGTGGACGATGGCTCTGTGTGCCGGCATGTGCGTGGGCTGCGCCCTGGTGCTTAACGTGGCCACTGATGCGCTACTGGGGGAGCAGGCGCCAGCGTTCGGGCCGCTATGGGCCATTCCCGTTGCGGCGGCGATATTCGTTGTGCTGGCTCAATCTTGTGCGCGGCTTGCCCCTTTGAAGCGGTGGCTGTATGCCGTGTCCGTCGGTCTCGTGGCGGGAGCGGTCGTCTCGGCGTGGTGGGCTGTGGGTGCGCTCAGCGCTTCGAAGGCGCTCGACGGTCGAGCGGCAAGCGGTCTCGAGTTTGTCGTGCAGGGTGATCCATCCATAAACGACGACGTGTATTCCTATACCTGCGAGGCACGCGCGGACGGTAAGAACTTGGCAACGGTTCGCCTATCGTGTGATCGTGAGCTCAAGGTCGGGGCGCACGTGCGTGTTATCGGTCGCGTTTCACGTTTTGAGAACGATGCGTATGGACGATCGCGCGTGCTCCGAGGCGAGGTGCGCAAGGTTAAAGCCGTTCGGATTGTGTCGGTCGATGAGGGCTCTCCGGGGCCGCTGCTTCGGCTGCGAAATGGGCTGCTTGTGTCCATTGCGCCTGCGACCGAACCGGCGCGTGCGCTCATAGCCGGTGTCGTCTGCGGTCGTTCGGCCGAGCTGCGCGCCCAGCCGGCGGGCGACTGGTTTTCGGTGACGGGAACGGCGCATCTTATCGCCGTCTCGGGCAGCCATTTGGCTATCGTGGGGTTTTTAATCGAGGGTTTATTGCAAAAGACTCGGTGCTCACGTGGTCTTCAGCGGGCGATACTGGCGATAACGCTTGTGGGCTACGCTACCTTTACGGGCGCGTCTCCCTCTGCCGTGCGCGCGTGCTGCATGGTGTTCGCGACGCTTGTCATAAACGGCGCGGGGCGTCGCCGGCACGGTGCATCGGCACTCTTCGTAACCATGTCCATCTTTGTTCTACTGCGGCCGACGGTGCTGTTCGAGATGGGCTTTCAGCTTTCATGTGCCAGCGTCTTTGCCATCCTGTGCTTTTGCCCCTATGCGACCTACGCTTTGGGTGAGCTGGGTGTGCCATCGGGCATTGCCAGCATGCTTTCCGTCACGCTGTGCTCGCAGTTGGCGACGCTCCCCATTACCATTCCTGCCTTCGGTACATTCTCGCTCATTGCTCCGTTGTCAAATGCGGTCATCGGTCCGGTGGTGAGCGTACTGCTTGCTGTGTCGATCGTGCTGGTTCCCTTTTCGCTCGTGGCACCGTTGCGGACTTGGGTGCTCGCTGTGCCCATGATTGCCGCCCGTTGCGCGCTATTCTTCGAGCAGCTGTTTGCCGCCGTGCCGGGTGCATCCGTGAGTGTGTCGCCCGATAGCATGTGGATTTACCTAGTGCCGTGTTTGCTGGCGGCTCTGCTGGTCAGGTGGCCGCGTCCCCGTGCACGTCCTATGGCGGTGGGGCTTGCATGTCTGGTGCTCTTGGCTGCGATTCCGTACGTCTACTGGGATCGATTCGCTCCGCCTTCGGTGACGGTGCTCGATGTGGGCCAGGCCGATGCGATTCTTATCCGCCAGGGCGGCGCAGTAGCGCTCGTCGACTGCGGGCTCGACGAGCGCGTGGTGGCGGCTTTGGTTCGCAATAACGTGCACCATATCGATGCCGTCTTTGTGACGCATTGGGATGAGGATCACTGGGGTGGTCTTCCCGATGTGCTCGAACAGTTTTCGGTTGGAACGATTGCCGTTGCGGCGGATGCGCTGGAGGATGCTCCTGCCGAGGTATTGAACCGACCTGGCGTGGAGTATCGGCAGGTGCGCCGTGGGGATACGGTCGATATCGGCTCATTTTGCGCCCGCGTGATGTGGCCATTCGAGTCCGTGGATGGCGAGGGAAATGAGGATTCGCTTGTCCTGCTGCTCTCTTATGTTCAGAAAGGCAAGGGCCTGCGTCTGCTCCTCACCGGTGATGCCGAGCTCGACCAAGAACGGGAATTCGTGCAGGAGGTGGGGGATATCGATGTCCTTAAACTTGGGCATCACGGCTCTAAGGTTTCAGTCGACGGTGAGTTACTGGACGTCCTGAAGCCCGAGCTTTCCCTCGCGAGCGCGGGCGAGGGGAATCGATACGGCCATCCGTCCGATGCCTGCATCGATGCCGTTAAGGAAGCGGACGGCGTGTTCGCGTGCACTATCGAACACGGCGACATTACCGTCACGCCGACTGCGAATGGCTTTGCGATGCGATGCCAGCGATCGTGACGACCGTCGTTGGCGTGTGGTGGGCCCCTGGGCTAGAATGGCACGGAGCGAATACGAAGGCCTGCGGGAGGGGAGCGCAATGTCCGAAACCGGTCTGCTGCCGGCATATCTGATCGTCGGTACCGACGGAGTTAAGCGCGACCACGCCGTCTCGCGTATGAAAGCGCGTCTGGAAAAATCGGGTATGGTCGAGTTCAACCTCGACGAGCGAGACATGACCAAGGACCCCGATATCGAGTCCATTATCGGATCGCTCAACACCTTTCCGATGGGCAGCGAGTTTCGTCTGGTAATCCTCGATGGCTGCTCAAAGCTCGCCAAGGCGGTCTCGGAGCCGCTCGTTGGGTATCTGGCGAGTCCCAGCCCAACAACGGTCTGCCTCATCATCGCCGACTCACTTGCCAAGAATACGCGCCTGTATAAGGCAATCGCCAAGATCGACAAGAAGGCTATCGTCGATTGCTCGGGTACCAAGCGCTGGGAACTGCCGCGCCGTGTTCAGCAGATGGCGACGCAGCGCGGTAAGTCGATTTCGACGGCGGCCGCCGAGGAGCTCGTCTCGCGTTCGGGCGAAAACACGCGCATGCTCGATAACGACTTGGCTAAGCTTGCCCAGATGGTCGAGTCGCCCCAGATTGAACTTGCCGATGTTGAGCGCTGGATTGTACGTACGGCCGAGGTCCAACCCTGGGACTTCCTCAACGCCGTCTCGGCTCGCGATATGCGGCGTTCGCTCGAGCTCTTTAAGCTCCTGCCCTCCAAGAGCTACGTGTGGACTTACACATTGCTGTGCGGTCGCATTCGCGAGCTTATCGTCGCCAAGGCGCTCGACGCGCGTGGGCAGGGTCGCGAGCTGGCCGCAACGCTCAAGCTCCAGTCCTGGCAGGTCAAGAATCACCTTACCTGGGCGCGTCGTTTTTCGATGACCGAGCTCGTCGCAGCGCTCGAGGGTGCCGTTGATGTGGAGCTCGCGCTCAAGGGTTCGGCCGATTCTCAGACGGCGCTTTTGCTCTGGATTACGAACATCTTGAGAAAATCGTGATGATACCTGCCTATTTGACAAATTCGTTCTATCCCTTTGAGAGGGAGCGTGCTATAGTAGTCGCTTGCATGACCTCACCGTGTCTCAGAGGTGTCATACATTTTTTGCAAGGAACTCGAAAGGAACTCCAGAAGTGGCAAACATCAAGTCTCAGAAGAAGCGTATCCGCACCAATGAGGCAGCTCGCATGCGTAACAAGGCTGTCAAGTCCGAGCTCAAGACGCTGACCAAGCACGTCCAGTCCGCCGTCGCCGAGGGCGACGCCGAGAAGGCCCAGGCTGCCCTCAAGACCGTCACCAAGCGTCTCGACATGGCTGCCGCTAAGCATGTCATCCACAAGAACCAGGCTTCTAACCGCAAGTCCGGCCTTGCCAAGCTCGTGAACAGCATCAACGCTTAAGTTGTAAATTTCACACCACACAGATTACGCGCATAAATGGAGCCTGTTTTATGGAACAGGCTCCATTTTTTGTACCGCTCGGGTAAGATAGTCCGCATGAATACTTCAATTGACATTTCCCACATCCGCAACTTCTCGATCGTTGCACATATCGACCATGGCAAGTCCACGATCAGTGACCGCATCCTCGAGCTCACCCATACCGTTGATGAGCGCGACATGGAGTCGCAGCTGCTTGACACGATGGACATCGAGCGCGAGCGCGGCATTACGATCAAGTCCAATGCCGTCCGCGTTTCCTATGACGCCGACGATGGTGAGACGTATCAGTTCAATCTGATCGATACGCCGGGCCACGTGGACTTTACCTATGAGGTCTCGCGCTCGCTGGCAGCCTGTGAGGGCGCGGTACTCGTTGTCGACGCCACGCAGGGCGTCGAGGCGCAGACCGTTTCCAACGCGACGCTCGCCATGAACGCCAATCTGGACATTGTGCCGGCCATCAACAAGATCGACCTGCCCTCGGCCCATCCCGATGAGGTTAAGACCGAGATCGAGGATGACCTGGCGATCCCTGCCGATGATGCTGTGTGCGTCTCGGGCAAGACCGGCGAGGGCATTCACGATCTGCTGGAGTCCATTGTCTTTTTGATTTCGCCGCCTAAGGGCGATGCAAACGCTCCGCTCAAAGCGCTCATTTTGGATTCGTACTTTGACGAGTATCGCGGTGTGGTGGCTACGGTGCGCGTCTTCGATGGTTCCATCAAAAAGGGCGATACCCTGCTTATGATGCAAGCCAAGGGCGACTTTTTGGTCGACGGCGTGGGCGTCAAGCGTCCCGCCGAGACCCCGGTCGATGCGCTGACGGTTGGCGAGGTGGGCTACGTGGTCACGGGCCTGAAGGATCCCGAGGCCGTGCACGTGGGCGATACCCTCACGTGGGCGTCGAATCCCTGCCCCGAGCCGCTTCCCGGCTACCGCGAGGCCAAGCCCATGGTCTACACGGGCCTGTTCCCGATCGATAACAAGGATTACGAGAATCTGCGCGACGCTCTCGATAAGCTGCACGTCAACGATCCGTCGTTGGTGTGGGAGCCCGAGACCTCGGTGGCGCTCGGCTTTGGTTTCCGCGTGGGCTTCTTGGGCCTGCTGCATATGGAGGTCGTCAAGGAGCGCCTGGAGCGCGAGTTCAATCTGGATTTGATTGCCACGAGCCCTTCGGTGGACTATCACGTCTACAAGACCGACGGCGAGATGATTGATGTCCGCAGCCCGCAAGATCTGCCCGAGGCTACGCGCATCGAGCGCATCGAGGAGCCTTACCTCAAGGCCAAGATTATCTGCCCGCCCGAGTATACGGGTGCCGTCATGCAGCTCGCTATCGAGCACCGCGGCATTACAACCGACATGATCCATCTCACGAGCAAATCGGTCGAGATGCGCTTTGACATGCCGCTTGCTGAGCTCATCCTGGACTTCTTTGACCAGCTCAAGAGTCGCACCAAGGGCTATGCCTCGCTCGACTATGAGTTCAACGAGTATCGTCCCTCCGAGCTCGTCAAGCTCGATATTTTGCTTTCGGGCGACGAGGTGGACGCGCTTTCGTTTATCGTGCACAAGGACAAGGCCTATGGCCTGGCACGCGGTCTGTGCGACAAGCTCAAGGAGATTATCCCTCGCCAGCTGTTCGAGGTGCCTATTCAGGGCGCTATCGGCAACAAGATCATCGCCCGCTCCACCGTCAAGGCGCGCCGCAAGGACGTTTTGGCCAAGTGCTATGGTGGCGATATCTCGCGTAAGCGCAAGCTGCTCGAAAAGCAGAAAGAGGGCAAGAAGCGTATGAAGGCCATCGGCTCGGTCGAGGTTCCGCAGGAGGCCTTTATGGCGATTCTCAAGGTGGACGATTAGGTCCATGGCGCTTTCTGAATACAGCAAGCGGCTGCTGGGTGCCTATGCCGAGCAGCCGTTCCTTATGGCTCCCATGGCGGGCGTAACCGACCCCGCCTATCGCATCATGTGCCGTCGCCGTGGTGCTAATCTTGCCTATAGCGAGATGGTGAGCGTGGCAGGCCTTGCCTATGCCAGCAATAAGACGTGGCGCCTGGTGCTGCCGGCCGACGAGGAGCAGCAAATCTGCGTGCAGCTCTTTGGTTCCAAGCCCGATCAGTTTGCGAGTGCTGTCGCTGCCGTCGAGGAACGTGTGGGCGATCGCCTGTCTTTGATTGATATCAACATGGCGTGCCCAGCTCGTAAGGTTGTCACCAAGGGCGAGGGCTCGGCGCTTATGCGCACGCCCGACCTGGCAGAGAAGATCGTCGAGGCGGCGGTGGGCGCGGCGCACGTGCCCGTGACCGTAAAGATCCGTAAGGGCTTTTACGCCGAAGACCGCAATGCCGCGACGTTTGCCCAGATGCTCGAGGGGGCAGGGGCCGCTGCGGTGGCGGTACATGGTCGCTGTGCCACGCAGCTCTATACGGGCCAGGCCGATTGGTCGGTCGTCGATGAGGTGGCCGACGCCGTCGACATTCCCGTTATCGGTTCGGGCGACGTATTCTCGGCCGAGGACGCTGCTGAGCATCTGCACGGCTCGGGTGCCAGCGCGGTGTTTATCGCGCGCGGTATCTACGGTAATCCCTGGGTCTTTGGTGATGCTCGCGCCCTTGCGCTCGATGGCATACCGGTGCCGGTGCGCAGCTCCGTCGAGCGCTTGGACGCTCTGCGTGAGCACCTAACGCTGACGCATGAGCTCTTGCCGCTCATGTCGCGCGCCCGCACGTACGCAAGCTGGTACTTAAAAGGCATGCCCCATGCCGCCGCCTGGCGCGCTCAGGTGGTGCGTTGCTCTACGTACGAGGAGTTCATGTCGCTGGTCGATGATATCGAGCGCGATGTGGTGGCCTGCGAGGCCGCGCTTGCCGCCGGTGAGTCGGTGCCCGCTCATCCGCTGGAGGCTTAAGGGTGGCCGTTACCGCGCTGTACATGCACGTGCCGTTTTGCGCTCAAAAATGCCGCTATTGCGACTTTGACTCGCGCAGCTTTGCTGCGTGTGATTTGGATGCCGCGCTTGATTCCTATTTTGAGCAGTTGTATGCGCGCCTCGATTCCTTTGGCGACGCCGGGGCGCTTGCGCAGGTCTGCACGGTCTATACTGGCGGCGGCACGCCATCGCTGGCAGGGGAGCGCCTGGTGGAACTTGCCCGGCGTATCTCCATGTGGTGCAAACCCGTTGAATTTACTTGCGAAGCCAATCCTGAGTCCCTGACCGCTGAGCTCGCCACCGCGCTTGCCGAGGCGGGTGTCACGCGCATCTCTCTGGGCGTGCAAACCCTCGACAATACCGAGCTGGCTGCTATTGGCCGCATTCACGATGCCAATCGGGCACTTGCGGCTATCGCGACGGTGAAGGATGTTGGGCTCGATGTGTCGTGCGACCTTATGTGCGGGCTTCCCGGACAGACTATGGCGAGCTGGCAGCACACGCTCGATGGCGTGTTGGCGGCGGCGCCTCATCATGTATCGGTGTACCCGCTCACGCTCGAGGAGGGCACGCCACTCTATCGCATGGCGTGCCGTGACGAGTCGCTCGAGCCTGATGAGGATTTTCAGGCCGCCTGCATGGATGTGGCGCGCGAGCTCCTGGGTGCCGCCGGCTATCACCCGTATGAGGTGGCGAGCTACGCGCTCGATGGGCATGAATGTGCCCATAATATCGCCTACTGGACTGGTCGGGGCTACCTGGGCCTGGGTCGTTCTGCCGCGGGCATGCTCGACGACGAGGATTTCGACCGCTTGGCTGGACTGTTTCCCGGCGTGGCTCCCCGTGGTGACTTTCACCGCGTGCGTTTGGTACAACGCGACGATGCCGCGACGATGTTTGATGCCGAGTATCTGTCGCGGCGCGAGGCGGCGGCCGAGGACCTGATGCTCGCTTGTCGCATGACGCGCGGTGTTGATTCCGACCTGTTGGTTCGCGCGTCTCGTGTCATCCCTGCCGATGAACTGGCAGCGGCTTGTGATCGCGCTCTTGAGCTTGGGCTTGCCACTTGGGTGCCCGAGCACGGTGATACCCATGCGGGGCCTATCGCCTCTGTCGATGTCATCGCTGGCCGCACCTGTGCCCGTCTGGCGCCGACCCATCTGGGCTGGCTCGATGGAAATGTTCTGTTCGAGCTGTTTTGGGATCTAGCTTAGGCCGCTCGGGTAGAATTACCGGAATATATACGCTGCTGTGAGCAGGAGGTTGCCGCGCATGGCGACGATGAACGAAAAAGATTACTACGAGATTCTGGGTGTCTCCAAGGACGCCACCTCGCGTGATATTCAAAAGGCCTTCCAGCAAAAGGCCCGTAAGCTCCATCCGGACGTCAATAAAGAGCCGGATGCCGAGGAAAAGTTTAAAGAGGTTTCCGAGGCCTACGCCGTGCTTTCGGATGAGCAAAAACGTGCGCGCTACGACGCCATGCGTTCTGGCAATCCCTTTGCCGGTGCTCCTACGGCTTCGCCCTATGGTGGCGGCTACGCCGGCAGCACGGGCTATGGCAATCCCTTTGAGGGCGGCTTTCCCTTTGGTGGCGCCTGGGGCCAGCAGCGTCGCGGCCAGGCTGCCTACAATCCCGAGAACGGCGCCAACGTGGTCGTCGATATCAAACTCGACGCCAAGGAGGCCAAGGGCGGTGCCCGCAAGACCGTCCGCTACACGCGCTTCGATACCTGTAGCAACTGCGGCGGCTCGGGCTCCGTTTCGTCTGAGCATGCCCATACCTGCCCGAGCTGCGGTGGCCGCGGCCACATCGACGTCGACCTGTCCTTCCTGTTTGGTGCGGGCACGTTCCAGTCGGTCTGCCCCGAGTGCGGCGGTTCCGGTAAGGTCGTGGCCGACCCCTGCCCCGATTGCGGTGGCAGCGGGCGAACCCGTGTGACCTCCGAGCAGACGATTGAGTTTCCTGCCGGCACGCACGATGGCGACGAGGTCCGCATTAGCGGCATGGGTCATGCTGGCACCAACGGTGCCGCGGGCGGCGACCTGGTCGGTCGCGCCCACGTCGAGGCCGAGCGTCTGGAAGGCAAGGCCCGTACCGGTTTTTACCTGATGGGCATCGTGGCGCCATTTTTGGTGCTGTCGGCCATCTCGGGCGTGTTCTCGGCCTTTGCCATAATGTGCTTTATTCCGTTTGCCATGGGCCTGTTCATGGTGCTTTCGGACGGCGTGCTTCACCGCAGCCTGCTGTGGTGGAAGCGCGGCGCGATGCAGTTTGCCAACGGTTTTGCCAACGGATTTATGTTTGCGCTCGTGTCGGTTTGGTTTGCGAGCTGCTCGCAGCGTGCCATGCTTTCGCCTTACGGAATGCAATAACATTAAACCCTCTGTTTGCGGTCGGCCCAGCTTGGGTATAGGACGCACTGTGACAATAATGAAAGTCGGAAGGATTCGGTCGTGTCGGAAAATAGGGATTACTACGAGGTGCTTGGCGTCGACAAGGATGCCGACGCGCGGACGATTAAGCGTGCGTTTCTAAAGAAGGCCCGTACCGTACACCCGGACGTTTCGGACGACCCCGAGGCCGAGGCCAAGTTCAAGGAGCTCAACGAGGCCTATTCCGTTCTTTCCGATGAACAGAAGCGTGCTAACTATGACCGTTACGGCACTGCCGACGGCCCTGGTGGTTCGGGCTACGTCGATATCAACGATATCTTTGGTGGCATGGGCATGGACGACTTGTTCTCGTCGTTCTTTGGCGGCGGTGCCGGCGGTGGCGCTCGTAGCCGTCGCGAGCGCCGCCGCGGTCGCGATATGGCCATCTCCCTTTCGGTGACGCTCGAGGAGGCGGCACTCGGCTGCAAAAAGACGATCAGCTATGACCGCCTTGCTCCCTGCGAGGATTGCAACGGCACCGGTAGGGCCGAGGGTGCACAGGAAAAGCAGTGCAGCCGTTGCCACGGCACGGGCTATGTCACGACGGTCCAGCGTTCGTTCCTAGGCCAGGTCCAGTCCTCTTCGCCTTGCCCCGACTGCCATGGCGAGGGCACGGTTATCGATCATCCCTGCGAGACCTGCGACGGTCAGGGTCGCACGCCTTCGCACGAAAAGATCGACATCGATATCCCCGCCGGCGTTTCGACCGGTCGCCAGCTGCGCGTGAGCGGCTTTGGCGAGGCCGGCCTTCGCGGCGAGCCCTCGGGTGACCTGATTGTCAACGTGCGCGTTGCCGACCATGAGCGCTTTAAGCGCAACAGTGACGACCTGTACCTGGTGAGCGATATCTCGATTGCGCAGGCTGCGCTCGGCTGCGAGATCGAGGTCGAGGGCATTGTGCCCGACGAGGTCGTTAAGGTGACGGTTCCCGCCGGCGCCCAGTACGGCGACACCGTGAGCGTCAATAATTACGGCATGCCGCGCATTGGCGGTGGCGGTTCGCGTGGCCGCCTGATCGTGCAACTGCGCGTGGTCGTTCCCACCAATCTTTCCAATAAGCAACGCGAGCTGCTCCGTGCTTTTGCCGACGAGATGGGCGATGACGTCGCTTCCGGTAAGAAGTCGGTGACCGACCGTATTAAGAGTGCCCTCGACGATATCCTCGATTAAGGAGCCCGCGTGCTCGCACCCCATATTTCCGTCGTCAACCTCGGCTGCCGTGTCAACCGGGTTGAGTCTGACCGTATCACTGCCGATCTTATGCGCCTGGGCTTTGCTATTGTGGAGCCCCAGGATGCCGATTTGATCGTCATTAACACCTGTGCCGTTACGGGCGAGGCCGAGGCCAAGACCCGTAAGGCCGTCCGTCATGCGCTGGCCCATCCAAATGAGCCCTATGTGCTCGTGACCGGTTGCGTGGTCAATTTGCATCCCGAGGAGCTGTTGGAGCTTTCGGATCGCGTGATCGCCGAGCCGTCCAAGATCGATGTCGCCGAACGTGTCTGCGAGGTGCTGGGCGTTGAGTCCGATAGCGTTCCCGCCTGCAGCGATGGCGAGGTGGTCGATGCGCTCGGTCGCTCTCGCCTGGGCGTGAAGATCCAGGACGGCTGCAACCATCGCTGCACCTATTGCATTGTGTGGAAGGCGCGCGGCCCCGAGCGCTCCGTGCCTGTCGAGTCCGTGCTTGAGCAAGTTCGCGAGGCCCAGGAGGCCGGCGTGCCCGAGGTGGTGCTGACCGGTGTGAACCTGGGTGCCTACGATGGCAAGAGCGCGACCGACGAGCATGTCGAAATCGATGAGCTGCTCGAGGCCATCATGGAGCGCACGACTATTGCGCATGTGCGCATTTCCTCGGTCGAACCCATGGATATCTCTGAGCGCCTGCTTAAGGTTATGGCGCGCTATCCGCAGCGTATTGCCCCGTTTTTGCACCTGCCCGTGCAGTCCGGCTGTACGGCGACGCTGCATCGCATGGGTCGTCCCTATAGTGCCGAGGCCTTTGAGGACACGGTGCGCATGATTCGCGCCATCCTGCCGCAGGCGTCTCTTTCGTGCGACGTCATCGTCGGTTTTCCTGGTGAGACGGACGAGGAGTTCGAGGAGTCGCTGGCGCTGTGCCGCCGTGTGGGTTTCTCGCGTATGCACGTGTTCCGCTATAGCAAGCGTCCCGGTACCCTTGCTGCCGACATGCCCGACCAGGTGCCGCCCGAGGTTATGGCCGAGCGCAGCCGTCGTATGCGAGACACGGCGCAGGAGCTCGCTATTGCCGATGCTCGTCGTCGCGTGGGCACTGTCGAGCGTGCCGTGCTCGAGTATGGTGACAGCCTGACGCTCGGTTCGTTCCATCATGCCCGTCTTGACGATACCTGTGGACTTACAGCCCCGTGCCTGCTCGATGTTGCTATCATCGGAGTCGATGATTCCGGCTTGGTCCATGCGCGCAGGGAGGTCCATGGAAGCCTCGAAGATTAGACTTACCGTTCCCGAGGGAATTGATCCCTCGTGCGTTTTGGGCGCCGGCGACGGCGTCCTTCGTGCACTCGAGAGCTTGGTTCGCGCCCATGTGGTCGCCCGTGGCGATTGCATCGCCGTGAGCGGTGACCCGGACGAGGTCGAACTCGTGGCTCGCTTTTTCGAACATGCTTTTCGCGAGGCGGCGGCCGGTCGTACCCTGCCTGCCGACGATGTCTCTCGCTGCCTGGCCGTCTTGCGCGATGGTGAGCACGAGGCTACGTCGCTTCGCGATGACGTGCTGCTTTCGTATCGCGGTCGCGTCATTCGCCCCAAGACGCTCGGGCAAAAGCGCTATGTGGATGCCATTCGCTCGCATACCATCACCTTTGGCTTGGGTCCTGCCGGTACCGGTAAGACCTATCTGGCCATGGCGCTCGCCGTTGCCGCGCTCAAGCGCCATGAGGTGGGCCGTTTGATCTTGACGCGTCCTGTTGTCGAGGCGGGGGAGAACCTGGGCTTTTTGCCTGGCACCCTCGAGGAAAAGATCGATCCGTACATGCGTCCGCTCTACGACGCCCTTTTTGACATGATGGATCGCGAGCGCACCGATGAGCTTATGGAGCGCGGCGTGATCGAGATCGCCCCGCTTGCCTATATGCGCGGTCGTACGCTGAGCGATGCTTTCGTGGTGCTCGACGAGGCGCAAAATACTACGCCCGAGCAGATGAAGATGTTCCTGACACGCCTTGGATTCAACTCCAAGTTCGTGATTACCGGCGACCTCAGCCAGCGCGACCTGGTGGGTCGTCGTGGTGGCTTGGCGGATGTTGAGAAGATTTTGGGCCGTGTCGACGATGTGGCGTTTGCACACCTGGAGCGCGCCGACGTGGTGCGCCATGCCCTAGTGGGTCGTATCGTTGAGGCATATGATGCTTATGATGACGTGCGCGAGCAGCGCTCGCGCGACCGAAAGGAGTCCCGTTGAGTGTATTGATCAGCAACGATGCCGAGCTCGATACGCTGCTCGACGCGCAGGAGGTGGAGCACATCTGCGAGGTTGTGCTTGCCGCCGAGGGCGTTGAACGTGAAGTCGAGATTTCCCTTTCGTATGTCGACGAGGACGAGATGCACGAGCTCAACCACGAGTGGCGTGGCATCGACCGCACCACCGATGTGCTCTCGTTTGAATGCGACTCGGCCTTTGACGAGGATATTCCCGCCGACGAGACGCTCGAGCTCGGCGATATCATCTTGGCCCCGCAGGTCATTGCCCGTCAGGCCCCCGGCTTTGGCAATAGCCCTGCCGACGAGTGCCGCCTGATGCTCGTACACGGCATGCTACACCTGCTGGGGTATGACCATATCGAGGACGACGAGGCCGAGGTCATGGAGGCCCGCGAGGACGCTATCCTGCGCGATCTGGCGCTCGAGCGCGGCGAGGACCCCAAACTCGTTCACGTCGGCCCCATCACCAATCATGCCCACGACTAGGAGCCGCTTATGATTCCCGGATCGAACAAGGACCATCCGTCCTTTTTAAAGTCGTTCTCCTACGCCATGGAGGGCTTCGTCACCGCCGTCAAGACCGAGCGCAACATTAAGGTCATGCTCGTGGCGGGCGTGTGCACTGTCATTGCCGGCTGCATTGTGGGGCTCGACATTGCCGGGTGGGCTACGATTATCATCTGCTGCGGCCTGGTGATTCACGGCGAGCTGTGCAACACCGCCATGGAGGCGATTGTCGATCTGGCGACCCAGGAGCTCCATCCGCTGGCAAAGCGTGCGAAGGATATCGCCGCCGCCTCAGTGTACGTTCTTTCCATCACCGCCGCGATTGTGGGCTTGCTGGTATTTGCCCACGCGCTCGGCTTTATTTAGAAAGGGATTCCCATGTCCGACAATATGCAGCCAACCGATGAGGTTCTGGACGACGAGTCCCCGGATGCTAAGGCGACCGAGGCCTATGAGGAAGTCGAGGAGTTCGACCCGTTTGAGGGCATGAGCGACGAGGAACTCGACGCCCTGTGCGACGAGGACGACAGCCTCGCGGGCTTTGGCGACGTTGAGCCCGGTTTCCACAGTGGCTTCGTGGCCTTGGTCGGCCGCCCCAACGCCGGTAAATCAACGCTGCTCAACGCCTGCTATGGCAAAAAGGTCGCCATCACCTCGCCGGTGGCCCAGACGACCCGCCGCCGCATGCGCGCCGTCGTCAACCGCTCCGGCTACCAGCTGGTCTTTGTCGATACTCCGGGTATCCACAAGCCCAAGGACGGTCTAGGGTCTGAGCTCAACAAGAGCGCGCTGTTCGAGCTGAACGATGTCGATGTCGTCGCGTTTTTGATTGATGCCACCAAGCCGATCGGCAGGGGAGACGCCTGGGTTGCCGAGCGCGTTAAGAACGCCCGTTCCAAGAAGGTCCTGGTGCTTACCAAGGCCGATGAGGCCGATCCCGCCCAGGTTATGGAACAGCTCAAGGCCGCTCACGAGCTCATGGAATATGACGACGAGATCGTGACGTCGTCGGTTAAGAACTTCAACGTCGATGCGTTTATCGAGACCGTCGCTCACTTTTTGCCCGAGGGCCCGCGCTGGTTCCCCGAGGACATGGGCACCGACGCGTCCGACGAGACCCTCGTGGCCGAGTTTGTACGCGAGAAGGTTCTGCGTCGCACCCGCGACGAGATCCCTCACTCCGTGGGCGTCATCTGTGACGCGCTCGAGCAGACTAAGAAGGTTCTGCGCGTGCACGCTACTATTTACGTCGAGCGCGAGGGGCAGAAGGGCATCATCATCGGCAAGGGCGGCGAGATGATTAAGCATATCGGCATCGATGCCCGTCGTGACCTTGAGCGCATCTTTGGCACGCAGGTCTTTTTGGAGCTCGACGTGAAGGTCAAGGCCGGCTGGCGCGATGACGAGGCACAGATCCGCCGCTTTGGCTACAATGCCGAAGATTAAGCCTCGGCGTTCATGGCAGGCTCTCGCACATATCGCACAAAGGTGCTCGTCCTCGACAAGACGAAGCTCAAGGAAACCGACCTGATCTTGACCATGCTCGACGAACGGGGACGGCAGGTGCGTGCCGTGGCTAAGGGTGCGCGTAAGCCCGGCGGTCGCCTTGCGGCCCGCTGCGAGCTTTTCTGTACCGTCGATATGCTGCTCGCGCGTGGTCGCTCGCTTGACGTGGTTTCTCAGGCGGAGCTTATGGAGGCGCCGCTTGGCGCTGCGCCCGATTACGAGACGACCTGCGCCGCAAGCGCGATCGCCGAGGTTGCGCGCGTGTGCTCGTTCGAGGACGCCGAGGACCCGTTTACCTTTGCCATAACGCAGCGAGCGCTTGCCCTGGTGGGCAGCGGGCTTGACACGGCACATATGGACCTACTTGTGGCGGCATATGTCTTTAAGCTGCTGTCGCACGTTGGCTATCGACCCGATTTTTCGGCCTGCGTGCTGTGCGGAGACCCCATGCTGTCGTATTTTTCGCCCCAGGCGGGCGGTCTCATGTGCGGGTCGTGCGCATCGAGCGTTCCGGGTGCCGAGCTGGTGTCGACCGGTGAGGTCGCGTGGCTGCGCGCCCTCATGTCGATGACCTTCGATGCGCTTATGGCCGAGAAAATCGACCCGCATACGGCGGCGTTCTTGCTCGGGCTTTCGCATGTTTGGGCCGCCACGCACACCGATCAGCGCCTCCGTGCGATGGAATTCATGTTGGGTCGGTGATGATGCGCAGGCGCGGGCTGCTTGTGGTAACATACCGACCTGTTGGTACCTCGACCTTGGTTGCTCGCTCCACCGGCGGCTTCCCAGTCCGAGGCGAATCGAGTCGCCCGATGGCGACGCAAAACGAAAGGTGAAACAATGACTGTTTCCAAAGAGCGCAAGGCGGAGCTGACTGCCCAGTTCGGTAACACCCCGGTCGACACCGGCAACCCCAAGGTTCAGGTCGCCATCCTGTCCGAGCGCATCAAGGAGCTGACCGAGCACATGAAGTCCCACCAGAAGGACTTCCACACCCGTCGTGGCCTGCTCATGCTCGTCGGCCGTCGTCGTCGTCTTCTCTCCTACATCAAGAAGAACGACATCGTCGAGTACCGTGAGCTCATCAAGGCTCTGGGCATCCGCGACAACATCCAGTAGGATTTGTACATGCTAAGAGCGTCCTGCGCAGCGGGGCGCTCTTTTTGTGTAAGGGCGTGAACAATCACGCTCTGAAGCGTGGCGGGGGCAGGGGGCCCGCGTCACATGAGGAGCCTGCAGGCAAGGGGCCTGCGGGGTAAAGGAGAACAATGACACTCGTATCCAAGACCTTTGAGCTGTACGGCAAGACCTACACCTTTGAGTCGGGCGAGCTTGCCAAGCAGGCCACCGGCGCCTGCCTGGTCAAGCAGGGCGACACCACGATGCTCGACACCGTGGTCGTCTCCAAGGAGCGCAAGAACTACGACTTCTTCCCGCTGACCGTCGACTTCAACGAGAAGATGTACGCCGCCGGCCGCATCCCGGGTGGCTACCTCAAGCGTGAGGGCCGTCCCAGTGAGAAGGCCACGCTCACCGCGCGCATGATCGACCGTCCGATTCGCCCGAGCTTCCCGGACGGCTTCCGCAACGAGGTACACATCGTCGCTACCTCGCTCGTCGCCGACCAGGTCAACCCCTTTGACGTCATCAACGTCATGGGTGCCTCCCTGGCCATGACGCTCGGCGGCGTGCCCTTCGAGGGCCCGCTTGCCTGCGTGCGCATCGGCCGTAACGTGGAGACCGGCGAGTTTATCGTCAACCCCACCTACGAGGAGCGCGAGAACTCCGACCTGGACCTGGAGCTGGGCGGCTCTGCCGACTTCATCTCGATGGTCGAGGCCGGCGCCGAGGAGATCTCCGAGGACGACATGCTCGCCGCCATGAAGTTTGGCCAGGAGGCCCTTGCCGCCTTCTGCCAGGCCCAGGACGAGTTCGTTGCCGAGTGGGAGCAGGTCAATGGCGCCATCGTCAAGAAGGAGTACCCGCTCGACCAGCCCGTCGAGGAGGTCCAGGAGCGCATCTTCGCCCACTACGACGAGATGGCCGCCGCCCTTCGCGATGCCGACAAGCTCTCCCGTATCGGTAAGGTCGAGGCTCTGAAGGAGTCCATCCGTGCCGAGTTCACCGAGGAGGAGCAGGCCGCTTGGGAGCGCGAGATCCCCGTGGCGCTCAAGAAGCTCGAGAAGAAGGCCATGCGCACCATGGTCGTCGAGACCGGCGAGCGCGTCGACGGCCGTGCCGCCGATGAGATTCGCCCCATCATGGTGAAGGATAACTACCTGCCGCTCGTTCACGGCTCCGGTCTGTTCCAGCGTGGCCAGACCCAGGTGCTTTCCGTCCTGTCGCTCGGTATGCTCAACGAGGGTCAGCGTCTGGATACCATCGAGCCCACCGAGGGCAAGCGCTATATGCACCACTACAACTTCCCGCCGTTCTGCACCGGCGAGACTGGCCGCATGGGCAGCCCCAAGCGCCGCGAGATCGGCCACGGCAACCTGGCCGAGCGCGCCCTGCTCCCGGTGCTCCCCGACGAGAACGAGTTCCCCTACGCTATTCGCGTGGTCTCCGAGGTCATGGAGTCCAACGGCTCCTCTTCGATGGCTTCGACCTGCGGCTCCACGCTCGCCCTTATGGACGGCGGCGTGCCTATTAAGCGCCCGGTCTCCGGTATCGCCATGGGCCTGATCCAGGAGGAGGGCAAGACCGTGGTCCTGTCCGATATCCAGGGTCTCGAGGACTTCCTGGGCGACATGGACTTTAAGGTCACCGGCACCACCGAGGGCATCACCGCCCTGCAGATGGACAACAAGGCCACCGGTCTTACCTTCGACATCTTGGCCCGCGCCCTGCAGCAGGCCAAGGAGGGTCGCGCCTTCATCCTGCAGAAGATGCTCGATGTGATCCCCGAGCCGCGCCACACCACGCGCAGCACCGCTCCGCGCATCGTCTCCATCCAGGTTCCGACCGACAAGATCCGCGACGTTATCGGTTCTGGTGGTAAGGTCATCCGCGGCATCCAGGACGAGACCGGTGCCTCGGTCGACATCCAGGAGGACGGCACCGTCTTTGTCGGCGGCACCGGCGAGTCCGTCGATCAGGCTGTCGAGCGTATCAAGCTCATCATCAAGGTTCCCGAGCCTGGCGAGGAGTACACCGGTCGCGTGGTCTCCATCCAGCCCTTCGGCGCCTTCGTCAACCTACTGCCCGGTAAGGACGGCCTGCTGCACATCTCCCGCGTCGCCAAGGGCCGCGTGGAGAAGGTCGAGGACGTCCTCAACGTGGGCGACGAGGTCAAGGTCGTCGTCATCGAGGTCGACGATCGCGGCAAGATCTCGCTCGATCGTCTGGATAAGCCTGAGGCTCCGGCTCGCGCCGAGGGTTCCTCCGAGGGCGACGGCGAGCACTTCCAGCGCCGTGAGCGTCCGCGTCGCGAGCGCTCCGAGCGCAGCGACCGTCCGCGCCGTCCCGGCGACAACGGAGGTCGCAAGCCCCGCCGTCACCACGACGCCGAGTAACAGCTACACATAAGCAGCTCAACAAGGGCGACTCCGGACAGGGGTCGCCCTTTTGCTGTTCCCGGCGGGGGCCGCGGGTAAAGTTTCCTGCTCTACAGTCCTGCTCACGACGGAAAGCACATTAAGTGCTTTCCTTTGCGTGCGGAACTCGCGATAAACTTCATATGCGGCCCTCCCGGGCGCAAGCAAAAGGACTGGTTAGTGCCGCTCGCTATTTAGTTAGACAGTCTATTCAGTAGTCAGATTTCAGATCTGTAGATAGCCGCAGCAGCATCTTCCCAGATAAAACCGACCAAAATAAACCTGTCCCTTTTTGGCAGGTTTCCCGTGGGGCGGGCACTGATGAAGTTTATCGCGAGTTCCGCACGAACAGGAGGCCACTTAATGTGGCCTCCGTCGTGAGCAGGACTGTAGAGCAGGAAACTTCATCAGTGCCCGCCCCACGGGAAACCGGCGGGATAGATCGGTTCAGATGGGGCTTTAATGCATGGGTGGTCTGTATTGGTTCAAATGGGTATCATACTGTGGTTATTGCATCGACTCTGTGATGCATGTTTGTACGTTCCCGGCGGTCGGTTTGCCAGAAGCGCCCCGTCGGTTGTTCCAGACCCGTTTCGAAGAAAGGAAACCACACTAACCTATGGCAGCTAAAAAATCATCTCCCTTGAAGATCATCCCGCTTGGCGGCCTTGACGGCATCGGCAAGAACATGACGGTCTTCGAGTGCGGCGACGACATGGTGCTCGTCGACGCTGGCCTCATGTTCCCCGACGACTCCCAGCCCGGTATCGACCTGGTGCTTCCTGACTACACCTACGTTCTTGAAAACGAGGAGAAGCTCCGCGGTATCGTCGTCACCCACGGCCACGAGGACCACACCGGTTCGCTTCCGTATCTGCTGCAGGACCTCAACAATAAGGTGCCCATCTTCTCGAGCAAGCTGACGCTTGGCTTTATCGAGGGCAAGCTTTCTGAGTTTCGCATCCGCGCACCTAAGTTCCGCGAGGTCAAGGGCGGCAGCCATGTCAACCTCGGAGGCATCTCGCTCGACTTCTTCTCGATGACGCACTCCATTCCCGGCGCTCTGGGCGTGTTCATCCGCACCAATCAGGGCACCGTTATGCACACCGGCGACTTTAAGCTCGACCAGACGCCCATCGATGGCGTCACGCCCGACTATGCCGCTATCAGCCGCTTTGCCAAGCAGGGCATCGACCTGCTGCTTTCCGACTCCACCAATGCCACGGTTCCCGGCTTTACCAAGTCCGAGGCCGAGGTTGGTCCCAACCTGCTGCACGCCATCAAGAACGCCCCGGGTCGCGTGTTCGTCGCATCGTTCTCGAGCCACATCCATCGTTTGCAGCAGATCTGCGATGCCGCCCGCAAGTGCGGCCGTAAGGTCGTTGTGACCGGTCGCTCCATGCTCACGAACACCCGCGTGGCGCGCGAGCTCGGTTATCTCAACATCGATGATGCCGATATCATCGATGCCTTCGATATTGATAACCTGCCTGACGACAAGATCGTCGTCATGTGCACTGGTTCGCAGGGCGAGCCGCTGTCGGCCCTGTCCCGCATGGCCAATGGCGAGCACAAGACGCTCTCCATCCACGAGGGCGATACCGTTATCCTTTCGGCAACTCCCGTTCCTGGCAACGAGAAGGCCGTCCAGCAGGTCGTCAACAGCCTGGCCAAGCTCGGCTGCGACGTGTGGGATAAGAACCGCGCTCTCGTCCACGTCTCGGGTCACGGTAGCCAGGAGGAGCTCAAGCTCCTGATGGCCATGGCCAAGCCCACGTACTTTATGCCGGTTCACGGTGAGGCCGTGCATCTGCGCGCCCATGCCCAGCTGGCCCGCAAGATGGGCATCAAGGACGATCATATCTTTATCCTCGATAACGGCGACACGCTCGAGATGCGCGGTGGTATCGTCAAGCGCGGTACGCCCGTCGAGTCCGGTGTCGTTTACGTCGACGGCCTGCGTATCGGCGATACCGACCCCATCGTCCTGCGCGATCGCCAGAAGCTCGCCAACGACGGTATGGTCACGGCCGTTGCCATCGTCTCCCTCAAACACAAGAAGATCGAGGCCATCGAGTTCTCGGGCCGCGGCGTCTCGTTTGCCATCGACGACCAGTTCTCCGAGGATGCTTCCGCGTCCATTATGAAGACGATCGAGAAGGGTAAGTTTAGCTTTACCAGCAGCGGTTCCGATGCCATTCGCAAGGCCGTGCGCGATTCGCTCTCTAACTTTATCTGGAGCCGTACGCGCACCCGTCCGATGATCATCCCGGTCGTCATGGAGGTTTAGTTTGGCGCGCGGATCTGCACAAAACGCCAAAGTCAATAAGGCCAACAACCAACCGGCATCTGCTAAGGGTGCCGGTTCCCATCTGCGTGCCAATAAGGGCCACGAGTCCGAGTTTGATGAGTTTGAGCCCTTGGTCGAGCCTTCGGCCAATCGCGATATCGCCGGTGTGGTCATCGCCGTTTTGGCGATCGCGTCCTTCATTGCCGTGATCTCTCCGGCAACAGCGCCCGTGACGGCTGCGGTTGCCGGTTTCTACCACCTGGGCTTTGGTCTGGGCGCCTACGTGCTGCCGATCGTCATCTTGCTGTTTGCCGCCACGCTCTTTTTGGGTGAGGACTCGCCGCTCAACGTGCGCTCTGTTGCGGGCGGCGCCTTGGTCTTTATCGCCGTCGTCTCCATTCTTTCGCTGATGGTGCCGGGCACGAGCGATTCGTGCGACCTTATGTTTACGCCGCAGAACCTTTCCGTGTCGGGCGGCTACATTGGCGCCTTTATCGCAAGTGCCTTGCAAAACGCCCTGGGTAAACCTATCGCCATGGTTGTCTTGCTGGGGCTTGTCGTCGTTGGTTTGGTCATTATCGGCTTTTCGGTGGGTGGCGTTTTGCGCTCCGCACGCGATCGCGCTGCCGATTTTGCCGAGCGTCGACGTGCCGATGTCAATGCGAGCCCGTGGGGCGATGAAGAGGCCCTGTCGGTTCCCGGCGTCGCCCGTCCGCACCTTAGCATTCTGCGCCAGAAGGGGACTGACGCCGCGGTGACCACGGTCATGGGTGGCGATGTCGACCCGGTTTTGGATGACGACGAGGACGAGGATCCGTTTGTTGACGTGTCCGATGCCGTGGATGCCGAGCGGGCCAAGACCACGCTGCTGCCGCGTCGCCATGTCAAGAAGGGCAAGGCTGCGCCTAAGCTTAATACGAGTGAGCCCGACCCATCTTGGTCCGATAGCGAGATTGAGCTTACCGAGGGCGATGACGAGGACGACGAGGCTCCGATTGAGACCGCAAAGACAACTTTGCTGCCGCGTCGCCATGCAAAGCGCGGCCAGGTAACCGGCCAGCTTTCGATGGAAGACGACCCCGATAAGATTGACGAGTCCGAGCCGCCGTTTGCCGTGAATCCCGTCTCGGCCGCACCTCAGATTCCCGACTTCCTGAAGCATCCCAAGGTTGCCGATGCGCCTGCCACGAGTGCTATCGAATCGGCTGCGGCTCGTGATGGGGGAGTGGACGACGGCGCCGCAGATAACGAGGGCGAAGAAGAGGACGGCCTCAAGCTTCCGCCGCTCGAAATCCTGCATGCCAACCCGCAGTCGGCTTCCGCTGCGTCTTCGGACAAGGAGCTGGAGCAGACCGCTGAGTCACTGCAATCCACCTTGCTTGAGTTTGGCCGCAGTGCCCGCGTGGTCGGCTGGATCGCCGGCCCCACGGTGACGACCTTTAAGCTGCAACCTGGCGAGGGCGAGCGTGTGAGCAAGATTTCGAGCCTCGAGGACGATATTGCGCTTTCGCTCGCCGCCCAGTCGGTGCGTATCTTTGCCCCGATCCCCGGCACCTCGCTCGTGGGCATCGAGATTCCCAACCGCAAGCGCCAGAACGTCAATCTGGGCGACGTGCTGCCCTATGTGAAGGGCGGTCCGCTCGAGCTCGCCATCGGCCGCGACGCCGAGGGCACGCCGGTTGTCGCCGACCTCGCCAAGATGCCTCACCTGTTGATCGCCGGTACGACCGGTTCTGGTAAGTCGGTGATGATCAATTCCATCATCACGACCTTGCTCATGCGCGCCCTTCCCGAGGACGTTCGCCTGATCATGGTCGACCCCAAGCGTGTCGAGCTTGCGGGCTATAACGGTCTGCCGCATCTCTATGTGCCCGTGGTGACCGAGCCCAAGCAGGCCGCGAGCGCTCTGCAATGGGCTGTGTCCGAGATGGAGCGTCGCCTGAAGGTCTTCGAGCGTCTCAACGTGCGTAAGATCTCGACCTACAACGAAAAGCAGGCTGCTGGCGAGTTTGAGCATTACGACAATCCGCCGCAAAAGATGCCCTACCTTGTCATTATCATTGACGAGCTCTCTGACCTGATGATGGTCGCCGGTAAGGATGTCGAGGCCTCGATCGTGCGTATTGCACAGCTGGGCCGTGCCGCCGGTATTCATCTTATCGTTGCCACGCAGCGCCCCAGCTCCAACGTGGTGACGGGCCTCATCAAGGCCAACATCACCAACCGCATCGCCTTTAACGTCGCCACGGGCATCGACTCGCGCGTCATCATCGACCAGATGGGCGCCGAGAAGCTCACCGGTTTGGGCGACATGTTGTTCTCCAAGGTCGACTGGGGCAAGCCCCGCCGTATCCAGGGCTGCTTTGTCTCGGATGATGAGATCAACGAGATTGTCGAGTTCGTCAAGTCGCAGAGTGAGCCAGACTACCACGAGGAGATCCTGTCTGCCGTGGCGCCCGCTTCCATGTCCATGGCGGGTGGCGGAGGCATTGTCCGCACCGGAGTAACCGAGCCGCAAGACGATGATCCACTCATTTGGGAAGCCGCCCATATTGTGGTGGAATCGCAGCTTGGCTCCACATCTGGCCTGCAACGTCGTCTGAAGGTTGGCTATGCGCGTGCCGGGCGTATTATGGACATGCTGGAAGAAAAGGGTGTCGTCGGCCCGCCCGACGGTTCCAAGCCGCGCGAGGTCCTTTTGGACGAGGAGGGGCTTGCCGCGCTGGAATCTGTCGACGCCGAGATGGCACGTGAAGATCGTGAGTTTGGAGGATTCTGATGGCTGCACGCTTTGGTGACATGCTGCTCGAGCAGCGTCGCCGAATGGGCCTTTCCATTCAGCAGGTCGCCAACACCATCAAAATCAGGCCGCAGATCATCGAGTTTTTCGAGACCGGTAACTTTGCTTCGATGCCGCCGCGCGGCTATGCGCAGGGCATGATTTCGAGCTATGCTCGTTTTTTGGGCCTCAATCCGCGCGAGGTCGTCAATGCCTACTTTGACGACCTGATGGCATACGAACGCGAGACGTCGCAGCAGGGCGGTCGTTTTCAGGACGCCGCCGGCTATGTCAATTCGCGTTCCTCTGTCGATAACGGGCGCTTCCTGATGGTTCAGGGTGGTCGCTCAACGCGTTATGGTCAGCGTCCGCAGCAGGCTGGCTATATTACCGAGACGGGTTCGGGCGAGGAGATTCGCTCACAGCGTGACCGGTTCCGCAGTACGCCGATGCCCGAGGACCGTGCACTTCCCGCTGCCCGCGGCGTGGCGCGTGACCCTCGTGCCGGCTACGGCGACGGCGGCTATTCCGATCGCGGTCACCGTGGTATCTCCACCGGACGTTCTCGCAGTGGCTATGCGGACGCCGATACCACGCAGGTGACGCCGCGTCTTCGCTCTCAATCACAGCCGTATGGCCAGCGCTCTTCGGCTCCGCGTGCGGGCCAGCGTGGCTATCAAGGCTGCGGTGAACTTGCGCCCCGCTCGGGTCAGCGCAGCCTTCAGGGCCAGGGTGGCTATCGCGGCCGTTCCGACAGCAATCGTGGTCGTATGCCTCAGGGAGGCGGCCGCAGCAGTTCCAGTCGTGGACGCGGCGGTTCCCGTACTCCTCAAAACAACGGTCTCGATCCGCGTATCGTCTACGCCGGCATCGGTGCCGTGGCGTTGCTGCTGATCGTGCTCATCGTGGTACTTCTGCGCGGCTGCGCATCTTCGACGCCCGAGACCACGCCCGAGACGCCCACTGCTACCAAGACGACGCCCAAGAAGTCTTCTAAGAAGACCGAAACGGTCGACGAGGACGAAGACACCGATGAGGCGACGGATGAGTCGACCGATTCGGACGCCACCAAGACGACGGCTAAAAAGGAAGAAAACGAGGTAACGAAGGTCAAGGTCTCCGTTGCCAAGGGAAAGACCGCCTGGATTGAGGTCAAGGTCGATGGCAAGTCGGTCTATGGCGCCCAGGCGACTGGCCCCTTTGAGCAGGAGTACACGCCTGAGTCCTCGATCGAGATCACCACGTCCAAGCCTTCCGATGTCACCGTTACCAAGAACGGCGAAAAGGTCCGTTACGATACCAAGACCTCGGGCGTGGCGCGTGTGACGATCACCGTTCCCAAGAAGGAGACGACTGGTTCCGAGAATGGTGAAAGTTCTGATGGTACCGACACCACCGATGGTGCCGACACCACCGACGGCACCGATGCCCAGTCCACGGATGGCGCCGATACCGCAACTGACGGCCAGACGCCCACCGATTCTACCGACTATTCGTACGATAGCTACTAAGCCGCTCGTACGCGAAAGGAAACATCATGGCTAAAGATTCCAGCTTCGACGTCGTGTCCGAGGTCAACATGCAAGAGGTCGACAACGCCTTCCAGCAAACCACGCGTGAGATTTCCCAGCGCTATGACCTGAAGGATTCCGGCGCCACGATCGAGCTTTCGAAGGGCGACAAGCTCTTTACGATCAACGCCCCGGCCGACTTTGTCTCCAAGCAGATTATCGACGTGCTGAGCTCCAAGCTCATCAAGCGCGGCATCGACCTCAAGGCTGTCTCGTGGGATGCTCCGCAGGCGGCATCGGGCGGCACCGTGCGCGTGCTCGGCCATATCGTCGAGGGTATCGACCAGACGACCGCCAAGAAGATCAACAAGGACATCAAGGACCAAAAGCTCAAGGTCAAGGTGACTATCGAGGCCGACAAGCTGCGTGTTTCCTCTGCTTCGAAGGACGCGTTGCAGACCGTGATCCAGTTCCTGCGCGACCAGGACTACGGCCAGCCGCTGCAGTTCACCAACTACCGCTAATATCATTCGAAAGGACTGCTCTCCAACATGGATACACCGTTGGGCTCCGTGCTCTACATCACCCTCGGGTGCGCTAAGAACGAGGTTGACACCGACCGCATGCGTTCTCTTTTGACCGCCGCGGGCTACGAGGAGGCATTCGACCCACAGGATGCCGATATCGCCATCGTCAATACATGCTCGTTCCTCGCCTCCGCAACGTCCGAGAGCATCGAGACCACGCTCGAGCTCGCCAACGAGGTTCAGGACGGCGTTCGTTCTTGTCCCATCGTCATGTGCGGCTGTGTGCCGTCGCGCTATGGCGACGACCTGCCTGACGAGCTGCCCGAGGTCGCTGCCTTTGTGAAGGCCGACGAGGAGGACGGCATCGTGGCGGTCATCGATGGCGTGCTGGGTGTCGAGCGTGAGATCGCTGCCTATATTCCGCAAGTAAAGCGCACTGTCGAGGGCGCTGTTGCTTACGTCAAGATTTCCGATGGCTGCAACCGCTTCTGCAGCTTCTGCATGATCCCCTATATTCGCGGTCGCTATCATTCGCGCAATGCCGAGAGCATTATCTCCGAGGTACGCGACCTGGTTGCCGGCGGTGTGCGCGAGATCGTGCTGATTGGCCAGGACACGGGTATTTGGGGCACCGACTTTGCCGACGAAGACGTCACCGATGGCTCGCCGCGCAATCTGGCGCAGCTGCTGCATGCCGTCGCCGAGGCCGTGCGCCCGCACAACGTCTGGGTCCGCGTGCTCTATCTGCAGCCCGAGGGCATGACCGACGAGCTTATCGATACGATTCGCGATACGCCCGAGGTGCTGCCTTATATCGATATCCCCGTGCAGCACTGCGACGCGCGCATCCTCAAGGCTATGCGCCGTTCTGGTTCGCGCCAGGAGCTCGAGGACCTGTTCCGCGATCTGCGTGAGCGTATCCCCGGCATCGTGATCCGTTCCACGGCCATGGTCGGCTTCCCGACCGAGACCGACGACGAGTTCCGCGACCTTATCGACTTTATGGACACCGTCGGCTTTGACTACACGAGCGTCTTTGCCTACTCGCAGGAGGAGGGCAGCCTGGCCGCCAAGATGGAGGGTCAGGTCGATGAGGAGGTCAAGCTCGAGCGCGCCCAGGAGGCCATGGACCTGGCCGAGTCGCTCGGTTTTGCCGCCACCGCCGCACATGTGGGCGAGCGCGCCCAGGTGATCGTCGACGGCATCGAGGAGACCGAGGACGGCGCCGAGCTGATCGGCCATGCTTGGTTCCAGGCGCCCGATTCCGATGGCGCGGTGCACTTGGACGCCAGCGAGGCGTCCGTGGGCGATATTCTGACGGTCGAGTTTACCGATAGCTTCTGCTATGAGCTTATCGGCCATGTTGTGGAGTAGGAGAGCATCGTGGCAAACGAGAGCAATAAGGAACTGACGAGTGTTTGGACGCCCGCCAACATCGTGACGTGCGTTCGCATCGTCTTTATCCCGGTGTTCATGATCGTGTCGGCGCTTTCTCACACGAGTGTTGCCGGTACAGATTGGAGCACCTTCGACGGCCCGCTCGCCGCCGCTGCCTTCATTCTGTATGTTATCCTGTCGTGCACCGATAAGGTCGACGGTTATCTGGCGCGCTCGCGCAACGAGATTACCGATTTCGGTAAGTTCTTGGACCCCATCGCCGATAAGCTGCTGGTGTTCTCGGCTCTGCTGCTGTTCTTGGATTTTGGCGCTGTGACCGTGTGGTCCGTGTTCATTATCCTGTTCCGTGAGCTTCTGGTGAGCGCCCTTCGCATGGTCGCGAGTGCCGCCGGCGTGGTCGTTGCCGCCGATAAGCTTGGCAAGTACAAGACGGCGACTACGATGGTCTCCATCTGCGGTTACCTGTGCGTCTTTGCGATGGCCGGCTTGCACCTTGGCCCGCTGGCGCTGACGCTCGGCATCTACTCGGTGTCGCGCTTCCTGTACGCCGTTGCCGTTGTCCTGACCGTTATCTCGGGCGCCCAGTACTTCTGGAACTGCCGCAAGATCGTCTTTTCGGTCTAGGTCCTGGTGGGTATGGCGGACTCTTTTGAGCAGATTTCCGCACATAACGAGGAGCTGGCGCGCGATATTGTCGAGCGCGCGAGCGCTCGGGGCGTGACGGTTTCTACGGCTGAGTCGCTGACGGCGGGTATGATCGCCTCGACGATTGCCGATATCCCGGGCGCCTCGGCGGTGCTGCGCGGCGGTGCGGTGACCTATTGCGATGAGATCAAGCATCGTGTTCTGGGTGTTGAGCAGGAGACGCTCGATCGGTTTAGCGCCGTGTCGCACCAGACGGCGCGCGAGATGGCCGCGGGCTCGCTGGACCTCTATCAGAGCGATGTGGCCGTGAGCGCAACGGGCTACGCTGGGCCCGGTGGTGGCACCGAGCAAGACCCCGCCGGCACGTTCTATATTGGCTGGGCGTATCGCGCGGCCGATGGGGGAGCGCCGGTTGTTGAGTCTGCGCGCTGTCATTACGAGGGCGATCGGTCGTGCGTTCGTGCCCATGCGGTCGCGGAGGCTTTGGGACGCATTGCCCTTGTGCTTAACTCTATGGAATAGACGTGTTTTAAGGGGCCTCCGGGCCCCTTAATTGTGGAGATAGGGACCTCTGACGAATTTAGCTTTTGTGCTGGTCATAGGTGTATTATCTCCTTCCTTGTTTTTATTTGGCCCTATGTGGTCAAGCATTTGGACAGTGTTTGGTCGGCGTTTGGTTGGGTTTTGGAAAGACTGCCTGCATATGATTGGTCTGAACGGTTGACCACGAACAGCCGTTCGTTTATTATCGATGCAGGTTGTTAAGAGGAGGGCTATTCATGGCCAAGAATTCAGGTCCCGTACGTACCGTCCATGCACCCACGACGGGCAAAGAGCGCGAAGAGATGATCGCCACCACCAAGGCCGAGATCGAGAAGAAGTTCGGTCAAGGTTCCATCATGAGGTATGGTGACGGCGGCCCCGAGCTTGAGGTTGAGGCCATCCCCACGGGCGCTCTGGCACTCGATGCCGCTCTGGGTATCGGCGGTGTGCCGCGCGGCCGTATCGTCGAGATTTACGGTCCTGAGTCCTCCGGTAAGACGACGCTTTCGCTCGAGATCCTGGCCGAAGCCCAGGCAATGGGTGGCGTGGTGGCATTTATCGATGCCGAGCACGCGCTCGATCCCACGTATGCCGCGCGCATTGGCGTGGATATCGACGAGGTACTGATTTCCCAGCCTGATACGGGTGAGCAGGCGCTCGAGATTGTTGACATGCTCGTGCGTTCCGGCGCCATCGATGCCATCGTCGTCGACTCCGTCGCCGCGCTGACCCCGCGTGCCGAGATCGAGGGAGAGATCGGCGATACCACGGTCGGATTGCAAGCTCGTCTGATGAGTCAGGCGCTCCGCAAGCTCGCCGGCTCGCTGTCCAAGTCCAACACGACATGCATCTTCATTAACCAGCTGCGAGAGAAGATCGGCGTCATGTTCGGCAACCCCGAGACCACGACGGGCGGCCGCGCCCTTAAGTTCTTCTCTTCGGTGCGTATCGACATTCGCCGCATCGACAGCATTAAGCTTAAGGATGAAGTTATCGGTAACCGCGTGCGCGCCAAGGTCGTTAAGAACAAGGTGGCAGCTCCGTTCCGTTCTGCTGAGTTCGACATCATGTACGGTACGGGCATCTCTAAGGAGGGCTCGATTCTGGACATGGCTGTCGAGTGCGGCATTTGCAAGAAGATGGGCTCCTGGTTTGCCTATGGCGAGGACAAGCTCGGCAACGGTCGCGAGGCCGCCAAGGCGTTCCTGCGCGAACACCCTGATTGCGCCGACGAGATTGAGCATAAGGTCCGCCTTGCCTGCGGGCTTGAGTTTGACGACGATGCTCCATCCGAGGTCGAGCTGACCGATCAGCCTGCGCCTGAGGAGTTTGACGAGCTTTACGCCATCGATGGTTCCGCCATGCTCGATGATGACGACGAGTAGCGGTTACGCTCATGTCGTATACGGTGACCGAGGCCACGGTCGTCTTTCCCGATAAGAAGGCGGCCTCCTCGTTCTCGAGCGGGTATGCGTCCAAAAAGCCTTGCGCACATATCGATTGTGAGCTTGAGGGCGGTTTTGAGCGGTCCATTTGGATTCCCGTGCGGGTCGCGCGCCTGTATGTCAAAAACCGCCCCGATCTTCCCTGTGATTGGGACAACTTTCGTGAGGCGGTGCAGCTCGTCGAGCGTAAATGTGCACTTACCATGGTGACCGAGATGTTATCGCGCCGCGACCATGCGACGGGCGAGGTCCGTGACAAGCTGGCTCGCTACGGCTTTCACCAGACCGCGATCGATTTCGCCGTCGAGCGCGCCACCGAGTATCGCTTTTTAGACGAGAACCGCTTTTGCTCGTACTTTATCGAGGAGCGCAAGCGGCGCGGTTGGGGACAGCGCAAAATCGAGACCGAGCTCAAGCGCCGTCATGTCGTGCTCGATGACATTCCCGGTTATCCCGAGGATTATTTTGCCGTCGAAGACGATTTGGCGCGTGCGTCAGCCCTGCTCGCCAAGCGGCGTGTTCCAGAGACGCGCGGATTCGAAAAACTGGTTCGGTTTTTGATGGGCAAGGGCTTCTCGTATCATATCGCCGCCGATGCCGTTAAGGCACGTCTCGATGCCGAACGCGAGGAATGTGCGGTTTAGGCGTATGCGTTTTGTGGCCCTGCCGCTCACCGTGTTTTAGCCGCCGTGTTGGGGGCATTTATTTGACAGTTGTTGTGGTTCAACGTACGATAAACAGCGTCATTTGCTTTGTGATATGTGCTCATCTGTGATGAGTTTGTTTATATGTTTATCTGTATCCGACCCGCATAAGCTGCGCCCATATTACTCAAATGTCGCGAGCCGTTCGTAAGGACGGTTCGCTTTGTTGTGTAACGAATCCATAAAAAGGAGTGAGCATGCCTATCATCGCAGCGCTCGTTGGCATCGTTTTGGGTGCCATCGCCGCCATTGCCTACATGCGCACCGCCAAGCAGGGTAGTCTTCACGAGGCCGACGAAAAAATCCAGTCGGCACACGCACAGGCTGAGTCCCTGATCGGTGATGCTAAGCGTCAGGCCGAGACCCTCAAAAAAGAGGCTCTGCTCGAGGCTAAAGAGGAGATCATCAAGAACAAGCAGGCCGCCGAGGCCGAGGACAAGCAGCGTAAGAACGAGATTCGTACGCTCGAGAACCGCGTGATGCAGCGCGAGGAATCCCTTGATCGCCGCAACGACGCTCTCGACAAGCGCGAGCATCAGCTGTCCAGCCAGGCCGGTCAGGTCGAGAAGCGCTCCCGTGAGCTCGAGGAGCTCTGTGCAAAGCAGACTTCCGAGCTCGAGCGTATCGCCGACCTTACCCGCGAGGACGCCCACAAGGAGCTCCTCGATAAGGTTCGCGGCGAGGTCACCCACGAGGCCGCCACGATCATTCGCGAGTCCGAGCAGCAGGTTCGCGCCGAGTGCCACAAGACCGCCCAGGAGATTCTGTCTCTGGCGATTCAGCGCTGCGCTGCCGACCACACTGCCGAGGTCACCGTTACCTCCGTGCACATTCCCTCTGATGACCTCAAGGGCCGTATCATCGGTCGCGAGGGTCGCAACATCCGGACCTTCGAGCAGGTTTCCGGCGTCAACCTCGTGATCGATGACACGCCCGAGACAGTCGTTCTTTCGAGCTTCGACCCGGTCCGTCGTGAGACCGCCCGTGTCGCCCTCGAGAACCTCATCGCCGACGGCCGCATTCACCCTGCCCGTATCGAGGAGATGTATCACAAGGCCGCCGACCTGGTTCAGCAGCGCGTGCGCGAGGCTGGCGAGCAGGCTGCCTTCGATACCGGCATCCACGATCTGCACCCCGAGATCGTCAAGACCCTTGGTGCCCTGCGCTACCGTACCTCGTTTGGTCAGAACGTGCTTCAGCATTCCCTCGAGGTCTCTGATCTGTGCGGCGTGATGGCTTCCGAGCTTGGCCTGGACGTTGTGACCGCCAAGCGCGCCGGCCTGCTTCATGACCTGGGCAAGGCAATCGACCACGACGTCGAGGGCCCGCATGCCGTCATCGGCGCCGAGCTTGCCCGCCGTTATGGCGAGAAGCCCGTTATCGTCCACGCTATTGAGGCTCACCATGCCGATGTCGACCCCAACACGGTACTCGATGTCCTGGTGCAGGCCGCTGATGCTGTCTCTGCCTCTCGCCCCGGTGCCCGTCGCGAGTCTGCCGAGAACTACATCAAGCGTCTTGAGAAGCTCGAGGAGATCGCCAACTCCCATGACGGCGTCGAACGTACCTATGCCATGCAGGCCGGTCGCGAGGTCCACGTCATGGTCCAGCCGGACAAGATTTCCGATGCCCAGTCCACGGTTCTGGCTCACGATATCGCCCATCAGATCGAGGAAGAGATGGAGTATCCCGGTCAGGTGCGCGTTGTCGTGATTCGCGAGAGCCGCGCTGTCGATATCGCTAAATAACATGAGCGACGCGAACGAGCTCATCTCATTTATCGCGTCGATGTCGGGGGAGGGCAACCTTCGCGTCGAGGAGAACCTTGGCGAGGGGTATGTCCGCCTCCGCGTTTCGGAGGCCGAGCGGCGCCAGGCTAAGCACGACATTCAGCATGTCGAGGACATCGTCATCGAAATGCTCCGTAATGCTCGCGATGCCGGCGCCGACAAGGTCTATCTCGCCACGACCAAGGAAGATGGCGTCCGCACGCTTGTCTTTCTGGATAACGGTTCGGGCGTTCCGCAGGATATGCAAGAGCGAATCTTTGATGCCCGCGTTACCTCCAAGCTCGAGAGCATGAAGATGGACCGTTGGGGCGTTCACGGTCGTGGCATGGCATTGTTTTCGATTAAGCAGAACACCGACGAGGCCCGTGTGGTCACGTCCGGCGTCGATCTTGGTTCAGCCTTCAAGGTGAGCGTTGCGGCCGACCGCCTCAGTGAGCGTGCCGATCAGTCCAGCTGGCCCCAGGCCGTCAAGGATGAGGACGGACGTTATGTCTGCGCTCGCGGTCCACATAATATTATTCGCGCTGCTTGTGAGTTTGCGCTCGAGGAGTTGCGTGGTTGCGATGTCTATCTTGGTTCTCCGTCTGAGATTGCCGCGACCCTTTATGCCCAAGCGTCAAGTCGGCTCGATACGTCTCGTCTCCTGTTCATTGATGACGAGAGCGAGCTTCCGGTTGTCGATCGTTTAGGCCTTGCTTCTGATGCCGAGGACTTTATCCGTATTTGTTCGGGTTTGGGTCTTGAGATGTCCGAGCGCACGGCCCATCGCATTTTGGCAGGGCAGATTAAGCCCGTTCGCGGTGTGACCGCGCGTCTGCTGCGCGAGCGTGATTCGTCCTCGCATGCGCCGGCTCCTGTCGATCTCGCGAAGGATCGTCGCGGGCTACGTATTGCCAAGGATGACATGGCACAGTTTTCGCGCGCTGTGGAACGCGACTTTAATGACCTTGCCGCCCGGTACTATCTCAACCTTTGCGGCGACCCAAAGATCCGTGTTTCGCGTGATCGAATCACCGTGACCTTTGATCTTGCCAAAGAGGAATAGTGCCTTTACCGAGTCCACTCGGTACGATACAGTTATTGCAGTTAAAACGTACTTTTAAATGCAGGAGTTTCTTCATGGATTGCCTGAAGGTATCAAGCAAATCATCGCCCGCGTCCGTTGCCGGCGCCATCGCCGGCATGGTCAAGGATGGTGTACCCGTCAACATCCAGTGTGTCGGCGCCGGTGCCGTCAACCAGGCCATTAAGGCCGTTGCTATCGCGCGCGGTTTTTTGATTCCAACCGGTTTTGATATTTCCTGCGCGCCCGTGTTCTCCGACATCCTCATTAACGGGGAGTCGCGCACGGCCATCCGCCTTTCTATCTACGTTCACCAGATCAATCGAGCTGCTATGGATAACGTCGTCATGGATGATGTTAAGCCTGTGGCATAGCTTCTACTTGCCTCGTTTCGCTCCCCATCGTTAGGACTTATGCACATGGACCAGCGTTCCGTACGCGATATTCTTGCCGGTAAAACCTACTTTATCCGCACCTTTGGCTGCCAGATGAATCAGCACGACTCCGAGCGTGTGAGCGGTCTGCTTGATTCGTATGGCTGCCTCATGGCGCTCGATCCCGCGCATGCCGATATCGTTGTCTTCATGACGTGCTGCGTGCGCGAGGCCGCCGATACTCGCCTGTACGGTCAGTGCAATTCCTGCAAAAGCCTGCCGCCTTCGCCTTCGGGCAAGCGCGTGGTTGCCGTTGGCGGTTGCATCGCGCAGCGCGATGGCGAGGGCCTGCTCACCAACGTCGATAACGTCAATGTCATCTTTGGCACGCATTCCATCGCGCATGTGGCCGAGCTCATTGCCGAGGCGTTCCTTGATGGCAAGCGTCATATCCGTACCAATGAGCATGAGGATACGGATGCCATGAGCATGCCGTGGCATCGCGAGACTCAGTATCACGCCTGGGTGCCCATCATGACGGGCTGCAATAATTTCTGCACCTATTGCATCGTGCCGTACGTGCGTGGTCGCGAAAAGAGCCGCCCCTTCGAGGAGATTGTCGACGAGGTGACCGGTTTGGTGCGCCAGGGCGTGCGTGAGATTACGCTGCTGGGCCAAAACGTTAACTCATATGGTCGCGATCTGTTTGGCAAGCCGCGTTTTGCCGATCTGCTGCGTGCCGTGGGCGATACGGGCGTGGAGCGCATCTTCTTTACGTCTTCGCATCCCAAGGACCTGTTGCCCGAGACCATCGACGCCATGGCCGAGACGCCTGCCGTTATGCCGCAGCTGCATTTGGCCGTCCAGTCAGGTTCGACGCGGATCCTCAAAGAGATGAATCGCCGTTATACACGCGAGGACTATCTGGGCCTTGTCGATCGCATTCGCAACTGCATGCCCGATATCGCGCTCTCGACCGACATTATCGTTGGCTTCCCGGGTGAGACTGAAGAAGACTTTGAGCAGACGCTCTCACTTGCCGAGACGGTCCGCTATGCTCAGGCCTATACCTTCATCTATTCCAAGCGCGCCGGTACCCCGGCCGCCGAGATTGACGATCCTACGCCGCATGAGGTTATTCTCGAGCGTTTCAACCGTCTGGTTAAGGTTATCGAGACCACGGCACACGAGTATAACCAGGGTGAGCTTCATACTGTGGTTCCGGCGCTCATTGAGGGAACGAGTAAAAAGAACGACGCGGTCCTGCTGGGCAAGAGTCCCAAGAATCAGACCGTGCATGCGCCTATTCCCGAGGGTTACAGCATCGATCAGCTTGTTGGTAAGATCGTTGATGTTGACGTTGACGTTGCCAAGACCTGGTATTTGTCCGGCTCCGTTGTGGGCGAGCCGCGCTAATGGTTTCTCCCGGGGCAGGTCTTTCCGCCGTTGCGATCGTCGGTCCGACGGCGGTTGGTAAGAGTGATGTTGCCGACCGTTTGGCAGCTCGTCTTTCGTCCGAAGTGCTGTCGTGCGATGCGATGCAAATCTATCGCGGCATGGACATCGGTACCGCAAAGATGGCGCCCGATGAGTGCACGGCGCCGCTGCGTCTCGTCGACATTGTAGAGCCGGGTGTGGCATATTCTGCTGCGCTTTATCAGGCCGACGCTCGCGCGCATGTTGAACGTCTCCTTGGTTCGGGTTGCCTGCCGGTTTTTTGTGGAGGTACGGGGCTGTATCTCAAGGCCGCCCTCGATGAGATGGACTTTCCCTCGGGTGAACTTGAGGACGATCGTCGTGCGGGCTATCAGGAGCTTGCCGAGCGTATTGGCGAGGAAGAACTGCATGCCTTGCTTGCCGAGCGCGATCCAGAATCGGCTGCTGTTATTCATCCCCATAACGTGCGCCGTGTGATTCGTGCGCTCGAGATGCATGATGATGGCGTCTCCTATGCGCAGCAAAAGTCGCAGTTTAGTGTTCCGCACGAGCATTATCATGCCCTTTGGTTTGGTCTGACGCGTAATCGCGAGGTGCTCTACGAGCGCATTAACCAGCGCGTCGATCTGATGTTTGAGCAGGGTCTTGTCGATGAGGTCCGCGGTCTTATGGCCCAGGGGCTGGGAGATGCCCTGACGTCGATGCAGGCAATTGGCTATAAAGAGATCATTGATGCTTTCAATGGCGTGATGAGCATGGATGAGGCTCGCGAACTCATTAAGATGCGTTCGCGTCGTTATGCCAAGCGTCAGCTTTCGTGGTTTAAGCGCGATGACCGTATCGTGTGGTTTGATATGGATGAATGTACGATCGATGAGGTCGTTGAGGATATCCTGCATCGTATTGAGGCTGCCTAATGCCCCGTTTCCCCCTTGTTCCCACGGCACCCGAGCCCGAGCGTGCCATTTTAGTTGGTGTTGAGTGGCGCGACAATGCATGGCCGCTCGATCGCTCGCTTGATGAGCTGGAGCGTCTTGCCCACACAGCTGGTGCCCAGTGCGTGGCACGCTTGTCGCAGCGTTTGGTAAAGCCGTATCCTAAATCGTTTATCGGTTCCGGTAAGGTTGAAGAGCTGTGCGGCCTGGTGCATCGCATGGATGCCGATGTCGTTATTTTTGACGACGACCTGACCCCCTCGCAGCAATCCTATTTGGAGAAAGCCGTGGGCGAGCCGGTAAAGATTATCGATCGTACTGCACTGATCCTGGATATCTTTGGCCTGCATGCTCAGACGCGTGAGGGACGCCTGCAGGTACAGCTGGCACAGCTTCAATATTTGTTGCCTCGCCTGCGTGGCATGTGGAGCCATCTCGCTAAGGAGCAGACGCGCGGCGGCATCGGCTCACGTTTTGGTCAGGGCGAAAGTCAGCTCGAGGTCGACCGTCGCCTCATTCGTAATAAGATCGCTGCGCTTCGTCGTGAGCTCAAGCAGGTTGAACAGCGTCGCGATGTTCAATCCAAGAGTCGCATTGAGTCCCCGGCGTTTCGCGTCGCGTTAGCCGGTTATACCAATGCCGGTAAATCGACGTTGCTCAATCGTCTGACCGGCTCTACGGTACTTTCGCAGGACAAGCTGTTTGCTACGCTCGACCCGACGACGCGTTCGTATCGTCTGCCCGGCGGTCGCGGCATGACGATTACCGATACCGTCGGCTTTATTCAAAAGCTGCCGCATGGTCTGGTCGATGCCTTTAAATCGACGCTGTCCGAGGTTTTGGGTGCCGATCTAATTCTCAAAGTCGTAGATGCGTCTGACGAGGACTATGAGCGGCAGCTGGAGGCTGTCGACCGCGTGCTTGATGAGATCGGCGCCGGAGAGCGTTTAACGCTGATTGTATTCAATAAAATCGATCTTCTCGATAGCGTCGATCGATTGAGTTTCCGTCGTCGCTATCCGGAGGCCGTTCTGTTCTCGGCCCAAACGGGCGAGGGGCTCGACGATCTCGTCGACCGGATTGCTCGCGAGGCAGCTGCCACCGATGTGTTGCTCTCCGCTGATATCCCGTATCGTGAGGGCGCTCTCATCACGCTGGTGCATGAGCAGGGAACCCTTCTGCATGAGGAATATCTCGAGGACGGCGTTCGCATTGTGGCGAAACTGCCGGCTCGTATTGCACCGCGGCTCGAGCGTTATCGCACCGAGTAGACGATCTCCAAAATGCCCAGAATGATGGGCTGATGCAGCAGATAAAAGGGGAGAGCGTGACGTCCAAGGCTGGCGAGCGCCGGCAGGGGGTTGGCGTAGGCCCAGCTAGGGACGGTCTTATCGATACTCTTCGCTATGTGTGCGGCGAAGTATCCTGCAAGATACATAAAGATAAACGGGATGATGGGGTAGTAATCACCTGAGACAAACCCAGGGCTCGGAAATCCCAGCCACGCCAGGTAGGGGACAGGGTAGATCGTTTTGGGGATGCTCCAGGTGAGGGCGAACAACACAAGGCATAGGGGCATGCCCATCTCGCCGTTATCTTCTTAAGGACGGGATCGGTCAACGCCACGATGCCGGTGCATGCGGCCATGCAGTAGATGATGCCAAAATTAACCGAATCGTCGAATGAGACAAGTGTTGTTGCCAACCAGACAACGAGTGCTGCTAAGGCGTATTTGGCGGCACGTTTGATATTGTTGCGCGAAAGAGTGCACATCCAACCCGCGATAAACAAAAATACCCAGCTGATGCTGGCGCGCCAGACGTCTTGAAAGACAGTCTGGGTAAACCAAGGCATATCCCAGCCGTACAGGTAGGCGAGATCATAGCAAGCGTGAAAACCTGCCATAGAAATCATCGTAAACCCGCGGACGGTATCAAAGATGGTGATGCGTTTTTGCATTACGAGAACCGGCGCATTAAACCGACAACTTTACCCAAAATAACGGGGTTCGTCGCATAGATGGGCTCCATAGTGTCGTTCTCGGGCTGCAAGCGCACGCGCCCCTGCTCCTTGTAGAACGTCTTGACGGTCGCTGAACCATCAATCATGGCCACGACAATTTCGCCGTTCATGGCACTCTTTTGTTCACGGACGATGATGTAATCGCCATTGAAGATGCCGACATTGATCATTGAGCTCCCATGCACCTCAAGGATAAAGGAACCCTGATCAGTGGCGATTTCGGTCGGGATAGTAAACGTGTCTTCAATATTCTGCTCGGCCAGAATGGGAATCCCTGCCGCGACGCGACCAACGAGCGGTAGCGAGACCGTTCCGCGAGGTGCGGTGGGCTCGTCAGATTTAGAAATTGAGACAGAGGAACCGTCCTCGTTAAAGAGTTCCAGGGCGCGCGGTTTGGTGGCATCGCGCTTGAGTAGCCCGCGCGCCTCCAGGGCAGATAGATGGGCGTGCACAGTGCTGGGGGAGGAAAGGCCCACGGCAGAAGCCATCTCGCGCACGCTGGGCGGATAACCCTTCTCCTGCTGATATTCCTTGATGAAGTCGTAAATTTGCTGCTGACGCTTGGTAATTTTGCGAGCCATCAGGGCATCCTCTCTACCCATGTCAAACAAATGTTCGAATTTTGCTTGACAGGAACAACTGTTCGAAGATAATAATAACCGAACATTCGTTCTCGCGCTAGACATTTTTGTCCGCGCGGCTTGATAAAACTGTTCTCAGCAAAACACGCGAGAGGAGAACATGATGAACGCAACGAATATGGTCCAGGGAAACCTTGCCCTTAAGCTCGAGACGCCTGCAGAACCCACTTTTACGGTTGTTCAGGGTGGCCGCTCCGGCTTTCAGCCTTTGACCGTAAAGCCTGCTCGCAATCAACAGGCTGTAGTCGCGCCGGCTCGCGTTGCCCTGAAGGTTCCGACGATTGTCGCCGTTGCCGTTGCGCTTACGCTCTTCTTTGTCCTCGCTATGTCGGTCTTTAGCGCTCGTCACGCCGCGTATGCCGAGTCCGTTTCCAACGTTACCTACGAGACCATTCGCGTTCAGCCTGGCGATTCTCTTTGGTCTCTTGCCGAGGAATATCCAATCGAAGGCCTTTCCACGCAAGAGACTTCCGACATGATCCGTAACGTCAATCATCTGGAGCATGGTTCGCTCGCCGCCGGTGCGCATCTTAAGGTTCCTACTCGTTCGTAATCATTATCGCGCTGCGCATGGTACCCTTGTTATCGTTTAAGAGGAGGTACCATGCGCTGTCCCAAATGTGGCAAGGCACATACCCGCGTCGTTGATTCCCGTATGCAGGAGTCAAATAACACCATTAAGCGCCGTCGCGAATGTTGCTCGTGTAACTACCGCTTTACAACGTTCGAGCGATGCGAAGACCCAATCGAGGTCATTAAGTCAGACGGAACCAAGCAGCGGTTCGATCGCAATAAGCTGCTCGTTGGCTTGATGCGCGCCACCATCAAGCGCGATATCGACACTAAGAAGCTCAATGAGATTATCGACGACATCGAGGTCGAGCTGCGCTCTCGCACACTGACGGCCGTCACGTCCCATGAGTTGGGTGACATGGTGCTCAAGCGCTTGGCCAAGATTGACAAGGTGGCGTACATCCGCTTTGCCTCGGTCTACCGCGATTTCAAAGACGTCGATGAGTTTCTGCAAGAGCTCGACAAGCTAAGGTGATTCCATGTCCAACATTACCGTCAACATAAAGCGTCTCGATCCCACCGTTGAGCTTCCCAAATACGCCCATCCCACTGATGCCGGCTTGGATTTGCGCTCCAACGAGGACTGCGTCCTGAAGCCCTTCAAACGCCGTCTGGTCTCTACGGGGCTGGCCATCGCCCTGCCCGATGGCTACGCCGGCTTCGTCCAGCCCCGCAGCGGCTTGGCCATCAAGCAGGGCCTGTCTATAGTCAACACGCCGGGCCTCATCGACGCCCACTACCGAGGAGAGCTCAAAGTCATCCTCATTAACCTAGACCCCACGAACAACATCCAAATCAACAAAGGCGACCGCATCGCCCAGCTTGTCATTCAAGAAGTCCCTACGGTCAACCTCGTAGAAGTAGAAGAACTAGACGAAACCGATCGAGGCAAAGGAGGCTTCGGCTCCAGCGGCGTCGCTTAAACTCAATCGTCCGCTCACCAGTGGGAGGGGCCTATATATCATCCCGTGCTCAAACATTCTCGCGGGGGCGCTCGTATCCCTCCCGCCCGTCTCTAACACATATCATTCCATGCTCAAACATTCTCGCTTCGCTTCGCTCGCTGCGAAACTGCGCGTGGAACGATATGTGTGAGAGACGGGCGGGCGGCTACTCGCTTGAAAAAAATATTTACTCTTCTAATAAGCCGATGCGATAAAGGGACACCTCCTTTGTCGCATCGACTTACTGTATTTATATTTTCTGGTTCCCCTTTGCAGATTCTACTGGAGGGGAATCTGGTATAGCTGCTAGTACGTAAACGCAGCTTACCTGCGGGAGGCCCCTATATATCGTCCCACGCGCAGTTTCGCAGCGAAGCGAGAATGTTTGAGCATGGGATGATATATAGGGGCCTCCCGCAGGTAAGCGGACATAAAGACGCTAGCGGATATGCGCGGGTTTTCCGCCCCAGTAGAAGCGGCAGAAGGCTCGTTTGCGCTTTTGGGGTTTGCCTACGAGCTCCATGGTTGCGATGGCTATGTCTTCGGCTGCGTGGGGGCGGCGTAGTACTTCGCCGTTGATGAGTAGGGCTTTGAGTGATTCGGGATGGTCGTGCAGGTGGCGCAGGGTTACGATGAGCTCTCGTGCCGTGGTGACGTGCATGCTGGCGCCCATGCCGGTGAGCATCGTGGTGTTGGCCTTTTCCTGGCCGTATGATTTGCCCAGCAGGATCATCGGCAGATGTGCGCATAGGCACTCGGTGACGGTGAGTCCGCCCGATTTGAGAATTGCCAGGTCGCAGCCGTGCATAAGGGCCGCCATATCGTCGACATAGTCAAGAACCGTGACATTTTCGAGCTTCATGGCATCGAAGAGTGTCTTGAGGCGGGCGGCGTATTCCTTATCCTTGCCCGGCAAAAAGACAAAGTGCATGTCTTCGAAACTGCGTAGGAAGGGGAGGGTGCGGTCCATCTCCGCGCGAAAGCGAACGTACGGTTGAGGCAAGCTGGCACCGGCCATTACCAGCACGACGGTCTTGTCGGTGGGGAGGTTGAACTTAGCTAGCTCTTCTTCGCGATCGTAATCCGTGTCGAATCCGGCGCGAATAGGAATGCCGGTAATGCGAATCTTTGTCTCGAGCACCTTGCGCGGACGCAGCGTTTCGGCCATAAATTCGTTGGCAACACAGAATAGATCGGTGTCCTTGTGGGGCCACCAGCCCTCGACTTCGTAGTCGGTCGGCACACAGATGACCGGATAATCGATACCCGTAATTACGCGGGCACCCACGGCAACATTGGCTGCTGTGATGTGCGTTGCGACCACGGCTATGGGCCTACGGCTACGAATATATTCGTTGAAGGCGGGGAACATGATTCGCGACCATGCCGTGCCTCCACCCCAGAGAAGATGTCCCGTAAGCGTATATCGCCAGGTCAGGTCGTAGATGGGGCGCGTGGCTCCCGTAAAAGATGCCGCGGTCTTATTGCCGTCGAATCTAATGCGTCCAAAATCAAGGATATCGAGGACTTCAATCTCAACATCCTCGGGGATGCCGCTGGTGCCGCGAATGAGGTCGAACGCCTGCGCAATTGCATTTGCGGCGGCCTTGTGGCCCGAGCCGACCGAGGCGTGCACGATGGTCACGAGAGGTTTTAGCTGAGCCAAGAGCGCTGTTTGCTCCGATTGGGGAGTGCTGTGCGTGAGCAGGGGAGCGTCGTCGCTCGTCTGCGCCTGATCCATCGATAACTCCCCTTCGACGTTGTAACTCGGATTTATCATTGTAGTGCATGAGTGTCATGTTCACGTAAATTTGGGTATGAGCGCAAAGAACGCCAATCTTTCGACAGGAGGTCTTTTCATGACTACCCATCAGCCGATCGATGTTGCGATTATCGGTGGCGGCCCCGCGGGCTATGCTGCCGCCATTTACGCTGCTCGTGCCAACCTAACGACGACCGTGATTGAACAGGGCATGTCGGGAGGGCAGATCGCCACAACCAATGAGGTCGAGAACTATCCGGGTATTCCGCTCTTGAGTGGCGCCGAACTCGGCGAGCGTTTTCAGCAGCATGCAGAGGGCCTGGGAGCACAGGTTGCATGGAGCATGGTTACGGGTATCGATTACGATGCCGATAAAGCGCTGTTTACGGTGCATCACGATATGGGCGATACGCTGGCCTCGAGTGTTATCGCTTGCATGGGGGCAACGCCGCGATCTGCTGGTTTTGTTGGCGAGGATACGTATCGCGGTCGTGGCGTTTCGTATTGCGCGACGTGCGATGGCATGTTCTTTCGCGGTAAACAGGTCTATGTTATCGGTGGCGGCAATGCTGCCTGCGAGGAAGCCCTGTTCTTGTCAGAAATCGCCAGCAGCGTGACCATCGTCTTGCGCCGCGATCAGTTCCGTGCCCCCGATGGCGTGGTTCAAAAGGTGCTCGCAAAAGATAATATTTCAGTTAGGTACCAAACTAGTATTGTTGAGCTTTCTGGTGAAGCGAGGCCCACGACAATCACGTTCAAGGACAATGCGACTAGTGAAATGCACACTGAGTCCTTTGATCCTGGTTCGTTTGGCATTTTTGTCTTTGCTGGCACGCAGCCCCATACTGAGCTTGTAGAGCATCTGGTAGATTTGGCGTCCGACGGCGGTATTGTGACCGACGAATCGATGGCCACCCGCACGCCTGGCTTATTTGCCGCTGGCGATATCCGTTCCAAACGTTTACGCCAGGTTGTGACCGCTGTTTCGGATGGAGCCATAGCAGCAACGAGCGCATACGCGTTTCTCCGTGGATAAGTACGATAATATATCTTATGTAAGGTTGCTATCTTTACACAAAGTGGTTGGACAATGCATCAATGTGTTGTCCAACCACTTTTACTTGCCGGCTATGTGGTATGCAAAACTAGATAACCTAGAATACAATATAGAAAATGAACGGAGGACCTTTATGAACCACGTTAAACACGTTATTCCGATGTCCGATTCGTCGGTCAGTATTAAGCCTGAGGATATTCAGCCCACGGTGCTACCCGATGCATTCATTCAGTCCGATATCGTGCGTAAACTCAATACGTTGAGTCTGCCGCGCTATAACCAGTTGCCCAATGTGACGCTCTACCGCGACCAGGTCATTGAGTATGTTGCGCTGTGGATGGAGCCGCTGTCCATTTGCGTTGAGCACCCTGTCATTACGCCATCGATGATCAATAACTACGTGAAGGTCGGCCTGGTGCCTGCTCCGGTCAAAAAGCAATATGGCCGCGAGCAGATTGCCCGCCTGATCGCTATCTGCCTCTTTAAGCAGGTGTTACCTATTGCTGCGGTGCAGGCACTCTTTAACATTCAGCGTTTGAGCTACGATGCCCCGACGGCCTTCGATTATGTGGTCGATCAGCTCGAGGCATCGATTCGTTCGACGTTTTCCGTCGAGCAGACGCCGGTTCCCGATACGGCGCATCAGGTAACGCGTGAGTCGCTGCTTGTGCGCAGTGCGGTTTCATCCTTCGTTTCGAAGGCGTACCTGATGAGCTATCTAAAGTTTAATGGGTTTAATAGCTAGCCGACGTATAAAACGGGCGGAGCAAAGGGTCATCTGTCACTTTGTCCCGCCCGTATTTTTGCTTGGTTGGACTTTATTGGCCCGAAGCCACGTCCATGCCGTAGCCGATAATAAGACCGTGCATCTCGGCGTAATAGGAATCCAGGCCGTTGCAGGGCATGATGATAGTCTTGGAGCCGGGCCAGCGCTCCACAATGCGGCTGGCAAGTGCCTGGGCGCCTGCCTCATTCTCGACATGGTCGATGACGACCTCGCCGCCCGTAAAACCCTCGGCTTCCATGGTGTCGATGATCTTGTTGAACATCTTCTTTTCGCCACGCGTGTGTCCGACGAGTTCGATTTTACCGGCCTCACTCGCCGTGCCCAAAATGCGAATATTGAGCTTGTTGGCAATGACGCCGGCTGCCTTAGGGATACGTCCGGCTTTGGCCAGGTTTTCGTAATTGCACAAGCTGAAGAGGATTTTGCTGTTCTGCTCAAGGCTATTGAAGTATGCGCAAGCGTCCTCGAATGAGACATCCGGATTGCTTGCAAGATACCGGTCGAACAGCAGTAAGATCAGGTCCATTTTGCCGCCGGCTCCGCGTGAATTGACCAAATGAATTTGACGGTTCGGCTCCTCGGCAAGAACCAAATCGCGTGCCGTGGCGGCGGCGTTATAGCTCCCCGATACGCCCTCCGAGATGGGCATACAAATCGTCTTGTCGGCAAGCCTAAAGAGTTCGGTCCACTCGCCTACGCTCGGACAGGCGCTCGAAGAAGCGCTCGACTCCGCCTGCACGGCGCAATTGAGTTCGTGAACGTCGAGCATGAGGTCATCGACGAACTCGCGCTCCCCCACTCGAATTTTGAGGGGTGCAAATGCAAAGGTGGTATGGGGCGCGGTCGGTTGCCAATCGCGGAGGTTACAGCTCGAATCGGAGATAAGTGCCCAGCTCATAGAGGGTCCTTTCTATATGCTTCTCAATCATTATAGCTATATTGCTCACCGATGAAGCGTGCATCTAGTATTGAAAACTAGCACATTAGGATCATGTATGGAGCACGGTCATAAAAAAATGAACCTCGCAGCTCAAAGGCCACGAGGTTCACCTTCGTTCGCTATACAGAGTGACTTAGTAGCGCACGAAAATGTAGTTGTTGTTCATACCGGCTGCGACGGAACTGATGATGACGCCCGTTTTGTAGTCGGAAGCATGGATCATCTGACCATTACCGATATAGATGCCGGTATGGTAGGAGTTAACCACAACATCGCCGGGTTGCGGATCGGACACACGGGTCCAACCCATGAAGTCGACCGTGGTGCCCAGACGGCAGTAGCGTCCCGTGAGGCAATAGCTTACAAAACCGGAGCAGTCAAAGCTGTTCGGCCCAATGCCACCCCAAGAGTAAGCGTATCCGAGCTTGCTATAGGCACGCGAAACAACGGAACCGCCGTCAACGGACTGGCTCGGTGCGGAAGGCGTCGGAGCCGGAGCCGGAGCCGGAGCGGGCGTCGGGGGCTGCGGAGTGGGAGCGGGCGCGGGCGTGTTTCCGCCGCCGTCGTTGGTCGTACCGCCACCCTTGTTGGTGTTCTCGCTCGTACCGGCGGTGTCGTTGCTCACCGTGGCCTTTTCGGCGGTGCTAGCATTTATGCCAGCCTGCAGCGCGGCGTTGGCCTGGGCCTCGGCAGCAAGCTCGGCCTGCAACTGTGAATCCAGGGAGTTCACGACACTCTGGGCTTCAGCCTGCTGGGCGTTAAGCTCATCGACCTTCTTTTGCGTGGTGGCGACGTTCTTCTCCTGCTCGGCCTGCTTATCGGTGAGCTGCTGCTTAAGCTCCTTGACCTCTTGAATGGTCTGAGCCTGCTTATCGGAAACTTTGCCGTAGTAGAACAGACGGTTGAGCATATCGCTCAGGTCATCGACGCCGGTCAGAACCTGAAGCAGGCTCAGACCGCCGGTTTTGTACTCGCCGGCGACATAGGTCGAGAGCTTGGCCTGACCGTCAGCGATCTCCTGCTGCTTTTGCGTGATCTCGCCAGCAGTCTGATCGAGCGCCTGCGTCTGCGTGGCGAGCTCATCGTAAATCTGCTGGGTTTGGGTACCGATCTGCTCGAGCTTCGTACGAGCAGCGGCAAGGTCGGATGCGGTATCGGCGTAGGCAGGAGCCGCGAGGCCCAAGCCCAAAACACAAGCGAGGGTTGCCGTAGCAGCGCAGCGTGCCATGTTTTTGTGCGTGTTTGCTGTGCGCATGTAGCTTCCTTTCCAGTAACTAAGGGTAACGGCTAGTCCACCGTCACCAGGCTAAAGAGCTCAACATCGTCGTCAGTCGGCGTGAGCTTCTCGCGCGGGTTGAGAAACGCAAGCTCAAGGATACACCCGTAGCCCACAAGCTTTGCGCCCATATCTCGCACAAGTTTACCTGTTGCCTCGACGGTTCCGCCCGTCGCGACCAAGTCGTCCAGAATCAACACGGTATCTTTAGAGGTAATGGCATCGGCATGGATCTCGATAGAGTCGGTGCCGTATTCGAGCTCATAGCTCTGGCTCACCGTCTTGCGGGGTAGCTTGCCCGGTTTACGTGCGGGAACAAAGCCGGCACCAAGGGCCACAGCCACCGGTACGCCAACCATAAAGCCACGGGCCTCGGGACCCACGACCTTGGTGATCCCCATGCCGGCAAAGTGCTCGGCGAGGGCATCGGTCATGGCTTTGAGCGCCTCGGGATTGCCAAAGAGCGGCGTAATGTCTTTGAAGATGACTCCGGGCTCGGGATAGTCGGGGATGTCGACGATTTGAGATTCGAAGTCGTACATTGCATGACCTTTCAATGGGTTGCCGGATAAGCGGTAGCTGTTATTTGCCCGCGGTGACAGTGTCGGATTGCGAAGGGGCGACAACCTTGAGCGGCTTTACGAGAGAATCCTCGTGTGAAGCCGGCGCGGCAGTTTCTTCGTTTTTGGCCTTGGTGGACTCGGAGCGAGCGATTTCTTCATCGAGTGCATCGATGTCGGCATCCTCGACCACGGCGTTGAGCGACTCAAAAACGCGGTTCTTGAGCAGTGCCGTATGCACACCCTCGGTGAGGTCGTGAAGCTTCTTAAACGCACGCTCGAGCTTGGCGTCGCGCTCGTCATCGGAGGTATCCATTCCGAGCATGCTCACGAGCACCTGCTCAAACATCGAGGACTCGCGGTTGGCGGAAGACACGTACTGACGCAGGTTGCGCGGCTCGATATGGAAGCGTGACAGCTCGGAGCAGTAGCGGATGATCGGAAAATCGCGACCATCGACGAGCTCACGGTTCTGCGGACTCTTGATGATGCGAATGAGGTCGTTCTCGGCGAGCGAGCGGATAAACGAGATCTCGACGCCCAACATATCGGGAATGGTCTCGATGGGATGCAGCTTTTGTTTAGTCTCCTTGGGCTCCGTCTTGAGTGGAACATCGGACAGCAAGCCCACCTCGTAGGCGAGCGTTGACAGGTCCGTGGCGTTTTCCAAGCGCTGCTTAATCACGTTGAGCGGCATGTAGCGAGTCTTCTGCAGGTGCAGAATGACCTCCAGGCGATCAACGTCCTCCTTGGAGTACTGACGGTATCCCTTAGGCGTACGATGAGGGGTAATGAGCCCCTCATCTTCTAGAAATCTAATTTTTGAGTTCGAAAGATCGGGGTATGCGCCTCGAAGTAGGTTGACGACTTGGCCGATACTCAGATAGTTGCGTTCGGCCATGCCCTACTCACCGGTTTCGATGCGCTCCGGCGTGCTCTCGTGGTAGATGAGCGTAAACGTACCGATCTGAACGGAAGAACCGTCGTGCAGCGGGGCCGCGTTGACAATGGCACCGTCGACCCAGGTGCCATTGAGCGAGCCCAGGTCCTCGATGCGGGCGCCGAGGCCCTCGCGAATAATGCGCGCGTGGCTGCGCGAAACGGTCATGTCATTGAGGAAGATGCCGTTCGCAGGATCGCGGCCGATGGTGGTCACGTCGTCCTCGAGTTCAAAGGCGGCACCAGTCTGCGGACCCTTGACGATGGACAGAACGGGGGCGGTGATGCGCACGTTGGCCATGAGGTCGGGAACGGTGACGTCGCTTGAAGGCACGCGGAATACGCAGGTAGCGTCAGCAGTCTTATCATTCTGAGGCATATTGTTAACCATGTTGTCCATGACAACCCCTAACTTATCGCGGACGTGCCGCAAATAATGAACCGTACGTAATCATACCCCAACGAATCAGTCTTCGATTTCGGGGTTCAGAAAGTCGATGTCCTCGTCCTCGGGATGCGCGAGAGCCTGTTTAATGGCCACTCCGCCCTTAATGGAATAGATGACAGCCGTGAGCATGGAGAAGATCACGCCGCCGTACACAAAGAAGATGCCGAGGGGCACCGAGTTTCCGTTGAGGCCCGGGAAGGCCGTAAGGGTTGAAGGTAAAAGATGCAGGCCGTCAATAACGGGGAACCCGAGCAGCATGAGCGAGAAGCCGGTCATGAGCAGTGCAGTGGCAATCTTTCCGGGAAAGACGACATCGATGGGGCGACGGTGATAATGACGCACGATAAGCGTGCCAATGCCCAGATAGATGTCGCGGCCAATAATGAGCACGCAGACCCAGATGGGCAGCTCTCCGCGGACCACCAGCCCCAAGACGCCGGTGAACAGCAGCGCGCGGTCACAAATGGGATCCATGACCTTGCCGAGCCACGAGACCGTCTTAGTCATGCGGGCGATCTGGCCGTCCATCCAGTCGGTGGAGGCGGCAACGGCGTAGATTACGATGGCGATGACGCGGTTGTTATCCGTCACAAACAGGTACAGAAATACCAGGGTGAGGATCAGGCGCGTAAAGGTGATGAAATTGGAGATCGTAAAGATCTTATTCGACGGGTAATCGGAAGTGCCGATAAGCTCCTTTTTGATCTTCTTTTTGATGCCCACAGGACTCCCCCGCTGGTTAACGACAAAACTTTCGATACTATACCCGTTCCGGCGATGTCTATCCAGCGTAAGCATAGAGAGTCCAGACATGTGGAGGGCGCTTATGGGCGGCGGGGATTTTCGCATTCGTGAACATCAGTCTCCAAACATGTCGAAAAATGTCGTTTTTGGAGGTTGACGTACACGTTTTGATTCGGTGATTACATCGATCGGGAAAGTTGTTGCCTCAAGCAAATTAATCATGATGTGCGGGTCGAGAAGAGTTTGCGCCAAAAGAACCCAACGGCCGTTACGGATTCGTTAGAAACGCGTCCCACCATGGATGGTGAACCCGAAAGGTAAGGCGCGCGGGCACGGCGATTCGGCCCGCGCGCCCGGAAGAGAAAGGACGAACCCATGGGTTACATGCTCGAGACGCGCGGGCTCACCAAGCGCTTCGGCCGCGGCGACCAGGCGCAGGACGCCGTGGCCGACGTGAACCTTCATATCCGCGAGGGCGAGGTGTACGGGCTGCTCGGCCCCAACGGCGCCGGCAAGTCGACAACGCTTAAGATGATCTGCGGGATGCTGCGGCCGACGGCCGGGGAGATCCTCTTTGCCGGGCAAGCCTGGTGCCGCGAGGACCTCTACGCAATCGGCAGCCTCATCGAGGAGGCGCCGCTCTACCCCAACCTCACCGCGCGCGAGAACCTGCGCGTACGCACCACGCTGCTGGGCCTTCCCGAGAGCCGCATAGATGAGGTGCTCGCCGCCGTGGACCTCGCGGACACCGGGAAGAAGCGCGCCGGGCGCTTCTCGATGGGCATGCGGCAGCGCCTGGGGCTCGCGCTGGCGCTGATCGCCCGGCCACGCCTGCTCGTGCTCGACGAGCCCACCAACGGCCTCGACCCCATCGGCATCGAGGAGCTACGCGACCAGATCCGCGGCTTCGCGTCGGCGGGTACGACGGTGATCGTCTCGAGCCACATCCTTTCCGAGGTGCAGCAGATGGCGGACACCATCGGCATCATCTGCGGGGGGCGCCTCGCCTACGAGGATGCGCTTCGTCCCGGGCAGGACCTCGAGGAACTCTTCATGAGCTTCTGCCGGGAAGGGCGACGAGCGCGCGGGGAGGTGGCGGCATGACGGGCGAGAAAGGCGGCCTGCTCGCGGCCCTGCGCGCCGAGGCCCTGAAATCGCGCCACGCGGCACCGGTTCGCCTGGCCGTGCTCATGGCGCTGCCGATGCCGCTGCTCGGCGCGATGCCCTACCGGGGCGTGCAGATCTTCAGTGCGTGGAACTACTGGTACGCGCTCTTCCTGCCCGTGTCTCTCTCGCTCGTGGTGGCGTGCGTCGCGCGGGCGGACGCTCGCACGCGGATGCGGGGGCTTCTGGGCCTGGGCTTCCCGCTCGGGCGCGCCTGGTGGGCCAAGGCGCTCTGGTGCCTCGCGCTCTGCACGCTCTCGAACCTCGTGGTCTTCGGCATCTACCTCGCGGGATCGGCGTTCTCCTCGCAGGGCCTCACGGCCGCGGGTACGCTCACGATGCTCCTCTGCGCGCTCGCCAACACGGTGACCGCGGCGTGGATGATCCCCGCAGGGCTCTTCCTCACGGCGAGGCTCGGCATGCTCGCGGGCATCTTCTGCCCGCTCGCCGCGCAGCTCGTGGGTGGGTTCGCCTGGTCGCTGATGCCGCTGCCGCAGCTCTTTCCGCCGTCGGCGAGCATGGTCATCCCCACGAGCTTCATTCCCGTGCTGCCGAGCGGCGAGCCGCTCGCGGCGGACATGGCGCTCGGCGGGGCGCTCACGGCGGACGGCGTGCTCACGCTGGCGGGTCTTGCGGTCTGTGCGCTCGCGTTCGCCGCGCTCACGGCGGCGGGCGCGGCCTGGTTCGCGCGCTCCGAGGAGAGGTGATGGCCATGACACGACTCTCCGACCCGACGCCGCGCATGACTCTCCCGCGGGCCCTGCTCTCCGAGGCCCTGCGTCTGGCGCGCTCCCCGCTCTCGGCGGTGCACCTCGCCTGCGGCCTGGCAGCCGGTCTTGCCTGCGGCGAGTACTTCTCCGTAACCCGATGGGACCCGGCGCTGGGCGCGGACGCCTATGCCCAGTTCCTCGGCGCCCTCATGCCGCTCATGTGCGCCATCGTCTGCGGGCTCGCCGTGGACGAGGAGCGCGCTGCCGGGCGCCTCGCCAACCTCACGGCGGTCCCCTCGCGCGGGCGCGCCGTCGCGGCGAAGCTGCTCGCCCTTGCGGCGCTCGGCGCGGGCGCGCTGGCCGTGGCGCTCGGCGTTTTCGGGGCCGTGCTCGCCGTCGCCGGGCGCCTGCCGCTCGGGCCCGCTCCGCTTGCGGCCGCCTGGGCGGGCATCGTGCTGGGCAGCCTGCCCCTCTACGCGCTGGGGCTCGGCGTGGCCCTGCGCCTCGGCCGCAACGCCACCATCGGCGCCGGCGCGGCGGGGATGCTCCTCGCGTTCTTCTCAGTGGGCGGACTTGCGCACGGTCTCATGACCGGCGAGCTCACCGGTGCCCTGGCGACGCCCCTGAGCTGGGTGCCGCTCGCCTGGCCCGCGCGCCTGGGGTCGCTCGGGGTGGAGGCCTTCATCGACGCCGCACGCGCGGCGGGCCCACTCCTCACGACTGCGCTCGCTGGCCTCGTGCTCACCCTGGCAGCCGACGCCGTCCTTCTCGCCTGGTTCTGTCGCTTCGAGGACGGGAGGGCAGATGCGTAGGAGGCCGCTCGCCTCCATGCTCGTCCTCCTCTCCGCAGCGCTCGTCCTGGCCGGGATGCCCTGCTCGACGCCGGCTGGGGGTCGGCACTGCGCTCGATTGCCGACCGCGTGCTGCCCAACCCTGAGATCGCTATGTGGGCGCCCGCGCTCGAGCCCGGTAGCCACGCGAGCTCCTACGCCGACGCCACCGGGGCGGGGACAAACTATGTCTACCTGGTGGACGCTGCGGACGACAGGGGCAATGTCCGAGAGCTCCAGCTCATCTTCTTCGGGCGGGAGTCGGACGGCGAGGGCTGGCTCGGGATCGAGGCGCGCGGCGGCTCGGGCGTGCGCTACCGCGCGTGCGAAGCGGCTGAGGCGCCCGCAGCTGCGCGCAGGGCTCTGGACCGCTGAGTGCGGCGCTAGTACAATTCCGACGAGAGTTTCAGGAGGTCGAACATGGCGAGGATACTGGCAGTGGATGATGAACGGGCTATCCTCGACGCGCTCGCGCGCGTCCTCGGCCGCGACGGCCATGAGGTCGTCAGGGCGACGGACCCGACGGCGGTCCCGGGGATGGACCTCTCGCGCTTCGACCTCGTGCTCTGCGACGTCATGATGCCGGGGCTCGACGGCTTCGAGCTCGTGCGGCAGATCCGCCCGGACTTCGACGGGCCCATCGTCTTCCTGACCGCGCGCGTGGCCGAGGAGGATGCCGTGGCCGGCTACGGCCTGGGCGCCGACGACTACGTCCGCAAGCCCTTCGGTGCCGCGGAACTGCGCGCCAAGGTCGCGGCCCATCTACGCCGTGAGCGCCGGCCGCGCTCGCACGCTCTCTCCTTCGGGGAGGTGCGGATCGACCTCGGGGCGCGCGACCTCGCCGTGGGCGGCGAGACCGTGCCGCTCACGCCCACCGAGTACGCCATCTGCGAGTACCTCGCGCGCCACCCCGGGCAGGTCATGAGCCGCGCGCAGATACGCGAGGCGGTGCTCGGCTGGGAGAGCGACGCCGACGATGCGGCCATATCCATGCAGGTCAGCCGCGCCCGGAGGAAACTCTCCGAGGCCGGCGCCGATCCGATCGCGACCGTCTGGGGGATGGGGTACAAGTGGCAGCTCTGAGGATCGGGGCGCGAGGTCGCGGGGGCATGCCGCTCTCCTTCGTCATCGCGCGCTACTTCGCCTACGCGTTCGCGGCGGTCGCCACGGCGTGGCTCGCCTCGTTCATGGTGCTCTCCGCGGCGATCAGCGCGGGCTTCGTCTACGAGGCAAGCTGGGGGCCGGCCAATGCGCGCGAGGTCGCGGAGGGCCTGGCACGCGACGGCGTCTGCGGACAGCAGGACGTGCCGACGGCGTACCGCTACCTCATCCTGAACAAGGACGGATACGTGCTGATGACAGACCTCGAGGGCACGCGGCTCGAGGACGCGACGGAAATGGCCCGTACGGCACTCGCCGCTGATCCGGGCACAGTGGAGATCGAGGGCGGGGGCTCGGGCCTCACCTACGCCGCGTTCCCGCTCAAGGACGGCGGGGCATGCGCGCTCGTCAGCGAGTACCTGCCGCAGTGGGTCTCGCGCGATCTCGCCGGCCTGCTTCCCAACCCGCAGAACCTCATGCTCGTCGGCGCCGCGGCGGGAAGCGCGCTCGCGCTCGCGCTCGTGGCGCGCCGCGCGAGCCGCGTGATCTCGCGCAAGATGGCGCCGCTCGCGGAGGCGGCGGGGCGCGTCGGCGCGGGGGAGCTCGACTTCGCGGTCGGCAGCACCAACGTGCGCGAGGTGAACGACGTCCTCGCCGCGATGGACGCCATGCGGGCCTCCCTCGCCGAGTCGCTCGAGGCCCGCTGGGCCGCGGAGCGGGGGCAGCGCGAGCAGATGGCGTCGCTCGCCCACGACCTCAAGACGCCGCTCACCGTGCTGCGCGCCAACGCCGACTTCGTGGCGGAGGAGCTGGAAGACGAGAAAGACGCCGACCTCGCGGCCGCCGCGCGCGACATAGCCGGCAGTGTCGAAAGGCTTGACGGCTACGTGCGCCTGCTCATCGAGGCGTCGCGCGGGTCCGGCGGGGCGGAGAGGGCCCCCATGCGGCCGGCCGAGCTCTGCGAACAGGTCCTCGCCGAGGCCGCCCAGATCGCCCGGGCGCGAGGCGTGACGCTCGACGCAGCCACGGGCCCCGCTGTCGCGGGCGCGCCCGAGGCCCCACTCGACCGAACCGCCCTGGCGCGAGCCGCCGCGAACCTCGTGGCCAACGCCGCCGAGCACGCGCGCTCGCGCGTGGTGGTCTCCTGCGACGTCGCTGGTGGATACCTCGTCATCGAGGTCGCCGATGACGGACCGGGCTTTTCTCCCGCCGCCCTCGAACGCGGCTGCGAGCGCCTCTTCACAGACGACTCCTCTCGCTCCTCGCGCGACGGAGGCCGCCATTACGGGCTCGGCCTCCACGTCGCCTCCGAGGCCGCGAGCGCCCACGGGGGCTCCGTCTCGCTCGCCAACAGCCCCTCGGGCGGCGCGGTGGCCACCATCGCGGTCCCCCTGTGCGGGGCCTGACGAATCAGGCCCTCACACTGGCATACCTCGCAACCAAACGCTTCCCGGATAATTCATGAGGCCGTACTCGTATTCGAGCCTGCCTATCTCTGCGGCAAGCGCCTCCGTCATGTAGAAGGTTTTCGTGCGGCCCGTCGACTTCGCCAGGCGGTCGTACCTGTTCGCGAGGTCCTCGGGGGTTCTCAGGGCTGCGGTGGCGGTTGCCATGATGCACCTCCCGGTTAGATGTAATACGTGTATTACTTTCTATCACATCACCCGAACCCCGCACCGGCGTACGGTCGTATCTGCTTTTTTACCTTACATTTTGTCAACCGGCCCATGCTCGGCTTGTTCAGCCGGATTAAATCAACTGTTAAATCAATCCAGGCCTGTAGGGGGCGGTGGAAATCTTTCGAGGACTGGGGGCGCCGTCCCTGGGTCGGCTCCTCGATGGCCGCGGCTGAATTCCCCTGCCATCGGCTGCGTGGGTTCCGGCACGGGGCTCTGGCGCTGCTCGAACTGGGCGCAAGACTCGGCTGTTGGTCGTACCGGACGGCATACGTTTTGAGACCGGCAAGCTGATGCCGGCTCGAGGACAGCGGCCCGGTGCACCGGGCCGATCGATAGCGGTCTCAGGTTCACAGCGCAGCTTCTCAGGGCTCGCATATATAGGAAGACTTGATTGGCAATCGATTTTAATGAAGTCGGCAGCGCATGTCAGAGTTTTCAACAAATTTAACATGCCACCCTTTATATCCGCACGCGCGTAATTCAACTCATAAGGACCGGCTATCCCTTACCT
>CAJLPX010000012.1 GCA_905208635.1 uncultured Collinsella sp. | reverse complement strand
GAGGGTCTGACTACGAATCAGAACGTCATAGGTTCGAATCCTATACGCCGCACCATTTGAGATTAAAGCTCCCGGCAACGGGGGCTTTTCTTTTACGTAAACACCGCATTGATTCGAACCTCGGTCGAGGCGCGGGCGTAAAGAAAACGCGGAGCGTTTTTAGCCCGCGGGCGAGCACGCCGGCAGGCGGGCGAAGCCGGTGCGGATCCGCGCAGCGGATGCGCGGAATCCTATACGCCGCACCATTTGAGATTAAAGCTCCCGGCAACGGGGACTTTTCTTTTACGTAAACACCGCATTGATTCGAACCTCGGTCGAGGCGCGGGCGTAAAGCGGACGATTTCCTGTCGACTCGTGTAAGATTCCGAGTAGATGTCGCGACTTATTCGCGACCACTCCTTCTTCAAGCGACCGATCAGGGTGATATTCCGTGGCAGAGCGTCCGACATACAAGCTCAGGTTTCTCGATCCCAAGAAGCGCTTTCCGGCGATGCCCGAGCAGCCTGCGGGACGCTCATATGGCGTGGTCTGGAAACTCTTTGGCGAGGATCAGCATGAATCTTGTTATGTCGTCGAATTCGTTGGCAAAAGCCATGTGTCGCTTTTGGGCTACGTAAGCGTTTCGGGCGAGGTGTACAAGGTGGACCGCCCCGTCAGCGAGGCTCCGCTGCCCAACGATCCCGACATGGAACTGGTCCTTGACGAGTCGGACTCCGGTATTGGTGAGATTATGGTGAGGGGAGCAAACGGCACGATGCGCGCGTGCGCGCGAACCGTCGGCTCTCCCGAAGGTCCCATGCGCGAGCAGTCCGATCACGAGACATGGAATTCGACCCGCTCCCTTCCTTACGGTGAGTTCATGGCATCGATGTTCCTGCGCTACGTGATATTCGCTGACTCCGAAAATACCATTGCGAGCACGGCGGACGCCGACGGACTCGACGAGGGTATGCAAAACGTTGTCGACAAGATCAAGCTCGTAAAGCTGCCCGAGCCGGTCGAGGTGTTTTTGGGCTTTAACACGACACCGCTACCTGACGCTATCGAGACGCTGCTCTACCGCGTTGACCATGCCGAGAATCCGAGCGGTATCGAGCGCTATGCCGCCGCCCTTATGAGTGAAATTGACTTGCCTCGCTTGCGCACCATCGCCGCTAAGTCCGAGATGAGCCTGGCTCGCATCGATCGCTCAAAGCTTTTCTATCTCAATTTTGATCGCAGCCTGCTGGACCAGGACGAGATTGACATGCTGCTTGCCATCGAGTGCCGTCTTAACCGTCTCTCCGGCATCCTTGAGCACATCGGGGCCGGATTGGTCCCTGCGGCATCCTCGCCGAGCCTTGAGGGCTGCGCGCTCTTTGATGCGTGGCATATCGCCAAGACGACCAACGATGTTCCCCGACTGCTTGATACGGCCTCGAGCGATAACCCGTGGGGCAAACCGGGTACGGTGGCTTGCCAGCCGGGCGGTGAGTGGGATGTGCGTACCCGCTTCGCGCGTATTGTCGAGGCGCTTAACGTGGTCACGCGGCTCGACTATACCTATCGGGCAAACGTTGCCGAGGGGATTATGCTCGTTCGGTTTGGGCAGTCTGTCGTTGATGCCATGCCGCAACGTGAATACGACGCTCAAGATGACGCCTGGCACGAGCTGGACGAGGACACGCGCACGATCTGGGCCGCGGAGCACGATGCGCGCGTGGCGCTCACGCTTGCGGCAGCGTGTTTTGCCGCGGGCACCTGCATCACGCGCTGCTATGTGCAGATTGCTGCTCCCGACAGTGAGCAGGGCGAGTGCGTTGTCGCAACGTATTTCTTTGGGCGCGCGGCCTATCTGGCCGATTGCGTGCCTGTCGCCAAGGATCTTGAGAGCATGGACATGGACGATATGCCGTGCAAGCGTGTGCTTGAGGCGTATGAGTCAACCGCTCCGGAGACGATTGAGCCGGCGGAGGTTCATGCTCGTCCGCGTGATGACCATCGCATGCTGCCGCCGGCGCTGCGCGATCTGCTGCTTGCCGATACGGCTGACGAGCTGGAGGTCATGGAAGAGGACGACGACCCATACGTGGCCCGTGTTGTTGAATTGCGCGAGCAGGCAAAAGTCGACCGTACAGGTGCTTTTGAAGGCTTTTCCCGTCTTGTTGAGGAGTTGGAGGCTAAGTGCGCCGTCGCCGAGCTTTTGGCGACAGGTCCGGTTCAAACGCAGTTTTGCGATAACCAGCTGGTGCGCATGGTGCTACCGGTGTTGGAAGAAGACCGCTCTGTGCGAATCCTTCGTGCGCCCGATGCGCTGTACTTTGCCCAGCACGAGATCTGCAGCTTTTACGCCGAGCAAGAGGACTTTGAACGAGCACTGCCCGAGGTGCGCCATCTTTACGATCTGGCGCGCTCGTCCATGCAGTCGCACTTTGCGCTCATCAACGTGCTTGCGCGTCTGGAGCGCTTTGACGAGATTATCGAGGTGGCGCGCCACGGCCTACGTATTGCCAGCGATCGTTCTGCAATCGGCTACCTGTTCTATCGCTTGGCGTTTGCCTATTGGAATTGCGATCAGCTCGACCTGGCGCTGGCTTGTTACCGTCTGGTGCCGCGCGGCGAGGAGTCGGGCAGCAGCGCGCTGGAAGAAATGCAGGGCCTTATGAACGAGATGGGCGTCAGCGAGCCTCCGACGTTCGAGGAAGCGGTCGAGACCATCCATAAGGCTGGACTAGAGCTGCCGCCAGTGTCCGCCGTGACGAATCAGCTGGCAGATGCCGCTGTGCAACTGGTCGACAACGGTTTCTTTTTCCTGGCGCGCGGTTGTATCTTCCAAATGTGGCGCACCATGGGCAACGACGAGCTCGGCTCCCTCAACCGCTCGCTGGGGTAGGCGAAGCTTTCAAGAAGGAAAGGCTGCTAGGCAATTAGAAAATTTCCTCTTGCTCATCCTTGGCTGTTTGGTTACTATAGAACGGCTGTTACGGAGAGCTGACCGAGAGGCCGAAGGTGCTCGCCTGCTAAGCGAGTATGCCCCAAAAGGGCATCTGGGGTTCGAATCCCCAGCTCTCCGCCAGTATGACTTGAAAGAAGGGTCCCATTTGGGGCCCTTTTTTGTGCGGAGAAAGGAGGCTGGGGATTCGAACCCTCAAAAAAAGAGGCATCCTTTCGGACGCCTCCTTTCAGTGGACTTATTATTCTTGCGCCCTACACCTCGGGCGCCTTGGCGACGGTCTCGCTTTCTGCCGTGAGCGGGCGGTTGTCGATGCGACGGCCCAAGCGATCAAGCTTCACAAGGAGCCATTCAATGGGATTCGGCCCTGCGCCTTCCTCGTCGGCAACTAGGTCCATGACGGCGATCTTGGTGCCGTCCTGCTTGAGCGTGACGCTGCCCACCTTGTCGCCCACATGCACCGTGCCCGAAAGATCGTCGTAGCTAACCTTTTCGGTCACCTCGCCGGCAAGGGAAAACACGGTCGCTTGCGCCGTAGGATCGGCGAGTGTGGCGTCGATCGTCTTATCCGTCCAGTCGGTTTGGCCAATGCGCGCCATAAGCGGGTTGCCGTTGGCGGTCTTTTCCTGCGTGTTGGCGATTGCGACCGTTACCTTGTGACCGTAGTACCAATTGGCAAGGGTTGCGGTATCGGTAAAGCGCTGGTCGGTGGTGGTGGAGTTCAAAACGACGGTGTAGATCTCGTCGCCGTCGCGGTTGTAGGCGCTCGTAAAGCAATAGCCCGCGTCGTCGGTGGTGCCGGTCTTGCCACCGATGTTGCCATCTTGGCCCAGCAAATAGTTATGCGTGTCCATGGAATGCGAATGGTCGGTGCCGTCGGCGCCCGTGACCTCGATCCAGGAATCCTCGCTCGCTACGACCTCGCGGATCGTGTCGTTTTTCATGGCCTCCTGCATCATCAGCGCTACGTCATGTGCGGTTGAGTGCATGTCGCCGGCCCATTCATCAAAGTCCAGACCGTGTGGGTTCTCAAAGACCGTGCCGGTGCAGCCGAGCTTTTTGGCGCGCTCGTTCATGGCCTTCACAAAGGTTGCCTCGGCGTCTTTGGTCTTAGGGTCGATCTTCTTGCCCACATATTCGGCGAGCACGACGGCGGCGTCGTTGCCCGAGGGAATCATCAGGCCGCGCAGTGCCTGCTCCACGGTAAGCTCGTCACCTTCGAGCAAGCCGGCGGTCGAATTACCCACGGTGGCTGCGGCGTTGCTCACCGTGACCTTCTCGTCCATCTTGCAATTCTCGACGGTTAGGATTGCGGTCATGACCTTGGTGATCGAGGCGATTTTAACCTGCTCATCGGCGCCGCGCCCATAGTAGACGGTGCCGTCTTTGCCCATGACGAGCGCATTGGTCGCATCGATATCGGGCAGATTTTCGGCCGTGATGCCGCGCGCATCGGCGGTTTTGCCGCAAACATTGTCGGTCGTGAGTACTTGGGCGCCGGCGACGGTGGGCACGCCAGCGGCAAGGGCGATAGCGCAGACAAAGCCGGCGGCAAGCTGAGCTGAGCGCTTTGCAAAAGAGGTGAGGGACTTCACAGATTTCGCTTTCGACGGGATGGTCTCTTCTGGAACTAGAGTATATCGTTTGCCGGTGTCGGCGATCATCGCGTGCGTGCGTGGCCCACATCCGCGCCCGAACGGGCACAAGGGTGCTTAAGGCCGACTTAATCACCCACGCTTGTTGTGTGTGGCATGCGTCCCCTCGGGCATAATGGAGCGCGAGAGGAGCACGCATGAACGAGCACATTTTGGTAGTTGATGACGAAAAGGCCATCGCCGACTTGGTTGGTATCTACCTTACAAAAGAAGGCTTTGACGTACAGGTCGCCTATAGCGGGGCCGATGCTGCCAAGGCAATCTTGGAGCAGGAGTTCGATCTTGCGCTGCTGGATGTCATGCTGCCCGATATCGATGGGCTTGAGTTGCTGCGTACGATCCGTTCCAGCCATACCTATCCCGTGATCATGCTGACGGCGCGCGATGCCCAGCAAGACAAGATCGAGGGCCTTTCGCTTGGCGCGGACGATTACGTGGTTAAGCCGTTCCGTCCGCTTGAGCTCATCGCGCGCGTGCATGCTCAGCTTCGCCGCTACACCAGCTACGGTAGCCGCGCGCAGGTGGCCGAGTCGCCGATCATCCAGCTCGACGGCCTGGAGATCAACCGCGATGCTCGTTCCGTAATGGTGGACGGTGCGCCGGTGCGCCTCACGCCCATCGAGTATTCCATCTTGCTGTATCTGGTCGAGCATCGCGGCAGTGTGGTGGCCGTGGAGGATCTGTTCCGCGCGGTGTGGAACGAGGATTTTATGCCCGGCTCCAACAATACGGTGATGGTGCACATTCGCCACCTGCGCGAAAAGATCGGTGACGACGCTCAAAAGCCGCGCTTTATCAAAAACGTCTGGGGCGTCGGCTACATAATCGAATAACGCCTTTGATGGTGGGGAAGTGGACATGACAAAAGACGATAGGCAGGCATTCGAGGTGCCCGATCGACTCTTTGAATACGTGAGGTCGGTCGTCGACAACCGCGCGCTTGCAACGGTGCTGCTCTTTTTGCTGAGCCTGCTGCTGATTGGCATCGATAACATCGCTGGAATCTTGGCGGTGCTGCTTGTCGGCTTTTTGCTGATCGATCGATTTGAAATCGTACGCCGCTGCGTGGTGATTGGCGGTGCCGCGTGGGCCATGACGTTGGCGATTGGCGCCATGGCACTCGGCGGCATCGAAGGGCCGGTGCTGTTCGATGCCGGCTTTGTATTCAACATGCTTGGCTTTGTGCTGGCGCTTGCCGTGTGCGTGCTGTTCTTTTGCGGCCGCGCCCTGTACTACCAGGGCTATGAGCAGGGCGAGCAGCATGCCGATTGTGTGCTGGCCGCTCGTATTCAAGATCGCCTGATCGATCACCCCGACACCTGGGACAACATCGACGGCGACTTCCTGGAGGTCGAGGGCGCACTCAACCGTGTGCGCGATCGCGAGCGCAGGGTGCAGCAGGCCTTGCGTGACGAGTCTCATCGCAAGGACGACCTGGTCACGTACTTGGCACATGACCTACGCACCCCGCTTGCCAGTGTGGTGGGCTATCTTTCGCTGCTTCAAGAGGCTCCCGAGCTGCCGGTTGAGCAACGTGCGCACTTTACGGGCGTGGCGCTCGACAAGGCGCACCGGCTCGATGCGCTCATCGAAGAGTTCTTCGATATCACGCGCTTTGACTTCCACGATATCGTGCTCACGCGCGGCTATGTTGATCTGGGGTTGCTGCTGGCTCAGGTGGCTGACGAGTTCTATCCCATCCTCAACGAGCAGCATAAGGAAGCCCAGGTTGATATTCGCGAGGACCTGACGGTGCTCGTGGATGGCGATAAGATGGCCCGCGTGTTTAACAACATCATGAAAAACGCCGTCGCCTATAGCTATGAGGGCTCGACTATCACGATTGAGGCCAGGCGCCAAGACGATGGCGGCGTGCGCGTGCGCTTTATCAATCAGGGCGATCCTATCCCTGCGGCTAAGCTCAAGGTGATCTTTGAGAAGTTCTATCGCCTGGATGCGGCGCGTGCGACCAATCGCGGTGGTGCCGGTTTGGGCCTTGCTATTGCCAAGGAGATCATCGCGGCACACGGCGGTACCGTTGCAAGTGAATCGACGCCCGAACACACGATATTCACCATCGAGCTGCCCGCCGCATAGCTAGCGTGCCCTTACAAACACTTGACAATGTGCTCACGTGCGTATGAGCCGCGATTCCTACTATTGATACTGCTGAATTGATATCGATATGGAGGTGTGCGGTATGACGGCTGCTGCGGCTGCGGAGCCCACGGAGCTTGAAGAACTCATGGAAGCGCAGGCCGAGGCCGCGCATGAGCGCGAGGTTGGGGATGCGACTCGCCCCACGGCAGAGGATCTTGCCGCCTCGCCGACGCGCATCGATGTCGAGGGCATCGACCTGTTCTATGGCGACCACCATGCGCTCAAGGACGTGAATATCAAGATCCGCGACAAGCAGATCACCTCGTTCATCGGGCCTTCGGGCTGCGGAAAGTCCACGTTGCTGCGCTGCTTTAACCGCATGAACGACGGCATCAAGGATTGCCGCATCGAGGGCAAGATTGCGCTCGATGGTCAAGATATCCTGGGCGATTGCGACATCTGCCGTTTGCGCCAGCGCGTGGGCATGGTGTTCCAACGCCCCAACCCATTTCCCATGAGCATCTACGACAACGTCGCCTACGGTCCTCGCGGTATGGGTGTGCGCGACCGCGTCGTGCTCGATGAGCTGGTCGAGGACTCCCTGCGTCGCGCTGCCCTGTGGGACGAGGTCAAGGACAAGCTCAAAGAGTCGGGCCTGGGTCTTTCGGGTGGACAGCAGCAGCGCCTGTGCATCGCCCGCGCACTTGCCGTGCAGCCCGACATTCTGCTGATGGACGAGCCGACTTCGGCACTCGACCCTGTGTCGACGTTGGTGGTGGAGCAGCTGGCCTGCGAGCTCAAGGAGACCTGCACGCTGGTGGTCGTGACGCACAACATGCAGCAGGCCGCGCGTATTTCCGATTCGGTTGCGTTCTTTTTGCTGGGTGAGCTGGTGGAGCACGCGCCCACCGCGCAACTCTTCAAGAATCCGTCCGATCCGCGCACCGCGGATTATTTGACGGGGCGTTTTGGCTGACGCTGTCTTTTACAGGTGCCTTTAGGGTTAAGATGCGGTCATATCGGCCGCAAAGGGGTTCAACATGATCTATTACGTCGAGGACGATGACAACATCAGGGATTTGACAGTCTACGCGCTGCGCAAGCAGGGAATCGAGGCCGAGGGCTTTTCGTGTGATGGCGAGTTTAAAGCTGCCGTGGCACGACGGGTGCCCGATGCTGTGCTGCTCGATATCATGCTGCCCGACACCGATGGCTTGGCGATTATGCGTCGCCTGCGTGCCGATCGCCTGACGGCGACGGTGCCCATCATGATGCTTACCGCCAAGGACACCGAACTCGACAAGGTGATGGCGCTCGATGGCGGTGCCGACGATTACCTGACTAAGCCGTTTTCGCTCATGGAGCTTGCGAGCCGCTGCCGCGCACTGCTGCGTCGCGGCGGCATGGTCAAGCAGGCGAGCGATGTGCTCAGCGTGGGCGACATCGTGCTCTCGCCCAGCCATCGCGAGGTGACCGTTGCCGGCGAGCCGCTTAAGCTCACCCTGCGCGAGTTCGACCTGCTCGAGTACCTCATGCGCAAGCCCGGCGTGGTCTTTACCCGCGAGTCGTTGCTGCAGAGCGTGTGGGGCTGGGACTTCGACGGCGGTTCGCGCACCGTTGACGTGCACGTGCAGACGCTTCGCCAAAAACTGGGCGAGCATGCCAGCGCCATCGAGACCGTGCGCGGCGTGGGTTATCGCCTGGCCGAGCCTTCTGCCGGTGATGGTGCCGAAGGCGACGACACCGCGGCCACCGCATCGGAGGAGTAACCCGTGGTCTTCGCCCCCCAGGGAAAACATACGCTGTCGCACCGCGTTTTTGTGACGATCTTTGTCTGCGCCATGGCGGTTATCGTGGCGTTTACGGTGCTGGGTGCGTTCTTTGTGCAAAACACTTTGGCGGATGCCACGAGTGCCAATCTGGCGCAGGAAACTGAGCTCATTGCTGCCGCCCTCGACGAGCAGCAGGAGCCCATTCCGTTCTTGCGAAGCCTCGATCGCGAGGATCTTCGTATCACGCTGATCAATAAGGACGGATCTGTTGCCTACGACAACGAGGCGTCGCCTTCCACACTGCCCAACCATGGCGATCGCCCCGAGGTCATCGAGGCCTTTGAGAGTGGTTTGGGTTCCGCGGAGCGCGCAAGCTCTACACTCGACGAGATTATGCTGTATCGCGCCGTCACCCTTGATAACGGCCAGGTCGTTCGCTTGGCGCAGGCCCAGCCTGGCGTTGCGGCGATTTTGCTGTCGATGCTGGCGCCGATGCTGCTTATCGCAGCAGCGGGTGCAGTACTCTCGTTTTTTATGGCGCGCCGTGAGTCCCGTGCCATCATCGCGCCGTTACAAGAGGTGGATTTGGATCACCCACGCCGTAGCTATGAGCACGCCTATGCCGAGATGGTTCCCATGCTTGAGCGCATCGAGTCGCAGCGCCAGGAACTCAAGCGCCAAATGGCGGTGCTAGCGGACAACGACCGTATGCGCCGCGAGTTCACGGCGAATATCACCCATGAGCTCAAGACGCCGCTTACGGCGATTTCGGGCTATGCCGAGCTCATCGCAAATGGCATGGTCGAGGGCGAGGACGACCTGCGCAACTTTGGCGGTCGCATCTATCGTGAGGCGGGCCGCTTGGCAGCGCTTGTCAACGACATCCTTACGCTGTCTAACTTGGACGAGGCCGAACGTGCGACTGAAGGCGAGGCAGTGCCCATTGGTTCCACGGAGCCTATTGAGCTCTCGCGTGCGATCTACGCGGTTGAGCAGCGTCTTGAACAGGTCGCCCGTCAAGCGAATGTGACGATAAGTCATGAGACCAAGCCTGTGGTCATCGAAGGCGTGTCGCGCTTGATCGACGAGCTCATCTATAATCTGGCAAGCAACGCCATCCGCTACAATCGACCCGGCGGTACGGTTACGTTGCAGTGCGGCACCAACGACGAAGGCCATCCGTTCCTCGCTGCCGCCGACACGGGAATCGGTATCGCGCCTGAAGAACAGGGCAAGGTATTTGAGCGGTTCTATCGCGTGGACAAGAGTAGGTCCAAGGCACGCGGCGGAACCGGCCTGGGGCTTGCCATTGTCAAGCATGCGGCCCTGTATCATCACGCCACGCTCGATCTGTCGAGCGAGTTGGGCGTGGGAACCACCATTACGGTGACGTTTCCCATACAGCAGGACGAGCCATTCGCATAGCGATACAACATAGATATTGATGTAGACGCCGCATTTGACTTTCGGGTGCGGCGTTGTTGTGCAATTTTACGATTGCTTCCGACATTTTTACAGGAGAGCCTGTTTCTTATGTATAGAGTTTGGTCTCGGTAAAAAGATGCGATAACATACGGACAGTTTTGTCAATCCGAACTGGGGAAATGAAAGGCAAGCTGCATGACCCTTCTCGAACTGTTCCAGCTGCTGAAGAAGCACCTCAAGCTGGTCATCACCCTTCCGGTGGTCTGCGCGATCGCCATGGGCATCGTGTCCTTCGTTGCGATGGACAACACCTATACCGCGACGACGAGCATGTACATTCTCGCCAAGACCGACGATAGCGGTCAGATGAGCTACAACGATCTCTCGGCGAGCCAGATGCTTTCCAACGATATCGCCACGCTGCTGGATAGCGATAGCGTTAAGAGCGGCGCCGCCAAAGAACTGGGCCTCACCGATCTGGATGACTACAAGGTGTCTGTTTCCTCCGAGACCACCACGCGTGTCATTACGCTTTCGGTTACCGGCACCGATGCCAAGGAGACGGCTGAGGTCGCAAAGGCCATTGCCAGCTCGGTGAGTACGGTCGCTCAGAACGTCGGCGCTGCCCAGAGCATCAACGTTATCGACGAGGCTAAGACCCCCGAAGCCCCCAGCGGCCCCAAGCGCACGCTGTATATTGCCGTCGCGTTCCTCGCCGGTATCTTTATCGCAGTTGCCTATGTCGTTTTGGCAGACATGCTCAATACCCGCATCCGCGGTGCCGAAGAGGCAGAAGAGCTCCTGGGTATTCCTGTTGTTGGCCGAATTCCGGCTATGAAAGGTGGTAAATAGGCATGGCTAAGGCAAAGAACACCGATAAGCTCGTTGTGCAGAATGCCGCCAAGACCCTTCTGGCCAACATCCGCTTTGCGAGCGTGGACGACCCCATTCGCACCATCACCGTTACCTCCTCGATTCCCAACGAGGGCAAGTCTACGGTTTCCATTAATCTTGCTCAGGCAATCGCCACGAGCGGCAAGAGTGTCCTGCTGGTCGAGGCTGATATGCGTCGCAGGTCCCTTGCCGATATGCTCGGCGTCCGCTCCCGCGGCGGACTCTATGCAGTCCTGTCCGAGCAGGTTTCTATCGACCAGGCGATTGTCGAGACAGGTCAGAAGAATTTCTACTTCCTCGATGCCGAGCCGCATATTCCCAATCCTGCCGACATCATCGTCTCCCATCGCTTTGCCAAGCTGGTCAAGGCACTGTCTGCTAAGTTCCAGTACGTCATCTTCGATGCTCCTCCGGTCGGCACCTTCATCGATGCTGCCGAGATTGCCAGCCTGACCGACGGCGCGCTGTTCGTGGTGCGTGAGGACTTTACCAAGCGCGAAGAGGCGCTCAACGCTATCGCCCAGCTTAAGAAGTCCGAGAAGGTCAAGCTCATCGGTACCGTCATGAATTACTGTGAGACCGAGACCAGCGAGTACTACTATTCTTACTACACCAAGGACGGTAAGAAGGTTAAGAAGGGCTCCGACGGTCAGGGCACTTCCAAAAAGGGCATCTTCACCAACCGAGCAAACGTTTAGTTGATTAGGGCCGACCTATGCGTGACATTCATTGCCATATCTTGCCGGGTGTAGACGACGGCGCCGCCGATCTCGATGAGAGCTTGGCGATGCTCGAGGCTGCCAAGCGGGCCGGTGTAACCAGAATCGTTTGCACTCCTCACTGCCGTGATCCCTATTTTGATTACGACAAGATGTGGGATGCCTTTGAGCTGCTGCGCGATAACGCTGACGGTTTTCCGCTCCAGATGGGCTTCGAGGTCAACCATCGAAAGCTCGTTGAACTTGGTATCGATGCCGCGGAGCACTTGCATTTCGATGGGACCAACGAGTTTCTGCTCGAGCTTTCGACGCATGCCGATGCGTATGCGTTTAGAGAATACGAGAACACGATTTACGATTTGCAGTGCCGTGGCTACCAGGTGATCATCGCTCATCCTGAGCGCTATCGTGCGGTTCAAAAGGATGTAAGCGTGGCGGAACGCCTGGTCGATATGGGCTGCAAGCTGCAGGCTTCGGCGGACTTTATTGCCGGTGGTCGCTTTGGTCGCGAAAAAAAGCCGGCCCAGCGCCTGTTCGATCAGAACCTGTACAGCTTCATCGCGAGCGATGCCCATAACGTGGGTCATTACGACTGCCTGGCGAAGGCTCGCGCGAAGTTTAGCGTGCGCGGAGCTCATTTTCGCTAAAATCTGTCCCTAACGTTCTCATTGAATGAAAGGGCAGCCATGGATATCCAACTTAAGACGGGATGCTTTGATGACGCGGCGTTGGTGCGCCGCGTCGTTTTTATGGACGAGCAGGGCTACGAGAATGAGTTCGACGCTATCGACGAGGACCCGAACTGCATTCATGTGACGCTCTATGTAGACGGCGAGCTTGCCGGTTGCTCGCGCGTGTTTCCCGAAGAGCTTGAGCGCGCGGCTGACGCAGAGGCTCCGGTGTCGCCGGCGTGCGACTTGGACGAAGGCGTCGCAGCGGGGGAGACCTACATTATGGGGCGCGTCGCCGTGCTGCCGGCTATGCGTCGTCGTGGTTTGGCGAGCAAGATTGTCGAGGCCAGTGATACCGCCGCGCGTGATGCCGGCGCCAAGCTCATTAAGCTGCACGCGCAGGAATACGTGCTGCCGCTCTATGCCAAGGCGGGTTACACGCAGATTGCCCCAGTGGACTATGAGGATGAAGGCCAGCCCCATGCCTGGATGGCCAAACGGGTCGAGGGTGACAGATAGGGACGTTCCTTTTCTGCCGGCAGTTGGGGACACTCCTTGGCAATTGGCGCATCAGAGCGTTTGGACATACAGTTTTTCGATTCCGTATGTATATATGCGCGCTAATGGGTTATAAAATCTAAGTCTGAACATAGCAGGTCTGCGATGCGGCTCGGGCAACCGGGCCGTTTTTGCGGACGGGGGTAGCGCGAAAGGACTGCACATGCGTCAATTTAAGACCGAGAGCAAAAAACTGCTCGACCTCATGATCAACTCCATCTACACCAATAAGGAAATCTTCCTGCGCGAGCTTATCTCCAACGCGAGCGATGCCGTCGACAAGCTCAACTTTAAGAGCCTGCAGGATCCGAGTGTCAAGCTCGACCAGGGCGACTTGGCCATCCGTGTTTCCTTTGATAAAGATGCCCGTACCATCACGATTTCGGATAACGGTATCGGCATGACCGCCGAGGAGCTCGAGCGCAACCTGGGCACCATCGCGCATTCCGGCTCCGAGGAGTTTAAGACCGAGAACGCCGAGCAACAGGGTTCCGATGTCGACATCATCGGTCAGTTTGGCGTGGGTTTCTACTCCGCCTTTATGGTCGCCAGCCACGTGAAGGTCGTCAGCCGCGCTTATGGCGAGGATAACGCCCACGTTTGGGAGTCCGACGGTCTTGAGGGCTACACCATCGAGGATGGCGAGCGTGCCGAGCACGGTACCGATGTCATCCTGACGCTGCGCGAGAACGAGAAGCTCGACGCCGACGGCGAGGCCGAGACCTACGATCGCTTCCTGACTGAGTGGGGCCTCAAGAGCCTGATTCAGCAGTACAGCAACTATGTGCGCTACCCGATTCAGATGATGGTGAGCAAGAGCCGCCAGAAACCCAAGCCCGAGGACGCCGGCGACGACTACAAGCCCGAGTACGAGGACTACCAGGAGCTCGAGACCATCAACTCCATGACGCCGATCTGGAAAAAGCGCAGCTCCGACGTTGAGCAGAAGGATTACAACGAGTTCTACAAGTCCACGTTCCACGACTTTGACGATCCCGCGCGCACTATCAGTTTCCATGCCGAGGGTACGCTTGAGTACGATGCGCTGCTGTTTGTGCCGGGTCGCGCCCCGTTCGATCTGTACAGCAAGGACTACGAGAAGGGCCTGGCGCTCTACAGCTCTAACGTGCTGATTATGGAGAAGTGCGACGACCTGCTGCCCGACTACTACAACTTTGTGCGCGGTGTCGTGGACTCTGCCGACGTGACGCTCAATATTTCGCGTGAGACGCTGCAGCAGAATCGTCAGCTCAAGGCCATTGCCAAGCGTGTCGAGAAGAAGATCACCGCCGATCTCGAGGACATGCGCGACAACGACCGCGAGGCATACGAAAAGTTCTTTGAGAACTTTGGTCGCGGTCTTAAGTACGGCATCTACTCGAGCTACGGCATGAAGGCCGACAAGCTCGCCGACCTGCTGCTGTTCTGGTCTGCCAAAGAGCAGAAGATGATCACCCTTGCCGAGTATGCCAAGGGCATGCCCGAGGGCCAGAAGGCAATCTACTATGCCGCCGGCGATTCGCGAGAGCGTCTGGCCAAGATGCCCGTCGTGAAGGGCGTGCTCGACCGCGGCTACGATGTACTGCTGCTGACGCAGGACGTGGATGAGTTCACCTTCCAGGCCATGCGTGAGTACGTGGCTGCCGATATGCCCAAGGTCTACGAGGATGACGCTGCTCGCGAGGCTGCTGAGAAGGCAGTTGCCGATGGCGCTGAGCCTGAGGTCGAGGATCGTCACCTGGAGCTTAAGAACGTCGCGACCGGCGATCTTGACTTGGCGACCGATGACGAGAAGAAGGAGGCCGAGGACGCCACCAAGGAGAACGAGGACCTCTTTAACGCCATGAAGGAGGCGCTCGGCGACAAGGTCGAGAAGGTTGCCGTCTCTGCGCGTCTGACTGACGCTCCCGCCTGCATCACCACCGAGGGTCCGCTTTCGCTCGAGATGGAGAAAGTGCTTCAGAAGGGCCCCGAGGGCGCGCCCGACGGTATGCCTAAGAGCCAGCGCGTGCTCGAGCTCAACGCCAAGCACCCGGTCTTCGCCAAGCTCGTCGCTGCCCAGAAGGCGGGCGACGCCGACAAGATCAAGCAGTACTCCGGCTTGCTCTACGACCAGGCTCTGCTGGTCGAAGGTATTCTGCCCGAGGACCCCGTGGCCTTCGCAGCAGCTATTTGCGAACTAATGTAGCCACTCGACGCTGCAAACGCCCCTAAGCGGCAATCTGACGTTCAATCGTCGGTCGCGTACCGAAGTACGCTTCCCTCCTCTTTCGCGTCACCTTGCTCGCTTAGGGGCGTTTTCGCTGACTTATGCTCAACCTGCGGCGCCTTCGTGGTCCAAAGTAGTCATTGGGGACGCTCTTAAACGACTGGTCATTCAAGAACGTCCCCGAGGACTATTCGGATTGCTGATTTGTGCGGGTTGTGGTTTTGTGACCTGCTAAAATTAAAGATACTGTACAACTGTACGTTAATTCGTCTTCGTAGTATATTGCTACCCGCAAAACTCGATACCATTGTGCGCTGAGACGCTAAAGCGCCTACGTACAATGGTTTTTGATAGTACGATTTGATTCAACGACAGGATGGATGGTCCAAGCGTGAGTCTCGGCAGCAAACTATCCAACGCAAAGGTCTCCTTTGCAATCTTTAAACGCGACATCAAGCGATTGATCGTGAACCCCGTCGCCCTGGTGGTTACCCTGGGCGTGTGCGTCATTCCCTCGCTGTATGCCTGGTACAACATCGTTGCCAACTGGGATCCGTACGGAAATACCCAGGGCATTAAAATCGCCATCGCCAACAACGATCAAGGCACCCAAAACGACTTGGTGGGCGAGCTCAACGCGGGCGATAAGGTGGTCGACCAACTCAAGGAGAACGACCAGCTGGGCTGGACCTTCGTCGACTCGGCGGCAGATGCCAAAGAGGGCGTCGAAAGTGGCGAATACTATGCTGCCATCGTGATTCCCAAGAACTTCTCCGACAATCTCGTCTCGATGCTCGATGGCAATTACCATCAGCCGAAGCTCACCTATTACGTCAACGAGAAAAAGAGCGCCATTGCGCCCAAGGTCACCGATACCGGTGCCAACACCATCGAGGAGCAGATCAACTCGGAGTTTGTCTCCACGGTGGGCGAGACTGTTGCCAGTATCGCCAAGGATGCCGGTGTCGATTTAAAGGACAAGGCAACCCAGACTCAGGACTCGCTGACAAGTTCGGTGTCCGAGGCATCCGACACCTTGGGTGAGGTGCGCGATTCGATTGGCGATATGAATGCCGCCATCGATAAGACGAGTGGCGCTATCGCCTCGGCTGATGCGGCGCTTGCCGGCTTGCAAGGTCAGGCACCGTCGCTGACGCAGGCAATCTCCCAGGGCAACGACCTGCTGGGCGAGGCTCGCGCCACGGCGGGCAACTCTATCACCTCGCTCTCCAAGGCACTCTCGGAAGGTAGCCTTGCACTCACCAAGACGTCAGCCTCCGCGAACGCTGCGATTGGCAAGCTAACGGGTACGGTCACATCTACGACCACCCGCATCGACAACTCGCTCGAGTCTCTCCAGGCGACGATCGATCACAATAAGGCCGTTATCGGGCACTTGGAGATTCTCGTTAATGACACGTCGACAGGTTCCGAGGAAATTGACGCGCGCATTGTATCGACCATCGATTCGCTTCGCGAGCAAAACCAGAAGCTGCAGAGCATCAAGGATGGCCTTTCTGCACAGTCGAGCGCCATGGCAAACGACGCTACGGCAATCTCGAACGCGAGCAACGCACTCAACGCGGCAATTCAGACCGGTACGGCTAGCCTCGGTCAGGCTCAGACCGATCTGGGTCAGAACGCACTTCCGAAGGCTTCGAGCGCGCTTGACTCCTTTGCCGCCGTTTCGGGCGATTTGACCGGCATTGTGTCGGGTATGACCCCCACGATAGCGAGCGCGCGCGGCACGCTGGCGCAGCTCGACGCCACGCTCAAGCAGGCAAAGACCACGCTGTCCCAAACCGACGCCTCCCTTGCCAAGGTTCAGGACAAGCTCGCGACCGCCGCCAATGACATTGCGGCGCTGCAGACCTCTGAGTCTATGGGCGAGTTAGCCGACCTCATGGACGTCGACGTCAATGACGTGGCAGATTTCATGGCATCTCCGGTTGAGCTGACGTCCAAGTCAATCTATCCGGTCAAGAGCTTTGGCTCGGGCATCGCGCCCTTCTACACCAATCTGGCGCTGTGGGTAGGCGGCTATGTGCTCATCGCTATCTATAAACTCGAGGTCGACCGCGAGGGCATCGGTAGCTTTACGGCGCGTCAGGGCTACTTTGGCCGCTGGCTGCTGCTGGTGATCCTGGGCGCGTTCCAGGCCATTATCGTTACGGTGGGCGACCTGGTCATTGGCGTTCAGTGCGTCAATCCGCTGCTCTTTGTACTGGGCGGCATCGCTATTTCGTTCACCTACGTCAACATCATCTATGCGCTGTCCACCACGTTTAAGCATATCGGTAAAGCCATTGGCGTCATCCTCGTCATTGTGCAGATCCCCGGCTCGTCGGGCATGTATCCCATCGAGATGATGCCCGGCTTCTTCCAATGGCTGCATCCGCTGCTGCCCTTCACCTATGGCATCAACCTGCTGCGCGAGACCGTCGGTGGCATGTATTCGTTCAACTACCTGTTCAACCTGTGCATCCTGGGCGTGTTCCTTGCCATCGCACTCTTTATTGGCTTGCAGCTGCGTCCGCTGCTGCTCAACCTCAACCTGCTCTTTGACAAGCAGCTTTCCACGACGGGCCTCATGATCTGCGAGTCCAACGACCTGCCGCGCCAGCGCTATTCGCTGCGCACGGCCATGCGCGTCATGCTCGATTCGGATTCGTACCGTCGCGAGCTGCTCGATCATGCCGTGGCGTTTGAGCATCGCTACCCGTACTACATCAAGGGCGGTTTTGCCGCCGTGGTAGGCGTGCAGGTTCTGCTCTTTGTGCTTTCGACGGTGCTCGATATCGACAATAACGGCAAGATCATCCTGCTCGTTATCTGGATCATTTCGGTTATCGCCATCTGCGGCTGGCTCATCAACATCGAATACATCCGTGCGAGCCTCAATACCCAGATGCGTATCTCGGCGCTTTCGGACGAGGACCTTCGCCGCGAGATGCGCGAGCACACGGCTGCCATCCCTGCCGCCCGTCGCATGTTTGGTCTCAACGCCAGCGAGCGTGGCGCCAAGGGAGGCGAACAGCCTACGAGCCGTCTGTCGCATATCGGTGCGCATCGTAAGGCTCAAGATGCCGACGGCGCTGACAACGTAAACGGAAACGACGGGGACACCACCTCGCTTGGCAAGCACTCTAAAGGAGGTGAGGCATAAATGAAAAACATCCTGCACCTGTTTAAGCGCGATGTCCAAAACGTGTCTCGCTCCGTGATCGGCATGGTCGTCGTGATGGGCCTGATCATCGTGCCATGTCTCTATGCATGGTTTAACATCGCCGGAAGCTGGGATCCGTACGGCAACACCGGCAACCTTAAGATCGCCGTGGTCAACACTGATGAGGGTTACGAGAGCGATCTGATTCCCGTCGAGGTCAACGTGGGCGAAAACGTAACCGCCACCCTGCGCGGCAACGAGAACTTCGACTGGGTTGTGCTCAACGATCGCGATAAGGCCATCGATGGCGTCAAGTCGGGCGCGTACTACGCTGCCGTCGTTATCCCTAAAACGTTTAGCGCCGACATGATGACGCTTTTCTCGACCGAGGTGAAGCACGCCGATATCGAGTTCTACGAGAACCAGAAGGCTAACGCCATCGCACAGATCGTGACTGAAAAGGGCTCGAGCGCCGTCCAGAGTCAGGTCAACGAGACCTTTACCAAGACCATCACGACCATCGGCCTTAAGACCGTGTCCAGCCTGCTCGACTATATGAGTACCGACCAGGTGAGCAACTTTATCGCCAATCTGTCCTCGACGCTGGGCGATTCGGTCGAGGACCTGCAGGACGTTCAGGCGAGTGCGACGTCGCTCGCGGGCATTTTGAGCTCCACGTCCGATTCACTGACATCGGCGGGCGGCATGCTCAAGCAGACGGGCACCGTTGATGAGTCGACGAAGCAGCTGATGGAGCACGCCAAGAGCGGCATCAATGATTCCAAGGAAGCGCTCAAGGCCGCCAACGATGCCGTTGACGCGGCGATTGACGGAAGCGCGGGCTCGTTCGACAACGTGTCCGCCGAGCTTGCGAAGGCATTCGATGCCGCGAATCAGCATGTTTACCTTACGGTGTCTCAGCTCAACGAAGCCGCAGCGGCGCTCAATACGCGTGCTGACGATATCGATGCGATGGCCGATCAGCTCCGCAACCTTGCCGACCAGGTGAGTGATGACAAGCTCAAAGACGGTCTCGAGTCCGCTGCGACGTCGCTGGGCAGAATTGCCGTGGAGTACCGCAACAATGCGAAGGACCTGACGGCGACCGCAAAGTCCCTTTCGGACGGCATGGCGGAGGTCAACAACTCGCGTGCCGAGGTCGACCAGGCCATCGCCGATGCCAAGGCGGGTATCTCGGGAGCCAAGTCCGACTACGATTCCACGTTCTCGGTTAAGGCCAAGGAGCTCAAGAAGACCATTTCGGGCGTTCTGGATTCCCTGAACGGTATCTCGGGTGACTTGGATAGCGCTGTGAGCGGTCTGACCGACGCCTCTGGCTCGCTCGCAAAGGGCCTCTCCAAGGCTGCGACGCTGGTCAACAAGGCTTCTGATCAGTTGGGCGAGGCGTCGGACAAGATCAGCGCTTTTAAGGACGAGCTTGATAGCGCTCTGATGTCGGGTGACCTGGCCATGATTAAGACAATGATTGGCAACGACCCCGAGGGCCTCGCCGTGTCGCTTTCCGGCCCCGTCGCGCTCGACCGCAAACCGGTCTATCCGATCCGCAACTACGGTTCGGCCATGGCACCGTTCTACACGATTCTGTCGCTGTGGGTGGGCTCGATTGTACTGGCGGCCATGATGAAGGTCTCGGTTGACGATGAGCTCATCAACGAGCTGATCCCCGTGCGCCTGCACGAGATCTACCTGGGCCGCTACCTGTTCTTTGGAGGTCTGGCCCTGCTGCAGGCGACACTCGTGTGCGCGGGCGACATCCTGTTCTTTGGCATTCAGTGCGACAACCCGCTGCAATTTGTGCTGGCGGGTTGGGTCGCGAGTCTCGTGTTCTCCAATATCGTCTACACGCTTACGGTTTCGTTTGGCGATATCGGCAAGGCGCTCGCCGTCGTGCTGTTGGTTATGCAGGTCGGCGGTTCGGGCGGTACGTTTCCCATCGAGATGACCGGCCCTGTGTTCCAGGCGATCTATCCGTTCCTGCCGTTCACCCACGGCATCAACGCCATGCATGCCGCCATGGCTGGCGCCTACCATATGGAGTACTGGATTGAGCTGGGTATCTTGGCGAGCTACCTGATTCCGTCGCTGGGCCTGGGCGTCGTCTTCCGCCGCCCGGTCATCAAGGCCAACGACTGGATTATCGAAAAGCTTGAAAGCACGAAGCTTATTTAGTGCAACAGCGTGACATTGACAAAACATCGAGGTTCACTTTGCTGACGCTTTAGTGGGCTGGATTGCGGTGCAACGCTGGTTGTTGCTACAGTAGCGGGGCGTGCCGGGGGTCCGGCGCGTCCCGTTTTTATTTGACCATGAGGCGGCACGCAGCCATACGCGTGCGGACACCACGCCCAGTTTGAGTGTGAGGATGTTCCATGGCCCAATACGCTGCCAACGAAATTGAAAACATGCCCGATAGCCCTGTTGCTCGCGAGGACCTGGGTGCGGGCGGCACCTCCCGTGGTGCCGGTGCTCGTTCGCCGTTGTTCTGGAAGGTTCTGCTCCTTTCGGTGGCGGTCATCTGGGGCTACTCCTTTACCACTATGAAGGACGCACTCGGCACCATTCCGGTGTTCGCGCTGCTCTATGTACGTTTTCTGCCCGCAGCGTTGGTCATGTTTGCCGTCTTCCACAAGCGCATCATCGCGCACCTCAACGCTCGCAACCTGATCGTTGGCCTGAGTATGGGCGTGCTCATGTGGGCGGCCTATGCGCTGCAGACGGTCGGTCTGGCACATACTACGGCGGGCAAGAATGCTTTTTTGACGGGCACGTATTGCATCCTTGTGCCGTTCGCGAGCTATTTCCTGAGCGGCGAAAAGCTCACGCGCTACAACTTGGGTGCCGCGCTGCTGTGCCTAGCGGGCATTGGCCTCGTCGCACTCGATAGCGTTGAATTCAACATTGGTGACGTCATTACGCTGGCGGGTGCGGCCTTTTTCGCCATCCAGATGGCGGTGACTGCCAAGTACGGTCGCAAAATGGACATCAACGTCATCACGTTTTGGATGTTTGTGGGCAACGGCGTGCTGAGCCTGGCAACGTCGCTGCTATTCGAGACCCAAGCGCCTCTGTCCGTGTGGACGCCGAGCTTTATCAGTGCGATGGCGTTTCTCTCGGTGGGTTGCACATGCGCGGCTCTGCTCATCCAAAACGTCGGCCTGGCGCATGTCCCGGCCTCGACGGGCTCGCTGCTCCTTTCGATGGAGTCCCCTTCGGGCGTGTTGTTTTCGGTGCTGCTGATGGGGGAGGCGCTCACCTCGCGCCTGCTCGCCGGCTTCGCGCTCATCTTCCTGTCGATTATCTTGAGCGAGACTCACTTCGATTTTTTGCGTCGAAAGCCGCGCCCGCAATTGTAAACAACTTGTTGCGCCGCCCTCCCGGGGCGGCATTTTTTATGCCTCGCCCTTAAAGTAGTACCTTGCACTTTACGCTATCAAAGTGCTTGCTGCAAAAACGATACTGGAGGGCATCTATGGCACCAGCTTTGTTCGATCTTCAACCGCAATCAGCGCCCAAGGCCACCGCCGCGGCGCAGACCGCTATCGGTGACGGTCTTGTTGCAGAAGCTCAGGCTTTTGCAGACGAGCTCGCTGCGTGGCGACACGATCTCCACCAGATGCCCGAGCTGGGTAATAGCCTCCCACAGACCTCTGCGTATATCCAAGCGCGCCTGACCGAGATGGACATCCCGTTTGCCACGCTCGTCGACGGCTCCTGTGTTGTGGGCCTCATCGGTGCCGGTGCGGCCGTGGCGGCCCAGGGCAACGGTACGTGCACGGACGATCAGGCCGGCACGGTCATCATGCTGCGCGGTGACATGGATGCCCTTCCCGTCGCGGAAGAGTCGGGCGAGTCTTTTGCCTCTGTCAACGGCTGCATGCATGCTTGCGGTCACGATATGCACGCGACGGCGCTGCTTGGTGCGGCTCGTATGCTCAAAGCGCGCGAGACTGAGCTTGTTGATGCCAACGCCACGGTTAAGCTGCTGTTCCAGCCGGGCGAGGAAACCTTTGAGGGTGCCCGCGCCGCCATCGCCGACGGTCTGCTGCAGAACCCGCGCCCTCAGGTCGCCTTTGCCATGCATGTCAATAGCCAGTCGCCGCTTGGCCTGGTGCTTTACGGCAGTCCGGCGCTCTCGGGCGTGTACGGTTTCCGCATCACGCTGCAGGGCAAGGGCGGTCATGGCTCGAGCCCCGAGATCTGCATCGACCCCATTACGGCGGGTGTGCACGTGCATCTGGCACTTCAGGAGCTTATCGCTCGCGAAGTGCCGGCGGCCAAGGAGGTCGCGCTTACCGTTGGCAAGTTCGCCGGCGGCCAGGCCGCAAATGTCATCCCTGATACTTGTGTGCTCGAGGGAACGCTGCGTGGCTTCGATGTCGAGCTCATGGAGCACCTCAAGGCCCGCATCGCGGAGGTCGTCAAAGGCGTTGCCACGACCTATCGTACGCCGGCGACTATTGAGACGCTCTCGGATGTTCCCCCGCTCGTACTCGATGACGATATGACGCAGGCGTCGCTTGGCTACGTGGGCGCGGTGCTGCCCAAGTCCGCCTTCCTGCCGCTGTTCCACGCCATGGCGAGCGAGGACTTCGCGTTGATCTCGAGCGAGATCCCGAGTGCGTACTTTACCGTGGGCGCTGCCGTGACTGATACGGACGAGCATTTTGCTCAGCATCATCCCAAGGCGCGTTTTAACGATGCCGAACTGCCGCTCGGTGCCGCGGCCTATACCGCCGTCGCTTTGGGCTATATCGCCGACCACCGGTAGCACCCAACCTTGTCTTTCAAGGCAATCTTGGGCACTACCGGCGCCCGGCGCCGGCTATTCGTTTGTTAAATAAGGAGCAGCATGTCCCAGCAGCGTAAGTTCTTCCCCGGCTGGCTCGTGGTGGCCTCTGGCTTCGTGATCGTGGCCACGTGCTACACGATTTTCGTCAACTGCATGAGCCTGTTCCAGCCGTTGATCGTCAGCGACCTGGGCATTTCCCTTGCGCAGTACAACATCTCCAACGCCCACAATCGCTGCGTCTAAGCAGTTTGGCATGGCCGACCTGGGCAAGGTCACGGGCACCATTACCTCGCTCGAGATGGTCGGTGGCACCGTGGGCGCTATCGTCTCGGGCGTGCTGTTCGATGCCACGGGCTCCTTTGCGAGCACCTGGATCGTGTGCCTGGCGTGCTCCGTGGTCATGCTCGTGTTCCTGCTGGCATCCGAGCCCATCGCCGCCAAGCTGCGCGCAAGCGTGGCGGGGGAGTAGATAGGCCAAAGCGCATTGCCGCTTGTCCGCTTCGTCCGTGGCTACCGCGGCGGCGTGTCTGGCCGAACGAGTCCCCACACCCTCGTTCGGTCAGACGCGCCGCCGCTGTTTGTGTTTGTGCCGTATAATGTCCACTACCTATGACGCGATACAAAAGAAAGGTGTTTGCCCATGCAGGCACAGAAGGCGGAGGGAACCCGCGACCTTATCGGCGCCGAGATGCGCGCTTGGCAAAAGATGCAGCAGATCGCTGCCGGCGTGTTCGAGCCGTTTGGTTTTAAACCCATCGAGACGCCCGCGATCGAGCAGGTGGACGTCTTTGTCCACGGCATCGGCCAGTCGACCGACGTCGTGCGCAAGGAGATGTTCCGCGTCTTTAGCGGCGCCAACCTGGAGCGCGTCTTTACCGAGGGCACCGACACAAAACTCAAGCCCAAGCAGCGCCTGGCGCTTCGTCCCGAGGGCACGGCCGGTGTGGTGCGCGCAGTCGTGGAGAACAACCTGGTGCCCCAGGGCTCCACGCCGTTTAAGGCTTACTACGCCGAGGCCATGTTCCGCGGCGAGCGTCCCCAGAAGGGCCGCCTGCGTCAGTTCCACCAGGTGGGTATCGAGTGGCTCGGCGCTCCCGATCCGGCGGCAGACGCCGAGTGCATCATCATGCTCATGGAGTTTTACAAGCGCCTGGGCTTCGATCTTTCCAAGCTCCGTCTGCTCATTAACTCGATGGGCGACGCTCAGTGCCGTCCGGCTTACCGCGAGCAGGTCAAGCAGTTTATCCTCGATCGCGCTGACGAGATGTGTGACGAGTGCCGCGAGCGCGCCGAGCTCAACCCGCTGCGTGCCTTCGACTGCAAGAACGACCACTGCCGCGAGATCATGGCCGACGCGCCGCTGATGGGCGACAACCTGTGCGACGAGTGCCGCGAGCACTACGAGCAGGTCAAGCGCTATCTGGATGCCGCCGGTATCGAGTATGTCGAGGATCCCACACTGGTGCGTGGTCTGGACTACTACACCCGTACCGTCTTTGAGGTCGAGGCTCCCGGCGCCGGTGTCGGCTCCATTGGTGGCGGCGGTCGCTATGACGGTCTGGTCGAGCTCGAGGGTGGCAAGCCCACGGCGGGCGTCGGCTTCGCTGTCGGTTTTGAGCGCGCCCTGCTGGCCCTGCAGGCCTTTGGTAACGACTTGGGTGCCGAGGAGGCCCCGTGCGTCTACGTCGCCAACGCCGGCAAGGAGCTGCGCCAGAACGTCTTTGCCATCACGCAGGAGCTTCGCGCCGCTGGCATCGTGACCGAGGCCGACTACCAGGGTCGTTCGCTCAAAGCTCAGTTTAAGCAGGCCGACAAGGTTGGCGCCAAGCTCATTTTGGTCCTGGGTGGCGACGAGCTTGCCGCCGGCAAGGTCAAGGTGCGCGACATGGAGAGCCATGAAGAGGTCCTTGCCGATCTGGCCAACGTCGTCGAGGCGGTTCGCGAGCGCCTGTAGCGCATCATTTTGAGCTGCGGGTCCGCTTGAGTGTCTCGTCCATTGCGAGCGATTGTTACGGGGGTGTTTCGCATTTATGCGGAATGCCCCCGTTTGTGTATGCCGTCCACCGAGAAATACGACCATTTAGAGCAAAAACCCTTGCAATGCAGAAAATACTTTTGTGTGGTAAAGCGCAATCAGTGTCGAAAGTATTTTGCAAGCGCCTATAATGAATACCGCATGTTACGTGCATAGAAGGAGGAATGGGAGGAAACGTGGCTGAGAACCTAAGCAACCAGTCTGTACCCGAAGCCGCGGCGCGCGTCGCTGCCGTGGTCAACCGCCTCGTTAACCGAATCGGCTCGAATGCCGAATCCAAGGAGCGTCTCGCTGAGATCGAGATCCCCGAGGAGCTGCGCGACAATCTGGCGCTGTTCTTGCGCCTGGAGCGCCGTGTGCTTAGCGAGTATGATCCCGAGATCGCGGACCTGTTCGACAAGATTTTGACAGCCGAGATTGTGGCCAACGCCGGAAACCCCGGCACCCGTGCTGCCGACGAGTCCGTCGACGAGCAGGGCGTGCCCACTGCCGACGAGCCCACCGCCGTGGCGTTTCGCGAGGTCGTTGATCTGATCGACAGTCTGCCGCTCGATAAGCAGCAGGTTATCGTCCGCGCCTTTACGAGCTTCTTCCATCTGGCAAACCTGTCGGAGGAGAACTACCGTGTGGCGCAGCTGCGCGAGCGCGAGGCCGGCGCATCGACCGATACCGAGGTCGATCCCGCCAACGAGCTCACCGTCGCCTATCACCAGTTGGTAAACGAGATGGGTGCCGAGGGCGCCAACGAGCTGCTCGGCAAGCTCGAGTTCCATCCCGTCTTTACCGCGCATCCCACCGAGGCCCGTCGTAAGGCCGTCGAGGGCAAGATTCGCCGTATCTCCAACCTGCTGGAGGAGCGTCCGCGTCTGGGCGGCTCCGACCTGGTGGAGAACGAGCGCCATATGCTGCAGGAGATCGACGCCCTGGTGCGTACGAGCCCCATCGCGCTCAAGAAGCCCACGCCGGTCGAGGAAGCCGATACCATCATCGACATCTTCGATAACACGCTGTTCGACGTCATCCCCGTCATCTATCGTCGCTTTGACGACTGGGTGCTGGGCGACAAGGCCGGTACCGTGCCGCCGCTGTGCCCGGCGTTCTTCCATCCCGGCAGCTGGATCGGTTCCGACCGCGACGGTAACCCCAACGTCACCGCCAAGGTGAGCCGTGAGGTCGCCGCCAAGTACTTCACTCACATGGTGCTCAAGCTCGAGGACAAGTGCCGCCGCATCGGTCGCAACCTCACGCTCGAGGCCACCTACAGCAAGCCGTCTGCCGAGCTCATCAACCTGTGGAACCATCAGGTCGAGATGAGCACCCAGTACACCGCACGCGCTGAGCTGATCTCCGAGCACGAGCCGCATCGCGCCGTCATGCTCGTCATGGCCGACCGTCTGAACGCCACCGTGCGTCGCATCACCGACACCATGTACCACAGTGCAGACGAGTTCTTGGATGACCTGCGTGTCGTTCAGCGCTCCCTGGCCGCCTGCGGTGCCGTCCGTGCTGCCTACGGCCCGGTCCAGACCATCATCTGGCAGGTCGAGTCCTTCGGCTTCCATATGGTCGAGATGGAGTTCCGTCAGCACTCCGTGGTGCACGCCCGCGCCCTCAAGGATATCCACGAGAACGGTATCCATGGCGACCTGCAGCCCATGACGCGCGAGGTCATCGATACCTTCCGCGCTATCGGCTCCATCCAAAAGCGCTACGGCAAGAAGATGGCGCACCGCTACATCATCTCGTTCACCAAGAGTGCCCAGCATGTGGCCGACGTCTTCGAGCTTGCTCACCTGTCTTTCGCACACGAGGAGGATGTCCCCGAGCTCGACGTGATCCCGCTGTTTGAGCAGCTCGAGGACCTCGAGGGCTGCGTCGACGTGCTCGACCAGATGCTTACGCTGCCCGTGGTGCAAAAGCGCCTTGCCCAGACCAACCGCCGCATGGAGGTCATGCTGGGCTATTCCGACTCCTCCAAGGATGCCGGTCCTACCACGGCCATGCTCGCGCTGCACTCCGCGCAGGAGCGCATTGCCAAGTGGGCCGAGAAGAACGATATCGACCTGGTGCTCATGCACGGTCGCGGCGGTGCCGTGGGCCGTGGCGGCGGTCCGGCCAACAAGGCCGTGCTGGCGCAGCCCAAGGGTTCGGTCAACTGCTTCTTTAAGCTCACCGAGCAGGGCGAGGTCATCTTTGCCCGTTACGGCAACCGTACGCTGGCTCAGCGCCATGTTGAGTCCGTTGCCGCCGCAACGCTTTTGCAGTCGGCCCCGAGCGTCGAGAAGACCAACACCGAGACCACGCAGAAGTTCTGGGATATGGCCGAGAAGCTCAACGCCGTAAGCCACGAGCGCTATCTGGACCTGCTGAACACCGAGGACTTTACACCGTGGTTCTCGACCGTGACGCCGCTGACCGAGGTCGGTCTGCTGCCGATCGGCTCGCGTCCCGCCAAGCGCGGTTTGGGTGCCAAGTCGCTCGACGACCTGCGTACCATTCCGTGGATCTTCAGCTGGAGCCAGGCGCGCATCAATCTGGCCGCCTGGTACGGCCTGGGTACCGCCTGCGAGCAGTTTGGCGATCTGGACCAGCTTAAGGCTGCCTACCAGGAGTGGCCGTTCTTCCGCACCTTTATCGACAACATCGAGATGTCGATCGCCAAGACCGACCAGCGCATCGCCAAGATGTATCTGCACCTGGGCGATCGCCAGGATCTGTCCGAGAAGGTCTTTACCGAGATGCAGCTCACCCGTAAGTGGGTCCTTGCCATCGTCGGTGATGAATGGCCGCTGCAGCGTCGTCGCGTGCTCGGCTGCGCCGTCCGCGTGCGTAACCCCTATGTCGATGCCCTGTCCATCGCCCAGGTCCGCGCCCTTCGCGAGGTGCGTATGAATCAGGACGAGATGGCCGAGGAGAAGAAGGCCGAGTACATGAGCCTGATTCTTTCGACTGTGACCGGCGTCTCGGCAGGATTGCAGAACACGGGGTAATCGATAGCCCTGTAGTCGTCCGGGCCCGCCATCAGCTTACTTTTAGGCACGTCCTCGGACATGCAAGAAGCCCTCGCTGCGCACTTCGTGCGGCGAGGGCTTCTTGCGTCCTGCGGAGTGTGCCTAAAAGTAAGCTGATGGCGGGCCCTACGATGTCCGGTCTTCGGTGGATTACTGGCTGGGGAAAGATAGCGCGCTTCGCGCACTTTGATGGGGCTTCGTGCTGCGGAATGCATTCAGAGGGAAACCCGTCGGGTCCCTTCGTCCTCGGTCTTCGGGGATTGGGGCTGAAGAGAATTAGGCGCGCTTCTCGCCTTACGACTGTGGCGGCCGCGGTCCTGTTTGGGATCGCGGTCGTTTTGTTGTGGGTCAAATATGAACGTTGTGTTAATGAGTCGGTGGACGGTGGTGTTTTTCGGTGAGCGGCGTATCCTTCCAACGGTTTATCTAGTGTGTCAGTTGAAAGGAAGAGGGCGCTCATCATTGTTTGAATGTGAACTGCCGTTTGACCACAAGACGTTGCATCTGGAGCTCGAGGATAAGAACTTCGCGGGTGTGATGGAAGGTCATCAAAACGAGTTTAAGACTACAAAATCTCAGGAAGAGCTGGTAGAGGAGTCACTTGCCAACCCTTATGGCTCGCCTTCGCTCGAGGAGCTTTGTGCTGGCAAGAAGGATATCGTCATCATTAGCTCCGACCATACGCGTCCCGTTCCCTCGCGTGTGACGATGCCTATTCTGCTGCATCACATCCACGCTGCCGCTCCCGAGGCACGTGTACGCATCCTGGTCGCGACCGGCATGCATCGCCCCTCGACGCACGAGGAACTCGTTAACAAGTACGGCGAGGAGATCGTCGCTAACGAGGAGATCGTCATGCATGTCGCGACCGACGACAGCATGATGAAAAAGATCGGTACCCTGCCTTCTGGTGGCGAGTGCATCATCAACAAGATTGCTGCCGATTGCGATCTGCTGCTTGCCGAGGGCTTCATTGAGCCGCATTTCTTTGCCGGTTTCTCTGGTAGCCGCAAGTCCGTCCTGCCTGGCATCGCCAGCTACAAGACCATCATGTACAACCACAACGGTCAGTTTGTGAACGATTCCCACTCGCGTGCCGGCAACCTGTGCCACAACCACGTGAACGAGGATATGTTTGCCGCTGCCGAGATGGCTCACCTTGCCTTTGTGCTCAACGTGGTGCTCAACGGCAAGCACGAGGTCATCGGCTCCTTTGCCGGCGACATCCACAAGGCGCACGAGGCTGGCTGTGAGTTCGTGAAGAGCCTTGCCGGCGTTGAGCCCGTTGAGTGCGAAATCGCCATCACCACCAACGGCGGCTACCCGCTCGATCAGAACATCTATCAGGCCGTGAAGGGCATGTGCGCTGCCGAGGCCACGCTTCCCGAGGGCGGCGTGATCATCGACGTCGCCGGTTGTGCCGACGGTCACGGTGGCGAGGGCTTCTATCACAACATCGCCGACAACGATCCGGCGGAGTTTGAGCGCGCCTGTATCGATCGTCCTAAGGACGAGACCCTGCCCGATCAGTGGACGAGCCAGATCTTTGCCCGCATCCTGGCGCATCACCCCGTGATCATGGTCACCGACCTGTGCGATCACCAGATGCTCAAGGATATGCACATGACGCCGGTCAACACTATCGAGGAAGCGCTCAAGCTCGCCTTTGAGATGAAGGGTGCCGATGCCAAGGTCGCCGTCATCCCCGATGGCCTGGGTGTTGTTGTCGCACAGCACTAGTGCGCGGCTTAAACGAATCGTTTATAACCGACAAGAAAGATAAGGTTTTATGCTTACCAAACTCCTCTGCGAATTCGGCGCAACGGCCCTCATGATCGTCTTTGGCGTGGGTGTTCACTGCGATACCGTGCTCAAGGGCACCAAGTATCAGGGCTCCGGCCATATGTTTGCCATCACCACCTGGTCCTTTGGCATCTCGGTCTGCCTGTTTGTCTTTGGTGGCGCTGTGTGTATGAACCCCGCCATGGTGCTTGCCCAGTGCATCGTCGGCCTGGTGCCGTGGGGCAACTGCATCCCCTTCATGCTTGCCGATATGCTCGGCGGCTTTGTGGGTGCCGTGATCGCTTGGTTTATGTATGCCGATGAGTTCAAGGCTTCCGAGGGCGTCGTCGACCCCATTGCCCAGCGCAACATCTTCTCGACCAACCCCACCACCGAGGGCACGAACTATGCCCGCAACTTCTTCTGCGAGGCTATCTGCACCTTCGTGTTCATCAGCGCCATCCTTGCTGCCGCTAGCCGCGCCGGCGAGAACGTTCTGATGCTCGCAATCTGCGTCGGCCTGATCGTTTGGGCCGTTGGCATGGGCATGGGCGGTATCACCGGCTTCGCCATGAACCAGGCTCGTGACCTTGGTCCTCGCATGGCCTATCAGGTGCTGCCGATTAAGAACAAGGCTGACAACAACTGGAAGTACGGCCTGCTTGTTCCTGGCATCGCGCCGTTTGTCGGTGCTATTGTGGCCGCGCTGTTTGTGCATGGTTTCTTGGGCATGTTCTAGTCGAAGGACGGCTCTATAAGGTTCGGGCTCGGCAAGGGTTTACTTTCCAACGCGTCCTCGGACATGCAAAAAGGCTCGCTGCGCACTTTGTGCGGCGAGCCTTTTTGCGTCCTGCGGAATGCGTTGGAAAGTAAACCCTTGCCGAGCCCTGGGCATTCTTGGCTGTGTTCGAACAAGCAACCCAACATATATATCTGAATTTGGATGTGAGGGGCTTGTTGCTGATAGGGGCGTTGAGCTGTTGTTGACACTTTGGGATGCGTGGCGCCCTGGGTTGGGGTGATGCTTTGGGATGAGCTTCTTACTTAGTTGAAGAGGGGCTTTATGGCTGAGAGGTAGTCTTTGGCTACGTCGGCCTTATCTGCTTGGAAGTTGTGCCAGGCCCACCATTGGACCATTCCTACGAAGCTTGAGGCTATGTGGTGTAGTAGGAAGCTTCGGTCCATGGTGGCGGCGGGGCCGTTTGGGTCGGTGGGGACGGTTTCGGCTGCTCGTGACATGATGGTCTTGCGTAAGCAGTCGGCGAAGACGCGTGAGCCGGCGCCGGCTACGAGGGCGCGTACACCCTGACGGCGCTCCCAGAGGTTGTTGAGGATATGTTCGACCTGTACGAGTGGGTCATCGAGGGGCGTACCGTCATCATCGAGGGCGTGGGTGCAGATGTCGCTCACGAGTTCGGACAGTAAGTCATCTTTGCTCTTGAAGAGGCCGTAGAATGTCGCGCGGCCTACGTGAGCGCGCGCGATGATGTCGCCGACGGTGATCTTGCCGTAGTCCTCCTCGCGCAGGAGCTCGGAAAACGCCGTGACAATAGCGGCGCGGCTTTTTGCCTTGCGGGCATCCATGGCTATGCATCCACGTGAACGAGCAGGCAGCGGAGCGTGCTGGAGCAGCCCTCGTAAGGGCGCTTGCCGGCGCCGTAGCCGACGGCCTCGATGCGGTAGCGGGCTGGCAGGTGCTCGGACGTGCGTAGTGCGGCGACGATGGCGGCACCCGTGGGCGTCACGAGCTCGCCGGCGACCGGTGCGGGCGTGAGGGCGATATTGCCCGCCTGGCACAGGTTGACGACAGCGGGGACGGGAATGGGCATGAGACCGTGGGCACAGCGGATGGTGCCGTGACCCTCGGAGAGCGACTCGACCACGATGTCCTCAATACCAAGGTCATCGAGGCAGATGGCGACAGAGCAGACGTCGACGATGGAGTCGACGGCGCCCACCTCGTGGAACATGACGGTCTCGGGCGTTTTGCCGTGGGCCTTGGCCTCGGCGGCGGCGAGCGCGGTAAAGATGGCGATCGCGCGACGCTTGGCGCCATCGCTTAGCTGCGAGCCATCGATGATGGCGGTGACGTCCGCCAAAGAACGGTGGTGATGGCCGTGGGCGTGATGGTGACCCTCGTGGCCATGACCGTGGGCCTCATGGTCATGCTCGTGGCAGTGCTCGTGTTCGTGCTCGCCATGATCATGATGGTGGTGCTCATGCTCGTGCGTGTGCTCGGCAGCTGCTTCGTTGCCGTAGAGCCAGGCCATATCGTGATCGTGGTTCTCGAGCTCCTCTGCAAGCTGGACGTCGAAATCGCAGGCGTTGATGCCATGCTTGCTTACGCGTGTGACGGCGATCGTAAAGCCGTCGACCGGCAGCGTGGCGAGCTGCTCGCGCAGGTGCTCCTCGCTGGCGCCTAGGTCGAGCAGGGCCGCGACGGTCATATCGCCGCTGATGCCCGAGGTGCCGTCGATGATAAGCGTGTGCTGATGATTGGACATGGAATGCTCCTTAACGGGCGCAGGGCGTGCCGGCGCTCAGATGATTGATAAGACTTGCCTGGTAGGCGGCACCAAAGCCGTTGTCGATGTTGACGACCGAAACGCCGCTGGCACAGGAGTTGAGCATGGCGAGCAGCGCGGCTACGCCACCAAAGCTCGCGCCGTAACCCACGCTGGTGGGAACGGCGATGACCGGACAGCTCACCAGGCCGCCGATAACGCTCGCCAACGCGCCCTCCATGCCGGCAATGGCGATGACCACCTGTGCCTGGGCAAGTTCCTCGGCATGCGCAAGCAGACGGTGCAGGCCGGCGACACCCACGTCGTAGAGGCGGTCGACCTCGTTGCCATAGAACTCGGCCGTCAACGCGGCTTCTTCGGCGACGGGCAGGTCGCTCGTGCCGGCGCAGGCGACGACGATGCGTCCGTTGCCGGTAGGGGAGGGCTTGCCGCCCACGAGGGCGAGCTGTGCGTCCGGGACATATCCCAGGTCGATGCCGTTGCCAAGAAGTTCAGCGGTGCGCGCGGCTTTTTCGGCATCCAGGCGCGTGACCAGGATGCGCTCCTGGCCGGCATCGCGCAGTGCTTCGATAATGGCGGCAATCTGATCGGCGGTTTTACCGGCCCCGTAGACAACCTCGCCGGCCCCCTGGCGCACCCCGCGCGAAAGATCGAGCTGCGCAAAGCCCAAATCGGCGGTCGGAGCCGTCTGGATGCGCGTGAGGGCGTCGGCAGGGGTGACTGCTCCGCCGGCAACATCGCTCAGCAATTGCTCAAGATCTCGCTTATCCATATATGTTCCCTTCGACGGCGCAAAGTCTAGCACTCAAAGGGTATATTTCCGAACACTAAGACAAAATTGTTCGGAAACTATAGGACAGACTGATCCAATTGTTGGACGGATCGACTAGTCGCGCAGGATGATGTCCATGGCGAGCATCAGGTTGCGCTCGTCGATGGTAAACGGGGCGGCCTCGCGCGTCTTGGGCTTGGCGCAAAACGCGATGCCCGTGCCTGCGGCCTGGATCATGGGGATGTCGTTGGCGCCGTCGCCGATCGCGACGGTATGGGCCATATCGACACCGCACTCAACTGCCCAGTCCAGCAGCTGGATAAGCTTGGACTCCTTGGTCACGATGTCTGCCGCCAGCTTACCCGTGAGCTTGCCGTCCACGACCTCCAGACGATTGGCCAGGCAAAAGTCGATGCCCGCGGCGGCTACGATCTTATCGGCGACCTCGTGGAAGCCGCCGCTCACCACGCCGACCTTCCAGCCCTTGCTGCGCGCCGAGCGCACAAGCTCCAGCGCGCCGGGAGTAAACGTCACGCGCTCAAAGGTGCGCTCGAACACGCTCTCGTCCAAGCCGGCAAGCAGCCCCACGCGCTCCTCGAGTGCCTGCTTAAAATCGAGTTCGCCGCGCATCGCACGCTCGGTAATTTGTGCTACCTGCTCGCCCGCGCCTGCCTCTTCGCCCAAAAGATCGATAACCTCCTGATTGATGAGGGTGGAGTCGATATCCATAACGATGAGGCGTGCAGTCATGTTGGGCCTTTCCGAGCGCGGTTGTATTGGGGCACATTGTCGCACGCGGCGTGCCTCGGCGACGACTGCGGTGCGCCAATTGTTTCGTCTCCGTCAAGTCTTTGGGCAGGAGCTACTTTTCCGCGGCACATCGACACAGGTGCGATAAGATAGAACGCCATGTCTGGCTGCGCGGTTTACGCAGGCCGGGCAAATCTGTACGACGCCGCCCGGAACGACACGGGGCGGCACAGATCCATAAAGGAGGATCACTGGTATGAGCCAGACCCGTCCCATTGACGAGCATTCCATGCACACCCGTACCTGCGGCGAGCTTCGCTTCGAGAACGTGGGCGAAGAAGTCACCCTCACCGGTTGGGTGAGCCGTCGCCGCGACCACGGCGGCCTTATCTTCTGCGACCTTCGCGATCGCGAGGGCATCACGCAGCTCACCTTCGACCCCGAGCATTCCGACGGCGATGCCTTTAAGATCGCCGAGACCATGCGTCCCGAGTGGCCCATCAAGATTCACGGCGTCGTGCGCGCCCGTGGCGAGGAGACCACCAACACCAAGCTCGCGACCGGCGAGATCGAGGTCCTGACCGATCATGCCGAGGTGCTCAACACTTCCGTCACCCCGCCGTTCCAGATCGAGGACGGCATCGAGACCAGCGAGGACACCCGCCTGCGCTATCGCTATCTGGACCTCCGTCGTCCCGAGATGATGGCCAACCTCAAGCTGCGCTCCGACTTTACCTTTGCCATTCGCGAGGCGCTGCACAACCGTGAGTTCATGGAGGTCGAGACGCCCTCCCTGTTCAAGTCCACGCCCGAGGGCGCCCGCGACTTCATCGTCCCCAGCCGCATCCAGCCGGGCAACTTCTATGCCCTGCCGCAGTCCCCGCAGCTCCTGAAGCAGCTGCTTATGGTCGGTGGCGTCGAGCGCTACTATCAGGTTGCCAAGTGCTTCCGCGACGAGGACTTGCGTGCCGACCGTCAGCCCGAGTTCACCCAGGTCGATATCGAGATGTCCTTCGTTGACCAGAACGACGTCATGAGCGCGCTCGAAGAGGTTCTTGCCGACGCCTTCAGCCGCATGGGTGTCGAGATGCCCACGCCGCTGCGTCGCATGGACTATTGGGAGGCCATGGACACCTATGGCTCCGACAAGCCCGATACCCGCTACGGCATGCACCTGGTCGACCTGACCGACATCTTCGCCAACTCCAAGTTCAAGGTCTTTGCGACTGCCGCGAACGAGGAGGGCTCTGTCGTTAAGGCCATCAACGCCAAGGGCGCCGGTGCCTGGGCTCGCGCCAAGATCGATAAGCTTGCCGGCGTGGCTTCCACGTTTGGCGCCAAGGGCCTGGCCTGGATCGCTTTCCGCGAGGACGGCTCCATCAACAGCCCCATCGTCAAGTTCTTCTCGGACGAGGAGATGGCCGCCCTGCGCGAGCGCATGGACGTCGAGCCCGGCGACCTTGTGATGTTCGCCGCCGGCCCGCGCCTGCTCTCCGACGAGATCCTGGGCGGCATGCGTTCCCACATGGCTAACGCGCTCGAGATCAAGCGCGAGGGCCACGACTTCCTGTGGGTCGTCAACTTCCCGCTGTTCCACTGGGACGAGGACCGCAAGGCCTACGCTGCCGAGCACCAGCCCTTCACCCTGCCGACCGAGACCGACATCGCCAAGATCGAGGCCGATCCGTTGGCAGCCGGTTCTTGCACCTACGACTTTGTCATGGACGGCTTTGAGGCCGGTGGCGGCGGCATGCGTATCCACAACGCCGAGATGCAGATGTCCATGCTTAAGCTCCTGGGCTTTACCGAAGAGCGCGCCGAGTCTCAGTTTGGCTTCCTCATGGAGGCCCTCAAGTTTGGTGCGCCCCCGATGGGCGGCTTCGCCCTGGGCCTGGACCGCGTGTGCATGCTGCTCACCGGCTCCGACTCCATTCGCGACGTCATGGCGTTCCCCAAGACGGCCAGCGGCTCCGACCTCATGTCGGGCGCCCCGAGTGCCGTTAGCGGCGCCCAGCTCAAGGACGTCAGCCTGCGCCTGATGTAGGCAAGCGGCTACATATTGCCCGTAACGAGGGAAGGACACGTGCCTTCCCTCGTTTTTTATACGCCGAGATTGTGAGGGCATGGGATGACCGGGCGTTGCGGAAAGTGCGTCCCGGAATCTGCGTCCAGAACGGGTCGCGCTTTCCCAAAGGGGGTCCTCTGGGAAAGCGCGACCCAGAATTCGGCAAAATAATGGGACACAGTTTCCGCTTGAGCGGTCTAACGGAAACTGTGCCCCAGAATGAGCGCTCAAAACGGGGCAGGCTTTCCGCAACAACTGTCTGGCGAAAAGCCCGGCCCAGTTTCCTACAGCGAGTCTCTCTGAACGAGCTGCATGTGCATCACGGAGGTGGTGGGCTCGGCACCCTTGATCATGTCGAGCGCAATGTTGGCGGCCATGTGGCCTTCTTCGCGCAGGGGCTGGCGGACGGTCGTGAGCGCGGGGACGCAGCACGCCGCAATCTCGTGATCGTCGAAGCCGACGACAGAAACGTCCTCCGGAACGGATAGGCCTGCCTCGTTGAGTGCGGTGATGACGCCAGCCGCGATACGGTCCGATCCGCAGAGCACGCCATCGAAAGCAATCTTGCGCGCGAGGATCTGGTGCATGGCCTGATAGCCGTCTCCGCTGTTCCAGCCGGTATAGATAACGTTTGCGCCTGGGAGCTCTTCGCCCAGGACGGTGCGGTAGCCGCGCAGGCGGTCGACAACAGCGGGGTTGTCTTGCGGTCCCAACACGGCGACGATATCTTTGCGCCCGCGCTCTTTCATAGCGAGTGCCGCAAAGCGTCCACCCTCTTCGTCGTCAGAGTAGACTGTCGAGAACACATCGCGATAGGGGTGGCCCTCGAGCTGGCCGCACAACACGGTGGGTACGCCCAGCTCGCGCAGCACCTCGAGCAGCTCGCTGCCCTTGTAGGGGGAGACGTCGATCACGGCGTCGAACGAGCGGCGCTCAAAGTGCTCGCGTGCGCGGTTGCGCTCATGCGTAGAAGACGCCTGCAAGATAACGGGCAGATAGGACGACTCCGACAGTTCCTCGGTAATGCCGCTCAAAAATTCGCTATAGGTGGGGTCGCTGAAGAGCTCACTCAGGGGCTCGGTCACGAGCACGGCGATGATTTCCGTGCGCCCGACAGCGAGCGCTCGGCCGCGAGCGTTGGGGACAAAATTGACTTTCTTGGCCGCCGCACGGACGCGCTTTTTGGTTTCCTCGCTAATGCGGGGCGAATCGTTGAGGGCGCGCGATGCTGTGGAGCGCGACACGCCGGCAGCTGCGGCAACCTCGGCAAGCGTAGGTGCGGTGCGAACTGGTTGGGTCATGGCGTCTCCTGGAAAATGCGGTCGATGTTGTCACTGATACGGGCTAATGCGGATACAGCTTACTATAGTGCACCTGAACAGCGTTCATGATATCCGGTGACAGGTGTCGTTTTGCAACCAAGCCGCAATCGAATACGTCTCGTGTGGCTGAGATATCAGCGGGCGTGGCGGTTGCCTACGAGCTTAAGAACGATGTTTTGCGTTGGGTTTCGATATTCAGGGTGACATAAGTGTCGCGGTTGTACAACCGGTTGCATCGTTAATCCGGCCAAATCGACCGTTCAGCGGACAACCGGTTGCACAGTTTTTTGCATCGCCCGTAAGATAAGGACAACCGGTTGCACAAGAATCACTACGATGACGAAGGAGCATCACCATGGACGCCATTAACGATTGGGAAAACCAAGCGCTCACCCACAGGAACCGCCTGGCACCCCATGCGTACTTTATGGGTTATGAGACCGCCGATCTCGCCGCTACGTACAGCCGCGAGCTGTCGCGCGGGTTTGTCCAGCTGTCTGGCTCGTGGCAGTTCCGCCTCTTTGAGGGGCCTGCTGCCGTCTCCAACGAGGAGCTCTCCACGTACAAGTCCGAGTGGGATCACGTGGAGGTTCCGCACCTGTGGCAGGTAGACGGCTATGGCAACCTTGCCTATACCGACGAGGGTTTCCCGTTTCCGGTGGATCAGCCGTTCGTTCCCTCCGACGACCCCACGGGCGTCTACCAGCGCATCGTCAACCTTCCCGCCGTTCCTGCCGGCGCCCGCGAGATCATTCGCTTCGACGGCATCGAGAGCTATGGCGAGCTGTACGTCAACGGCCAGTTTATCGGCATGACCAAGGGCTCGCGTCTGTCCGCCGAGTTCGACGTGACCGACGCGCTCGTCGAGGGCGACAACCTGTTTGCGGTCAAGGTCCTGCAGTACAGCGATGGCAGCTATATCGAGGATCAGGACATGTGGTGGGCTTCGGGCATCTTCCGCGATGTGTACCTTATGCAGCGTCCCGCCGCGCACCTGGTCGACTTTAGGTTCCGCACGCACCGCGAGGGCGATGCCGCTCTGATCACGCTCGATACGGTGGCCGAGGGCGCTACCCGCGTCGTGTTTACGCTCAGCGATGGCGAGAACGTGGTCGCTACGGGCGAGTGCGTCGACGGCCATGCCGAGTGCAGCGTTGCCGATGCCCACTTCTGGAACCCCGAGGACCCCTTCCTCTATGACCTTACGTTTGAGGTCTACGACGGTGACGAGGTCAGCGAGTACGTTCCGCATCGCCAGGGCCTTGCCGAGGTGACGGTCGAGGGCAACCATATCTACCTCAACGGCACCTACTTTAAGATGCATGGCGTCAACCGTCACGATCACGACGATCACAAGGGCCGCGCCGTGGGCCTCGATCGCATGCGCCGCGACCTGGAGCTCATGAAGCGACACAACATCAACGCGGTGCGCACCTCTCACTATGCCAATGACCCGCGCTTCTACGAGCTGTGCGATGAGTACGGCATTATGCTGGTCGCCGAGACCGATATGGAGAGCCACGGCTTCGAGAATATCGGCAACATCGCTCTGGTCACCGACGACCCGGCATGGGAGCCGGCCTACGTCGACCGCATTGAGCGTCTGGTGATGCAGGAACGCAACCATGCCTGCATCATTATGTGGTCGATGGGCAACGAGAGCGGCTATGGCTGCAACATCCGCGCGATGTACGCCAAGGCTCATGAGCTCGATGATCGTCCGGTCCATTACGAGGAGGACCGCAACGCCGATACCGTCGACGTCATTTCCACCATGTACTCCCGTGTGTCGCAGATGAACGACTTTGGTGAGCATCCGTTCCCCAAGCCGCGCATCAACTGCGAGTACGGCCACTCCATGGGCAATGGCCCCGGAGGCCTGTCCGAGTGCCAGGAGGTCTTCGATCGCTGGGATTGCATCCAAGGCCAGTTTATCTGGGAATGGTGCGACCACGGTTTGGCTGCTGTGACCGAGGATGGCGTTGCTTACGATATGTATGGTGGCGACAACGGCGATTACCCCAACAACAGCAACTTCTGCATCGATGGCATGGTGTTCCCTTGGCAGCAGCCGAGCCCGGGCCTCACTGAGTATGGCCAGGTCATCTGCCCGGTTCGCATGGCTTATGACACCGAGGCGGGCGAGCTGACCGTCACGAACAAGCGCTGGTTTACTACCCTCGAGGATGTCTGCCTGTCGGCGGAGACCCTGGTAGACGGCGATGTAGTGTGCCGCAAGACGCTTATGCCCGGCGCGGTGGCTCCCGGCGAATCCGTCCAGCTGCCACTGGTGATTCGCGAGGCCGCGGTAGGCGAGACCCTGGTGACCGTGCGCGCCTACACCATGGCGGCTCACGCCTGGTGCGAGCCGATGTTCCAGCTGGGCGCAAGCCAGTTTGCCATCGCAAACCATCCGGCGCCGGCCATCGCCGCCCCCGCTCGTCCTGAGCTTACGGTCGAGGAGACCGAGCAGGAGATCCGCATTCACTCCCTCAACGGCGAGCTGACCTTCAGCAAAGTCAACGGTACCGTGAGCGAGTGGAAGGCATCCGGCCGCGACGTAATGGCCTCTGGTCCCCAGGTTGGTTTTTGGCATCCGCTCGTTGACAACCACGCTCAGGAGTATGACTCCCTGTGGAAGGACAACTTCATCGATGTGATGCAGACGTCTACCCGCAAGGTTTCTTGGAAGCAGGACGGCAATGCGGTCGTCGTTACCGTGAGCCAGCGTATCGCTCCTCCCGTCCGCGCGTTCGGCATGCGCGTCGAGCTCGTCTACACCGTGCTTCCGAGCGGTCGCGTCGACCTCAAGGTTTCCGGCGAGCCCTACGGAGATTACTCGGATATCATCCCGCGCATCGGCATCTCCTTCGAGGTCCCCGGTTGCAATCGTGCCGTCGAGTGGTATGGCCACGGCCCGGGCGAGAACTATCCGGACTCGCTGCGCGCCAACCCGGTCGGTCATTACCGCACTACGGTCGACGACATGTTCACGCCCTACGTTATGCCTCAGGACTGCGCCAACCGTGAGGGTACCCGCTGGGTTGCCCTGCGCTCCAGTCACGGTGACGGCGTGTTGGTGACTCGTCCGGCTGACGCCGCCTCCAACCCGTTCTCGTTCTCGGCATGGCCCTATAGCTGCGAGGCAATCGATAACGCCAAGCACGTCTACGACCTTGTCAAGGGCGATACGGTCACGGTCAACATCAACGACCAGCTGCTCGGCCTTGGCTCGAACTCTTGGGGTTCCGAGGTACTCGATTCCTACCGCACCCGTTTTGAGAGCTTCAGCTTTGAGGTGTCCCTGCGACCGCTGACGTCTGCCGATCTGGCTCAGGCGCTGGCACCCATTGAGGAGGCATAAGTCATGCATGTCTTTAACTCGCGCGCCGATTTCGACGCTCAGATGAAGTCTGTCAAGAAGTGGATGCGTACCGGTCAGGCGCTCGATGGTGTTGCCGACCTGCAGCACGATGTGGCGTACTCCATCGGCGACTCGTTGGTGTACTGGTGGGTCTATGCCCGCGAGGCCGCTACCGCCGATCTGGTCGGTCACCGTCGCTACCATGCCGTGCTCGCTCCGCTCGACGGCGACCTGACCGTCGAGGTTGCCCCCAAGGCAGACCTCACCTGCATCCGTGCTTACAGCGATATCGATGATCGCGAGCGCTTTGAGGGTGCGGGGGAGACCGTGACGATTCCCGCCGGCGGCGTTGCCGTCGTCGAAATTGACGAGGCCTACCGTGTCGTGGCCGATGCCGCGGATTCCCGCGTCGTGGTACTGCACGTGACGGTTGAAGGTTATTCCTTCCCCAACAAGTAGTATTCGTCCGTTTGGACGTTTGCTTCGCGCCGTTAAGGGGGATGGCTTTGTTGACTCCCTTTTCCCCATTCCCCTTAGCAGGTGCGCCGTCCACGATTGCGCTTGCAGTCCGGACGGTTTTAGATGAGATATAACGGATGATTGGGAGGGCTTATGAGCTCTGAAAAACGAGGAACGATTGGTTCGTTCGCTCTGCTGGGCATGACGGTCGCCGCCGTGTTCGGTATCAAGAACATCATCAACAACAACGCGGCCATCGGCTTGGCAGCTGCGCCGTCGTTCTTTTTCGCTACGCTTTTGTACTTTGTCCCCTATACCCTGGTTACCGCCGAATTCGTCGGCCTTAACAAGGACTCCGAGTCGGGCGTGTACGCCTGGGTCAAGACCTCGATGGGCGGTCGCTGGGCATTCCTGACGGCATTTAGCTACTGGTTCGTTAACCTGTTCTACTTTGCGTCCGTCCTGCCTAACGTCATCATCTACGCGAGCTACGTGTTCTTTGGTGCCAATGCCGAGCTCTCGCAGCTGTGGATCACCATTATCGAGATCGTCGTCTTTGCTATCGCCACGTGGGTTTCGACCAAGGGTGCTAAGTGGATCGGCTCCATTTCCTCCTTCGGCTCGACCGCGGCTCTCGGCCTGACTGCCGTGTTCATCTTGCTGTCCCTGGCTGCTGCCTTTGGCGGTGTCGAGTTCGCTACGGCTCCTACCCCCGCTAACATGGCTCCCGACACGAGCAACTTCGCAACTATGTGGGGCTTCTTCGGTACGCTTGCCTGGATCATCCAGGGCGTCGGCGGCGCTGAGTCTGTCGGCGTGTTCCTTAACGACCTTAAGGGTGGCGTCAAGGCCTTCGTGCGCACCGTCGTTATCGCCGGCCTGACCATCGGCCTTCTGTATGCAGGCGCTTCGCTGCTGGTCAACCTGTTCATTCCCGAGGGCGGCGTTGCCATCTCCACCGGTATCTTCGACGTATTCGGCGCTGTCTTTGCCCACTTTGGCATTCCCATGGAAGTGTCCACGCGCGTCATTGGCCTGATCCTTCTTGCCGCCACGCTGGGCTCCCTCATGATGTGGACCTCTGCTCCCATCAAGGTCTTCTTCACCGAGATCCCCAAGGGCGTCTTTGGTAGCAAGATCGTCGAGCTCAACGAGCGCGGCATTCCTGCCCGCGCTGCCTGGCTGCAGTTCGCCATCGTCGTCCCCATCCTGATCATCCCGGCCCTGGGCTCCGGCAACCTAGACGACCTGCTCATGATCGTCACCAACATGACGGCTGCCACCGCTCTGCTCCCGCCGCTGCTGATTCTGCTTGCCTACTTTATGCTGCGCAAGAACTTCGACGCTGCGCCCCGCGACTTCCGTATGGGTTCGCGCACCTTCGGTCTGGTCATTGCCGCCTTCCTGCTCGTTGTCTTCTGCTTCGTGCTTATCTGCGGCACCATTCCGCTCGATCAGCCTCTGTGGCTGACGCTGGTCTACAACGTTGGCGGTGTAGTTGTCTTCCTGGGCCTTGCCGTGATGTGGTACAACCGCTACATCAACCGCCTGCGCGAGACCGATCCCGAGGCCGCCGAGAACGAGCTTCGCCCCTCCGTCCTCGACATGATGGAGTAGCGGCTAGGATTAATCTACGGCTGTGGAATAAATCGATTCCCTTTCCTAAGGAGGGGCCTTACGAGGCCCCTCCTTTTGTGTTTTGGGGCATGGTTTTGGACCCCGTGGTCAAAAAATGCCAAATATGAGTACTGTTGCAAAAGAGGTGTCATATTTTTCGGCCTGTTCTGAGCAAAAACGGGCTCAAAATCAATTTATCTAACCCCCTTTAAAGGGCGTTTGACGGCTTTCAACCTCTTCGAATCGCTCAAAGCAGGCACTTTGCTCGCGATTTTGCTGCTACTAAATCGGTGACAGTACTCATATTTGCCACTTTTTGCCCACGAGGTGTTCAGAGGAGCTCTCGACAAGCATCTAACGCTACAATAACTACCACGTGGTTGGGTTTGCCGGCCGAATGTGCGATGCCGCGGGAGGGGACATGGTCGAGTTTACAAAGACGATTAAAGATCCGTTGGGACTGCATGCCCGCCCGGTTGCGCTGCTTTACGACATCATTGCCAAGCATCGTAGCAACGTATCGGTCAGTATCGGCGATCGCCATACCGACGGCCGCGATGTAATGGGGCTCATGGCTCTCTACGGCGAGTGCGGCGAGGACATCATCTTCCGCGTTTCGGGCGTAGACGAGGCTTCCTGCGTCACATCGATCAGAAACCTCTCGCTCTAAGCATGACAGGGCGCGGCAAAGGACAGCTCTTTGCCGCGCCTTTTTGTTTCGTATAGGAAACTTTTTCGAAATCTAAATGGGGACCCTTTCCAAAAAGTTAACCACGTGCTAGTTTACTATAGCGAACATAGACGTGGTTAACTTTTGCTGCGTCGATGTTGAGGACGAACTGACGTTAGGAGCTCACTCATGTCTTGCGGACCGCAGATGCCGGCTATGCCGCTTTCGATGGTAAAGGCGGGCGAAACCGTGCGCGTGTCTCGTGTAAAGGGCAATGAGGACATGAAGCACCACCTCAAGGACCTCGGCTTTGTCGAGGGCAGCGAGATCCACGTGGTGAGCTCGAGTGGCGCCAATATCATCGTCACGGTGCTGGGTGCACGCTTTGGTATCGATTCCAAGGTTGCCATGCACATCATGACCGTCGGTTAGTCCACAGCGTTCTGTAAAAACTGAAAGGGGGACAAGTAAATGAAGACGTTGGGTGACGTTAAGGTGGGCGAGAGCTCTACCATCGTCAAGCTTCACGGTGAGGGCGCACTTCGCCGTCACCTCATGGACCTGGGGCTCATCAAGGGCACTTCGTTCAAGGTCGTAAAGGTTGCACCGCTCGGTGATCCGGTCGAGATCAACGTGCGCGGCTACGAGCTTTCCATCCGTAAGGAGGAGGCCGCCGTCGTCGAGGTCCAGTAAGGGATCTTTGCGCGGTTATTTCTGCAGATAAAGTTAGGTTTTTCTAACTTAATGCAGCATCTTTGAAGCACATTATCCAGCCCGCGCGGAGAAAGCAGCGCAGGCACACAAGGAAGAAGGATTGAATGGCGGATTCTCAGATCCATGTCGCGCTGGCGGGTAACCCCAACTGCGGCAAGACCACGCTTTTCAACCTGATCACCGGCGCCAACGGCTACGTTGGCAACTGGCCCGGTGTCACGGTTGAGAAAAAGGAAGCCAAGCTCCTAAGCGACAAGAGCGTCACGATTACGGACCTCCCCGGCATCTACTCGCTTTCCCCCTACAGCCCCGAGGAGCAGTGCTCGCGCGATTACCTCATGAGCGGCGAGCCCGATGTCGTCGTCCAGGTGGTCGACGCCACCAACCTCGAGCGCAACCTGTACCTGGCGCTTCAGGTTATCGAGACCGGCCTGCCCGTGGTCGTTGCCCTCAACATGGCCGACCTGGTCGAGAAGAACGGCGACAAGATCGACACGGACAAGCTCTCCAAGAAGCTCGGCTGCCCGGTCATGATGATCTCGGCCCTTAAGAACAAGGGCATCAACGAGCTGTTCGAGCAGGTCAAGAAGTCCGCTGCTTCCAAGGGCCAGGTGCCGGAGCACAAGTTCGATTCCTCCATCGAGGACGTTCTGGACCACATCGAGAACAATCTGCCGGCGAGCGTTCCCGCCAACAAGCGTCGCTACTACGCCGTCAAGCTGTTCGAGCGCGACGCGGACGCCTGCAAGCTCATCAACCTCACCAAGGAGAAGGCCGCTCGCGTGGAGCAGCTGGTCGCTCAGTGCGAGCAGGATTGCGACGACGACGCTGAGTCCATCATCACCGGCGAGCGTTATGGCGTGATCGCCCACATCATCGACGAGTGCCTTACCAAGGCTCCGGCCAAGATGAGCACTTCCGAGAAGATCGACCGCGTGGTTACCAACCGTATCCTGGGCCTGCCGATCTTTGTGGTCATCATGTTCTGTGTGTACTACATTGCCGTCTCTACCTTGGGCGGCACGGTGACTGACTTCACCAACGACCAACTCTTCGGCACCGACGGCTGGTACGTGCTCGGTCAGGGCCGCGATGCCTACGACGCAGCTGTTGAGGCTGCGGGCGACAACGCCGACTCGGTCGACCCGGCACAGTATGGGCCCTATGTCCCGGGTATCACCACCATGGTGCACGACGCCCTTGTGGCGGGCGGCACCGAGGACGGTGGCCTGGTCGATTCGCTGGTCTGTGACGGTATCGTCGGCGGTCTGGGCGCCATCTTCGGCTTCGTGCCGCAGATGTTCCTGCTGTTCGTGATGCTGTCTTTCTTGGAGGACTGCGGCTACATGGCCCGCGTCGCCTTCATCATGGACCGCGTGTTCCGCCGCTTTGGCCTGTCCGGTAAGTCCTTCATCCCCATGCTCGTGTCCTCGGGCTGCGGCGTCCCCGGCGTCATGGCCACCAAGACCATCGAGAACGAGAAGGACCGCCGCATGACGGTCATGACCACCACGTTTATTCCCTGTGGCGCCAAGCTGCCGATCATCGCTCTGCTCATGGGTTCCATCATCGGCGATTCTTCCACCACCGCCGCATGGATCAGCCCGCTGTTCTACTTCTTGGGCGTCTTCGCCGTCATCGCCTCGGGCCTCATGCTCAAGAAGACCAAGCTCTTCGCCGGTCGCCCGACGCCGTTCGTTATGGAGCTTCCCGCCTATCACTTCCCGGCGATCCGCTCTTGGGCGCTGCACGTGTGGGAGCGCTGCTGGGCCTTTATCAAGAAGGCCGGCACGGTCATCTTCGCCTCTACCGTCGTGGTTTGGTTCCTCTCCAACTTTGGTAGCTATAACGGCTCCTTTGGCTTCCTGCCTGCGATGGACGGCATCCCCGAGGAGTTTATGGACTACTCCGTGCTCGCCATGCTGGGCAACCTGGTCGCCTGGATTTTCGCCCCGCTCGGCTTTAGCACCTGGCAGGCAACTGCGCTGACTGTCTCTGGCCTTGTCGCTAAGGAGAACGTCGTCGCCACCGCCGGCTCGCTGCTGTCCGTGGCCGACGCCGCCGAGACCGACCCGAGCCTGTGGACCGCGTTCGCCGGCATGTTTCCGACCATGGGTGCTTGCGTTGCCTTTGGTGCATTCAACCTGCTGTGCGCTCCGTGCTTTGCCGCCATGGGCACCATTCGCAATCAGATGGACTCCGGCAAGTGGACCGCGATTGCCATCGGCTACGAGTGCGCCTTCGCATGGGTGATCGGCCTGTTCATCAACCAGTTCTACAACCTGCTTGTCCTTGGCCAGTTTGGTATTTGGACGGTTGTAGCCATTGTGCTGCTGGTTGCGATGCTCTTCCAGATCTTCCGTCCCATGCCCAAGCATGCATGGACCGACGAGGATGAGACCAACACCGCTTCCGCCGCAGTTTCCGCTTAAGTCCGAATAAGGATTAGCCCCTTTCCACGAGCCCGGGTGTCCCAGCGACACTCGGGCTTTTTGGTGAGGGAGATGTGGCGTTTCCGCAGATAAAACCGACCAAAATAAACCTGCCCCTTTTTGGTAGGTGGAGAATGGGGTAAAGTAAGTGATGGTTAACTAGAGGAGGCTTGCTATGGCACCTATCGATATTGTTGTACTGGCTGTTATCGGCATTGCGTTTGTCGCCGTGTGCGTGCGCATTTATCGTAAGGGCACTTGCGCCGACTGCGCTCAAGGTGGCGTTTGCACAGGACATTGCTCCAACAAAAAGACCTGCGCCGCACTTAAGGGCGTAGACAAAATCGCCGAAGACTTGGGCCGCGGTATCAAGTAAGGTCCGTCATCCAAGCGCCCCGCGAGCATCCGTTCGCGGGGCGCTTTGCACATTTGGGGGAGAGCGCGGCGAGTTGAAGAGTGATTTTGGGGTATCGTTACCTGTACTGTTAATTGGCAACTTATCTATAACGGAGTAACCCCATGAGCGCTCGCGTAACCATGAAGGACATAGCCGCCGAGCTTGGCGTTTCCATCAATACCGTGCATAAGGCCCTGACGGGCAAGGCCGGCGTGAGCGAATCCGTGCGTGCCAAGGTGAATGCCAAGGCCGAGGCCATGGGCTACCATCGCAATACGAGTGCCTCGAGCCTGCGGCGCAAGGATATCAACCTGGTGTTTTGCCTGCCCCGCGCATCGCGCGAGGGGGCGTACTTTTTCCGTTACCTTTGGGAAGGCTGCAACCGCTTTGAGCAGGAGGTCATCGATCAGGGCATTACGGTTGAGCGCGTAGAATTTGGCGTGGGCGGCTACGCCGATGCGCTCGAGCAGATTGATGAGCGTCTGCAGGTAGGCGAGAAGATTGACGGTCTGCTTGCCTATGTTCCGGGCGATGACCGCGCAACCGAACTCTTGAGGCAGATTGCCGAGGCGGGTGTGGCGATCGAGCTCGTCGACGGCGACCGACCGCACCTCGATCGCCTGGGTGCCAGTCTGGCGGACTATTCCGCGGCGGGCAGTCTTATGGCAGAGCAGGCGGCTAACCTGGTCCACGCTTCTGGGGCTGACGCCCGCGTGCTCCTGTTGGCGGGCGACCCTTATACCGACTCGCACTATCTGACCGCCCGCGCCTTTCATAATTACCTGCGCGAGCACGATATTCCATGGCGGGTTGAGGACCTTGCCGGTGCCCATGCGCAAGTCAAACAGCTCGAGCGCGAGCTTGAGCAGCGCTTGAGTGCGCCGGATGCTCCCGAGCTCATCTGTAGCGTTTTTGCCGTTGGTTCCGAGGTGGTCGCTGACGCGCTTGTTTCGAGCGGCAAGGCCGGCAAGGTCATGGTGATCGGCAACGACCTGTTCCCCGAGAGCGCCCTGGCCTTACGCCGTGGCATTTTTACCAATATCGTCTATAAGGACCCGGTGAGCTTGGCCTACCGTGGTGCCAAGACCTTGGGCGAGTATTTGCTGTGGGGTAAAACTCCGGCGGAGCCCGTGCAGAAGGGTGCTGTGGAGATGGTGTTTGCCAGCAACGTCGACCGCTACTGCGAGCTTGCGGGAATTTAGCCGTTTGGTCAGGTACCCCCTCTTGCGACGTGCATTTTTTGGAGTATTCAGCAATGGCGTGTTCCGAAAGAGGCTCAGAACGACTGTTTTAAGTGCCTCCGATGGCGTAAATCGCCATCGGAGGCACTTTTTTATGCCGATCGGGCGCGATATGCGCATCAAATAGGGCGTCGAGGACGGTGCGCAGTACGCCCCGATGCTGAATATTCCCAAAAATGTACGCCGAGACATGACCCACCTGAGCAAAAACGCCCAGGTTCGGTGTTCGGGGACGTTAGTCCATCCGCAATGCATGCGTGTCACGGCTCCAACAACCGTTGAACGGACAAAATCGACCGTTCACCCCATGGTGGTTAGGTGAACGTTCACCTTTTAAGTCGCAATGAATTAGTATAGTGAACGTTCACCTAGAGGATAACGAGCGCATCGTGCGCCCGCTCCGCCAACAAAGGGGTTGTTTGATGAAAAACTTCATGGACGATCAGGATTTCCTGCTGAGCACCAAGACCGGCGAGGAGCTGTTCCACAACTTTGCCGAGGGCATGCCCATCGTCGACTACCACTGCCACATTTCTCCCAAGGAGATCTGGGACGACAAGCGTTTTGAGAACATCACCGAGGTTTGGCTGGGCGGTGACCACTACAAGTGGCGCCTGATGCGTGCCAACGGCGTCGACGAGCGCTTCATTACCGGCGATGCCCCTGCTCGCGAGAAGTTCCAGAAGTGGGCCGAGACCCTGGGCCGTTGCGTGGGCAACCCCGTCTTTGAGTGGAGCCACCTGGAGCTTAAGCGTTACTTTGGCTACGAGGGTGTCCTGAACGGCAAAACCGCTCAGGAGGTCTGGGACCTTGCCAACGCCAAGCTCGCTGAGGCTAGCTTTACCTGCCGCAACCTGATCAAGCAGTCCAACGTCCGCATGATCTGCACTACCGATGACCCCGCCGACAGCTTTGAGTGGCACAAGAAGATTGCCGCCGACGACAGTTTTGACGTTCAGGTCGTTCCTGCCATGCGCCCCGATGCCGCCCTGCGCATCGAACGTGGCCAGGAGTTCGCCGACTACTGCAAGCATCTCTCCGAGGTTGCTGGCGTTGAGATCAGCGACTTCGAGGGCATAAAGGCCGCCATCTCCAAGCGCTACGACGTTGCCCACGAGCTGGGCTGCCGCGCTTCCGACCACGCGCTCGACTACGTTATGTACGTTCCGGCTACCGCCGACGAGATCGAGACTATCTTTGCCAAGGGCCTTGCCGCCGAGCCGCTTGCCGAGGACGAGATCCTCAAGTACAAGACGGCCTTTATGCGGTTCGTCGCCGGCGAGTATGTCCGCCTTGGCTGGGCCATGCAGCTGCACTTTGGCTGCAAGCGTGACAACAACCGCGCTATGTTCGCCAAGCTCGGTCCCGACACCGGCTACGACTGCATCTCCAACTACACGCCGTCCGACCAGCTGGCCGATTTCCTCAACTCCATCCAGGAGTCCACGGGTCTGCCCAAAACCATCCTGTATAGCCTGAACCCCATTGACAACACCATGATCGATACCGTGATGGGCTGCTTCCAGGAGGCTCCGACCGCCGGCAAGATCCAGAACGGCTCTGCCTGGTGGTTCAACGACAACGAGGTCGGTATGCGCGAGCAGCTCACGGCTCTGGCTAACGAGGGCGTGCTGGGCAACTTTGTGGGCATGCTTACCGATTCGCGCTCCTTCCTGTCCTACCCGCGTCACGAGTACTTCCGTCGCGTGCTGTGCGGCGTGATCGGCGAGTGGGTCGAGCAGGGCAAGTATCCGGCCGACATGGAGCTGCTGGGCGACATCGTGCGCGACATCAGCTACAACAACGCAGTCCGCTACTTTGGCTTTGACCTGGATACCGTCGAGGCTTAAACCCGCATCGAATCACACCGAACTCGGGAGCGCCGTTGCCACACGCGGCGCCCCCGTTTTGCCTGCACGCTAACAGCAATCTAAGGAGAGACATCGATGGAGAACATCAGCTACGAGACGCTCGAGAAGATCGGCTACAAGGGCTACCTGCTGCCCAAGGACGCGCCCGAGAAGGTTCTGCAGTTTGGCGAGGGCAATTTCCTGCGCGCCTTTGTCGACCGCTTCTTTGACATGGGCAACGAGGCAACCGGCTGGAACGGCAAGGTTGTCATGGTCCAGCCCATCAGCGGTGCCTTTGGCTTTGCCGACGGCATTAACGCTCAGGATGACCTGTACACCGTGCTGGTGCGCGGCAAGGAGAACGGCAACACGGTCGACGAGTCTCGTGTGATCAGCGCCTGCAGCCGCTGCCTCAATCCGTATCGCGAGGACGACTACCGTGCCATGATGGAGGTCGCCGTCTCCGACGATTTGGAGATTATCGTCTCCAACACCACCGAGGCCGGCATTGCCTACGATCCGTCTTGCAAGGCCGACGACATGCCGCCCGCGAGCTTCCCCGCTAAGCTTGCCCAGGTGCTCCACACCCGCTGGGCCGCCGGCAAGCCGGGCGTCATCGTGCTCGCCTGCGAACTCATCGATCACAACGGCGAGGAGCTGCTGCGCATCATGAACCAGTACGTGAGCGACTGGGGCTGGGAGGACGAGTTTACGCAGTGGATGGCCAACGACTGCACCGTCTGCACCACGCTCGTCGATACTATCGTCCCCGGCCGCATCCGCGACCCCAAGGAGGCCGCTGCCGTGGCCGAGCGCCTGGGCTACGAGGATCCCTTCCTGGCCGTGCGCGAGCCCTTCCAGATGTGGGGCATCCAGGGTGACGAGTCGCTTGCCGAAAAGCTCCCCTTTGTGAAGGCCGGCCTGCCGGGCGTCTTTGTGACCCCCGATGTCACCCCGTACAAGAAGCGCAAGGTCCGCATCCTCAACGGTGCCCATACCGCCTTTGTCCCGGGTTCCTGGGTTGCCGGCTTTGACATCGTGCGCGATTGCATGCACGACGAGACCGTTCGTGGCTTCATGAACACCATGCTCTACGACGAGGTCATTCCGACGCTTGCCGCCGACCTGGACGTCGAGGACTGCAAGGCCTTTGCCGCCGCCGTCGAGAACCGCTTCGACAACCCGTTTATCGACCACGCGCTGCTCTCCATTTGCCTCAACTCAACCGCCAAATGGCGTGCTCGCGACCTGCCCACGCTCAAGGACTATGTTGCCGAGACCGGCAACCTGCCCAAGTGCCTGGCGACGAGCCTCGCTACGCTCATTGCCTTCTATACTCAGGAGCTCGTTTCTCGCGAGGGCGATGGCCTGCGCCTGCGCCGTGCCGACGGCACCGAGTACACCGCTCAGGACGACGCCTTCGTGCTCGACTTCTACGCCGCCCACGCCGGCGCAGACGATGCCGAGCTGGTGCACGACGTGCTCACCAACGAGCAGATGTGGGGCGAGGACCTTACGCAGATTGCCGGCCTTGAGGAGTTTGTCGTCAACGCGCTTGCCGTCGTGCGCGTCGAGGGCGCCAAGCAGGCCTTCGCCAACGCCCAGGCCTAAATCCTTCTGTGCGCCCGCCGGGCAACTGGCGGGCGCCCGCTGACTTCTGCTCAACCTGTAGGGTTAGGACTCTTTGTAATGAATACTATCCAGATCAATCCGGCCGATAACGTGATCGTCGCGCTGTCGCCGCTTGCCAAGGGCACCGCCGTCGCGGTTCCCGGGGTGGGCGAGGTCGTTGCCGCGGAGGATATCCCGCAGGGCCACAAGATGGCCGTGCGTGCCATTGCGGCGGGGGAGGACGTCGTCAAGTACGGTCTTCCTATCGGCCACGTGACGGGCGACATCCAGCCCGGTCAGTGGCTTCATACACATAACGTCAAGACCAACCTTTCGGGCGAGGTCGAGTACGCTTACAACCCGACGCATCCGGTCGTTGAGCCGGTTGAGCCCGAGACCTTTATGGGCTTCCGCCGCGCTGACGGCCGCGCCGCCACGCGCAACGAGCTGTGGATCATCCCCACGGTCGGCTGCGTCAACGAGGTCGCACGTGCCATGTGCGAGCAGGCTCAGGATCTGGTCGAGGGCTCGCTGGAGGGCGTTTACTACTTCCCGCATCCCTTTGGCTGCTCGCAGACCGGTGCCGACCATGCCCAGACGCGCCGTCTGCTGGTGGCGCTCTCGCGTCACGCAAACGCTGCGGGTGTGCTGTTCCTGTCCCTCGGTTGCGAAAACTGCACGCACCAGCAGGTACTCGACGAGCTCGGTGACTTTGATCGCGAGCGCGTTCGATTCCTCGCCTGCCAGGATGTAGCCGACGAGCAGGTCGAGGGTCACAAGATCCTGTCCGAGCTTGCCGACCTGGCCAAGCAGGCCAAGCGTGAGCCCATTCCTGCCTCCGAGCTGGTCATTGGCCTTAAGTGCGGCGGCTCTGACGGTCTTTCGGGCATTACCGCCAACCCCACGATCGGTCGCGTGAGCGATATGGTTGTCGCCCGCGGCGGCACGTCGGTGCTCACCGAGGTTCCCGAGATGTTTGGCGCGGAGAGCATTCTGCTCGATCGCTGTGAGAGCCAGGACGTCTTCAATGCCGCCTCCGACATGCTCAACGGCTTTAAGGACTACTTTATCAGCCACGGCGAGGTCGTCTATGAGAACCCGAGCCCCGGCAACAAGGACGGCGGCATTACCACGCTCGAGGACAAGAGCTGCGGCTGCGTGCAAAAGGGCGGATCTGCCCCCATCGTCGACGTGCTGCCGTATGCCGGTCAGGCTACCAAGCATGGCCTGAACATGCTGTGCGGTCCGGGCAACGACATGGTATCCACCACGGCCCTGACGGCTGCCGGCTGCCACGTAATCCTGTTCTCGACCGGCCGCGGCACGCCGTTTGGCGCACCGGCGCCTACACTCAAGGTGTTCACCAACCAGCGTCTGTGCGACCACAAGGCCAACTGGATGGACTTTAACGCCGGCGTGGTGGCTACGGGCGAGCGCACGCTCGATGAGGCTGCCGACGACCTGTATCAGATGGTGCTGGACACGGCGAGCGGCAAGCTTACGAGTGCCGAGCGTCGCGGCTGCCACGAGATCAGCATTTGGAAGGATGGCGTCTGCCTGTAGCGGTAAATGGGTTCGCATAGGGCGCTATTGACCATGGCCCCGTCGGGAGTGTTCCCGGCGGGGCCATGTTTGTTCTGTCTGTTCGGGCGTGTCTTCCTGAGGGTACGGGAGCGGCGAAAACAATAAACGTTCACCTAATCGACCTCAAATTTAAACCCACTCAATACCCATGTAATCGTGATTTTTTTCAAGTCAGATATCCGTTTAACGGCAAAAAACGACCGTTCAAGGATAATATACAAGTGAACGTTCACCTATCATATGCAATCGCGCATAATCTAGCTAAACGTTCACCCTACGAGTGGGCGATATGCAGACAGACATCGGTATGGACTCCAATGTCTTGTTACAAGACAATCGAGAAAAGAGAGGGAGCTCGATGACTAACAAGATCGGTAAAAAGCGCAAGATCACATTCTGGACGCGCTTGGGCTTTGGTATGGGCGGCATGCTCAACTCCGGTGCTCTGAGCTTTACGCACAGCTACATGGTGCTGTTCCTGTCCACGGAGTGTGGTCTGTCCGCAGGCGAGGCTGCGCTGATCAGCTCGTTCGCCATCTATCTCAACGCCATTCTGTGCCCGCTCATGGGCTTTGTGGCCGATAACTTCTACGCTACTAAGATCGGCCGCATCTTTGGCCGCCGCCGTTTCTGGATCTTGCTGGCTATCCCGATGATGGTCGCTGAGCCGCTCATCTTTGTGGCTACGCCGTTTGGTTTCCCGTACTACTTTGTGTTGTACCTGATCTACAACGTCGCGTACACGTTCTGCACCGCCAACCTGTCGCCGCTTACCATCGAGATGACCGATGACTTCAAGGAGCGTACGTACCTCACCGGCTACAAGCACCTCTTTGGTAACGCCGCCGGCTTCCTGATGGCAGCACTCGTCGGCTTTGGCTTTGGCACCTTCGGCGAGACCAACCCGTTCAGCTACTTCATCATCGCTACGATTAACGCTTCGGTCATGGCAATCTCGCTGCTGTGCGTGTACCTGTCCACGTGGGAGCACACCCCCGAGGAGGTCGCTCAGGAGAAGATCGAGAGCGTCGGCGAGGGTATCAAGAAGTTTTTCATCGACGTTATCTCTACCTTCCGCAACAAGTCCTTCCGCAAGGTCCTGTATGCGCAGGTCTCCACGAAGCTCGCCGCTGCCTGCTGGTCTGCGTGCCTGTCCTTCTTCATCGTCTACTGTCTGCAGATTCCTAAGTCCTACGAGTCCGTGATGGAGATGCCCGGCAAGGTCGTCGCTATCGTCTGCACCGCCATCTGGGTCGCCCTCATGGCCAAGAAGGGCTTCCATAAGTCTTGGTACCTGGCAAACGTCGGTTGCGCCGCGTGCATCATCGCCTACAACTACTTCGCCTTTGGTCAGATCAACGGCACCTCCACGGTCGCCATCGCCATGATCGCCTACCCCATCATCTTCGCCATCTGGAAGTTCTTCTACGTTGGCTTCCAGTATCTGCCCGATGTTCTGCTCAACTACATCCCCGATGTCGATGAGCTCATCACCCTGCGTCGTCGCGAGGGCATCTACAGCTCCGCACAGCAGCTCTGCCAGCAGATCGCCCAGGCTGTTGCCGTCAACGTATGGGCTATCGTCCTTGCTGCCTCCGGCTTCATTCAGACCGCCGGCAACAGCGACGCCGTGACCCAGCCCGCCACCGTGCCTCTGTACATCTGCGGCTACATGCTCATCGGCTGCGCCGGCTTCTTCCTGCTCGCGGCCGTCCTTGCCCGCGGCATCAAGATCGACAAGGAGCAGTGCGACATCCTTTGCGACGAGATCCACCGTGTCAAGGAGGGTGGCAAGATGGCCGACGTCAAGCCCGAGGTCAAGGCGCTTTGCGAGGAGCTCTCCGGCTTTAAGTACGAGGACTGCTTCGCCCACAACAATGTTGGCTTCCAGGACGGCAGCGTAATTCCCGCCGAGTAGGGCAGGCGCATCGTCCAAACCACAGGGCCGTGCCACCGGAGATCTACCGGCGGGTACGGCCCTTTTTTAAAAACGAGTAGTATGAACTTCTGATTACATTTGAGGGAGAGACCCATGGAGACGAACGTTATCTGGCGCAATGCCCGCGCGGCCGTTATCGAGCTCGACGATGGCGGCTACTTTACCTGTGCCGATACGTGGGAGATCTTTGTCAACGATGAGCCCGCCGGTACCACGAATACGGTCGAGACCTATGTCGATGGCCTGACTCCCGGCAAGCGCAACCTGATCCGCTTTGTCTGCGGCGAGCGCGAGTTGAGCGTAGGCGTCACCACGCCGGCGGAGCCCTTTACCATCAACGTTCGCGACTGCGGAGCCAAGGGCGATGCCGAGCACGATGACACCACCAACATTCAGGCTGCCATCATGGCCTGCCCCAAGGGCGGGCGCGTGCTGATCCCCGCCGGCAACTACCGCATCAAGTCCCTCTTCCTTAAGAGCAATATCAACATCGAGCTTGCCGAGGGCGCGGTGCTGCTGGCCCGCCACGACCGCGCCGCGCTTGCCTACATTCCGGGCACGGTCACGGGTGACGAGGGGGCTGGGTACGCCGGCACCGATATGCTGCCCCTGGGCCGTTGGGAGGGCGAGAGCTTCTCGACCTACTGTTCGACCTTTACGGGCCTGAGCGTGCACGACGTGTGCATCTATGGCCGCGGCGCCATCGACGGCCAGACCGATTTTGCCGAGGACAACTGGTGGAACAAGGACTTTAAGAACATCTTCCGTCCCGAGGAGGGCCGCGAGATCGCCCGCCCGCGCATGATCTTCCTGTCCGAGTGCGAAAACGTGAGTCTTGCCGGCTTTACCGTGCGCAACAGCCCGGCGTGGAATATCCATCCCATTCTGTGCGAGCACGTCGATGCCCTGTGCCTGTCCATCGAGGGTCCCAAGAACTCCCACAACACCGACGGTTTCGATCCCGAGAGCTGCGGTTTTGTCCGCATCCTTGGCTGTCAGTTCTCGGTGGGCGACGACTGCATCGCCATCAAGAGCGGCAAACTGGGCATTGAACCCGAGCTCCGTCCCGCCACGCACGACGTGCTGATCTCGCACTGCTACATGCACGACGGCCACGGCGCCGTGGTGCTGGGATCCGAGGCCGCCGGCGGCATCAAGGACCTCACCGTGAGCAAGTGCCTCTTTGAGCGCACCGACCGCGGCCTGCGCGTCAAGACACGCCGCGGACGCGGCAAGGACGCCGTCAACGAGGGCATCACCTTCGAGCACATTCGCATGGATAAGGTGCTCACGCCCTTCGTGGTCAACTCGTTCTACTTCTGCGACAAGGACGGCAAGACCGACTACGTGCAGTCTCGCGAGGCGCTGCCCGTCGACGACCGTACGCCCGGCTTTGGCGCCACGACGTTTTGCGATATCGAGGCCACCAACTGCCATGCGGCCGCGGCCTATATCACGGGCCTTCCCGAGAGCAAGGTGACGCGCCTGACGTTCCAGGATGTCCATGTGACCTTTGCCGCCGATGCCGAGCCCTTTGTGCCGGCCATGGCCTGCGGCGTGGAGCCCATGGTGCGCCAGGGCATCATCGCGCAGAACGTGAAAGTCCTCGACCTGCAGAACGTGCGCATCGAGGGTCAGGATGGCGACGAGCTGCAGCTGCAAAACGTCGACAAGGTTATCCGCGCGTAGGGTAGTGCTCCTGCACAAGTGAATACGGCATGTTGAGGCGTGCGACGGTCGGGTCTGCCCGGCTGTCGCACGCAATCTATAGGTGCCGGCATTGCATGGTGGGTGTTCTGTGACAGAAAGCGTAATGACAGATGAGTGGTAAAGAGCAGCTCTTTGAGGTATCGCTCGAACGCGAAGGCGCGTATCGCAGCATTTCGGCGGCGCTCGAGGCGGCGGAGCGGTGCGTGTCCGATACGACCGTGCCGGTGCGTGTGCTGGTGGCGCCGGGCGAGTATCGCGAGCAGGTCGAAATTCGTCGTCCGCATGTGACGCTCGAGGGCGAGACGGCCGACAGCGTGCGTATCGTGGGAGGCCTGGGTGCCAAGATGCCTTCGGAAGATGGTAGCGGCCAGGATGGAAGACTCGGCACCTTCCGTACGTACACGGTGCTGGTCGATGCCGACGACGTGACGCTTGCGGGTCTAACAATCGAAAACAACGCCGGTGATGGGCGCGAGGTCGGCCAGGCGATTGCCCTGTATGCCGATGGTGACCGCCTGGTTGTCGATGCCTGCTGCATTAAGGGACACCAGGACACGCTCTTTTTGGGGCCGCTGCCGCCGCGCGAGGCCAAGCCGGGCGGCTTTATAGGCCCCAAGCAGTTCGCCCCGCGCCGCGTGGGGCGGCAGTATTTTCGACGTTGCCGGATCGAGGGCGATGTCGACTTTATCTTTGGCGGCGCGCGTGCCTACTTTGAGGGGTGTGAGATTCGCTCGCTCAACCGCGATATGGATGTCAACGGGTATGTAACGGCAGCCTCCACGCCTCAGGGCGAGCCGTACGGATTTGTGTTTCATGGCTGTTCGTTTACAGCCGATGAGGGCATTGCCCCCGGATCGGTCTATCTGGGTCGTCCATGGCGCGAGTGGGCCCAGGCCGTTTTGCTCGAATGCTGGCTGGGCCCCCATATTTCACTCGAGGGCTGGTGGGATTGGAATAAGCCAGCGGCACATGACGGCACCCTGTATGCCGGCGGTGCCCTGTTTGGCCCGGCGGGCGATACTGTCGCTTGGGTGCCGTGGGCGCATTGCCTGACTGGTCAGGATTCCGAACGCTATGCGCGTGACCGAGTGCTTGCCGGCACGGATGGTTGGGATCCCGAGGGCGGCGACGGTGATGCGGTAGAGACGGTCGGGCTATCTGCCAATGGCCGCACCGTGCACATCGAGACGTACTACGAGGACGAGCCTGCGCTGCGCGCCCGACTGAAGCGCGAAGGGCGCTCGGCCGCATTTACGGGCAAGACTCCCACAGACTTTGAGGCATGGAAGGCTGCGACCAGGACTCGTCTGTACGATATTTTGGGTCTTTCGCTTATGGACCGCGCCCCGATTGAGATTCGTGAGCTCAATCGCGTGCGGGTTGCCGGCAGCATCGTGCGTACTCATGCGCTGTTGCAGGTTGAGCACGATGTGTGGATGCCGTTTTACCTGTTGGAGCCGTCCCGCCCCAAGCTTGACGAGCGGGGACTCAAGCGCTGCTATATCTGCCCGCATGGTCACCAGGGGGCGGGTGCTGCAAGCATAGCCGGCGTTGCGGGCGTGCCGGCGGTCGACGATGCCGTGCGTAAGTTCAATTACGACTACGGTCTGCGTTTGGCGCGCATGGGTTACGTGACCGTCTGCCCCGATGCGCGTGGTTGGGGATACCGTCGTGACTGGAAGGGTCAGGGCGACGACGAGAACAGCTACCTGCGCGGTACGTGTCTGAATCAAGCACGTATGGCCGAGCCGCTGGGTCTTACGGTCGCGGGCCTCAACGCCTGGGACAACATGCGCTTGATTGATTACTTGGAGACACGCGGTGACATTGCCATGGACGACCTGGGCTGCTTTGGTTTTTCGGGCGGCGGTTACATGACGTTGTACCTGTCCGCGCTCGACCCACGCGTGCGCAAGGCGTTTGTCTCGGGCTATCTGTACGGCGTTGATGATTCGCTACTGCACCTCAACGGTAATTGCAGCTGCAATTACACGCCTGGACTCTGGCGTCTGCTCGACATGGGCGACATTGCATCGCTTGTCGCGCCACGGCCGCTCTTGGTTCAGAGCTGCGAGAAAGACCATCTCAACGGCGCCCGCGGGCTTGCGAACGTAGACGAGCAGCTCGATATCGTTCGCGACGCCTACGCGCTGCTGGGCAAGGACGAAAACCTTCTGCACGAGGTCTGCCCGGGTGGACACCACCTGGGCGTGGCGCATCTTGCCGAGGATATCGAATGGCTCGATTCGCAAGTTGCGGAATACGCCCACGCATAGTCCTTCGGTATGTTGCAAATGAACGGTATGTACCTGTATGACCGCCGGTGTGCGGGTGAGGAGAAGAATATGGAACCGAAAAACTTGAGCGAATCGACCATCTGCTGCTTTGGCGACTCGACCACCTGGGGCGATAACGGATGCGGTGGGGGAGGCAACGATATCTCCTGGACTTCGCATCTAGGAGCGCTGCTGGGCGGCGCTACGGTCGAGAATTTTGGTATTAAGGGTTCGCGTATTGCCGTCAAGGCCGACCGTACCGATTCGTTTGTCGAGCGTTTGGACGGCATCGATCACGCGGCAGACGTCTGCATCGTCTTTGGCGGCGTTAACGACTTTAGCCGTAACGTGCCGCTAGGCGAGCCGGGCAGCACCGACGTACACGAGTTCTATGGCGCGCTCGATTATCTCATCCGTACCATCACGGCTCGCTCGCCCCGGTTGAGGCTCGTGCTTATGACGCCGTGCAAGACGAGCGGAAAGCACGAGAAGGATATCCCGGCAAGCAACGAGGCCAACCATCTGGGCCTGACGCAAGACGCCTATGTGCAGGCGATGCTGGAGGTTTGCGACCGCTACTCGGTGCCGGTGATCGACCTCTATGCGCAAAGCGGTATCAGCCCGTTTTTGCCGGAGCACCGCGAGCTCTACATGCCGGACGGTCTGCATTACAGCCCTGCCGGCTATGAGCGCCTGGCGCATCGCATCGCTGCGGGCCTCACCGCCGTTTGCCGTTAAAAGTTTGCCGTTCACGGGGATTATAGGGTTAACGTTCACCCTATAATCCCCGTTCGCGTTACACTAGGGGAAACGTTCACCCATCAATAACGTCAGAGGGGACAGCAATGGGTTGCAATCAGATTCTGGACCGTTATATCGAGCAGTTGATCGAGACCTCTACGCCTCAGGCGCCGGCCTGGAATATCGAAAAGCTTCGCGCCGGCAAGGAGAACACCTGGAATTACATTGACGGCTGCATGATCAAGGCACTCATCGAGCTGTACGAGATCACCGGCGAGCAGCGTTACCTGACCTTCGCCGACGACTATATCGACTTCTTTGTCCAGGATGACGGCACCATCAAGCATTACGATCCCCAGGAGTACAACCTCGACAACGTCAACGCGGGCAAAACCCTCTACAAACTCTATGACCTGGTGGGCAAGCCCAAGTACCGTGCCGCCATGGATACCATCTATCGTCAGCTCGAAACCCAGCCGCGTACCAAAGAGGGTGTGTTTTGGCACAAGGCCGTCTACCCCAACCAGATCTGGCTCGACGGCATGTACATGGCGCAGCCGTTCTACATGCAGTACGAGCTGAGCTTCCACAACCGCCGTGCCTGCTCGGATAGCTTCCATATGTTCCAAGTGGTGCACGATTTGATGCGCAACCCCCTCAACGGCCTGTACTATCACGCCTACGACGCGAGCCGCAAGCAGTTCTGGTGCGATCCCGTCACCGGCCTTTCGGCCAACTTCTGGCTGCGCGCCGAGGGCTGGTTCGCCATGGCGCTCATCGATACCTGGGAGCTCATGCCGCCCTCGATGTCGGCCGAGAAGGACGAGATCCGCAAGATGTTCCACGACCTGATCGACGCCATGCTGCCGTATCAGGACGAGAAGACCGGCATGTGGCACCAGGTCATCAACCTGCCCAATATCGCCCCCAACTATCTGGAGGAGTCGGGCAGCGCCATCTTTGCCAACGCCATCATGAAGGGCGTGCGCCTGGGCGTGCTGGGCGAGCGCTACTACCAGTACGGCCGCCGTGCGTTTGACGGCATCTGCGACACGTGCCTGTCCGAGCGCGAAGGACAGCTGGCGCTCGACAACATCTGCCTGGTGGCGGGTCTTGGCAACACCGCGCACCGCGAGGGCACGTTTGGCTACTACATGAGCGAGCCCGTCGTCAAAAACGACGCGAAGGGCGTGGCGCCGCTGGTGCTCGCCTATATCGAGACCATGCATCATGACAAGTTGGCCGGTAAGCGCGATCCGCTCGCCCCTTCGGGCGTGTGCTCCATCGATGACCCGTTTGGCGGCTACACGCCGGGCATCAATGCGTGCAAGGAGGTCTAGGCATGGCGCAGTCAAAAGGCGCACTGAGCGTCGGCGTGCGCCTGCACGACCTGCCCGAGGGTACGGTCGAGGAGCGCATTCGCATGGCGGGCAAACTGGGTTTCTCATGCATTCAGCTGCCGAGCAAAGTACTCTACAAGTCCTTTGGCATTAACCGTTCCGGCCTTACGCACGAACTCGCCGACCATCTGCGCGAGGTGCTCGACACCAACGGCGTGCAGGTGGCGGTGCTCGGCTGCTATAAAAACCTGGCAACGCCCGATCAGAATCAACTGGTGGATACCTATGCCGAGTACGAGGCGTGCCTGAGGTTCGCGCGCTGGCTTGGGGGCTGTCCGGTGGGGACCGAGACGGGGCGCCCTAACGCGCAGAACAAGATGGCCGATGACCGTTTTTCGGCCGCTGCGCTCGATGCGTTTTGCAAAGGACTCGCACGCGTGTGCTCGATGGCCGAAAAAGAGGGCGGCGAGCTTCTGATCGAGCCCGGTTGGAATGAGATCGTCAATACGCCCGAGCGCTGCCGCGAGGTTCTGGAGCGCGTTTCGAGCACCGCACTCGGCGTGATCTACGATCCGGTGTCGCTACTGCATCCCACGATTGTCGGTGAGGCTTCCGAGCAGGTGTCGCGCATGTTGCACTTGTGCGGCAGCAAGATTCGCGTGCTGCATGCCAAGGACTACGAGATCGTAGACAACGAGGACCAGGATGGCTGGTGTGATGGCTCGGGCTCTCGTTTGGTATGCCACGGCGCCTGTACGTGCGGAAACTTTGATTTTGAGGCTATTGCCGCTTGGGCCGCGGCCGCGCGACCGGGCATTATGACCGTTATCGAGAACAGCACACCGTCCACGGTCGAGCGTTCGCGCGACGAGCTGCTGCGCATGGGGCACAGCGTGATGTGCGAGCACGTGATTCTGTAACAAAGCAGGCTGGGCGAAAGAGATTGCCGCAGAGGTCAAAGAGGGGTACCGATGGCTATTCATATTGTTGAGGAAGCGAACCGCTGCCTAGGTTGCAAAAAGGCGTTCTGTCAGCTTAAAGGCTGCCCGGTTCAGACGCCTATCCCGCAGATCATCGATCTGTTCAAGCAGCGCCGGCTTCAGGAGGCGGGTGAGCTGCTGTTCCAGAACAACCCCATGAGCGCGGTCTGTTCCATGATCTGCAACCATTCGGGCCAGTGCGAGGGCGCGTGCATCCAGGGCCGCAAGGGCGCGCCGGTGCATTTCTCGAGCATCGAGAACTATATCTCGACAGCGTATTTGGATCGCAAGGAGTGGAAGCCGGCGCCGTCGTGCGGCAAGCAGGTTGCCGTGGTCGGTTCCGGTCCTGCCGGCATTACCGTGGCCATTAAGATGGCCCAGCTGGGCTGTGCCGTCACGGTGTTTGAGCAGCGCCCCGAGATCGGCGGCGTGCTGGAGTACGGCATCCCCGAGTTTCGCCTGCCCCGTGCTCTCGTGCAAAAGTACCGCCACGTGATGTGCTCGCTTGGCGTACGCGTCCGTCCCTCGACCACCATTGGCGGCGCGCTGCATATCGACGACCTGCTGCGCGACGGCTACGATGCGGTCTTTGTCGGTACCGGTACCTGGCGCGCCCGCAAGCTGGGTATTCCCGGCGAGTCGCGTGGCAACGTACTGTTTGGTATCGATTACCTGGTCGATCCCACGAGCGTGGCGATCGGTCAGAACGTGGCGGTTATCGGCGCCGGCAACGTGGCCATGGATGTTGCCCGCACGGCCCTGCGCTCGGGTGCTCGCAAGGTTACCGTGTATGCCCGATCGCGCCATATCTCGGCCATCGATGACGAGGTGGAGCTGACCGAGCTTGACGGTGCCGAGATCGTGCGCGGCAAGGCGATCTGCGCCATCGACGATAACGGTCCGGTGTTCGAGACGGCTATCTTTGACGAGGACGACAACGTGGTGGGCTACGAGGAAGAGCTCGACCATGTGTCTGCCGACACCGTGGTGATCGCGGCCTCGCAGGTGCCCAAGGACAAGCTGGTGCTTACGACGGGCGGTCTGGAGACCGACCATCGCGGCCTTCTTTCGGTCGATGAGCACGGCATGACCACCGTGCCGGGCGTCTTTGCCGCCGGCGACGTGGTCAACGGCCCGCTCACCGTGGTTCATGCCGTAGCCGGCGCCAAGCTCGCCGTCGAAGGCACGACCAGCTACCTGGGCCTCTAATACATACCAACCATCAGTTGCGGTGGAATACGGACTGTTTTGGCTGTCAGAAGCCTCATCTACTCCGTATTCCACCGCAGCTTTTTTAGGGTCGGGATTGAAGATGAGGAGTGCGAGCGAGTGCGGATACGGCAGTTGCTGATACGATAAGTAAGTTAGCAACTGCCGCCGAGCGGCTTAAACGAAAGGAAGCCTGTATGGAGTCATCCGCCTACCCGATGCTCTTTAGCCCGATCAAGGTCGGTACGACCGAGGTCAAGAACCGCGTCTTTATGCCGCCGGTATCTACCAACCTGGCCGATCATGGCTATGTGACCGACGACTTGGTCGATCATTACCGTGCCCGCGCCAAGGGCAGCGTGGGCCTCATTATCACCGAGGTCGTGACGGTCGAGCCTACCTATACCTATCTGCCGGGTGACATGTGCTGCTACGACGACACGTTTATCCCCGGCTGGGAAAAGCTCGCCGCGGCCGTCCACGAGTACGGCTGCAAGATCATGCCGCAGCTCTTCCACCCCGCCTACATGGCCTTTAACATTCCGGGCACGCCTCGCCTGATCGCTCCGTCCTTTGTGGGCCCGTCTTACGCCCGCGAGGCACCGCGCCCCATCACGGTCGACGAGATTCACGAGCTCACGCATCAGTTTGGCGACGCCGCCGTGCGCATGCAGAAGGCCGGCGTCGATGGCGTCGAAGTCCACGCGGCGCACGCCCACGGTATGCTCGGCGGCTTTTTGACTCCGCTCTACAACAAGCGCACCGACGAGTACGGCGGCTCGCTCGACGCCCGCATGCGCTTCCTGCTCGAAGTCATCGCCGAGATTCGCGAGCGCTGCGGCAAGGACTTTATCATCGACGTCCGCATTTCGGGCGATGAGTACACCGATGGCGGCCTGACCCTCAACGACATGATCTACGTCTCGCGTCGCCTGGAGAAGGCCGGTGTCGACATGATTCATGTGTCGGGTGGTACCACCATCAAGCGCGGCTCCGCGATTCCCGCCGCCGGTACCCAGCAGGCCTCGCACGCCGCCTGCTCGCGCGAGATCAAAAAGCACGTCAACATTCCCGTTGCCACGGTCGGCCGCATTAACGAGGCTTGGATCGCCGAGGAGCTGATTGAGGACGGTGCTGCCGATATCTGCATGATGGGTCGCGCCAATCTGTGTGATGCCGAGTTCTGCAACAAAGCCGCTGCCGGCAACGCCGACGACATCCGCCCCTGCATTGGCTGCCTGCGCTGCCTGAACGGCATTATGTTTGGCAAGCGCATCTCCTGCACCGTCAACCCGGACGTGGAGCGCGATGAGGCCGGCTACGAGCCTGCCGCCGAGGCCAAGAACGTACTGGTTGTGGGCGCTGGTCCTGCGGGCATGGAGGCAGCCTACATTGCCGCCAAGCGCGGCCATAACGTGGTGCTCGTGGACAAGCAGGACGAGCCGGGCGGCGAGATGCGCATCGCAGCCGTTCCGCCGGCAAAGCAGGAACTCACCCGCGTGATTAAGTATCAGTATCGTCGCCTGGCTGAGGCCGGCGTCACGTGCGTCTTTGGTACCGAGCTTTCGGCCGAGGACATTCAGCGTGACTACGCGGGCTACGAGGTTGTCCTGGCTTATGGCGCCGAGCCCATCGCTCCGGCCTTCATGCAGGGCTTTAAGCAGGTTATGACGGCTGATGACCTGCTGGGCGGCAAGGCTTTCCCGGGCAAGAAGATCGTCATTGTGGGCGGCGGCACCGTTGGCTGCGAGACGGCCGATTACCTGGCCCCGTTGGTCAACGATCTGTCGCCGGCAAACCGCGACGTCACCGTTATCGAGATGACCAAGACGCTCGCCGCCAACGAGGGAGGCGCCGGTCGCGCGGTCCTCATCACGCGTATGCTTTCCAAGGGCGTTCACGTGCTGACCGAGGCCAAGGTGACCGAGATTACCGAGGACACCATCAGCTACGAGAAGGATGGCGAGATCCACACCATCGCCGATGCCGATACGCTGGTGCTTGCCATGGGCTACCGCCCCAACACCAAGCTGGCCGATGACCTTGCCGCTGCCGGCGTTGTCACCCACGTGCTGGGCGATGCCCAGAAGTGCGGCAACATCCGCGATGCCATCGGCGACGGCTACAAGGTCGCCTGCGAGCTGTAGGCTCTTGGCAAATAGGGGAGCGGCCGCCTTGCGGTGACTCAAGCGATAGCCAATCTAAAAAGGCGCCGCGACACATGGATCGTCGCGGCGCCTTTTGCTTGGCGGTTTGTTGGGGGTCGGTGCGCCCCGTGGGCCTTATTACAGGCCCAAGATCTCCTTGACCTTGGCGATGATGACCTCGTCGGTGGCGTTGGCAAAGAAGTACTCCTGGAAGTGCTCGCCGGCAAGTGCGCCCTTCACCAGGTCCTGATCGATCTCGCCCAGGACGTCGACGAGCGGACGCATGGTCACAGCGCGCACGCCATCGAGGATCTTCTTGTTGCGCTGCTCGGGCTCAACGCGCTCGGCGGGATAGCCGTTGCCCGAACCAAAGCCAAAGAGCTTCTCGAAGGTGTACTCGAGGTTGAGCTCCTGGCCCCAGCCGTTCTTGAGCGCGAAGGGCATGGCGACGGCGTTGCCATCGTTGACCTGGGCAAAGGTATAGGCATCCAGCGGGTCGGCAACATGGCCGCACAGCACGCCAGGGAAGGAGTTGCAGGCGAGCATAGCACCCTCGCCGGTGCCGCAGCCGGTCACGACGTAGTCGGCGGCACCGGAGTTGAGCAGCACGGCGGCAAGAATGCCGTTCTGCACGTAGGTGAGGGGCTTGGAGCCGGCGTCGGCATACATGCCATAGTTAAAGACGGTGTGCCCCATGGGCTCGACAACCTTCTTAAGGGCAGCCTCGATCATGGGGTTCTTGGAGTTCTGAGAATTCTCATTAATCAGAGCGATCTTCATTTGAGTTAACCTTTCAGTTTTTCAGTTTTCTTACTGCGGTTGCTTGCCGATGTAGGCCAGGATGCCGCCATCGACGTACAGAATGTGCCCGTTGACAAAGTTCGAAGCGTCGGAAGCCAGGAACACGGCGGGACCCTTAAGGTCCTCGGGCGTGCCCCAACGGGCTGCCGGCGTCTTGGCAATGATGAACTGGTCAAACGGGTGACGGCTGCCGTCGGGCTGCGTCTCGCGCAGCGGTGCGGTCTGCGGCGTGGCGATATAGCCGGGCCCAATGCCGTTGCACTGGATATTGGCCTCGCCAAACTCGGAGCAGATGTTCTTGGTGAGCATCTTGAGTCCGCCCTTGGCGGCGGCATAGCCAGCGATGGTCTCGCGACCCAGCTCGCTCATCATCGAGCAGATATTGATGATCTTGCCGTGGCCCTTGGCGATCATGCCGGGCAGGCAGGCCTTGGACACGATAAACGGTGCGTTGAGGTCGATATCGACGACGCGGCGGAAGTCCTCGGCGCTCATGTCGAGCATCGGGGTGCGCTGGATCACGCCGGCGTTGTTGACCAGGATGTCGGGCGTGGTGCCAAAATCGGCCTCGATCTTGGCGATGAGCTCGGCGACGACAGTCTCGTCGGTGACGTCGGCAACATAGCCGTGCGCATCAAAGCCCAGCTCGCGGTAGTGCTTCTCGGCCTCGGCGACCTTGTCGGCGTGACGGGCGTTAAAGGCAATCTTGGCCCCGGCCTCACCGAGCGCCTCGGCAATGGCCATGCCAATACCGTAGGTGGCACCGGTCACGAGCGCGACTTTGCCATCTAGGCGGAAGCTGTCCATTAGATCAGACATAGCAATCCTTCCTAAAGAAACGTTCATCTTTATGAGTCCTACTTCTAATACAAGCTCAGTATAGGAGAAGCAGAGGAATTTACTCGCAGCTTTTCCTAGAATCAGGTGAACGTTCACTTTTAAAAGGCGAACGGTTGTGGCCGATTGTCGCGATGCCCGCCATTCGCTCTGTGCCTGTGCACTCTCCGCAATCATGTTGCGGTTGTAGGGCAGGTGCAAACACATCGCATCGTGTGCCGCGGTGGGCTTGCGCGCTTTGTGCCATGCTTGCCATCTGCGGATCGAAGGGGAGGCGACATGCTCATAACCTGTGCGGGGAGCGCCGCAGGATGCGATAGTATTACGTGGAGAGATATTCGACAAACCGTGGGCTTCATCCGAGGGCTTTATGGAACAACACCAGCATTATCAGAGCCTGCAAGACCAGGCATACAACGCATTGCGCTCCAAGATCATCTATGCCGAGCTCAGGCCCGGCACGCGCCTTTCGGCGATTGGTCTGGAAAAGGAGACGGGAATCGGGCGCACGCCCATTCGCGAGTCCTTTGTGCGCCTGCGTGAGCAGGAGCTGGTGGAAACGCGTCCCAAGAGCGGCACCTACGTCTCTAAGATCAGCATGGAACACGCCGAGAATGCCTGTTTCTTGCGCGAGAAACTCGAAAGAAGCGTACTCATAAAATGCTGTTCGGCCGCTTCGTCCGAGCAAAAGCATCGGCTCGAGCAGATTCTTGCCGAGTCCGAGTCGCTCGACCATAGCGAAACGCGTCGTTTCTTTGACCTGGACAACCTGTTCCATGAGACGTGTTTTGAGATCGCCGGCCGCCATATGTTGTGGGATTGGATGAAGAGCGTCAATACGCACTTTGAGCGATACAACTGGTTGCGTATGGTGTCGCAGGACCTAGATTGGGAGCCAATTCGTCGACAGCATCGCCGGATTCTCGAGGCCATTAAGAGGGGCGATACCGACACGGCGAGCTATCTGGCGGAGACGCACTTGCACCTGATGCCCGAGGAGCAGGGCCCGGTTATCGCCCTGCATCCCGACTATTTTGAGCTGTCCAAAGACTCGGCCATCTAATCGTCTCCCCCATAAGTCGCGATGAAATAGGGGTTGTTGTGCTGCCCAGGTGGTGCAGACGCCCCTCCCAGTTCACTCACGAGCTCGGGGCCTTTTTCGTCCGGATTGTTGACGTATTGCCGAACGAAAATAGTTTGCGTTTGGTAATAAGCGTACGAAAGCGCAGTTTCCATTCTCATTTCGGACGCAAATCAAGACGCAAACCATTTGCGTCGTGGATAAATCAGTACGCAAACGGTTTTCGTCTTATAATACGGTCATGAATGGTACGAAACGAAGAGGTTGGGCGTATGGTTGTTAGAGAGAGCCCTACAGTCGAATACAAGGAAAGCGTTACGCCGACGTTTCTTAAAACGGTTAGCGCTTATGCAAACTACGGGACGGGCAAGATTGAGTTTGGCGTTGATGACGAGGGCGTGGCTGTCGGCCTTGCAGATCCGGTCGCAGAGTGTCTCCGCATTGAGAACATGATTAATGACAGCTTGGATCCCGCTCCCCGTTACACGCTCGACCCCGATGAGAAACACGGGACCGTAATCCTTACGGTTTATGAGGGACAGGACAAACCCTATCGAAGCAAGGGAAAGGCCTACAGGCGAAACGATTCGGCAACGGTGGAGGTCGACCGGTTTGAGTATGGCAGGTTGACGCTCGAAGGCAGCAACGTAACGTTCGACGCGCTCACGTCGACTCGCCAGGGCTTGAGTTTTTGCACGCTCGAGCAAAAGTGTGTTGAACATCTCGGCATTTCCGAGCTAACGCCGGATATTATGCGCACGCTTCGCTTGCTCGGCAAGGACGGCTATACCAACGCTGCGGCGATTTTGGCGGATAAGAATGATTTTCCTGGCATCGACTGCGTCCGTTTTGGTGATACCGAGGATGTGATCTTGGATCGTGAGTCGGCGACAAATGTATCCGCAATTGAACAGGTGGACAGGGCGGTGGCTATGTTTGCACGCTACTACCGTTATGAACGTATCGAAGGGATGGAACGCGTCCAAACCGATCGAATTCCTCTCGAGGCGTTTCGCGAAGCCGTTGCAAACGCTTTGGTGCATCGGACGTGGGACGTTCGAGCGAATGTTCAAATTGCCCTGTACGACGATCGCGTCGTTGTCACTTCGCCCGGATCGCTGCCTGCCGGTTTGACGACGGAACAATACCTGTATGGGCAGATATCCGTGCCCAGAAACCCAATTGTCGCCGAGGTCTTTTTAAAGCTGGATTACATCGAGAAATTTGGCACGGGAATCGCGCGAATCAGGCGTGCGTATCGAGATTCTTTAAGCCGACCGGTATTTGATGTTCGCGGCGGCATGGTGACCGTCACATTGCCCGTTATCGATGCCTTTGAGGGGTCTGAGGAAGAGGCCCAGGTTCTCAAGGCTTTGTCGGTCGGACGAATAATGTCGCGGGGCGAGATTGAGCAGCAGACGGGGTTGAGCCGCGCGCGTGCGTTGACGGCGCTTGAATCACTGATTGGGCGGAACGTGGTTGTAAAGCGGGGAACTGGGCGTTCCACGAAATACGAGCGCGCATAGGCCAAAAGAACCATATTGCAAGACAGGCCCCAAGCCTTTGCCCGCTTGAGGCCTGTTGTATGTTGGCTGGCAGCGGTCGATTTATAGCAAGATATAGCAACGTTAGTGAGATATAGCAACGTATAGCGCTGTTCGCGGGTTCTTACGGTGGTGCTATTATCCGAATGCCGCGCGGATAAAGTGCTGGGCGAAGAGCTTGTTGGCGACGTTGATGACGTGGCCCAAGAACAGCGCCGAGATGGCTGTGGTCACGCCAAAGCCGCCTAGGTTGTGCATGAGCGCGAGCGACAGAATGAGGGACACGGCGACATGTGAGCAGTCGAACACGACTTTTACGTCGCCAAAGCGGCGTTTAAGCTTTTCGGCAATGACCTGCACCAAGCCGTCGGGCGCGTTGGGGACAACGCCCATGTTGACGACGAGACTTACGCCAAATGCGGTGACAGCGAGGGAGAGCAGCATGGTCGCAACCTGTGCGGGGAGTGCCGTGGGATGCAGTTGGTTGACCGCCATGAAGAAATCGGTGAAGCCGCCGATGAGCGTCGAGAAAAAGATTTCGAGAAGAATGCGAAGTTGAAACTCGCGGCGGAGGATAACAACCTGCGCGGCGATGTAAGCAACGTAGGTCGCAATGATCCAAAAACCGAGTGTTTTGCCGGTGAGCATGGACAGAGTTGTGGCGAAGCAGGTGAGCGCTGCCACCCCAAGCCCCGATGCTGTCTGGATGCTCATGCCGAGTGCCAAAATGGCAACGCCGGCAAGATACATGAGCATCCTGATGACTGTGTGGAACCAATCTATATTCTCGCCATTCATTACGATGAGCGGCCGCATGTCGTGACCTTCCTTTCGGAATTTGGGAGATGCAGTAAAGGCTGCGGCGCCGCTTGGAAGAAAAGACCGGAAGCAAGGGTCCATTCCCCCAGACGGCGCCGCAGCTGTTTAGGTGACATGGTTTTTGTCGCAGCGGCCTAGTCGGGCGCGGCTGCCAGCCGCGTAAACAAAGCGGCTCGGGGGCGTGTCGCTTCCGTCACGTTCTATCAGCATACAAGACGGTTTCGGTTCTTGTTCGTGACGGAAACGGCGCGCTTCCGAGCCGTTTTAAAGGGGCGCGGCCTCGGTCGCGCCCCCACGATAGAGAGCGAGTCAAGCGGGGAAGTCAAGCAGAAAATCCACCATTTCACCCCGTCTCAGGCGGCAGGGTTAGCCGCGGACCTTCTTGACGACGTCCATGGCCTTGCGGGCGATCTGCTCGACCTTGGAGAAGTCGCCGTCGGCGAACAGGGTGGGCTTGACCATCCAGGTGCCACCGCAGGCGATGATGGCGGAGGAGCTCAGGTACTCCTCGACGTTGGCAGTGTTCACGCCGCCGGTGGGCATAAAGCGATGGCCGACAAACGGAGCAGCGAGGGCCTTGATGGTGTTGAGGCCGCCATACTGAGCCGCGGGGAAGAATTTGGTGACCTTGAGGCCCAGGTTCTCGGCGGCGGTGACCTCGGAGGGGGTCACGGTGCCGGGCAGCACGGGCAGGTCGATGTCGATGCAGTGTTTCACGACGTCCTCGTTGTAACCCGGGGAGACGATGAACTTGGCACCGGCGGCGCGGGCCTGCTCAACCTGCTCGACGGTCAGGACAGTGCCGGCGCCAACGCACATCTCGGGCTCGGCCTCGGCCATGGCGGCGATGCACTCGGCGGCGCAAGCGGTGCGGAAGGTGACCTCGGCGGACTTCATGCCGGCTGCCATAAGGGCGTGAGCGAGGAGGGCGGCATCCTCGACCTTGTCGAGCACGACGACCGGGACGATGCCCAGGGATTCAAGCGTGGTGTAGAACTGATCGAACATGATGTTCCTTTCGATGTGCGGCGTATGCGGGCGCATGATTGCTAAATGTGCTGGTCAAGAGCCGGTTTTGGATTGGTTATCGGAGGCACTGCTTGGGGTTCAAGCAATTCCAAAACCGGCTGCGCGACCAGTCGTATAGGGAATGCCGGGCAAAACCGGAATGGGACTGGTGGTTTTGCCCGACCGGAAAGATCGGGGAGCGGGCCGCAGGGGTATGGGTATGGAAAGCTGCGGCCCGCGGAATGGAGACGGCTTAGCGCGCAACGCGAGTGCCACCGTCGGCGGCGTTGGCGACGGTGGCGATCTCGTCTGCGGTCACCAAGTTGGAATCGCCCTTGATGGTGAGCTTGAGGATCGAGGCCGCAATGGCGTAGTTGACGGCAGCCTGCGGGTCAAAGTCGTTGATGAGGGCATGGACGAGTCCGGCGTTGAAAGCATCGCCGGCGGCAACGCCCTCGAGCACGTGCACGTCGTGAGCGGGGGAGAACCAGTGCTCGCCGCTCTCGGCGTCAAAGAGCATGCCCATCCAGATGGAGCGCTCGACGCAGGAGATGTTGCGGACGACCGAGGCGACCTTCTTGCAACCGTACTCGGCGCAGATCTGACGGGCCATCTCGACGTAGGTGTCGCGTTCCTCGATGCCGTGGGCAAGTGAACCGGAGACGCAGGTCATGCCGAGACCGGCGGGTGCGTCCTCGTCGTTGGCGATGCAGATGTCGACGAGTGGCAGGAGCTCCTTCATGGTTGCCTGCGACTTCTCGGGCGACCACATCTTGCCGCGATAGTTCACGTCGCACACAGTGGTGATGCCCTTGGCGCGGCAAGCGGTGAGGGCATCCTTGCAGGCAGCGGCCATCTCGTCGGACACGGCGGGAGTCACGCCAGAGAAGTAGAAGACATCGACACCCTTGAGGATTTCGTCCCAATCAAAGACGTCGCGCTTGGCCATGTTGATGGCGGAATACTTGCGGTCGTAGACGCAGCCGTTGCCGCGCTGCGAGGCGCCAACCTCAAACACATAGGAGCCAAGACGGTCGCCCTGACGCACAACGCGCGTGGTGTCAACGTCGTAAACCTTGAGCGAACGCAGGGCGCACTCGCCCAGACGGTTGGCCGGGACAACGGAGACGTAAGCTGCCTTGTCACCCTGGTAAGCCAGGGAAAGCGCGGTGTTGGCTTCGGCGCCGCCGTAGCGGACATCAAACTCGGTCGCCTGCTCAATGCGCAGATGGTCTTTGGGCGAGAGCCTCATCATGATCTCGCCGAAGGTAAGAACCGTTTTACCCATGGTCGCGCAGCTCCTTCTTGCTCGTGCGTACACCTTTGATATGGCGTTGGCACGGAGGTGCCAAGACGGTAGGGCGCATCTTTGCACCTCCGTGCCAACGCTTGCCGAAATCGGTTTACGAAATCGGTTTCGTTTCGAGTTGTAGTATACTCACCTACAGCGTTTTGCAACCGAGATTTTTAAAAAATGCCTAAAATGGCTCAGACCGCCGACAATTGGGAAACGGGGTGCGCTATGGCGCAGATGAGAATCAAGGACATTGCCGCCGAGGCGGGCGTGAGCCCGGCCACGGTCTCGCGCTATCTCAACAACCGCCCCGGACAGATGACCGAGGAAACCCGTGCTCGCATCGCTGAGGTCATTGAGCGCACCGGCTATCGTCCGCGTGCCGCCGCGCGCAATCTGCGCAGCTCGCGCACCAACCTCATCGGCGTGATCCTGGCCGACATCGCCAATCCGTTCTCCAGCGCCATGCTCGAGGGCCTTTCCGCCAGCGCCGCCGCGCGCGGCTGCTCGCTCATGACGGCCATTAGCGGCAACGACCCTGCCAAGGAAGCAGAGTCGCTCACCAGGCTTATCGATGCCGGCGTGGACGGTCTGGTCGTCAATACCTGCGGCGGCAACGACGAGGCGATCGCCGCAGCCGCGGGGCGCCTGCCCGTCGTGCTGCTCGACCGCGACGTTGCCGCTGGTGGCATTGATCTGGTGACCTCCAACAACCGTGAGCTGGTCGCTGGCCTGGTAGACGCCTTGGCCGCTGCGGGCAGCGAACGTCTGTGCCTGCTCACCGAGGCAAGCGACGACAGCCCCGTGCGTCGCGAGCGCGCCGAGGCCTTTGCCGACGAGCTCTCGCGTCGCGGCCTGGCCGGCGAGGTCGTCACCCTGGCCGACGGCGGTGCCACGGGCGTTGGTCGCTTAGACGAGACTATTCGCGACAACGCAGGTAAAAAGCTCGGCCTTATCGCCGTCAACGGCTTGGTCTTCCTACGTCTGACCGAGGCGCTGGCACAGCTGGGACCTTCGTTGCCGGCTGGGCTCAAGATCGCGACATTTGACGATTACCCTTGGAACCATGTGCTCTTTGGCGGCGTGACCACGGCCGCGCAGGACACCCTCGCCATCGCCGAGCGCGTGGTCGAGCGTCTGTCCGAGCGCATCGATGTGGTCACCACCACGGTGGGCGAGGCCGCAAGGCTGGCTCCCAAGCGCATAGAGATCCCCGGCCGCATCGAACACCGCGCTTCGACCTCGCGCTAGCCGCTCGTTCGCAACGGCCTGCTCAAGCACGTTTTTTGAGCGCTTGATACGCTTTAACCCTGCGGAAACATTTTTCTGCGAT